>JAGVRI010000007.1 GCA_018606645.1 Chloroflexota bacterium
GAGTCGAGGCTTCCGCCGGACCACCCGCCTGATGGCTCCACTCCAGAGTCGAGGCTTTAGCCGGACAACCCGCCGGAAAGCTCCCCTCCCCGCGCACCCGATCACCCCTCCCCCACACCCCCTCCCCGCATGCGGGGAGGGGGCCGGGGAGAGGGGCCCGGAGCGAGGGCCGAGGCCGTAGGGGCGACCGGCCCGGTCGCCCGTCGCCCATTCGTTGATTCGTTTCCCATTCGTTGACAGACCGTTGCGCCCTTCCGCCGGACAACCCGCTTCAAGGCTCCCCTCCTTGTCAGGCACGATCCCGATCCCCTTGACAGATTATCGCATATGTCCTATAATTGAACTGATGCCGCTGGCATTCACAGACAGCGGCGATGGGCAATGGGCCATCAGTCCAGATTCCAAAACGTTCTCTCCGGAATCTAAATCGGGAGGTGTAAGATGAAAGGCAAATGGGCGATGATGGGGAGCATCGTGGCGGTGGCCGTACTGGCGCTGGCGGCGGGCCTGACCCAGGCCCAGGGGCCGGAGCCGCCGGGAGAGGGCGCGCCGCCCCAGGGAGAAGCAGGCATCGAGGCTGTGATGAGTACGGCCTTCACCTACCAGGGCCACCTCAAGAAGGACGGCCTTCCGTATGACGGCACCTGTGACTTTATCTTTAACCTATACGGCGTGGAGAGCGGCGGAAGCCCCATCCAGACGCTGGGCAGAGCCAATGTGTCGGTCAGCCAGGGTCTGTTCACCATCCCCGACATGGACTTTCCCGGCAGCTTCCGGGGCGAGGCCCGCTGGCTGGAGATACTCGTCCGCTGTCCAGCCGGGAGCGGCTCCTACACCACCCTCTCGCCCCGCCAGCCGCTGACGGCCGCGCCCTACGCGCTGGCACTGCCCGGCCTGTGGACCCAGCCAAACGCCACCAGCCCGAACCTGATCGGCGGCTACAGCGGCAATAGCGTGACCAGCGGCGTGGTGGGCGCGACGGTTAGTGGCGGTGGAGCCAGCGGAAAGCTCAATCGCGTCACCGACGACTATGGCACGATCGGCGGTGGCTCCAACAACACGGCGGGGGACGATGACGGGACATTAAACAACCGGGCCTACGCCACCGTCGGCGGGGGCAGTACCAACACCGCCAGTGGCCTCATGGCTACGGTCGGCGGCGGTGGGAGCAACACCGCCTCTGGCGAACGCGCTACCGTCGGCGGGGGCTATCACAACACCGCCAGCGGCCATGACGCGACCGTGGGTGGGGGCTCCTACAATACCGCGGCGGCCTCCTATGCCACCATCGCCGGCGGAGGGCCATCCGACCCGAACAATCCGCAGGCGACGAATAACCGCGTCACCGACAATTACGGCGCGATCGGCGGGGGCGGGCACAACCAGGCCGGCGACGGCGATGCCGACACGAGCAATGCCTCCTACACTACCGTCGGTGGGGGAAAGAGCAACACCGCCAGCAGTGACTATGCCACCGTCGGCGGGGGCGAGAGCAACACCGCCAGCAGTGACTATGCCACGGTCGGCGGAGGCTCGAGCAACACCGCCAGTGAATTCGTGGCTACCGTCGGCGGAGGCTGGGCCAACACCGCCAGCGGCTTCTACGCTACCGTCGGCGGCGGTGCGAGCAACACCGCCAGCGGCTACGCGGCTATTGTCGGCGGCGGTGCGGGCAACACCGCCAGCAATGGCTATGACACCGTCGGCGGGGGCAGTACCAACAGCGCCAGCGGCGGCGCGGCTACCGTCGGCGGAGGCTGGGCCAACACCGCCAGCGGCTATGAGGCTACCGTCGGCGGCGGTGCGAGCAACACCGCCAGCGGCTACGCGGCTACCGTGGGTGGGGGTTCCTACAACGCCGCGGCGGCCTCCTATGCCACCATTGCCGGCGGAGGGCCAACGGACCCGAACAATCCGCAGGCCACGAGCAACCGCGTCACCGACAATTACGGCGCGATCGGCGGCGGCGGGTATAACCAGGCCGGCGACGGCGCGGGGACGGTAGATGACCGGATGTATGCCACCGTCGGTGGAGGCTATCAGAACACCGCCAGCGGCTACATGGCCACTGTCGGCGGGGGTGGGAACAACACCGCCAGCGGCTACGCGGCTGCTGTCGGCGGCGGTGCGGGCAACGCCGCCAGCGGCTACGGGGCAACCGTCGGCGGGGGCGATCTCAACGCCGCCAGCGACCGCTTCGCCACCGTCAGCGGGGGCGATAGCAACTCCGCCAGCGGCGAGGCCGCCACCGTCACTGGCGGCCGGGGCAACACCGCCAGCGGCGACTATGCCACCATCCCGGGCGGTTATGCCGCCAAGGCGACCCACTACGGCGAGATGGCCTACGCCAGCGGGAGACTTGCCAACGATGGCGATGCCCAGACTTCGCTCTATGTGATGCGCATCCTGCGAACCTGCACCGCCGGCGTCTGGTACGACCTGTATCTGAACGGCAATGACACTCCTTCGACGTTCCTCACGGTTGCTCCGGGCCGCACCCTCGCCTTTGACGCCCTGGTGGTGGGCCGAACGCAGGGTGGCGAGTCGGCCGGGTACTATATCCGGGGCGTCGTGGAGAACGTCGCCGGAACGGTGGCCTTTATCGGAACGCCATCGGTGACGGCCCTCGGCGAGGATGACCCGGTCTGGAATGTCCAGGCAGTCGCCAGCGATGCCCTGGATGCCCTCTTTATCCAGGTCCAGGGCAACAACGAGACGATCCGCTGGGTCGCCACCGTGCGCACCGTCGAAGTCTCCTGGTAGGAGGGCGGCGGCGCGTCAGCATCTGGGGCGCCTCGCTCCTCGGATGTTAGGCCAAGAGAACGTAGAGGGCGGGCGTGAGCGCCCGCCCCTGTAGTGGACGGACCGCCCCGGGCCGGCAGCTAGGGCAATTGGGTGACGATAAGGTTATCAAAGCTGGCGATCTTGGTCTCGTGGACCTTGAGGCCGACGGTGCCGGTCAGGAAGGGCTGGTTGTCGTCGGTGTAGTCAAAGGCCAGCTCACCGTTCAGCCAGGCCTTGATGTGGTTGTCGCGTACCTCGACGGTGAGGGTGTACCATTGAAAGTGCTCGTACTCGCCGGGGAAAGCGGTGCCGCATCCGTTCTGATACCAGTCACATAGCACTTTGACGTTATTAAAGGCATACTGGGTATTGGGGTTGTCGCACGAGGTGGTGCAGTCGCCCGGGATCTGCGGTTGCGCCAGGCGCACCCAGTGGACGGCCGGGTCGTCCGAACTCTTGACGACCACATAGTAGCCGGTGATCCACTGCCCATTGACCTCGCTCTCCTGATAATGGCCGCGCACCCACAGGCCGATCGGGAAGCCGTCCTCCGGCTCAAGCTGGCCGTCGGCCGTCACCCCGCCGGTCAGGTACTGCTCGGTCTGGACCCGGTAGTTGGTCCAGTCCTGGGCCCCCTCCTGCAAGTACATCATCAGCGCATCGGCGGCGACCTTACCGGGCACGCGCAGGGCGTCGTGGGACAGGGCGCCGCTGCCGTCAACGCCGTCGTGCGGTCCCCAATACCACTGGCCTGGCGCCAGACGATATTTGTAGTTCAGGAACTCAGTCCAGCGGCCGATCCCGCTGTCAAAGTCTTCCTGTAGCAGGACGTTCGGCAAGACCGTCACCGTGGCCGAGGCCGGCCCAGCGGGCGGCTTGCCCAGCGACGCCTCGACATCCGCCCAGTTCGTATAGGTCCCCGGTGTCTCGCTGGCCTGAACGGTATAGACCAACCGCATCTGCTGACCCGCCGCCATATTCCACGGCGGCCCTGCCCAGCGGATCGTGCCGGTGGTCCCGCTCGGAGAAGAGTCCACGTCGCTCTGTGCGACCACCATGTTCTGGAAAGTAAACCCGTCCGGCAGAGTGTCAACCACGGCGTCCAGCACGCCGGGCTCGTCGCCCACGTTGACGATCGTGACCGTGTAGGTCACGATCGCCGCTGGCGCACTGAGCAGACGGTCCGGTGTGACGCTCTTGACGATGGTGAAGCGGGCCTCCGCATAGTCTTTGAGGGTCAGCGGCACAGTGACGGTATACAGGCTGCTGAGCGGCAGGCTGCCCGCCGTCTGGCCGCCCGCGCCGGCCGGCACCGGGCTCAACGCCTGACCAGGCTCTATGGCGATCCACAGCGCCCCGACCAGGAACAGACTGAACAGGAACAAGGCGGTGGTCCACAGCCCGGCTCTGGCGCGAATCGTTGTGTTGGTATTCATCTAATATTGACCTCCTCAGGATCAGGACTCTAAAACTGCCACATTGTAGCACACAAGGCAACCCGTGGCAAAGGGCTTTTATCCACACGATTTGACCTTTCGCGAATTCTGTCTTATAATCAATTCACCCGGCAATCGCAGATGCGACACACCGAAAAGAGCCAGAGTCGGCTTATTCCACAGAAGTCTTCCGTGATCGCAACCCACACGGAGGGTTAGGTTCAATGCCGTCTAAACCCCGATAGCGAGAGAGAAAGTCAGATTCCGTATACTGGGGCGGCGGATGAGCCGCCCGTGGCGGAGGCGCGTCAGCGCCGACGCAAGGGTCGGCTCCATCCGCCAGTTAGGCGGACGCGAGCGGAGCGAGCTAGCCGCCTAACTGGCGGATGGGAACAGCCGCCGCCCCATTAGGTCGGACGCTTCGCTCCGCTTGCGTCCGACCTAATTAGCCGCTAAAGAGAAGGAGAGAGAATAAAGCATGCCAAAAATCCTGGTCCTGGGTGGCACAGGTTATACGGGTAGATTGATTGTACAGCATCTGTTAGAGAACTCCGAAGCGGATATAACGATTGCAGCGAGGCACCTCGACAGGGCACAAGCCCTGGTTGATAAACTCAATCAGCAATATCCTAACCATCGTGTCAAAGCAATCTACGCTGATGCGTCACAAACAGATTCGCTGCGCCCACCACCGCGTATGCCGAAAATGTCATCCGAACCTCTTTGGAAATGGGTTTGGACTATTTGGACGTGCAACTCGGTGCTCAGAAATTTGCGTTGTTGCAATCTTTGGCGGATGAAATCGAACAGGCGGGCCGTTGTTTCATTACTGAAGCCGGCTTCCATCCGGGGTTGCCCTCTGCGTTGGTGCGCTATGCCGCCGCTCATTTGGATAGTATTGAAAGCGCCGTCACGTTGTGCTATCTGAACATGGGCAAAGACTTGCTGCATTCCGAAGCGGTGGATGAGTTGGTCGAGAGTTTCAGAGAATACAACGGGCAGGTCTTCAAAAATGGATCATGGACGAAGGTCAATTCATACGAAGTGCGCACTTTTGATTTTGGCGGTGGTATCGGACGCCGACGCTGTTATTCCATGTTTTTCGAAGAGTTGCGCCCTTTGCCCTCCATGTTCCCCTCACTGCGTGAAACGGGCTTTTACATTTCGGAAATGCATTGGCTGTTGGATTGGGTGGTAATGCCGATCACTTGGGCCTGGCTTAAGATGATGCCGAAGGCCGTCCGTCCCATCGGTAGATTCTTGTGGTGGGGGATGGGCACCTTTCACAAACCACCCTATCGGGTTGAACTTCAGGTTCAGGCTGCCGGTCTGAAAGATGGGCGCCAAGTCACGGTACAGTCAAGCGTTGCCCATCCCGACGGGTACGAACTGACCGCCATTCCAGTCGTTGCAACCTTATTGCAGTACCTGGATGGTTTCGCCAGAAAGCCCGGCCTCTGGATGATGGGACACCTAGTTAATCCGTTCCGTCTTATTAAGGACATGGAGAAGATGGGCATTACCTGTGCGACCAGAATTCAAGCAGAAGAAGCGGAATGCCCCTAGAATACCAGGCGGCTAACAACGGCTTGCTAAGAAACAGGTCCGGCTGCCGCTTGGGGAGAGAGGGTAAAACCCAGACGAGCCGCTTTGCGTTGGAGGTGACGGATCTCCCTTCGCGGAATTGCTGTCCTTATTCCTGGGCGCTCAGTCGCTGATACTCTAGCTTGTGCTTTCACAGATGGTAGACCACCCGGGCAATCTTGTGGGCAGTGGCCACCTGGGCCTGGGCGGGGCCAACCCGCGCCTTGAGGCGGCGATAGAAGGCGCCAAAGGCACAGTGGCTGCGGGCGACCGAAGCAGCGGCCTGGAGGAAAGCCTGGCGGGCACGGTTATGGCTCTTGCCGGCGGAGGAACGGATGGTCTTGCCGCCGGTGATCTGGTTATTAGGGCAGAGCTTGAGCCAGGAGGTGAAGTGCTTTGCCGAAAGGACTCGGTCAGCAAGCCCAGGCTGTGCAGGGTTTGGATCCACTGACAGTCCAGGACATCGGTCTTGTGGCGGGCGGGGAGGCGGCGGGCGAGGTTGCCGCTGATGAGGCAGCAGTGGATCCCCCGTTGCTCCAGCACCTCGAAGAGGGGGATCCAGTAGACGCCGGTGGATTCCATGGCAATGGTCTGGATGCGCCGTTCTCGACCAGCCAGTCGGCCAGGGTGTGGAGGTCGGCGGTGTAGGTGCCGAAGGAGCGCGCGATTTGGGTCTGGTCGGGGCCGGGGATGCAGACGTAGATCTGCTGAGCGCCGATGTCGGCGCCGGCGGCGTGGGGGGTGACGACGGGCAAGCCGTCGGTAGAGCGGATTTCGCCCTGCTCGAGGGAGTGGGCGGTTGATTTGGAGCGAGCCATAGGGAAACCTCCTGGACGAAGGATTGTGCCAGGCCCGGCCACCAAGGTAAGATAGCTTGCAAATCGGGGTCGCCGGAGGCGCCACCAGAGAAGAAATCATCGTAGCCGGAAACCAGGTTGCACCTCGGGTCGGGCGGTGTGCCCGGACACCAATGCGCAAGCACGGCTTGCGTGCCTGACGCCGATAGTAAATCACAGTCGAGGGGGCTTGTCACTGTTTCGCTCGGTAGGAAGGCTGGCCGCGCCAGCCAGGGGGAGTTGCACCCGACACGCTCCGCTTCGCTTCGCGTGCGGGTGAAGCCAACCGTTGGGCGGCACGTCACCTGCGTGTTGGATAGGTATAATTCGGTCATCAATTGGGAGCCAAGCATGGATTATCAGTCATATGTTCAAAATGCCATACGGTGGGCAAAGAACCAATTGGAATCCAGAGATTATCGCTTTCTTTGTCTGGCCTTCGTAGAAGATGCTTATGAACAGAGCAATGGCATAGAGATATTCGGCGGTAGTACCGCAAAGGAGTCGGCCGAGGCATATGCAGTGCAAAGAGAAGCGGGAGTGCCACCGCCCGGGGCTTTTGTTTTTTTACGACTGTATCGGACCCATCGATGGTGTCACCAAGAATTGGGGGCATGTGGGCTTGTGCTGTGGGGATGGCAAGGTCATTCACGCATGGGACAAAGTACGTGAGGATGACTACCTGGCGATTGAACAATTGGAGGCTACACCTGGCTGGACAACTCCACGATATATTGGCTGGGTGGGGGTTGAACGTATTTTGCAGGGGCATCGTGGCGGTAGTCACTCGCATGGTTTGTAACCCTTACGAAGCCACCTCTGTATCCCGCGGGCGGGCAGAAGTAATATGGTTCATGATGCCGCCCAACAAAGCGTGCAGCGGACAGGGCTTCGCCCTGCGGGTACGGAGCAGCTTCGCTGGCAATCGCTCGGGTTGGTGATGGAGTCTCCCCTGTCCGCCCTGCCGCTAACGCCAGCCGTTGGGCGGCCATTGACCTGCGTAACTTTGGGTATCTAGCCCTTTTGGAGGCAGTGTAGTGACCCCCAGAAACTGGACAGGTGCGACAGTTAATGTACAATGAGTCCAGGAAGGGGGAAACACAATGACCAAGCGGCGAAACTTCAAACCGGAGTTCAAAGCCCGCCTCGTGATCGAAGAACTCACCGGAGTCAAGACCATGGCTGAGATCTGCCGGGAGCACCAATTGAGAGCACCGGTCTTCTGTCGTTGGAAAGCCGAGTTCCTGAAACGGGCGCCTGAGATCTTTGCCACCCAACCAGGCCGAGGCGACGAGCCACAGCGCATCGCCGAGCTGGAGCGCATGGTGGGGCGTCTGACCATGGAGCAGGAAGCGGCAAAAAAGCCTCGGACATCTTGACCTCGCCCTTGAGCAGAAACGCCAGGTGATCCAGATGCTGGTCAACGACTATGCGGTAAGCCTGCTGTGCGATCTGCTTGGCTGTCCCAGGAGCAGCTACTACTACCAAGCCAAGCGGCAAGATGAGAACGAGGTCAAGAGCGCGATCGAGGACGTGGTCGTCGAATGGCCGACCTACGGGTACCGCCGCGTCACCAAACAGTTGCAGCGCCATGGGTGGGAGGTGAACAAGAAACGGGTGCAGCGTCTGATGCGGGAACTGGGCTTGCAGGTCAAAACCAGGCGAAAGGCCAAGAAAACGACCAATAGCGAGCACGATTTCCCGCGCTATCCCAACCTGGTGCAGGGCATGGAAATCGTGCGTCCTGACCAGGTCTGGGTGTCTGACATCACCTACATCCGCTTGCGCGACGAGTTCGTCTACCTGGCGGTGATCATGGACGTGTTCACGCGCAGCATCCGGGGCTGGCACCTGGGGCGCAGCCTGGACCAGACGTTGACGCTGATCGCCCTAGACCGGGCGCTGGCCGACCATAGGCGGGAGATTCACCACTCGGACCAGGGCATCCAGTACGCCGCCGAAGCCTACATTGAGATGCTTCGAGCCGTCGGCGCCGAAATCAGCATGGCCAAGATCGGCGAGGCGTGGCAGAACGGCTATGCCGAGCGGCTCATCCGCACGATCAAAGAGGAGGAGGTTGACCTGTCGGAGTACGAATGCTATACGGATGCCGTGTCTCAGTTGGGCCGGTTCCTGAACGACGTCTACATCCACAAGCGGATCCACTCCTCGTTGGGCTACCTCACGCCGGCTGAGTTCGAGGAACAGTGGCGCCGCGGACATGAGCAGCCTGTCGCTGTTCACCAAAAACGGCTCCAAAAGTGTCCAGTTTCATGGGGTCACCACAGGACCAGCATTGTCACCGTAGCATCCGCTGATATCGTGGATACGAAAGGTGATTGGTGATCCATTCCCAGTCATCGACAGACGATAAATATGGTCTGAGCTGTAAGCCCCTACATTTGCCCGGCTTCCATTGACTTCCAGGTAGATGTGGGACGACCGGTACGAGGAAGCAAACCCAATCCAGTGATTATCAGTGAGATACCCTGCGTCGCCCCAGCGCAGATGATCCGGTCCACCTTCTGGGCATGCTTGGGGGTCGCAGCCGCCCCATACCCACGTGCCAGACAGGCGGACGGTATACTGAGTGCCTGTAGCAAGCGCTGTGCTGGTACTAACTGGATCTCCATTTGTCGGGATAGTAAGGATCTCCAGCGGCGTGGATAAAGGTTGCCTCCGAGGATTCGTGCGTGTCACGTTCCGCGCTGCTATCACAGCAGTCGGAAAGATTGGTAATACGTTTAGAAGCATCAGGCTAAAAAGAGCTCTCCAAGCGATCGTTCTGAACAACATGCGTACCTCCCATGACCGCTAAACTATCCACTAGGTCGAAAACCATCACCTGATAACCTATGGGCAACTACTGTCTGCCAAAGGAGCAACAATCGGCCACTGCCTGGAGGCCCGATTCAATTCCAGAGACTCGCAATCGCGGCACCGTCATTATATGCGACAACAAAAGCGCTGTCAAGACGCCACATTCATTCGCTGGCGGATCCCTGAATCTGGCCCTTGACAACACGGGGTTCATGGTGTATACTATTTTCGTGATTACCGATTGCTATTCGGCATTGTCGAATCAATCGGGGGAGTAGGTGTAGTCCGTTTTGTCTCACGAGAGCGCTCTCGACGCCGGGTGTCAGCAGCGGGTGGTAGGTTCAAACTATGACGGTGTGTAGGTAAGGTCCACAATCACTATAAGGAGGTGCAGAAATGGCCAAGATCCAAGTCCCATTCGAGACGGCTGAAGAGACTGGCGTGGTGCTGGAACTCAACGTGCCGGACCGAAACCTGGTCGGCTCTTTCATCCCGAAAGAGCCTATGGCGCTGCCGGATGTCACGGCAGCTACCGCCTATGCCGTAGAGCATCCCCTCGGCACCAAACCACTTTCCCAGATGGTCCGCCGAGGCGACAAGGTGGCGATCATCACCGAAAACCAGTTCCGAGCCGCTCCAGCGCATCGGATCCTGCCGCCGATCCTGGACGTCATCCGGGCTGCAGGAGCCGAGGTCACGATCGTGATTGGCTGCGGCAAGGTACCACCGCTCAGCCCGGAAGAAATCGAGCACAAACTGGGCAAGGGCGTGATCGCCAGTGGCATCCCCATCATCTGTAACGACGTGAGCAAGCCGGAGAACTATACTTACGTGGGGATGACTACCCGCGGCATCCCTGTCTTTGTCCTCAAGCCCGTGGCCGAAGCGGACGTCAAGATCACCATCTCCACTACTCAGGCAACTCTGTGGGGGTACGGCGGCTCAGGCATGGTCATCCCGGCCATTGCCAGCAACGAAACCATCGAGATGAACCATGTGTTCTCACTGACCCCAGACTGCCGCCCGGGCAACAACGATTGCCATATGCAACTGGACAAGTATGAAGCAGCTCGGATCGTTGGCCTCAGCATGGGAGTCCATGTCATCGTCAACAACCGGTTCGAGGTCACCTACGTTGGGGCGGGCGATTTTGTCGAGGCGCACAAGGCAGCGATCAGGGCCTATGACGCCGTATACCGCTTTGACGCCGCCCAGTTCGCCGGAGCGCCCGCCGACATTGTGATCACCGGCTCTAGCGCGCCAACCAACCATCTCTTCTTCCACACAGGTTGGGCCGCAGTCAACTGTGATCCGATCGTGAAGGATGGCGGGACGATCATCCAAGCCACACCGTGCCCGGGCTACGGTGCCTGGCCCGGCTTTGCGTTGATGGACCTCATGAAGGAATACATGCCTCCGTCCGCAGCCAACCGGGATAAGGCCCTCAAAGCCTTCTATGCCAAGGACCGCGAGCTGTGGGCCGGCTGCATCTGGTGGAAGATCTACGAGGTCATGACCCGCAAGCATCTCACCATTGTAACTCAAAAGGAGAACCTGGAGATGAGTCGGGGAGCTGGGCTGGATGCCACCGAGTCTCTGGAGGAGGCCTTTGCCGCGGCCTTGAAGCGACACGGTCCCGATGCCCGGGTTGCGTTTGTGCCATACGGCCGCTATACCATCCTGGATGTATGAGGCGTGAGGATGGCCTTGCGGCGATTGCCGTGGGGCCACCCCGTAGGACGATCTGGTCCAGCTCACACGACAACGGCATCCGGTGGGGACTTGTACAGGGATGACAAGCAGGAGCGTGACAATCCAGTCCGTGGATCGTGCGGTCGAGATCCTCGAACGGATGGCGAGGCGCGGCGGCTGCGCCTCGCTATCGGATTTGGCCCACGACCTGGGCCTCTCCAGAAGCACGGTCCACGGACTGCTGGCGACCCTCAAGCAGCGGGGACTGGTTGCCCAGGAAACAAACAGCCTTTACGTCTTGGGCATCAAACTGTTTGAACTGGGGACGGTGGCTGTCTCTCGGCTGGACTTGCGGACCAGTGCGGGGCCTGTTCTGCAGCGGCTGGTGGACGAGTTCCAGGAAACTGCTCACCTGGTGGTTGCCGACGGATTGGAGGTCATCTACATCGACAAGCGGGAATGCTCGCGGTCCATGCGTATTGTGTCGCAAGTGGGATATCGGCTTCCTGCCTACTGTACCGCAGTGGGAAAGGCAATTCTGGCCTTTATGCCCACGGAGGAACTGGACAGATTGCTGGCCAGCGCGGAGCTACGGGCGTGGACCCAGAACACCATCACCGACAAGCAACTGCTCAAGGCGGAGCTGGAAAAGATTCGCCGCTGCGGCTATGCTCTGGACAATGAGGAGATCTTTGAGGGACTGAGCTGTGTGGGCGCGCCAATTCGAGATCACACTCGCCAGGTTGTGGGGGCTCTTTCCATAGCCGGGCCATCGGTCCGGCTAGGCCCAGACCGGAGAGCCGAGATTATTCGGGCGGTGGTGGCGGCGGCTGCACAGGTCTCTTATCAGCTCGGGTACCGGGAGCCTCTCCCCGAAGGGGACGAACAGGAGGAAATCGATGCGGATCGTGAACCTATTGGCAGAAGTCAACGAGGATGAGTGTAGCGGGTGTGGCACTTGCGAAAAAGTCTGTCCCACTCTGGCTATCCATTTACAGCGCTTCGACAAAGCGGTGCGTTCCAAGCCGCTTGCCGTGATTGACAAAGTCAAGTGTGTGGGCTGTTGGGCCTGTGAACAACGATGTCCTTCCCATGCGTTGCACATGGTGCGTCATCCCTCACCGCACAGCATTGGCATCTCCATCGAGGATGTGCCCTGGCAAGAGATCGCGGACCTCTGCCGCAAGGCGCGCCTGAACCCGGAACAGATCATCTGCTACTGCACCACAACTCGAGCGGAGGAGGTAGCCGCAGCGATCTTGAAAGGCTATCATACACCTGAGGAACTTTCCCAGTATGTGGGGGTTCGGACCGGATGCAAAGTGGAGTGCACGCAACCCATCCTTCGGCTCCTTGAGGCAGCCGGTCTGCCCTTCAAACCGACCTTGGAACATGGCTGGCAGCTCTATGGCCGTACCATTACCGCCTGGGAAGTGCCGGAGCACGTCAAAGCCAAGTATGCCAGTCGTGGCTTTTACTTTGATCAAGACATTGAGTTGCTCAACCGGGTGGTCGCTGCCGGTAAAAAGTAGTGGCAGGGGCGTCTCGGTGTGGCATTCATGCGAAAAAGGAGGGAGTCATCATGCGTCAACCGCTCAAACCCATCCCACCACGCAAGTCGCAGTACGGTATCGATCCTGAGTTGGTGACCATGCGCGGATCCGAACTGCCGGGAATGACTTCGGTATTGCTCACAGAACTGTTCCCCGATCTACCGCCGGTCATTTATCCTGGCCCTCGGGGCACGGCAGCGGTCCGTGAGGCGGCCACTCAGGCGTTGGCCGGGGTGGACATGAGCATGATCCGCCCCGGTGATTCGGTCAACATCCTCGCCTCGCACCACGGATTCACTCTGTTGGGTGGGGAAGCCTACGCTGAAATGCTGCGGACCATTCGCGACGTGGTCTACGAGCGGACAGGCACCGACAACATCCGTCTGCGTGCCGGCGTGGGTCTGCGCTTCCGCGAGACTGAGGAGTATATCAAGCGCTTCGCCCTGGACGAGCACTTTCACGGCAAAGCAGAGGGCATCGCTCCGATCGACCGGGGAATTCCGATCGAGACCGAAATTGGGACCTTGTATGGCCTAGCTCAGGCGTACGATGCCAAATGGATCATTCATGCCCATAACTCGGATGTGCGGGAGGTCCACTTTCATCGGCAGGTCGACCGGGCGGTAAAACCCTTCGGCATGTCGTACGCCCGCATCGAGACTCGGTCCACCTACCATCAAAACCTGGGGCCCCGAGCGGCCAACTTTGTGGCAAGGGCGATCTTTGACTCGCCCTTTGTACGGGACAAATTTGCCTTCGCCTGTTTCCTGGTCATGGCACCCCACGGTGTGGTACGGGTCGATGCCGACAATGATCTCTATGCGCTGAACGATCGCCTGACCCGGGATGGGTGCCGTTACTATGGGAAGATCATGACCCTGCTGGGTCAGATTGACAAATGCATTGCCATTCTCGATTTCCCGGCGCCAGTACCCTACGTCTTTTCGGCGGGCGTCATCTATGCCAATTTCTGCGGGGCCAACATCGACTTGTTTGATCTGGACAATCCGCTCCCACCATACACCTGGTACACGGAGTCCTATTACGGCAAGGACGGCAAACCGCTTATAGACGGTGTGCCGCCAGTCAACCCAGCGATCAAGATGTGCATTCACAACTATGCCTGGGCAGGCTACCCGGTGGTCTTTTTCGCCGAGCAAGTGCCGACGCTGGTGGTGGGTGAGGCGCAAGCGCAGCTCATGCGGGACGATCCCCAGAATGTGTACTATATGGATCACGCGATGGTGGCACCTAGCCTGACCAAGGCAATGCACTTTGCCCAGCGTGCCACTGGCGCGGACCATATTCTGGTGTTCGACGGAGCAGCCGGTGGTATGAACGTCAGCCCGTCGCTCGCTGAGTTCTTGACTCAGAACGCACCCAGGGTGTCGAAGCAGGTGGAAGAGCGTCTCCTGCCTCGCTGGCTGCGGCAGCGAGGCTTAGAAGTCCCAGAGGCAGTGCAGGCCCAGTTGCAGCCGGCAGTCTAGTTGCGCCGTTCGATGTACCTGAAGCGGGAAGGAATAAGCCCGTCATTCCCGGCATGGTGCTGGGGTATGCTCTGATGCACCGAGTCGACGCCGCAGATATCCGGCACCAAATCTTTGCCAGCCTTGGTGAAAGGCAATACATCGCCTGGCTGACGACTACGATGGGGGGCGTGTTGGCCGGCACCACGGCCGCCGAAGCCCAGGCCCAGGCTGTGGGACTGCGTCTGGAGTGGGCCGGTCCGGAGGGCCGCGGGCTGGCGCCTGGGGATCGGGTGGCCACGGTGATGGGCACCGCCCATGCCATCGCCTTGGGGGAAGAGCGGCTGCTGGGATGTCTATGCAAGGCATCCGGCATTGCTACGTCAGCCCGACGGGCGGTGGAACTGGCGGCAGGTCGGGTGCGGGTCGTCTCGGGGGCTTGGAAGAAGATGCCGCCTGAGCTGAAGGAGATGGTGCGGCACGCCGTGGCAGTTGGCGGGATGCCCTTTCGCATTGTGGATGAGCCTTTCATCTATCTGGACAAGAACTATGTGCGCATGCTGGGCGGGATCACAGCCGCGCTGGCTGCTGTGGAGGCGCTGGTCGGGGTGAAGGTGATCCAGGTGCGAGGGGAGGAGGCTACGATTGCTGAGGAGACGGTATGGGCCTGTCGTGGTGGCGCTGGCGTGGTAATGGTTGACACAGGCGAATGGCAAGACGCGGTCGCTGCCCTGCGCGCTGCGGCAACCTATCCGACCACACGGATTGCGTTTGCTGGCAACGTTCGGCTTGAGGACATTCCGAAATTGGCCGACCTGGGTATTCACATTCTGGACATTGGCACCGCAATTGTGGATGCACCACTTTTGGACATGAAGCTGGACGTAGTGGGCATACAGGGCTGACATGGAGTACAACCTACTAGAAAAAACGGAAATATGGGTCACTGGGATCCGCTTGCATCACGTGAATCTGACCCATCTGGCAGCGGCGGCAGCAGAGGTACTGGGACTGGAGCCATCGGAGGTTCAGGTGGTGGATGTGCAGGAGGACTGGGTGACCCTTGATATCCTACGGCGTACCGTGCGCGGGGCCGACATAGCAGGCAAGCAGAGGGCCTTGCTGGAACGGTTGTCCACCCTGCCCGGCGTGGAACTGGCCCAGGACGCTGCTGTCCATTCAGATGGCGTTCTTGGCATGATTGCGCTCGATCCGGCCGAGGTACCCGACCTGCTGCAGCGAACACAGCAGATGACCGAGTCAATTCTCTCGGCTATCTCGCGGCGGGCAATTGTTTACCCCACCGGATTCGAGGTACGCCGTGGCTTGATCGAGGATACCAATAGCCCGTTCGTAAAGTCTATCCTCGAGGAACGAGGCTTCCGGGTCACTATCGGACCTGTGCTGGATGATGACGAACATGCGGTGGCCCTCGCCTTCAATGATGCGGCCAACCAGGGCTATGGGCTGGCGCTCACCACCGGCGGCGTGGGCGCCGAATCGAAAGACCGCTGCGTCGAGGGCTTGTTGCGAGTGGATCCGACGGCCGCCACAAGCTGGTTGGTCCGGTATGAGAAGGGACAGGGCCGTCATGAAAAGGAAGGGGTGCGCATCGCCGTCGGCCAATTGGGTCCGACGCTTATGATCACCCTTCCTGGGCCCCACGATGAGGTGCGTATGGCCATGCAGGTCGTGTGTCAGCATCTTGAACGCGGTGCGGTGAACAAATACACTCTGGCCGAGGAGATTGCCAACGCGATCCGAACCGTCCTGGTTGCCAAGATGCAGCACTGGAGCCATTCTACTTCTCATGCCCATCATGAGCACTAAAGACGAAGAAAGGACACGAAGATGAGTACCTCTATCAACGTGCAGGCCCTGGCCGACGAGCTGCTACGGGCTCAGGAGCAACGCATCCCCGTAGAACCGCTCCTGGCGCGTTTTCCCGATATGACCGTCAGCCAGGCGTACCAGATTCAAATGGCCGGTATCAACAAGCGGCTCAAGGCTGGGCGGCGGATCGTGGGCAAAAAGATCGGCCTGACCAGCAGAGCGATGCAGGAAGCATTCGGGGTGTTTGAGCCAGACTTTGGCCATCTGCTCGACGACATGGTCATCCTCAACGGGCAGACCATTGCGGCGAACCGGATGCTGCAGCCGCGTTGTGAGGCGGAAATCGCCTTTCTGCTTAAGCGAGACCTGACCGGACCCGGGGTGACAGTGGCCGATGTGCTGGCCGCTACCGAGGCGGTCTTGCCGGCGCTTGAGATCATTGATAGCCGGATCGCAGATTGGAAGATCAAGCTGCAGGATACGATCGCCGATAATGCGTCTAGCGCCTTTGTCGTGCTGGGCCATGCCATGACACCGGTTCACGGCTTAGACCTGCGGCTGATCGGGATGGTGTTTGAAAAGAACGGCCGGATTCTGTCCACCGGCGCGGGAGCGGCCGTCCTGGGCCACCCGGCTGCGGCGGTGGCCTGGCTAGCCAATAAGCTGCACGAGTTTGACGTCGCGCTTAAGGCCGGCGAAGTCATCCTCTCTGGAGCATTGGCAGCCGCTGCCCCTGCTGCCGCAGGGGACCATTTCCGGGCTGAGCTGGATCGGCTGGGCAGCGTCTCGGTTTGCTTTGTGTAGTGGCCCGACCGCTCCATCATTCGAAACGCAAAGAGATGAAAATGGACAGAAGGCTTAAGGTAGCCATCATCGGTCCAGGAAACATTGGGACCGATCTGATGTACAAAGTGTTGCGTAGTCCGAAACTGGAAATGTGCATGATGGCCGGTATCATCCCCGAGTCCGAGGGGTTGAAACGAGCAGCGGCCTTGGGCATTGCCGCCACGGCCGACGGTATCGGACCTGTGCTGGAACGGAAGGATATTGTGGTCGTGTTTGACGCTACCACCGCCAGGGCGCACCTGCAGCACGCACCGCTACTCAGACAGGCTGGAAAGATCGCCATTGACCTGACTCCTGCCGCGGTGGGGCCCTACGTGGTGCCCGCGGTCAACATGGACGAACACCTGGATAGCTTGAACATCAACCTTGTTACCTGTGGTGGCCAGGCCACCATCCCCATTGTCGCCGCTGTCGGTCGGGTGGCCCCTGTCTGCTATGCAGAGATTGTAGCCACGATCAGCTCCCAGAGCGCCGGGCCCGGCACGCGGCAGAACATTGACGAATTTACTCAGACTACGGCCCGTGGGCTGGAGATCGTGGGCAAGGCGCAGAAAGGCAAGGCGATCATTATCCTCAACCCCGCTGAACCTCCCATCCTCATGCGCAATACGATTTACTGCGAGGTGCAGGGTTCTTGCCGCGAGGACGACGTGCGCGCTTCCGTGGAGGAGATGATCGAACAGGTGCGTACCTATGTGCCCGGCTACCGGCTGCGGGTGCCACCGCTGGTCAAAGGCAACCTCGTGACGACCATGATCGAAGTGGAGGGGGCCGGTGACTTTTTGCCCACCTACTCCGGTAACCTGGACATCATGACGGCTGCCGCGGTGGGAGTTGCAGAACGGCTGGCCGATCATATTCTTGGGAAGAAGGAGGTCGTGGCAGATGCCTGAGTTCATCCGGATTGTGGACACTACCCTGCGCGACGGCATGCATTCGGTGGCACACCAATTCACACCGGAGCAGATGGCCACGATCGCCGCGGCTATGGATGCGGCTCGGATTGATACTCTCGAAGTGTCGCATGGTGACGGCCTAGGCGGCTCATCCATCCAGTACGGCCGGGCGGCTGCATCCGACGAAGCCTACCTTCGGGCCGTCGCCTCCGTGCTCACTCACACCAAACTGGCCGTGCTCCTGTTGCCGGGCATTGGGGTGAAGGAGGACCTGGATATGGCGGCAGACTTGGGGGCGAGCGTTGCCCGGGTCGCTACCCACGTGACAGAGGCGGACATCTCGGAGCAACATATCGGCCTTGCCAAGAGACGCGGCATGGAGGTCATGGGGTTCTTGATGATGGCTCACATGGCCCCCGTCGAGGTGATGGTCCACAACGGCAAGTTGATGGAAAGCTACGGCGCCGATTATGTATATGTCGTCGATTCCGCTGGCTACATGCTGCCGCCGGAGGTCCGAGAGAGAGTGCAGGCCCTCAAGGCAGCCCTGAACTGCAAGGTAGGGTTCCACGGTCATAACAACTTGGGCCTGGCCATAGGCGATACGCTGGCCGCCATTGAAGCCGGAGCCGACATTGTGGATGGCTCCCTGCGCGGGTTTGGTGCCGGCGGAGGCAATGCTCCCACAGAGACCGTGGTTGCGGTGCTCAAGCGCCTGGGGATCGAGACGGGCGTGGATCTGTACAAGATTATGGACGCGGCTAAACTGGTGGATCAGTTCAAGACACAGCCCAAGCAAGGCCCGGATGCCACCCTGATCCTTGGATATGCGGGCGTTTATTCCAGTTTCCTGCTGCACACCGCCCGGGCTGCCGAGCGATTCGACGTAGATGCGCGGGACATTCTGATCGAGTTGGGGCGGCGCCGTGTGGTGGGCGGCCAGGAAGATATGATCATTGATGTCGCCTATGAACTGGCGCAGAAACAGCGCGCCACCCGCTGATAGGCAGTTTCCCCCGGGACGGCAAACCCGACCTTGGCTGGGATCCTCATCTAGGCCGTGTGCCTGGCGACATCGGTCCGGGGGAGGGAGCAGAGGCTGACAACAGAATAGGTTCCCGTACGCGATGTGGCTTCGGCCTTGTAGACCGCATGACCGGGCAGGTCGCATGGCTCATCGCAGCACGCAAGTATAGCAGCCATTGTCGAAGCTTCTTCGCCCGTCTGGATTCGCCACCCAGCCGCGGTCCTTTCGGTCATCGGGTCTTCCGAGTCACTGGTGTAGACGCATTTCGAGCCCACTGGACATTTTCCCCCGCCTCAAGTATAATACGGCTCGTCTTTCGCGTCTGGAGTCATATATGCTAGCCAAAGTCATCAGCTTCGCGCTCATCGGTCTGGATAGCACCCTGGTGGACGTAGAGGTGGATATCAGCCGTGGATTGCCCTCCCAAACCATCGTCGGCCTGCCAGATGCCGCCGTGCGTGAGTCGTCCGAACGGGTGCGTGCCGCCATTGTGAACTCAGGCTTGGTCCATCCTCGCGCCCGGCTGACAGTCAACCTGGCCCCCGCCGACCTGCGCAAGGAGGGGCCGGCCTACGATCTGCCTATCGCCGTGGGCATCCTGCTGGCCTCGGAGCAGGTGAGCGCGGATCTCTCCAGGGCAGGCCTGGTCGGGGAACTCTCGCTGGATGGGCAGGTGCGGGAGGTGACCGGCGTGCTGCCGATGGCCGCAGCGGCCAAGGAACAGGGATTGACCACGATCTATGTGCCGGAGGCGAACGCCGCCGAGGCGGCGCTGGTCCAGGGGCTGGAAGTCATCCCGGTGGCCAGTCTGGCCAGCCTGGTGGGCCACCTCCACGGCTATGCGCCCATCAAACCGTTCGAGAGCTTCATCCTCGATGACATCCCGCCCGTCTACCCGGTGGATTTTCGGGACGTCAAGGGCCAGGAACATGTCAAGCGGGCGCTGGAGGTGGCGGCGGCGGGCGCGCACAATGTGCTGCTCAGTGGACCGCCTGGCGCCGGCAAGACGCTGTTGGCCCGGGCGGTGCCCTCCATCCTGCCCCACATGAGCCTGGAAGAATCTCTGGTAGTGACCAAGATCTACAGTGTGGCCGGAATGCTGCCCAGCGACACCCCGCTGATCCGCTATCGCCCCTTCCGCGCGCCCCATCATACCATCAGCTACGCCGGGCTGGTGGGCGGCGGCCACGTCCCTCGACCGGGCGAGATTTCCCTGGCGCATCGGGGGGTGCTCTTCCTCGACGAGTTGCCGGAGTTTGGCGTCAAGCTGCTGGAGATGCTCCGCCAGCCCCTGGAAGACAAGCAACTGACCATCGCCCGCAGTTCCGGCTCGTTGACCTTCCCCGCGAACTTTATGCTGATCGCTGCCCAGAATCCCTGCCCGTGCGGCTGGTACGGCGACCCGGTCAAAGAGTGCACCTGTTCCCCGGCCATGGTCAGCCGCTATCAGAAGCGGATTTCGGGCCCGCTGCTGGACCGGATCGACATCCACATTGAAGTCCCCCGCGTCGAGTACGAGAAACTGTCCGACGACCGGCTGGGGGAGCCATCGGCCGCCATCCGGGCGCGGGTGGAGGCGGCCCGCGAGCGCCAGCGCCGGCGGTTTGAGGGCAGCCATCTCCTCACCAATGCCGATATGGGGCCGGCCGAAGTGCGCGAGTACTGCCCTCTGGATGAGGCGGGCCGGAGTCTCTTGCGGGCGGCGATGCAACAGTTGCAGATGAGCGCGCGGGCCTATCACCGCATCCTGAAGCTGGCGCGGACGATTGCCGACCTGGCGGGGAGCGACAAGATCCAGACGGTGCACCTGGCCGAAGCCATCCAGTACCGACCACGAAGGCAGTCGTGATCCGTGCTTTCGCTCGAGCCATCGAATCGCTGGGCCTGTCCTGTTCTGCGTGAACATTGTAGTGGCGAGGCATTCCCAGTGACCACCCGCCACTTGAATCGCCGCAAATTGGTTAGAACCGTCCTACCTTATACGCCATTGCAGGGAATGCCTCGCCCTAGGCCCGACCTTACCACAGCTCCAACCGAGTCGCCGGGCGTATTGACAAACAGCTTTCAGTCTGCTATGATGATGACGGGAGGGGGACCGATAAGGTGATTCACTCGCGGCTCTTCGCGCCGTGAGCTGGTATGGTGCCGGGGAGCGCTGAAATTCGAACACCGGGGGGTGATCGCGTTAGCTTAACCATTCTTCCCATACACCATCGGCCATGGTCGGCAGCATCTGAAAAAAGAGAAAGGAGTGACTGTCCATGAAAAGCGAAAAGATGGTGATTGAGCGCACCACCAGCGGCATTGTCCGCCAACTGTCATGGTGGGATGGATTCCTGTCCAACACCGGAACGATGAACCTCTTCTGGATCGCCTATTCCTTCATGTGGGCCATTGGCCTGTTCCCCGGCAGCGACCTAGTCGGCGCGTTGCTGGTGATGACGGCATTGTTGATCCCTCACGTGATTCTGTACACCCAGTTTGCCGCCGCCATGCCCCGCTCCGGAGGCGACTATGTCTTTAACAGCCGGACGTTGACTCCCGCCATCGGTTTTGCGGTCAACTTTAGTATGGTTGTATGGAACATGTTCTGGATGGGCTTTACCGCGTACCAGTTCGCCACGGCCGGGATTGCGACCACCGCTTCGTTGCTCGGCCATCTCTTTGCCAGCGACGCGCTGGTCAACTTTGGCAGCGCCATCGTGAGCACACCGAGCCTGGCTCTGCTCATTGGAGCCATCACCATTATCCTGGTCGGCGCGCTGGCCCTGTGGGGGAACAAACCCTTCTTTCGGGTAATGTCGGTCGGTTTCATCATCGGCCTGCTCGGCGTCCTGGCCATGGTAATTGTCCTGCTACTGAGCAACAACGCGGCATTTGTGGCGGCGTTCAACAAGTTTGTCGAGACCTCGGCCAATATCCCTAACTACTATGATGCGTTCATCAAGTCGGCGGCCGAGACATTCGGATTCACTGCCAGTTCGCCCAGGTTCTTTTCTCTGCCCACCTTGATCGTGCTCCTGTTCGCCTTCCAGCCGCTTGGCTTCAGTGTGTGGTCGTCGTATCTGTCGGGTGAAATCAAGAATGCCAACAGCGCCAAAGTCCACGCCGGCGCAATGGCCGGGAGCCTGCTGTTCACCGGAATCTCGCTGGCCGTGGTGGGGGCGCTGTTGACCCGGGTGCTCGGTTACAATTTCCTGGGGGCCGCCGGCGCCTATTACGCCAACTTTACCGAGCCGGAGGGAGGAATCATCAACAATGCCTACTTTTACGTCGCCATGCTGACCAAAAGCCCGATTGTGCAGTTGATCATCGGTCTGGGTCTGATGGCATGGACGTTCCTCTACATCCAGCCCTCCCTGGCGATGGTCTCACGGTGCTTTTTTGCCTGGTCCATCGACGGGCTGGCTCCCCGGGCGCTCAAGCACGTGAGCCGGAAGAGCCACGTTCCCGATGTGTCCATTCTCGTGGCCTGCGTGATCGCCATCATCTTCCTGGCTATCTTCTGCTGGCCCGGACCGATATTCTCGATTTACGGGGCCAACGCCTTTCTCGGCGGAGGAACGATCACCTTTGCCGTCGTCGCCGTGTCGGCGATCCTCTTTCCCTTCTCCAGGAAGACCAAACGCTTGTATGAGCTGGCTCCGGCTCAGTACAAGATCGGGGGGTTCCCCCTCATGAGCCTGTGCGGCATCATTTCCCTGATCGTCATGAGCTTCGTCACTTTCCTTTTCCTGTGGAGGTCCGAACTGGGCGTCACCACCCTGCCCTCGATCCTGTTCATCGTCCTGCTCTATGTGATCGGGTTCATCTGGTACTATGTCGCCCTGGCCATCAACCGGGCAAAGGGCATTGATACGGCCAAGATTTTGGGAGAGATCCCCCAGGACTAGCGATCACGCCGGGGTTGCCACCACGTCACGGGCGCGGTGATGCAACCCCGGCCTGCTCAGTCATCAGACCGGGAACCAGAAAAGAATGGACGATCAACTCCAGGCACTGTTTGCCTTGTTCAAAAATGAACAGGATCGTGAATTCATCGAGGAGGCACTGCAGATTCAGCGCGAAGCGGAACAGGAAGGGATCCCCCTCCGTCTGCTTGGGTCATTGGCCTTCAGACTCCAGTGCCCGAAGAACGCTGCCCATTTTGAGGCCCTGGACCGCAGGATAACCGATATCGATTTCGCCGCCTCGACGCAACACCGCGACCGGTTGCTCACCTTTTTCCAGCAGCGGGGGTACACGGTTGATGAGAACACCCTCTACCTCGGAGGTGGCTATCGCTATATCTTTGAGAACCCCCGCACCAAGAGGCATATCGACATCTTCTTCGACCGGCTCGAAATGTGTCATACCGTCGTCTTTCGCGACCGCCTGACCATCGACAACCGGACCCTTTCCCTCGCCGACCTGCTCCTGGAGAAGATGCAGATCGTCGAGATCAGCCGCAAGGATTTCAAAGACACGGCAGTCCTGCTCCTGGAGCACGGAATCGGCGAGGACGATCGCGCCATCAACATGAACTATATCAGCGATATCCTGAGCAATGACTGGGGTTTTTTCTATACCTTTTCCACCAATCTTCGGAAACTGAAGGATACCCTGGCCCAGTTTGACAGCTTCGATGAGGGAGAAAAGGAGATCGTCCGGCAACGAATTGATGAGATTCTGAAGCAGATCAACCGTTGGCCGAAAAGCCCGAAATGGAAGCTACGGGCGAGAATTGGGACCCGGCTCAGGTGGTACCGACATGTTGACTGAACCCACGGCTCAAGGCAATCGGGCCGGCCGATGGGGGGACCGGGCCGGTGGAAAACCGACCGATCAGGCAAACGAGGGCAATTGATGGCTGATTTCAGATTCTTTTTCGCTTCGGATATCCATGGATCGGAGATCTGCTTCAAGAAATTTATCAACGCCGGCAAGTACTATGGCGTGGACGCGATCATCCTAGGCGGAGACATTGTCGGCAAAATGGTGGTGCCCATCGTCGCGCGCCGCGATGGGACCTATATCGCCGAATTCCTGGGGGAGAAAAAAGTCGTCAAGGCCCATGATCCAGACGGTCTCGACAAGCTGCGATGGGCGATCAAGAACAACGGGTTCTATCCCTATGACCTCGACGAAGAGGAATTCGACCGAATCAGGAACGATGATCAGCGCAAGGCAGCCATCTTTGAGGAGGCGATCATCGAATCGCTGGAAGGCTGGCTCAGGATCGCGGAGGAACGACTCAAGGGCACCGGCATTCAGTGCTTCATCACGCCTGGGAACGATGATCCTCTCTTCATTGACGAGATCCTGTCCAGGTCGGGCGTTATCGTTAACCCTGAAGAACAGTGCATCCGCCTCGACAGCGGCCATGAGATGATCAGCCTGGGATATGCGAACATGACGCCGTGGCACTGTCCGAGGGACCTCCCGGAGGAAGAGCTTGCCGTCAAGCTGGAGCGATTGTGCGGCATGGTCAGGAACATGAGCACCTGCATCTTTAACCTCCATTGCCCGCCTTACAATACGATTCTGGATACGGCGCCCCTACTGGATGAGACCTTGAAGGCGGTGACGGTGGGCGGAGCGATCATGGAAGCCAACGTGGGCAGCACGGCCGTCCGGGAGGCGATCCAGAAATACCAGCCTCTGATCAGCCTCCACGGTCATATTCATGAATCGCGGGGCGATTGCAAGATCGGCCGAACTGTTTGCATCAACCCCGGAAGCGAATACAGTCAGGGGATCCTGAGGGGCGTCCTCGTCCATCTGAGGGGGAACAAGATCAAGAACTACGTTCTGACCTCTGGGTAACAGCCTGCAGCAGCTGGTGATGTAGCACCTCCAATAAGCCTTTACGGTCTGAGGTTGTTTGACTTTCCTGTCAGTTGGCCGTATATTGGTTTTGAAGGGCAGATTAGGAGCACGGATATGGCGACGATGATCTTTACGGCGGTTCTTCATCGAGAAAACGATCTATATGTGGCCGAATGTCCCGAAATTGGCACTTTCAGCCAGGGACATACGGTTGAGGAAGCCGTGGCTAATCTGAAAGAAGCCACAGAGCTTTACCTGGAAGAGTGCCCCCTGCCTCCAGTGGGCAAGCCCTTACCACGTTTGAGGTAGCCGTGCGCGAGGCGGCGCATGCCTGAGTTGCGGCGGGTATCGGGTCAAGAGGCAAAGGGGCAGATTTGATGGATTGGGCACGTTCGGCAGGTGACCCGATTGGACTGGCGGCCGATTTCGAGTTACAATGTTTGTGATAATAGCGTTGATAATAGCGTAAGGAGATGGACCATGTCCTACGAGTTCACCATCATTATTGAGCGCGACCCGGAAAGCGGCTGGCTGATTGGTTCGGTGGCCGAGTTACCCGGCTGTTATTCGCAGGCGCCCAGTCTGGCTGAACTGGAATCGAACATGCGCGAAGCGATCCAGGTGTACCTGGAAACGCTCGAAGAACGGGAACCCCTAGAACCTTTTCCCACATTTGTGGGTCTGCAACGTGTTGAGGTGGCGGCGTGAGCCGCCTTAGGCTCCTTCCCTATCGGGATTTGGCCAAGGTGGCTGAGGCGGCTGGATTCGAGTGGGTTCGATGCCAGGGCAGCCATAACACCTTTCGCTCGGCTGACGGACGCATTATTGTCATTCCTGATCACGGTAAGCAAGTGATCGTACGCCCTTTGTTGCGCAAGATCATCCGCGATATGGGCCTGACAGTGGACGAGTACAACAAGCTGGCCGATTCGCTGTAGTGCTTCGTCCGGGTGATTGTGTTTCCAAATGAGAGATCTACCTGTGATTATTCAGGCCGGCGATTGAGAGAGTACTCGCGACAGCACAATACGCTGCGCTCCGCATGGCTGACTGTCTACCTCCATATGCAAGCGCGTCTGCCCACGTGGACACTTAGCTATCGAGTCGATCCAAATCGCGGCGGACCAGGCTTATCTACATTCGCTTGATAACGCGACCGGCCCGCTCCTGAGTCTGTTCCCCCTCATAGACGGCAAACCGCCCGTTGACCAGCACATGGCGGATGCCCTCCGGATACTGGTGGGGTTTGGTGAAGGTAGCCACATCCGCCACCCGCTGCGGGTCCAGGACCACCAGGTCGGCAAAGGCCCCCTCGCGGACCACGCCCCGGTCACGCAGGCTCACACGTCCGGCAGGCAGGCTCGTCATCTTGCGGATGGCTTCTTCCCAGGTGAGCAGACCCCGTTCGCGGACGTAGCGGGCCAGCACTCGCGGGTAAGTCCCATAGCCTCGTGGATGGGGCACGCCCTCGGCCAGCGGCCCGTCGGCAGCCAACGCTTCAGAGTCGGTAATGACGGCGGTATGGGGATGGCGCAGAATGGTGGCCACATCCTCTTCGTCCATGCAGAAATGGACCATCCCTGCCTGCGCTTCTGATTCGATAATGAGGTCCAGGGCCACCTCCAGCGGGTCTCTGCCGGCGGCTTCGGCGATAGCGGCGATCGTCTGTCCTTCCAGCTCAGGCTGGGGTGGATAGAGCGAGAGCATGATGCGTTCCCAGTGCGGCCCATGGAGGGTGTTCTCCCACACTGAAGAAGCGCCGCTGGTGAGCGCCTGTGCGATCTCGGCCCGGACCCCCGGTTCGCGGAACCGGGCCAGCATGGCGGCGGTGCCTCCGGCGTGAAAGGGAGGCGGCACCACGGCATCGAGCGACGTGGACGATGCCGAGTAGGGATACTGGTCCCAGCCCAGGTCCACTCCTTCGGCGCGGACCTCATCCAACCAGGTCAGCAACCGCTCAGCCTGACCCCACTGGGCGCGGTCGGCGATCTTGAGGTGAGAGACCTCGACCCGAACACCGGCGGCTCGCCCGACCGCGATGGCCTCCTGGAGCGAGGCCCGCAAGCCGGCCGATTCGTTGCGGATATGCGTGGCGTACAGTCCGTTGTAGGCTGCCGCAACCCGGGCCAGGGCGGCAATTTCTTCATGATCGGCGTAAAAGCCAGGAGCGTAGAACAGGCCACTGCTCAGCCCCCATCCGCCTTCCTCCAACGCCTGAGACAACAGACGGGCCATCGCCTCCCGCTCGGAGGGGTCAGCCGGTCGGTCAGCGCCGCCCAGGATGGCATAGCGCAGCATGCCGTGGCCGACCAGGGTGCCAAAATTCAGGGCGACCCCCTGCCCTTCCAGCCGTGCCAGATACTCAGCCATCGTCTCCCAGTCCGGCTTTAATCTCAGCCGGTTCAACAGGACGGGGAGCTCGTCTCGCGCCTGGCCCAGCAACGGCGCGGCGGAAAACCCACACATCCCCGAAATCTCGGTGGTGACTCCCTGACGCACCTTGGAAGCGCCCCGCCCATCGGCCAGCAATGTCAGTTCTGAATGAGCATGGATGTCCACAAAGCCGGGGGTGACGAGCAGCCCGGAGACATCGACAAACTGACGGGATTCGCGTCCTCGCAGGTCCCCCACGGCTACGATCCGGTCGTGGATGATACCCACGTCGGCAGTGCGGGCTGGTGCACCCGTGCCATCGATCAAGGTCCCGCCCGAAAGAAGCAGGTCTAGCATGCTATCTACCTCCCAAGAAGAACGGTACTCGCGCCTGGGCGTGATTCTATCATGGGAGGCGATTCGCGTCAACCGTGGAATTGCCCCGGAAACCCGGAAGAGATGCTTTGACCTTGTCCTCAAGCCATGCTACAATAAGGCCGAATCCAGCATGGAGGCAACATTACAATGAAGGCATCTGACATCTCATTAGCCGGGGTTTTTCCCCCCATCCCAACACCCTTTGATGCACAGGGAGAGGTGGATCATCAGGCGTTGACCAGGAACCTGCAACGTTGGAACGAGTACGACCTGGCCGGCTATGTGGTGCTTGGCACGAATGGTGAGGCCGTCTATCTCAGTCGGGACGAAAGACAGCGTGTCTGGGAGACGGCGCGGCAGGCGATTCCTACCGAAAAACTAATGATCGCTGGCACCGGTCTGGAGTCGACCCGCGAGACGATCGCCCTAACCCGCCTTGCCGCCCAGGCGGGAGCCGACGCCGCCCTGGTGGTGACTCCCCATTACTATGGCAGCAAGATGACGCCCGAAGCCCTGGTGCGACACTATCACGCCGTGGCCGATGCCTCGCCGATCCCAATTTTGATCTACAATGTGCCGGGCAATACCCACGTCGACATGGACGCGGCGACCATTGCCCGCGCCGCCCAGCACCCGAACTTGATTGGCATCAAGGATACGGCGGGAAATATCACCAAGCTAGCTGACACAGTGCGGCTGACCGGGCCTGGTTTCCAGGTTTTGGCCGGATCGGCCGGTTTTTTCCTGGCCGCCTTGGCGTTGGGTGCAGTCGGTGGGGTGTTGGCTCTGGCCAACATTGCGCCAGAACAGTCGCTGAACATCTATCGCCTGTTCCAGAGCCGGCGCTGGGAAGAAGCCGCCGACCTGCAGCGGCGAATGATCCCGGTCAACGCAGCCGTGACCACCCGTTTTGGCATCGCCGGATTGAAAGCGGCGCTGGATATGCTCGGCTACTACGGCGGCCCCGTGCGTCCTCCCCTGTTGGACCTCAGCGAAGCAGACCGGGCTACCTTGCGCGCCGTCCTGGTCGAAGGTAACATACTCTGAACCTCGCTTTGGCGCCTGATCGATGTGCCAGATTCAACAAGGAATTGACATCCACTTTGAAAACCGGTACAATGTGGATGTCTTGAGGATAAAAACGACCAGATGCGATTGAAACATCTCGAGCTGCACGGCTACAAGTCGTTCGCCGCCCGCACGGAATTCAGCTTTGACGGCGGCATTACCGCCATCGTCGGTCCGAACGGGAGCGGCAAGAGCAACATCGCAGATGGTATCCGCTGGGTACTCGGTGAGCAGAGTTATCGGGTCCTGCGGGGCAAACGCACCGAAGACATGATCTTTTCCGGGAGTAGCCAGCGCGCCCGCCTGGGAATGGCTTCCGTATCGTTGGTTCTGGATAACTCAGACGGCTGGCTTCCCATTGATTTCTCCGAGATCACCATCACCCGTCGTGCGTACCGCTCTGGTGAAAACGAATATCTGCTGAACGGGCAACGTGTCCGGCTGCGGGACATCACCGAACTGCTGGCCAAATCGGGCCTGGCCCAACGGACCTACACGGTGGTCGGGCAGGGGCTGGTTGACGCCGTCTTGAGTCTGCGGCCCGAGGACCGCCGGGTGCTGTTCGAGGAAGCAGCGGGGATCACTCTTTATCAGACCAAACGAGCCGAGGCGCTGGCTCGCCTGGACGAGACCCATGCCAACCTGACGCGCGTCCAGGACATCATCGCCGAGATTGCACCCCGGTTGCGCCGCCTGGAACGGGAAGCGGAACGAGCGAGTCACTACCGCCAGTTAGAGCAGCAACTGAAAGGATTGCTGCGCATCTGGTACGGCTACCGATGGCACTCGGACCAACGTGAACTGATCCGGGCTCGCGAGGCAGTGACCCGCCACGAGACGGCACTGGCCCACCTTCGCGAGACGCTGACCGGCCTGGATGAGCAGATGGCTGCCCTGCGTGCTCGCCAAGCAGAGCTTCGCGACCAACTGGGCGCCTGGCACCGGCAGAGTAGCGAGTTGCACCGCCAGATGGAGCGGGTGCAACGCGACCTGGCCGTCTGGCAGGAGCGGTCCCGATGGCTGGCACATCAGGCCGATGAGGCGCGGGCCGAGCTGGCCGAAATGGAACTGGAGTTCCAGACCGCTATGGAGCGGATGACGCTTGCCGAGGCCGAAACAGAGGCTGCCCATGCTCGGTGGCAGCAGGTCGAGGAGCAAGTAACCCAGATCCAGCAAGACCTCACCGCCCACGAGGCACGGAGGCAGGCTCTATCCCAGGAAGCGAGCAGGGTTCAGGCCCAGTTGTTCGATCTGGCGGCCCAGGCAACCGATCGTCGCAACCGGCTGGTTCAGATTGGGGAACGAACCGCTGCGCTGGATCAGGAACGCAACGAACAGCAAAAGTCGCTCACAGGTGAGCAGGCTTCCCGTGAAAATCTGCTCTCTCGGATCGAGAGCCTGACCGTCGAACTCACCCGTCTTCAGACGGAGAAAGAATCCCAGACAAGGGAAGCGGCCGGACTGGAGCAATCTCTGGCCGACATCCAGGCTCGCCGGGCTGAATTGCGCGCTGCTCTGGCCGAGGCGGAGCGCACCATCGATCGCCTCCAGGCCCGGCATGAGCTTCTCACCCGACTGCGGGCTGAAGGGGAAGGATTTCACGCGGGCGTTCGGGCGGTGCTCCGGGCTGCAGGCAACCGGCACGAGAAGACCACTCCGGTCGAATCTCCGCGCCGCGCTTCCCCCGGCCCACAACAGCCGATGCTTTCCGGTATCCTGGGCACTGTTGCGCAACTGATCCAGGTTCCGGAGCACCTTGAGATTGCCATTGAGGTGGCCCTGGGGTCCCATCTCCAGGACTTGGTGGTCGAATCGTGGGCGGATGCGGAATCGGCCATCGCCTTCTTACGGCAAGGCAAGCATGGCCGGGCTACTTTTCTGCCTCTGGACACGGTCCGTCCGTTGCCGCGGCTGGCATTGCCCAACGAGAAAGGGATCGTGGGCCTGGCAGCAGACCTGGTCCTGGCCGATGGCCGTCTGAAACCGGTCGTCGAGATGCTGCTGGGACGGACTCTGGTCGTCCACGATCTGTCCACCGCCCGGCGGGTATTCGAACAACTGCGAGGTGGGTTCCAGATCGTGACCCTCGCTGGCGACATCCTCCGTTCCAGTGGTTCGGTGACGGGCGGAACGGCCAGGGAGGGGAACCAGGGCGGGGTGCTGGCCCGCGAACGGGAGTGGCGTGAACTGCCCGCCCAGATCGAGGCGGCTCATGAAAAGACTCAGCAGCTCGTCTCAGCCCTGGCCGAAGCCCAGGCCGATGAGCAGCGGGTCCGGGATCAGGCCGCCCGGCTCCGGATTCGGATCCAGGAAATGGAAGAGGCCATCAAACACGCACAGCTTCAGCGCCAGAACCTGGAGCGGGACCTGGCCCTGATCGATCAGCAACTCGCCTGGCGCAGGGAGCGGATCGCCCAACTGGACCGGACGAGGGCCGAGTTGGCGGAACAGGAGAGGACGCTGCACGCGGAGTTGGCGCATATTGAATTAGCCCGGGAAGAGACCGATCGTCAGTCAACCGCTTTGCAGGCCGAACTGGATGGCCTGCATGAGGAACAACTCTATCAGCGCCTGCTCGAAGCGCGCACGGCGGCGACTGTGGCGCACGGGGCGTGGGAACATCGCCGTTCAATCCTGGAGGGGATGCGTGAGCAGCAAGCCCAGCTCCAGGCCCAGATCCAAGCCAGGCGGGCGCGTTTGACCAAGCTGGAGCAAGAGAAAGAGGCGCTCCTGGAGCAAATCGGCCAGCAGAGCACAGAGGAGACGGTGATCCACGGCTGGTTGGATGCTCTGCTCGCTCAGATCGAACCTGCCGAGGCTGAGGTAGCTGCCCTGGAGCTTCAGTATGAGGATGTTAAACGGGAAGAGGCAGCCCTCCGGCTGCGCCTTCGCCAGGCGGAGAGCCTCCATACCGAGGCAGTGTTAGCTCAAAATCGGTGCGAGGACCGACTGGAGCGCCTTCGCCGTCAGATCGTGGATGACTTTGGTCTGGTGGAGATCGAACCGACAGAGGGATTGCCGGAACAGCCTCCTCTGCCGCTGGTGGAACTGGTATCCACGCTGCCCACGGTCGAGGCGCTGCCTGAGGGATTGGAGGAGGAGATCCACCAGCTTAAGGCCCAACTGCGACGCATGGGGCCGGTCAACCTCGATGCGCCTCGCGAATATGAGGAGGTGCGGGACCGATACACCTTTCTGACCACTCAGGCTGCCGACCTGGAAGAGGCGGGACGCCGCCTGCGTGAGATCGTGGCCGAGCTGGATGCCCTGATGCGTCGTGAATTCGAGACAACCTTCAAGGCTGTTGCAGAGCGCTTCAAGAAGAACTTTTCGCAACTGTTTGGCGGGGGTTCCGCCCGCCTGCTGCTCACCGATCCGGAAGACCTGAACCAAACCGGCATCGAGATCATCGCCCAGCCCCCGGGCAAGCGCCAACAAACGCTGGCCCTGCTTTCCGGAGGAGAGCGTGCGCTGACCGCCGTGGCTCTTCTCTTCTCGATCCTGGAGGTCAGGCCGCCGCCGTTTTGTATCCTGGACGAAGTCGATGCCATGTTGGACGAGACGAACGTCCGGCGGTTCCGTCAGGCATTGGAAGCATTGAGTCAGCAGACGCAGTTCATCGTCATCACCCACAACCGGGGGACGATCCAGGCGGCAAACACTATCTACGGCGTTTCAATGGGAGACGACAGCGCCTCCCAGGTGGTCTCATTACGGCTGGATGGGAATCACCAGCTCACCACGGTCGATGGCTCGCCAGTGGGGATGGAAAGAGGACGGTAAAACGGGTTACGCCACCTGACGTCCGGGAATCGGCGGTCCGCCGGCATATACCGCCGTCACAGCCATCGCCCCCAGTGAAGCCCCCAGGAAATGCCGACTGCCCAACCATTTCCCCTTGGTTTGGAAGGAGACAACATCGGGGGTCAACAGATTGGCCGCTATGGCCGTGCCTGCTGGTAGCGTTTCGAGCCATGGGGCGGCGAGGCTTTGCGCACAGACCAGGAGAGACTCTTTTCCATCTCCGGCTGTGGCGGGCTGAAGCGAGAGCACCGGCACGACCATCGGATAGCCCATGCTATCCACGAAGGCTACCACCCGAATGGCAGACATGGCGCGGAACCGATCTCGCACCGGCAAGGGCAGGGTGACGGCGCCCTCCACCGCGTCTGTCGGCCGCGGCCCGGCGCGGGCCAGGAGATAGTCGGCCAGGACGCGGAGTTTGGAGAGCCGAAAGCGGCACATGATCGAGTTCACCTGAACGATTCCGGCATTACGGATGCCGGTGTAGGCGTTGTAGCGCAGCAGATCGGTGCTGTTCAGACGGTCCACATAGGGGCCGGTCCGTTGCCAGCCGAGGAAATCCCCCAGTACAATCCACCCCTCAAGGGCAGTGGTGATCACCAGAATGCCAACGCGCGGATCGGCGTCCAGATTGCCCACCGTCTTACGCAGCAGAAAATTGCCAAAGATCAGTCGATCCTCGACATCGCCCGCCGGCATGATCGAGGTGCAGGGGACCACGTTTGGGATGCCCTCAGCAGAGCGTGTGGCCAGGAATTTAGGCGTCATCTCCTGGCAGAGCGCCTCCATCAAACCGACCTGAGTCTCAAGCACAGACATCCACCGCCCTCCTTGTCATAGGGTAGAGAGAAACGCCTCCAGATCCGCCAACGCCCGTCGGGCATAGGCAGCGTAGCGCTCTCGCTTATTACGGATCGGCGGGTCAAGAGGCGGGAGCAGACCAAAATTGGCTTTCATCGGTTGAAAATCCCCTGGCGCCGGCGTGGACACGTACCGGCACAAGGCGCCGATAAGAGTCGTCGGCGGGAAGGTGAGAGGGCGCCGGCCAGCAACCCACCGGGCTGCATTCAGCCCGGCCACCAACCCGCTGGCCACTGAGCCGATGTATCCTTCCGTGCCCGTGATCTGCCCGGCGAAAAAGAGACCTTCTCGCTGGCGGAACTGCATCGTCGGATGAAGCAGCGCCGGCCCGTTCAGAAAAGTGTTGCGGTGCATCTGACCAAAGCGGACGAACTCGGCCTGTTCCAGTCCAGGAATGAGGCGGAAAACTCGCTCCTGTTCACTCCATTTCAGGTTGGTCTGAAAGCCGACCAGGTTGTACAGAGTGGCAGCCCGGTTATCCTGCCGCAGTTGGACCACGGCATAGGGCCGGCGCCCGGTGTGCGGATCGATCAACCCCACCGGTTTGAGCGGTCCAAAAGCCAGAGCGTTCAACTCACGGCGGGCCAACACCTCGATGGGCAGACAGGCTTCAAAGAAGCGTGGGTCCTCTCGTTCAAAGTCGCGGAGCGGAAAGGTCTCGGCGTTCACCAATTCCTGAACAAACCGCTCATATTGCTGCCGGTTCATCGGGCAGTTAAGGTAATCTCCCTCCTCATCCCCGGCACCGTAGCGGCTGGCACGGAAGGCGATCTCCATGTTCACCGATTCGGCGGTGACGATGGGCGCCATCGCGTCGTAGAAATAGAGGGATTCCGCTCCCGTCAGAGCAGCGATCGCCTCTGCCAGAGCAGGAGAGGTGAGAGGACCGGTCGCGATCACCACCGGTTGCCCGATGGGGAGCTCGGTCACCTCCTCACGGCACAGGGTGATGCGTGGATGGGCCTGGATCCGTTCGGTGACCAGGGCAGCAAAGGCTTCCCGGTCCACCGCCAGTGCCTGGCCGGCGGGGAGGGCAGTGACGTCAGCGCACGCGATAATCAAGGACTTCAGATGCCGCAATTCCTCCTTCAGCAGACCTGAGGCGCGGTCCACCCGATTCGACCCCAGGGAATTGGAACATACCAGCTCGGCCAACTGGCCCGAAGTATGGGCCGGGGTCATCCGCCGGGGGCGCATCTCGTACAGAACCACCTCCAGGCCCTGTTCGGCCGCCTGCCAGGCCGCCTCGCTGCCGGCCAGGCCGCCCCCGATAACGATCAGGTCAGGCATCCATCGCACCCTCGTGGCAGGGCAAGAGATCATTCAACAGCCCAAACAACTCCTCAAGGGCAAATGGTTTACCCAGGTAGTAGATATTGCCCAGGGGGGCTGCTTCGCGGCGGATGGATGGATCGCAGTAGGCGGTCATGATCACGATGGGCACTTGCGCATCCAGAGAGCGAAAATTGCGCAGAAGCTTCAAGCCGCTCAGGTCACTCAGGTAGAGCTCGGCCAGGACCAGATCGTACCTGCATTGCGCCAGGCAGGCCAGCGCCTCCCTACCGGAACGAGCTGCATCCACCTGGCACCATGGCATCTCCTGCCCGACAAGTTCCTGGAGGAACTCGAGGAGCATGACCCCGTCATCCACGATCAAGATCCGATTGCCCATCTCTCCCTACAATCATTATATCATACGTTCCAAGGTTTCCACAATTTGCTGAACTATGTTATACTCAGCGCTGGGATGGACGAACCGAAATTTGAACTGGCCTTGTCTTGATCCGGGCCCCCGGTCTGTGACGGATGCAGGGTGGAGAACGGATTCAGGTGGGGCAGAGGAGAGCCATGAGAGCTGTGGAGATCATCGCCCGCAAGAGAGACGGCTTGTCCCTGAGCAACGAAGAGATCCATTTCTTTGTCCAGGGGTTCACCGAAGGCAAGATTCCAGACTATCAGGCCGCAGCCTGGCTGATGGCCGTGCGACTGCAGGGGATGGACCGTCAGGAGACGGTTGCCCTGACCATGGCGATTGCCGGGTCGGGCAAGCGGTTACAACTCCACGACATTGCTCCCTTTGTGGTGGACAAGCACTCGACCGGAGGGGTGGGTGACAAAACCACGCTGGTCGTCGCGCCGCTGGTGGCGGCGGCTGGAGTGCCCGTGGCCAAGATCTCAGGCCGTGGCCTGGGTTTCACCGGCGGCACCCTCGATAAGCTGGAATCGATCCCCGGCTTCCGGTCTGACCTGTCGGTAAAGGAATTCCGCGCCCAGTTGCAGGCGATCGGGCTGGTCGTGGCCGGCCAGTCGGCCGATCTGGCTCCTGCCGATGGTAAACTCTATGCTCTGCGCGATGTCACCGCAACGGTCGACAGTCTGCCTCTCATCGCCAGCTCGATCATGGGGAAAAAGATCGCGGCTGGCGCCGATGGGATTGTGCTCGATGTCAAGGTGGGGAATGGCTCGTTCATGCAGACCGAGGAGGATGCGCTGGCGTTGGCCACCCTGATGGTCGAGATTGGGCAAGAGACGGGGCGCCGTGTACGAGCGGTGTTGTCGGACATGAGCCAGCCGCTGGGGCGTGCTGTCGGGAATGCATTGGAGCTCCGGGAGGCCATCGAGACCCTCCAAGGAAATGGTCCCTTCGACTTTCGCCAGCATTGTCTGACCATCGCCGCGCAGGCCTTACTCATCGCCGGCCGGTTTCCAGATGGGGCAGCGGCCAAAGAGCACCTCATTCGCCTGATCGAAAGTGGTCAGGCGTGGCTTAAGTTTCGTGAATGGATCGCGGCGCAAGGCGGAGACCTTCGGTATGTGGACGAACCGGCCCGGCTGCCTGCTGCCCACTGGGTCCGTGAACTTCCGGCTCCGCGCAGCGCATATATCGCCGGCCTGAATGCCCGCGAGGTGGGGATGGCTTCGATGGCACTGGGCGGTGGACGGGCCAAGAAAGGGGACCCGATCGATTATGCGGTGGGCATTGTCCTTCAGGCCAAGATCGGCGATCGGGTCGAGGCCGGCCAGCCGCTGCTGAGCGTCCATGCCAATGACGAGCACCTTCTGGCCGAGGTCAGCCAACGGCTTCTAGCTGCCTATACTTGGAGCGACGATCCGGTCCAGCCGCCTCCGCTGTTGCGCCGAATTGTGGGCGCAGGGACACCGCTTCCAAATCCCTGATTCCTACCAGGCGGTGACGGCCCGTTCGACAATCACCCGCCGATAGACATCGGCCGTCAAGCGGGCGATCCGTTCCCAACTGAACTCCTCGCGCACGACGCGGTAGGCATTGGCCACCCGCGCCGCTGCCCATTCGGGATGCTGCAAGGTGTGGACGATGCCCCAGGCCAGCGACTCCGGGTTGTTGGGATAGACGGTGATGCCGGTCTCGCCATGGCGGACTACATCCTTGAGCCCTCCGACTTCGCTGACCACGACCGGGCACCTGGCAGCCATCGCCTCCAGGGCCACAATCCCAAAGGGTTCATACAGGCTGGGAAAGACGGCGCAATCGGCCACTTTGAACAGCCGGTCTCGGTCGTCATCCGATAGAAAGCCGGCCAACAGCACCTTCTCCCCTACCCCCAGGTTCCAGGCCAGAGAGCGCAAGGCATCAAGCTCCGGGCCGCGTCCGGCGATGACCGCTTTGGCAGAAGGTTGCTGAACCAGGACCAGGGGCATAGCCTGGACCAGTAGATGGAACCCTTTCTCATACACCACTCGACCTACGGAAAAGACGATCTGTTCCCACGGCAGCGCATATCGCTGGCGGAAAAGGGTAAAATCCTGCCCGTTCAGCCGATCGAAGCGCGCCGTATCTACTCCGTTGGGAATGATATCGATCTTGTCCAGAGGGCACTGAAAATAGTCGGCGATCTCGCTGCGCATATACTCGCTGCAGGCGATCACCCGCCACGACTCAAAGGTCAGCCACCATTCGACGTGGTGGATGGCCCGCGCCTCATCGCTGTTCAAGGAGCCCCGTCCCCGTCCCCTCTCGGTGGCGTGAATGGTACTGACGAGCGGCACTTTATAGGAATGCTTCAGATTGACTCCGGCAAAAGCCACCAGCCAATCGTGGACATGCACTAGATCGAAGGGCCCGGTCTCCTGCCACAGACGGTGAGCCGCTTCTTCCAGGGGACGGTTGGTCTGCCATGCCTGGGTGTAAAAGTCGCCTTCTACCGCTGGTGGGTCCACCCGGTGCACGGTGGCTCGGCCTACCTTCTCCACCGCCGCCCCTCCTCCCCATCGAGGGGTGATGAGGTGCAGGTCCACGTCGGGCAGAGCGCCCAGCGCTGGCACAAGCTCCGTCGTATGCTTGCCCAAGCCGCCCACCACGTAAGGTTGATATTCCCAAGAGAACATTAAGATGCGCATACCATTCCTCACCGATCAAGCCGGGTCCTTCGCAATGAAGGGGTTGTCCGGATATTGCAGCAGGCTACCGGCAGCCAAAGCGGCCTGGACGGCGGCCCGGGTGGGTCGTTTCTCGGTGCGGAGAGAAGCCTCGATAGCATCCAACAGCCCGTTGGCCGTCGCGTAGGCCCAGACCGCAGCCGGACCCGGCGCCGCTCCTCCGGAAAGCACCTGATATTCAGCCGCCCACTCGGCATCGAGCGGTGGCACCGATTGGGGGAGAGTGAAGTCAGTCTCCGGCGTCAGAAAAGCCAGTCCAAGCCGGCTGTACTCAGGAGCGGCTGCCCGGGCTACGGCGGGCGACCATCCCCCCAGCACGCCCAGGATATCGGGATCGGCGTTCATCTCCCGCGCCTGGCGCACCGCCTCCTCAGGCTCGTTAAAATCGTTCAGGGCGACCAGTTCGATCAGATAGCACCCAGCCACTCCTCCAGCCTCGTTCCGTTGCCACACCGCCAGCCGGACGGCATAGAGCACTTCATAACCCAGGTCCCGATACCGCCCCTCAAAGGGGGCCGAAAGGCCGATCTTGACGGTACGAGGCACGCTGCCCGGAAAGGAGCAGGCAGCAAGAAGCAAGCTAGAAACGACAAGAACCAACAGGGTAGCTCTCGACTTCATGGTTCTGCCTTTCTGCCCGACGTGTCTCACCCGACCGACACTCTACTGGCGCGATCAAGACTGCTTCCTTCTACGGGCTGTACCGCTGCTGATTCTTCAGGTGCTCCTCCAGGGTGGCCGCAAAGACGTGCGACCCATCCCCGATGGCGTGGAAATAGAGATAGTCGGTCTGGGCCGGATTCAAAACGGCCAGGATGGAAGCCAAACCAGGGCTACAGATCGGGCCCGGCGGAAGGCCCTGCACCTTGAACGTATTGTACGGGGAGTCAATGGTCTGTCCCTCGCCAGGGAGCATCGGATTCCACCAGTTGCCGGTCTGTGGATCATAGCCTTTGGCGTACTGGACGGTCGGGTCGGCGCTCAGGCGCAAGGCCGTCTCGTCGACATGGGCCGGGTCGAGGCGGTTGTAGTAGACGCTGGCGATGATCGGCCGCTCGTCGGGCACCACGGCCTCACGCTCGACAATCGACGCCAGGATGATCACATCATACAGGGTCATGGGCCGGTACTGGCCGGTTTGGACCTCAAACAGTTGTTTACCGGCCAGCCGCGTCGTGATCTCCGGAGCTGCTTTCGCATCGAAATTGGCAAGCATGAGCTCCACGATCGCCGCCGGGGTCGTCTCGGTCGGCAATTGGTAAGTATCGGGAAAGAGAAAGCCCTCCAGCGTGGCCCCTGGTGGCCGATCAACCAGCCACGGATAGTCATATTGAGCGGTGCGGGCAACGGCCAGGAAATCATCGGCCCGCACCAGCCCCTGCTGTTCCAGCAACCAGGCCACCTGCTCCATCCGCCAGCCCTCCGGGATGGTGACCGTGACCGTGTCGGCGCTGCCGTGTTGCAGTGCCTGGGCGATGTCGTGCATGGTCATGTTCGCCCGCAACCGGTAGGTTCCCGCTTCCAGGGTTCGGTCCAATCCCTGATAGGTCATGAAGCGACGAAAGACCTCGCCGTTGACCACCAGGCCTTCTTCCTCCAGCCGCGCTGCCACCTGCGCCGCCGTTTCACCCGGTTGTACGACAAAGGTGACCGGGCTGGCGTCCTCGCCGGCGGGTTGATTCAGCTCCGCCTGATGCATGCTGAGGTAGAGGCTCAAGAGGAACGAATCCAACGACTCGAAGCTCAGATTCAAAGGTGGGCCACTTGGCGTCTGGCTCCGCGCCTCCAGCGAACTGATCATGACCCGAGCCCCGAACAGCACCGTCAAGGTCAGAGCACCGACCGTGCCCACCAGCACCACCAGCCGTGACAAACTGCGGAGCCAGTCTGGGACCCAGCGCTGGAACCAACGGACCTCCGTGAGCAAGACAACGAGCAAGGCAATCGCCCACGACAAGGCCGCGATCTTGAGCCACAGGATCAGAGAACTCAAAGAACCTCCTCCGAATCAGTGATCTTCCTGCAGGATGGATCGAAGCCGTCCACGGTCAAGCCTACCGACGAATCGGAGCGGCTGCGTTGCTCATCGAGATAATCCTGCAAAATCACCGCTGCTGCAGCGGCATCCATTCGCTTCCGACGAACCCGCGCTTTGCGTCCCCCCTCAAGCAGCGCTTCCTCAGCGCGCCGCGTGGACATCCGTTCATCCCACAGGACCAATGGCAGTTCCAATCCCTCGGCTTGCAGGGCTGTTTTGAGAGCCGCCGCATACCGCGCGATCCGTTGTGCCTGGGGATTGAGGCTCCCGTCATCGTTCAGTGGGAGCCCGACGACCAGGCCCTTAGCCTCCTGTTCTCGTACCAATCGGCCAATCCGGGCAAAGTCCTCCACTTTGGATCGCCGCACAATCACCGTCAGGGGGGTCGCGATCAAACCGCTGGCGTCGGAGACGGCCACCCCGACACGACGGTCGCCTACATCTAACGCCAGCAGCTTCATTCCAGCACGACAACCTGGATGCGGAATGGCAAGTATGGGACCCGATCCAGCCACTTCCAACGCTTGATCCAGTCTGGCAGTATCTCCACAATTGGTGGGGCGTTGAGCGAAAACGATTCAGCCAGCACGCGCGTCGCCTCCTCGGCGGTCAACCCGGCCACTGCCGAACGAACGTCTCCCTTGTCGATTGCGACAATCAGCGGGGCAGCAGCCGTCACCGTCAACAGGACCTGACGGCCCTCCATGCGGATGTTCTGTTCATCGATCTGAAAGTTGATTTCGGTGGACCGGAGGTCATGAGAGGCCGGGATTCTGTCTTTCAGCGCCTCGTAGGCCAAAAGGTTGGCGTTCGCCCGATCCACCGCTGTGCCGGTCGCCACAATGCGCATGGTTAGATGGAGCAGATCGGCCTCGGCGTCCAGGAACTGGTCATAGACTTCGGACAGGATTTCGATCGAGATCGATTCGGGCGGCAAGAATTCCTGTTCTCGGAGCTGGCTCTGAAGTTCCACGTAAGCCTGCTGTTGAAGTTGCTGGAGCAACTGGGCCTTCAGCCGGTCCATGTCGGCCCGAGTGACCACCCCGACCTGCTTGACTCCACCCCCCTGAGTCGGCTCCTCATTGATCACCCGCACCTTGCCCCGCAGTGAGGGGGTTTCGACCTCGGTGATGGTCGCTTTGGCCACATTGCCCACCGGGCCCGGTTCTAATGCTTCGATCCGGGCTTCGGCGGTGGCCCCGATCGCTGCCTCCAGGGTGGCAGTAGTCACCGTTCGGAAGCGGACCGTTGTTCCGGTGGCGGTACGAACGATCGCTCCGGGTGTGATCGTTAAGGGAGTCGCTGTCTGATTGATAAAGACGACAGTCCCCACCGCCGGCGTATCGGGAGCATCTTTCTTACTCACTGTAGCGATCTCACCGGTCTGCTCCACCTCTACCTCTAGGATGCGGGCGGGGATGACCTGTTTCTCCAGGCTGGGTTTTTCCGCCTCCGGATCTGCACGGATCTCCAGATGGACTTCTACATCCTGACGGTATGGTACCAGGGTGATCCTGGCTTCTGGGATGACCAGCCCGGCCAGGATGCCGATCAGGGCAATAAAGAAGACAAAAAGCAGGACCCCCAGAATCCGTCCGGCCCAGACAATGAGCGTATCCCCGTAGCCAACGTCGCTCTGTCCCGCGCGCAGGCCGTTGACTCGGGCCACGGCTGCCTGCTCAGCCGCCGAACGACGGGGTGGCCTCATTCGCCATCGGCTTTTGCCCCGGCGGATCGAAGACAGGACGGCAATGCCTTCTTCTTTGGCCAGACGACGGGTGTAGCCATCGCGCGTGACCAGGGCGACATCCAGGGCCAGGTTCGAGGCGTAGCGCCGCAATACCCGCAGGTTGAGGGGTTCGTGGAACAGGCGAGACCCCTTGGGTACGACGAGCATGACCCGCTTGGCCTGGGCTCCCTCCAGCAGGTCACGGATGGCCGGCAAGTCATCTTCGATCTCGAGGTAAATGATTTGTTGCATCTTCTCCAACTCGCCCGTTCGATCAGACCAGACTCTCAGAATCAGGCATCAATCCCAACATAACTCGCGCAAAATCCTGATCGGCCGGTCTGACCCGCGGTTCTGTTGGACCGTCCAGGCGGCCAGAGCCAGGGCCGACACATCCCCCAGGCCACGGCCCCGGTCGGTGCGATTGATCACCCCGCTTAGGTCGGTGGGCCGCCATTGACTGACCTGAGGATACCGGGCAAAACTGAGACGTTCACTCCAGGCCAGAGTACGAAGAGACTCGGCGATCCCCGGCAGGGCACTGCCACCACCCAGCAGGATCAATCGTGGCGGCAACGGCTCTTCCTGGTTGAGGACGGCCAACGCCGCTTCCACCTTATCCCGCCAGGCGCGCAGGACCGGGACCAGGGCGGCGCGGACCTGGGCCATGGCTTCCTCTGACAGGCGACCGGCGCTGTAGGCCAATTTGAGTTGCTCCGCTCGTTCTGGAGACAGCTTCCAGGTTTCCATCAGAGCACCGGTCAGGGTCGCGCCCCCAACGGGCAGCGAATGAAGAGCGACCGGTCGCCCTGCTCGACACCAGATGAGGTCGGTACCCATCCCGCCAACATCCACGAGCAGCCCCGGGGATGTCGGAAGCCCCCCGGCCAGGGCCAGGGGCGTGCCGGTCACGGTCAGTGTCGAGAAATCGAGTTGCTGGGCGATGGCCCCCCAGGTCTGGATCGCTTCAACTCGCGCCAGAGCCGCAAACACCGTCGCTCCGAACTCCTGACCCCGAAACCCGACCGGATCGGTGACCCCATGACCATCCACCGTGAGCGCTACCAGTGCCGCATCCACCAGCGACCAGCCTGCCTCATCAGGCACTTCACTGCGCAAGCGGTTGATCGCCAGACGGAGTGTTCGCTCCAATAAAGCTCTGAGCTCTCGCTCTTCGATCGGACGATTGGGCTGGGACCGTCGCTGGGTGACCGACCAGGCTCGTCCCCGAAGTTGCGAGGCCGGTAAGCCAACCACCATCTGATCGGGCGGGATCCAGCGAGCATTGAGCTTACCGGCCATCTCTTCGGCGCTGGCCAGTGCTTCCTGACAAAGCGCCAGCAGTCCTGGCACAGATCCACCGGGGGTGGTAGGGACCGGCACCGGCTGTTCGGCCCAACCCCAGATACTTGCCTGAGCATCCTCCACCTCGACAGCAAGAAGTCGCAAAACGGTAGAACCGGGTTCCACCATAATACAACCGGTAGACGAGAGTGAAATGCTTTTGCCCCCCCGGTTGATTCGCTGTGGTCGGTTCATGCCTGTCCATCCACCCGGAAGATGGTCAACACTTTCTTGAGCGATGTCATATTGGCTCTTTATCCTTGTATCGCCGTTTCAACCAGTCGGGGTACTAAGGACAGAGCCTCATCCAGGCGGCTCGGATCGCGGCCACCTGCCTGAGCAAGGTGAGGCCGACCACCTCCACCACCGCCGACCACCTGCGCCACCTGCTTCACCAGGACGCTGGCATTCAGCCCTCGCTCCACCAGGTCCGGGGTAACCGCCGCAACCAGGTGGGGCTTGTCGTCAATGACCGCACCCAGGACCACGATGACAGAGCCCAGGCGGTTGCGCAGCCAATCGGTCATTTCGCGCAACGTCTCCTCATCGGTTGCTCGGACGCGAACAGCCACCACCTGGACCCCTGATACGGTTTGGGTCTTTTGCAATAATGACTCGAACTCCAACCGGGCCAGTTCTCGGCGCAGTTCTGCGATCTCTTTTTGACGTTCATGCAATTCGCCCATCAGCCGCAGCACAGCCCGTTCCACCTCCTCCGGCGGCACGCCCAGGTGGGTAGCCGCCGCATCCAGCACCCGGAGGCGCTCCTGGACCAGCCGCTGCGCCACCCGTCCGGTCACGGCTTCGATCCGCCGCACCCCGGCCCCGACACTGGTTTCCGAGAGAATGCGGAACAGGCCGATCTCGCCGGTTTGGGAGACGTGGGTCCCACCACACAATTCCTGGCTGAACGGCTCATCGGGCAATCCGATCTTGATCACCCGCACCTCATCTCCATATTTTTCGCCAAAGAGGGCCATTGCCCCTTTGGCCACGGCATCGCGATAGCTGGTGTGCTCGATCTCCAGAGGATAATTGGCCAGGATGGCATCATTCACCGATTGTTCCACCGCATCCAGCTCTTCCTGGGTCAGCATGGAGCTGTGGGTAAAGTCAAAACGCAACCGGTCGGGGGCCACCAACGACCCGGCCTGCTGTACATGTTCGCCCAGGATGTAGCGCAATTCGCTGTGAAGCAGGTGGGTCGCCGTATGGTTGCGGGCAATATCCATACGGCGGTCGGCATCCACCAACGCCCAGACCGGGTCTTTGACGCGAGGTCGTCCGCGAGTCACCTGACCGACATGGACAATCAACCCTGGAACTGGCTGGCGCATGTCGAAGACCTGCACTTCCCAACGAGGTTCCGGGCTGTCATCGCGATAGCAAGCCAACACCCCGGTGTCAGACACCTGCCCCCCGCTCTCCACATAGAAGGGGGTGGCGGCCAGGACGATTTCGACCTCGTCCCCTTCCGCCGCGCTGGTCACCGGTTGTCCATTCCGCAAAATGGCCAGCACCACCGTTTCCAGCTCGACATATTCATCGTAGGGATGTTCTACACCATCCGGCCCAAGGTGTCCTTGAGCCTTCAGTTCCTCCAGCAAACGGACATATGTATCCAACTTCTCACCCCCGGCGGTCACAAACTGCTGGGCAGCCCGGCCCCGGGCCCGTTGCTCCTCCAGCGCTGCCTGAAAACCAGCCTCGTCCACCCGGAATCCATGCTCGGCGGCCACGTCACGGGTCAGGTCCAGAGGGAAGCCGTAGGTGTCGTACAGACGGAAGGCATCGGAGCCCGGAATGATCGTTTCTCCTCGCTCGCGCAGATCGGCCATCATGGTGTCGAGTAAGGCCAGACCCACGCCCAACGTGCGCTGAAAGCGCTCTTCCTCTTGCCGGATGACGTTCAGGATAAATTCCCGGCGTTGAGGCAACTCCTCGTAATGGTGCCCCATTGTCTCGATGACCACCTCGGCGACGTGGCCCAGGAACGGCTCGGTGAAGCCGATCTTGCGCCCAAAACGGGCAGCGCGGCGCAGGATCATGCGCAGCACATAGTTGCGCCCTTCGTTACCGGGAATGACCCCATCTCCTACCAGAAATGTGACGGCCCGGCCGTGGTCGGCGATCACCCGATACGGCACGATATGCTGTTGGACCTGATCATCCGTGTGCCCCAACAGCTCCTGGATGCGGCGGAAGATGGGAGTGAATAGATCGGTGTCATAGTTGGCCTTGACCTGCTGAGAGATGGTCGTGACTCGCTCCAGGCCCATGCCGGTGTCAATGTGCTTGGCCGGCAACGGATGCAAGCGACCGTCGCTGTCGCGATTGTACTGGATAAACACCAGGTTCCAGATTTCGAGAAAGCGGGAGCAATCGCCGTTGACCTGGCACACGTGCCCGGGCACTCCTTGCTTATCGCAGTACTCCGGCCCTCGGTCATAGTGGATTTCGCTGCAAGGGCCACAGGGACCGGTAGGCCCCATGGCCCAGAAGTTGTCTTTGCGCCCGGACCGAAGGACATGGTTGCGGGGAATATCGGTCTCGTTCAGCCAGTGGGTCCATGCCTCATCATCCGTGGGCAGATCGCCCTCGTCATCCTCAAAGACGGTGGACCACAGCCGCTCCTTTTCCATGCCCCACCACTCAGTGACCAGTTCCCAGGCCCAGGCGATGGCCTCTTTCTTGTAGTAATCGCCGAACGACCAGTTCCCCAACATCTCAAAGAAGGTGTGATGATACGGCGAGGGCCCCACCGCTTCCAGATCGTTGAGGTGGCCGGAAACGCGCATGCACTTTTGGACATCCGCCACGCGAGGGTGTTTGGGCTCTTGCAGGCCGAGAAAAATGTTCTTGAACTGGTTCATCCCAGCGTTGGTCAAGAGCAAGGTCGGATCGCCCACCGGCACCAGCGAGGCGCTGGGCACGATCAGGTGATCCTTGCTGGCAAAAAAGTCAAGGAAGCTCTGACGGATTTCGGCTCCGGTCATTCGTTTCATAATGGTTCACATACCCTCATTTACAACCGATTTCTGTGGCATACCTTGGCGGCATTGTAACGCAAGTCAGTACAGATGTCAAAGACCGGAGGGGACTCGCCTGTATCATAGCCTTCGCAGGTGGAAGGCCAGCCGCCACAGGCAGAACACAATCCCCAGGATGCCGACCATCGGCCAGGTGATCCAGCCGACCACAACTTCGTGGCGCAAGGTAATCGTCGCCCAGACCGCCAGGACGGTCAGCGCAGTCCACACCCCGGTCCGCAGGCGCATGTTGCGCACCCATTCGGTGCGGGGGCTTTCATCTTCCAGAACCGAGAGCTCTCCCTCCTCAGCGCGGCGCAGAATGGCCGCCAGCGCCCGCAAACTGCGCTGCATGTCGTAGCCCTGTCGGATGAACCCTTCCGTCCAGAGTCGCTCCAAGGTCAGGTCAGAGGCCATCTGTTCGGCTTTCAGTTGCCAGAAGATGAGCAGGTTGTCGCGCATAAAGTTCATCGTTTCCGAGAGCAAGGCGGCTGTGTTGCCGTAGACGATGACCCCTCGCAGATAGGTCGCCCAGCCGGTGGCTACCCGCAGGTGATGTTTATGATAGAGCCTCAACTGTTCTTCGATATAGATGCCCAGGCTTCGGGCGGCAAAGGCCTTGGCCCCCTCTTGCTTGTAGCGCATCGAAAGCGCCTTAAAGTCAGCCTTGAACGCACGCAGGTCGGTTTTTTCGGTGGGTTGCCCGTAGCGCAGGATGATCGGCCAGAGAGCTTCGTAATCGTCCAACATCTCAAAGAGGGCCATGTTGACGATATCACGGCGCGTCTGCTCATCCAGCTCGCCGACGATACCAAAATCCACGTACCCCAGGCGTCCATCATCCATCAAGATCAGGTTGGCGGGGTGAGGGTCGGCCTGGAAGAAGCCACAGCGCAGCGCCTGCATGAGCTGGTTGCGCATGATCTGACGGGCCAGTCGATCGCGGTCCACCCGGTGTTCGGCCAGCCATTGGGGATCGTCCAGGTGGTTCAAGACCTCATTCAAGGTCGTCCCTTCGATAAACTCGGTGACCAGGACGCGGCGGGTGCATAATTCATCATAGACGCGAGGGGCATACATGGTCTCGATCTGCAGAGACCGCAGACGCCTGGCGGCCTCGGCCTCGTGACAGTAATCGAACTCGGACCGGGTAAAGTTGATGATCTCGTCGAGGATCGCCTCCAGTTGAGTTCGCGTCATGCGCAACAAACGATGCAAGCGGGTGTAGCGCACGACATCGCGCAGAACGTTGAAATCCCGATCAAAAACCGCCTGAGCACCAGGGCGCTGGACTTTGATGGCGACCTTTTCACCGTTTTTCAGGATGCCTTTGTGTACCTGGCCGATGGAAGCGCTGGCCAGTGGTTCCGGGTCGATCTGCTGAAAGTGCTGTTCCCAATCTTCGCCCAATTCCTCAGCCAGAACCCGCTCGACGATGGAAAATGGCAAAGGCAGTGTGCTATCGAGCAGGCGCGATAGTTCGTCGCGATATTCCTGGGGCAGAACCCCGGCATGCATCGCCAACAGTTGCCCGATCTTGACAAAAGAGGGTCCCAACGCCTCGAAAAACCTGCGCAGACGAACCGCCGCCTCTCTGGAATCTACCCTTGCTCCCTCTGGGGGTTGACCGGGCAGCCAGCGCCTCCACCACCTGCGCTCGATCAACTCACCGAAACCGAACCGGCTGAGCGTCCACAGAATCTCGACGGTGCGGGTCGCCCGGCTCTTGCCATCACCGAGCGTCCAGAGGTCGGCGTTCTCGTCTGTCATCCTCTCCACCATGGAACGTTTTTTTCCTCGTCACGTACTGGGCAAGGCATTGTCGAGTAAGGGTACCGGCAGGCCAGCGATTTGTCAATTTCGACACCCGGCCAGGCACTCAGGTTTTCCTTTCACTCTCAAGAGCAACTTTCTTTTGGCCCCTGCGTAAAGATCGTGTATAATATGGCGAGGCCTGGGTGGTTGCTCAGGTCCGCGCCGCAAACTGGGAGGCGTTTTCATGAGTCGAACAACAATGGTCGTCCAGGAAGCCAGCATACCTCTGGTGCTCCGGATTCTGTATTTCTTTCTCTTTGGCTGGTGGGCGACTGGCGTCTGGATTAATGTAGCCTGGTTCCTCAACCTGACCATCATTGGGCTGCCTATGGGTCTGTGGATGCTGAACCGGGTGCCGCAGGTTTTGACGTTGCGCCCGATAAAGCAGTTGGTGGTGACCGACGAGCGGGCCTCTGAGGTCCAACTCCGCACTGAGGGACTCCCGCAACATCCCTGGCCAGTGCGTCTCGTCTATTTCGTGCTGATCGGGTGGTGGCTGAGTTTACTGTGGGCCAACGTGGCCTGGTTCCTGGCGGCCACGGTGATCGGGCTGCCTTTGGCGATCTGGATGTTCAACCGGCTACCGGCGATCACCACGCTGATGCGGGCTTGAGCCTCCCGCGGGTTAGGAGCGTGGGAGGCAAGGAGCCCTTGAGGGGCGATGTCAATCGCCATCCATTCTAGGAGGGAAACAAATGGAATTACAAGAACCGTTGGAAACTGCTCAGGGTCCTGAGGGGGACCTGCGAGAAGTGGTCGAAGGTAGCCTGGGAGGACTGGAAAGCCTGATCCGCAAAATCCCCGGCTATAAAGGCTACAAGGAAAAGGAACTGCGGCGGGAGGCCGACAAGCTGTTACGGCTGGAAGTGGCCGGGCGGCTGGACGATCAGCGGAAGCGCCTGGCGAATCTTCAAATGCAGCTCATCACGCAGGCCCAGATCGAATGGCTGGATGACCTGGAACGAGCCGTCGCCAAACTCCAACTGCTGATTGACCGGATCAAAACAGCCTCGTATGGCTATGCCGGCCTGTTCGATGCGGTCAAGGTCAAGGAGGAGGAACTCGATGCCTTGTATGAATTTGACCAGAAGTTGCTGGAGGTGGCGGATCAGGTTGCCTCGGAGATCGACCGGGTGACAGCCGCGATCACGGCGCAGGAGGGCATCGGGGAGGCGATCGCCGGGTTGGTGACGGTGGTGGAAGAAGCCAACCGGACCTTCAGCCATCGCCACGAGGCGATCTTGCGCGTGGGAATGTAACCGCAACGTTTTGTATGACGAGAAGTGAACAGGAGGAATCCAATGGCACGGATTATTGATGTAATAGAAGTACCGGACCAGCAGCCAGACGAAATGGTCCGCAGGCTACCTGAGGTTGGCTCTGGCGACTTCCGTTTCGGATCTCAGGTCATCGTCCGCGAATTCCAACAGGCTGTCTTTTTCCGCGACGGAAAAGCGTATGACACCTTTGGCCCGGGACGCCACACCATCACCACCGCCAATGCCCCTCTGTTGACGGCCTTGATCGGCTTGGCTACCTCCGGTCGGACCCCGTTCACGGCGGAGGTGTATTTCGTCAATATGCGGGAGTTCCTGGACGAGAAGTGGGGAACAGCAGAACCGATACCACTGCGGGACGCCGACCTGGGCCTGGTGCGGTTGCGAGCCTTTGGCACCTTTTCGATGCAGGTCTATGAGCCGGCGCTGTTTGTGAACAAGATTGTCGGCGCCCAAGGGCTCTACCAGACCGGTCAGATTACCCGCTTTCTACGAGGTATTATCGTTGCCAAGCTGACCGATCTGCTGGGGGAGATGAAGAAGGGGCTTTTTGACCTGCCGGCCCTCTATGACGAGATCAGCGCCGGAACGAAAGCCAAGGTCCAGGACGATTTCGCCAACCTGGGCATCCAATTGAAGACGCTGTATGTCAACTCGATCAGTCCTACCGAAGAGACGGCCAAGGCCATTGACGAGCGAGCGGCTATGGGTGCCATCGGCGACATGCAAAAGTATTTGCAGTACCAGATGGCGCGGGGCATCCGTGACGCCGCCCAGGCAGGCGGTGGAGCGGGCGATCTGACCGGCGCCGGCGTCGGCCTGGGAGCCGGAGTGGGGATGGGAGCGGCCATGGCTCAGGTCATGAGCCAGGCGGTGAGCGCACCGTCCGCTCAGCAACCGACCGCGCCGGGCGCGGCGACAACCTTCCCCGAGATCATGACCCTCTCTGAAGCGGCGGCCTATATGCGGGTCAGCGAAGAGGATGTGCTGACGGTCATCCAGTCAGGTGAACTCAAGGCAAAAAAGATCGGGACCACCTATCGGATCAGCAAAAAAGCCATTGACGAGTATCTGTCCGCCTAAGCCGGCCAGGCGACGCGGGGTTGCCGATCCCATCGCACTGTAGAGAGGCAAATATGTGGCAAGCGTACGAGATGCCAACCTCGGTGGAAGAAGCCTTGGCGATTCTGGCCCGGTATGATGGGCGGGCCCGCCTGATCGCGGGCGGAACCGATCTGATCCTGGAGTTGCAGCAAGGCAAACGCCAGGTCGAGTGCCTGGTGGATGTGACGCGCATTCCGGGACTTGACCGGATCGAACGACAAGGGGACTGGATCGTGCTGGGAGCCGGCGTGACCTTTCGCCAGATCAAGGACTCCCCGTTGCTCAAGGAACACGCCCGGCTCCTGCCTGAAGCGGCCGCAACGGTGGGGGCGCTGCAGATCCAGACGGTGGCCACTCTGGCCGGAAATGTGGTCAACGCCATGCCGGCCGCTGATGGCAGCGTGGCCCTCGTTGCCCTGGATGCGGAAGCCGAAATTGCCGCCCAGCAAGGTCGCGTCTGGAAGCCAGTGATCGAGTTGTTCCGGGGACCGGGAGAATCGGCGGTCGATCCCAGCCGCGAGATGCTCACTGCGATCCGCTTTCCGGTGCCGGGTCCGCGTCATGGGTCCGCCTGGGAGCGGATCGGGCGCCGCAAAGCGCTGGTGCTGCCCATCCTCAACTGCGCGGTCAGTATCACTCTGAATGCAGACCACCGGACTATTGAGCAGGCACGGATTGGGCTGGGGCCGGTGGCTCCGATCCCCTTTCGGGCGCGAGAGACCGAGGCGTTTCTGGTAGGACGACCGGCTGAGGAAGAGACGTTCACCCAGGCTGCCGAAATCGCCGCCGGCGAAGCCCAGCCGCGGAGCAGCCTGCTCCGCGCCTCGAAAGAATACCGGACCGAGGTCCTGAAGGTCCTTGTCCGACAGGGACTGACCCGCGCTGTGGCCCAGGCCCAGGGCATGTCGTGAGCCGTGCTGCACGGAAAACGCAACAGATAGAGGAGCCCATGGAAGTCAAGACCTACCCTCTCACCATGACCGTGAACGGTCGTCAGGTGACCGTCCAGGTCGAGGCCGATGAACTCTTGGTGGACGTGATCCGGGACCGATTGGGTCTGACGGGGACCAAGATCGGCTGCAACGAAGGGGAATGTGGGGCCTGCACGGTGATCATGGACGGCCAGGCCGTTTTGTCGTGTCTCATCCCGGCGTTGCGCGCCCAGGGCCGCGAGATCATCACCATCGAAGGGTTGAGCGATGGCGAGACCCTGCACCCGCTCCAGCAAGCCTTTGTGGAGCATGGGGCGGTTCAGTGCGGCTACTGCATCCCCGGCTTTATCCTATCGGCCAAAGCGTTACTCGATGTGAATCCTCATCCGGACCGTGAGCAGATCAAGGAGGCCATCGCTGGAAACTTGTGTCGCTGTACCGGATATGTCAAGATTCTTGAGGCGATCGAAGCTGTCGCCCAGAGAACGGATGGTTAGAGACAACCCAATATCATCGCGATCAGGTCAAGACCGATGAACCAAGAGTACGACCCTCTCGCTTCCGTCCAGGCTGCCGGTCCTCCAGGTACGATCTCCCTGGTCTACGGCTTACCCGATCCGGCCACCTTTCCGGCCGACGATCTCCGCCGCGCCGTGGATCAGGTCCTCCGGGAACGGCCATACCTGGCCTTGCAGTATGGTCCTGAGCAGGGCTATGGTCCTTTGATCGATTACCTGCGGGCGAAACTCGCCCGCGAGGAAGGCCTGGTGGTGGAGCGGCCGTATATCATGATCACCGGAGGTTCGGCCCAGACTCTCGACCATATCTGCTCGATCTTTACCCGACCTGGCGACCTGGTCCTGGTCGAAGCGCCCACCTATCACGAGTCGCTCATGCTTTTGCGGGACCATGGCCTGCGTCTGTTACAGGTCCCGATGGACGAGGATGGCCTGCTGGTAGAGGCCCTGGCCGAGCGCCTGGAAAAGTTGGCCTACCGCGGCGAACGAGCCCGCATGTTGTATCTGATCCCCAATTTCCAGAACCCCAGTGGGACGACTCTGGCCCTGGACCGCCGCCGGGAGGTGCTGTCCCTGGCCGAACGGTACGATCTGTTGATCGTCGAGGACGATGTCTATCGCGATCTGCTCTACGAAGGGCAGGTGCCTCCCTCTTTTTTTGCCCTCGATAGCCGGCGTCGGGTGCTGCGCATCGGTAGCTTTTCCAAGATCCTGGCCCCCGGCCTCCGGATGGGCTGGTTGTTGGCTCCGGCGGGGATGATCGAGCGGTTGATCGGCAGCGGCTACCGGTGCATGGGCGGTGGGGCCAATCCGCTGGTGGCGAACATGTTGGCCGTCTATTGCCAGCAAGGATTACTGGAGCCTCATATTCAGCATCTACGTTCCGTCTACTCCGAACGCCGGGATGCGATGTTAGCCGCGCTGGAAGCGCACATGCCTTCTGGCGTGAGCTGGACCCGACCGAAGGGAGGGGTTTTTGTCTGGCTTACCCTGCCATCGCCCCGCCGGGCGACTGAGGTGGTACAGCAGGCCCGGCAAGCCAATCTGATGGTCCTGGGCGGTGATCCCTTCTTTGCCGAGGTTCCCACCGGTCAGCATCTCCGCCTGGCCTTCAGCTATGTGACCCCACCCAAGATCCGGGAAGGGATCGAAATCCTCGGACGAATCCTGTCCTGAAAGGCGCAGGGCGCAGCATGACATTCGTCGGCCAGCGATCCAAAAAAGAGTCTATCACCTGGTTCAGTCAGCACGTATCATCGGGCAAGGCGGCCTTTTTTGCCCAGTACGGACTCGATTTTGTGCCGGGCTATCGAGAAGGTGTCTTTCTGTGGGATGTCGAAAGCGGCAAGCGGCTGATCAATTGTCACTGCAACGGGGGTGTGTTTAACCTCGGGCACCGACATCCGGTCGTCGTGGACGCTCTGAAACAGGCTCTCGACGAACTCGATATCGGCAATCATCATCTTCTCTCAGAGCATCGCGCCGCCCTGGGCAGGCGTCTGGCCGAACTGGCCCCTGGCGATCTGCCGTACTCGGTCTTTGCGGTGGGTGGGGGCGAAGCCATTGACCTGGCTCTCAAGCTGGCCCGCGCCCATACGCGGCGACCAGGCATCATTTCCGTCCGCGGAGGCTACCATGGCCACACCGGCCTGGCTCTGGCGGCGGGTGATCCTCAGTACCGCGAGCCCTTCGGTCCCCTGGCCCCCGGCTTTCAGCAGGTACCATTTGGGGACGTGGAGGCCGTCGCTGCCCAGATGAACGAAGACACCGCCGCCGTCCTGGTCGAGACGGTGCCGGCCACCCTGGGCATGCCCATCGCGCCATCAGACTACTATGCCGAACTGCGGTCCCTCTGCGACCGCCACGGGGCGCTGTTGATCCTGGACGAGGTGCAGAGCGGCCTGGGCCGCACTGGACGGATGTGGGCCATCGAACACTGGGCCGACCCCCGCCGGGGAGGCCGATGCGTGGAACCCGATATCCTGGTGATCGGCAAAGGGCTCAGCGGCGGCATCTATCCCATCGCCGCCACCTGCTACCGCCAGGAGTTGAACCCATTTCTGCACGAACATCCCTTTATCCATATCTCTACCTTTGGCGGCGCCGAACTGGGATGCGTCGTCGCCCTCACCGTTCTGGAGTTGACCGCCACGCCCGGCTTCCTGCCCCGGGTCCGCGAGTTGGCGGAACGCCTGGCTACCGGCCTGGCCCATCTCCAGGAACGCTACCCCGATACCCTGATCGAAGTCCGACAACTGGGATTGATGATCGGCCTCGTTTTCCCGGACGAAAGCTGTGGCCCGCTCATGACCAAGCTGATGTATGAGGAAGGAGTGCTGGCCATCTACGCCAACCACGACCCCCGAGTCCTGCAATTCCTTCCACCGCTCATCATGAGCGATCTGGAGGCGGAAGAGTCGCTGGGAGCTCTGGATCGGGCTCTGGCCCTGCTCAGCCGAATCAGGGGTTGGGCCATCATCCACTGATCATTCTCCGAAAGAGAGGCAGAGGACTCAACAAGAAATCATAGGCCTGGAGCAAGACAAGCTGGGAAGGAGGAGGTTGCCTCCCTGGTCTCCGAAGTTTGGCCGCGGCTGAACGTGCTCTGTTCCTCAGGGTCGAGCAGCGGGACCGACGTCCGAGCCCTGGTGCAGGAGATCGATCCGGCGGACCTGGCCGCCTGGCTCCGAGAACAGGTAGCTAACCCGGCAGCGGAACGGTACCTCCTGGAGCTCTTTTTCGGCAAGCGAGGCGTGGTCGCCGGCGGCCGGAAGGAGTACCAACGCTTCTGTCGGGAACTGACCTTGCGCCTGCACCCTCATCTGGAGCGCAAGATCCTGGGGTGGGGCGAGATCAGCACCGTCGCCGAACTGGTCGGCAGCCCGTTTACCTCCTGGCGTCACCCCGAAACCGGCGCGCCCATGTCGGTCGTCTACAAAAAGATGCCCCCTTTCCTCAACCGGGCCGACGCCGAGGCTTTTGTCCACTGGTACCGGGAATACAACACCATCTTGCGCGACCGAGTCGGCATTGACGTGCCCGCTTTTACCGCCCGCATCGTCGAAATGCCATCCGGTCAGGTGTGTATCTTTGTCATTCAGGAACGGGTGGACCCGCAATCGGTCGGCCATGAACTGCTGCGGACGATAGAACCTGGGGCGGCCGAACGCCTCTATGGCCTCATCCTCCGGGAGTATGAGAAGCTATTCCGCTTTAACCGGGCTCAGCGTGCCAGCGGGTTCCAGGTCGGTCTGGATGGCCAGATCCCGAACTGGTCGGTGGTGGGCTACCAGGGCGATCCCAACGCCTTGACCGGCCACGAGAGGCTCCTCTATCTGGACACCAATGTGCCCATGATCCGCATCGGAGGGCAGGATGTCGTCAGCACCGATATGTACTTCCAGGCCCTTCCCGGAGGGGCGCGGTGGCTCATCAAGCGCCTCAACCTGGACCAGGAAGTGATGAGCCGCTATTTTCAGATGCGGATGATCATGCTTGATTTCCTGGGCAACCTGATGGTCCGTCACCGAGCAGACCTGGTGCCCCACTTGCTGAAGATGAGCAATGACGCCCTGGCCGGACCGTTTGCCGAAGGCGGGTTTGCTCCGTTCACTCTGGAGGAGGTGCACAAGTATTACCGGTCTGACGTGGCGACCTGGCGTCTATGGCGTTCCCTCAAGTTGCTGGGAGCCATCTCGGACGGTGTGAGTACGGGAAACTGGCGCGTCTTGAGGCGAGTGGCAGAGTTCTACCGGATCTGGACCGAACCGATCTTCTGAAAGGGTTAGACCGATGATTCCTTTGATTCCTATCCCATTTCTGGTGGTAACCGTTTCTTTGCTGGTGCGAGCCCGATTCCGAGATGATCGGAAGCAGGAATACCTGTTCAAACCGCTCTCGACCCTGGGGGTGATTGCGGTAGCCCTTCTATCGTTCCTGGTGCCGGGGAGCCAGACGGCCTTTACTCTGGGGATCGCGCTTGGGCTTGTCCTGTCGCTGGGCGGGGATGTGGCGCTCATGTTCCGGTCCAACCGGGCCTTTCGGATCGGGCTGGTCCTTTTTCTCCTGGCCCACATTGTCTACTCGGTGGTCTTTACAGTGCCCAACGGATTCCACCGGCAGGACCTGATCTCGGGAGCGGTGTTGCTGGCGCTGGCCGTTCCCATCTACCTCTACTTGCGGCCTGGCCTGGGCGGCCTGAAGGGACCGGTGATCCTCTATATCCTGGTGATCTGCTTCATGGTCAATCGGGCCGTCAGCGCTTTCTGGGGGGAGGCTTTTACGCAGACCCAGGCGTGGCTGATGAGTACAGGCGCGCTTCTGTTCTGGCTGTCGGACCTGATGCTGGCCATCAACCGTTTTCGTCATCCGTTTCGAGCCGAGAGCCTGAGTCTATTCCTCTACTACGGCGGCCAACTCCTCATTGCCCTGAGCCCATCTTTCTTCCCGTAAGGGGCTCCCCTGCCCGGTGGGGCATGCCGAATCAAGAAAATATGGAGGGGTGGCGGCTGAGGCTGCGACTCCCGGAGCAGGGAAGTAGCGCCTTGCGGCGGTCCTCCGGCCAAGCCTCGGTTCTCAGAAAACCCTCCCGCAGGTTGGGAACCTACGGGAGGGTGGGACTGGCAGACGTCGTGGCCTGTCGAGTGTCAGCGCCGCGAGCGGCTTGGCATTTCTACGACCCCGTACCCCCGCCCTCCGCCTGTGATATGTTGGCACATTGAACCGGACATGGACCGCCCGGTCATTTGCACCTTGAATCATGAGCCAGGCCAGGCGCTCTCGGCTCAGTCAGCCAGGCCCGGCGGGCTGTTTCCCAGCCCCGAACGGGGCTTTGCTGGCTGAGCCCGCCGCTTCGAGCGGCGGGCGACCATATTCACACATGTCTGGCTACTGCCGGTAGGGACGTGGCGGGCGATCTCTTCTGGTTTCCCGCCGGCCGGCAGGTAACAGTCGAAGCAGAGTAAAGTGCGGTTACCCCTCCTCGATAGGTTTCCACTTGCGGAGAGGGGCGATCTCTTTTAATCGTCTCTCCAATTCTGTCAGACGGTCTGCCGGACAACGAAATACCGGCCCCAGTTTGTTTCAATGCCGCGAACGGCTCGTAGGGGCGGGTCATGTACCCGCCCGTTTCCATGCCGCGCACGGCTTAAGTTGGATTTCTACCAGTCAGTGGACGGGATGTACCGGGCGGTCGACCGGTACGACTGGCATCGTTTCAATGCCGCGAACGGCTTAAGTGGGATTTCTCCGGACCTGGCTTTGGGCGCCGGCCTGCGCTTCACCGGCCTGATGGGCATCCCCGTTTCAATGCCGCGAACGGCTTAAGTGGGATTTCTACCTCATCCGGGTTTTTGGGCATTATCGACTGACCCCACCGGTCGTTTCAATGCCGCGAACGGCTTAAGTGGGATTTCTACCCGCGTGAAGTTCGAGAAGTGGGCTGCGACGGTGCGGGTGGCCTAGTTTCAATGCCGCGAACGGCTTAAGTGGGATTTCTACATGCCGGGTCCCTTGCCGTTCTTCTGGCGAGTCTTCTGCCACAGTTGGTTTCAATGCCGCGAACGGCTTAAGTGGGATTTCTACCAACCCTCCAGTAGAACCTGCGCCGCCAGGCGCCAGTAGTCGTGTTTCAATGCCGCGAACGGCTTAAGTGGGATTTCTACCAGTTAATTAGCGCAATGTCTATCCTGTATGCTGTATATGCCAAGTTTCAATGCCGCGAACGGCTTAAGTGGGATTTCTACCCGTCCTCGCCGCAGATTCGGCACCGCCCATCCAGTTCCAGTTTCAATGCCGCGAACGGCTTAAGTGGGATTTCTACCCGGCGCCCAGCCGGAGCGCATCTTGCTCTATGACAACGAGTTTCAATGCCGCGAACGGCTTAAGTGGGATTTCTACGCGGCAAAAGCAGCATAGCCCAGCCAGCCCTCCAGGTCTTGTTTCAATGCCGCGAACGGCTTAAGTGGGATTTCTACGCGCCGTTGCCGCTTTCGTTCCCGGTCCCGTTCGATAGTTTCAATGCCGCGAACGGCTTAAGTGGGATTTCTACCATCTTCTTGGCGACCCGGCTGAAGGCCGCCGCCTGCGGAGTCCGGTCGTGTTTCAATGCCGCGAACGGCTTAAGTGGGATTTCTACTAGTTGCCGGCTGAGTCATAGCTCAGCACCTGTAGGTATACTTCGTTTTCTGTCATCATTTTGCCTCCGTTGTTAGTAGGGCGGTCCGCTGGCGTCATCCAGGATTCCGCCAATGCAGTGGTAAAGCCACATGTAGGCGCTGAGGATGGCCTCGTAGTTTCTGCGGAGCTCCTCAAGGTCTGGACTGGGAGGCGGCGGCTCCTCATCAGGCCCGTAGAGGAGCCATGAGTCCTCCTCATCCTCGTCCCAGTCGTCCTCGATCTCGACGAAGCCGTAGTCGTCCTCGTCGAGGTCGTCTTCCCAGCTAGTGTCCCAAATGAACTTGTCGTAGTCAGTCATGTCTGCCTCCAAAGCTGACAGTTCTCAGGTTGACTCCGCCAACCGGCACAACCAGTTTCAATGCCGCGAACGGCTTAAGTGGGATTTCTACCCGACGGAAAGGAGGACAAATGACCAAATTTGACTTGTTCCGTTTCAATGCCGCGAACGGCTTAAGTGGGATTTCTACCGGCACACCAGGGGCATTGAGCTGTTGGTGATGTTTGCCCTCAGCGTTTCAATGCCGCGAACGGCTTAAGTGGGATTTCTACGATTTCTTCGGCAGCCTGTTCCAGGGCATGGAGGGCGGAGAGCAACGTTTCAATGCCGCGAACGGCTTAAGTGGGATTTCTACTCGGCCTTGACCTGGCTGGCCTTGGTCCGGCCAGACTGGAGCTGGTTTCAATGCCGCGAACGGCTTAAGTGGGATTTCTACCGGGCTATGAACGAGGGCCGCCGCAAGGCTAGCCAGGCCCAGCGTTTCAATGCCGCGAACGGCTTAAGTGGGATTTCTACAGGCATACCGGCTCATGTATGCCAGCCTGGTCCGATATTTGTTTCAATGCCGCGAACGGCTTAAGTGGGATTTCTACATGGAGGGTGCTATGTGTATGACAAATGCTAATTTCAAGTTTCAATGCCGCGAACGGCTTAAGTGGGATTTCTACCAGGCTGGGCGGCTCGCATTGAGGCGGACATGCCAGGAGAGTTTCAATGCCGCGAACGGCTTAAGTGGGATTTCTACTCCCAGCATCTTCAACGCCTTGTTGACCTCTTCAAGGCTTAGCTCTGGGTTTCAATGCCGCGAACGGCTTAAGTGGGATTTCTACCCGACTGGCGATGTTGCCATATCCGGCGCGGCGCCACTTAGTTTCAATGCCGCGAACGGCTTAAGTGGGATTTCTACTCGATGCGCTGGTGCTCGTGCCGGCGGAGCATATCCTGTACGTGTTTCAATGCCGCGAACGGCTTAAGTGGGATTTCTACCCGTCCACAGCGGACACAGCGCCAGCCAGCCCGTGATTTGGTTTCAATGCCGCGAACGGCTTAAGTGGGATTTCTACCAGCTCCAGGGTGGCCAGTTCGCTGAGGGTCTCCTTGCCCTTGTTTCAATGCCGCGAACGGCTTAAGTGGGATTTCTACGCTCCGCGTCGGGCATGATCCAGAATCTCCTGCCAGGTAGGTTTTTTGTTTCAATGCCGCGAACGGCTTAAGTGGGATTTCTACCCCGTCCTTTCTTGACCTTATACGAAAGAAACAACCAGTCCCTGACCCATTTTCTGGCGTTTTCTCCCACTTTCACCTCGCTTGACTTGACATTGTTGGTTATCCGAGCGAGCCGAAATGCCTTCCAAACCGCCTCTCGCTCGGATAATGCGATTTGTCAAGCACTTTTCCGGCCTTTTTCGGCCCCTTTGGGCCCTTTTCCCGGACCCAAGACCGCCCGAACGCCTCCAGGAGCGCCATATCCAGCCCCATCGGCCCTCCCATCCGGCCCTATTGTGCCCCTGTCAGGCCCGGTGGCAGGCTCCGAAGCCTCTTTTTCCGCCGATGGAGGGCCATTTTTGCCGAGCGAGAAGGCATTCAGAGCCCTTCCCGCGTCGCTCGGATAACTGGATTGGTAAAGTGCAGGCTGATTTCTGGTCTAAATTTTACCCTATCTTTGCTCTTTTGTCAAATCGGCATGTTGATCACAAAGCGGCTGCCGGGTCGGGCCTGGGGCGAGGCGTTGCCAGGAACAGCCCAGATAGGCAGACAGTTCTGATCAATTTGTGGCGATTCCAGCAGCAGGTGGTCACCGGGGATGCCCGGCCTCCACGATGTCAATAGAGAACACAACCGCCCTACACCACAATCGTCTCTACCTCGTGAGCTATCTCCCGCCCCAGCGTGCTTTCGATCCGTTTCACGCATGCCCCACACAGATAGTAGTAACGGACATGGTCCAGCCGGGGCTTGATGATCCGCTTTACCTGCTTTTTCAGCCGCACCAGCTCCTGATCGTCCACCAGACACTCGAACACGCTGTACTGCACCGGCGTGCCATAGTTGAGTAACGCCTTGTGCAGCTTGTTCCGCCGCTGGTCGTCCGGCAGGTCATAGGTTACCACCACAAACTGTCGGGCCACGTCACCTCCTATGGTCACGGGCATTATTTGGTCAAAAAGGGCTGGTACTCCTCTCGTTCGCCTTCGATCACCTGTCGGAGCCAGCGGGCCTGCTCCTCAAAGCAGCGTTGGTAGGTCATCGAGCGCCTGAAATAGGGATGGATCACCGTGGTGTTTAGCCGGGCGCTGTACTGCTGAAAGAAGGTGCGCAGCGCCTCTCGCTTCAGATAGACGCCACCCTCCGGCCCCGGTTCAAAGTCAGCCGCCGTCAGCATCCGACGGTTGATGATATTCAGCACCACGGCATCCACGATCAGTGGCCGGAACTCTTCCATCAGGTCGAGGGCCAGGGCCGGGCGGCCGTACTTGTCGGCGTGGAAAAAGCCGTCGTAGGGGTCCAGGCCCACTACCTCGCAGGCGGTGATCAGGTTGTCGGTCAGCAGGGTGTAGCCCAGGCTCAACAGCGCATTGACCGGGTCGCGGGGCGGGCGGCGGGTGCGCTTGTCGAACCCCAGCCCGGGCTTGAGCGTCCGCCGCCACACGGCAAAGTAGTGGCGCGTCCCCTCGCCCTCGATGCCGCGCAGGGCGTTCAGATCGGGTGCGGTCGCTGCCTGGCGCACGGCAGTGTCGATCCGCTCGATCCGCTCGCGCGGGACCTCGGGCCGGGTCCGCGCCCAGCGGCGGGCCAGCGCCCGGTAGTTGCGCAGCTTGCCGCCCACGATCTGTCGGCCGATGGCCAGACAAAAGGCCGGGTCGGTGGCCCGCTCGTACTGCTTGTGCCGCAAGCGGAGATTCATGCCCGTTGGCGGTGACAGCCGGCCGCGGAGTTCGCCCGTCCGGCTGACCAGCGACATACCCACCCCTGCATCCAGCAGGGTTAGCAGCGCTGGCGTCGTTACCCCCACCTGGCCGACCAGCACCACGTGGTCCAGCCGCCCGGCCGGCACGGCGGTCAACACCTGGTTCTCTTTGGTCACCAGGAAGCGCCAGTACTCCTTCTCCAACCGCGCTCCCTGCTCGGTGATGTACAAAGTTGCCATGGATCGGCCTCCAGCGGTCAGGGACGAGGGGCCGCCGGTCAAACGTACCCCATCAGTCGCGCATGGTCAATGATCTTGCCTGTCCCAGCCCCATCGTGGTGCGCAGTCCCACCCCGGCATACAGGGCAAAGCCGGCCAGCAGGTGGATCAGGCCCATCCAGTAGCGGTCCGGCACCTCGATGTAGTAGCGGCAGACGCCCACAAAGCCGGAGAGCGCCCCCTTCTCCCCCTGTTCGCCAAAGGTGACCCGCCGCGTCTCCAGCCGGTAACTGCTGACAGCCAGGCACTCTTCGGCGAAACGGCGCACGTCGGGGTGGAGTTGGATGGGGGCGAAGCTGTTCCACTTGTCCAGCAAGCCGCCAAAGACCAGCGCCGGCAGGGGCAGGGGGATGGGGCTCTTTTTGCCCGTCACCCGGAAAGCAGTCGGGCTGGCAAAGCGCAGCCCCACCAGGCGCGGCACCTCGCCCGCCAGGGTGAACTGCTGCACCAGCTCCTCAAAGGTCGCCTCTCCCGCCCAGGCGTCTTCAGCCGGGTCGGATGCGATGGCCGTCACCCGGAAGGAAACGTCGGCCAGGGTGAGGGTCCTGGGCAGGACGGGCATCACCTGTTCTTTCACTACCCTGGACAACCGGGGGGAGAAGGTGGTCACCCGCAAGCGGTAGCTCCGCTCCGGCGAGAGGTCCGTCTGGAAAGCGGCCGGATCGGAGAGGGTAAAGGGCCGCAACCCCTGGCCGTCGTGCAGTTCTTCGGCCAGGGCCGGGTCGGCGGCCCGCACCCGGTCCAGGAACCAGGCATGGGCAGCGCGGCCCAGATTGGCCGAGCAGGAGGCAGGTTGCTCGGGTTGTAAGCTAAGGACGCAGGAGAGGAGCATTAGCCAGACCTCCGCGTACGCGCCTGGTCGCGCACCTGTTGCAGATTGATCACCTCGGCCACCTCGTAGCGGGGCGGCAGGGCGCCTTCGACCGGCCGCAGGCGGACCACCGGGGGAAAGTAGCCCATCCGGCCATGCAGCTCGGCCAGCAGGACGACGGCGATCCAGTTGAGGGACGGCGGGTTGACCAGGATGGGTTGCGTCTGCCATTCCTCCGACGTAAGCCGGCAGGCTTCGGCCAGGGCCTCGACCTGAGGCACAAACGATGGCTGCGGGTCGAACTGGGCCGGCAGTTGCCGTACCTCGGTGATCGGCTGGCTGATCATCGCCTCGATTTCCTGAATCTGTTCCCCGGTGAGGGGATGCGAGAAGTTCAGAAGGATCATGGGCTTCTCACTGTCTTTCTGTCGAAAGTGATTTGCAAAACATAGCTCCTGTCAGAGACGGTATGGATTAGGGCCCGTTCACAGGTTGCTGATGACGCTCCTCCCCGCACACCTGTGACCAAATAGCCATCACCTCCAACCCCCGCTCGGACGTAGAATGTCCGGGCTCAGCAGCCAAGCCCTTTAGGAGGCCCTTCGAGTTGTTCCCAGCCCTGGTTGGGGTTCGGCTCCTGAACCAGGGCTCTTGCAGCTTAACCGATCGATCGGGTAATGGCCATATTTTGGTTGTTTTACCCGTCACGCAATGCGTGCTTCTTTCCGGCCCCTGCCCGCTGTTGGAAGCGGCGGGTTGACTACGGAAGCCGCTTTCGGAGACCGCAAACAGCCCGCAGGGCTCGGTTAATGAGCCCGACGGTTTACCGTCGGGCGAAAGTGCATTGCCCATCGACTGGTAAACGGAATGGCCCCAGACTCCCCGGAACGCCCTGCTCCCCACGGGCTCACCCTTCCAGCCGCACCTTCACCCACCCCAGCGGCTCGGCCGGCTGCCCGCGCCGATCCAGCACCAGGTGCCGGCTCTTGGGGAAGGGGTCGCCCGGCTGTCGCTTCCGCTCTTTGGTCATGCGGTACTGACTCAACAGCCGCTCAAAGGCCTGGGCGTCGGTACGAAGCAGGCCGCTGCCCAGAGTCTTGCTCTCCCAACCAGCCCCCCAGCCGATCTGGACGATCAGTTCATTCTCGGCCAGTTGGGACCAGGTGTTGATCAGGTTCTCGTAGAAGCGCTTCGCGCCTTCGGAGCCACGCTGCGGCTTGAAATATTCGGCCTCGACCAGCAGCCGCTGGCGGGCATGGCTCCTGGCCAGCTTGGGCAACTGTTCGATCCACTGCCGCTTCCCCTGCCAGCCTAATTGGCGGGCCACCTGCTCCTGGAAGCCGTACTCGTCCACGGTGATGGCTGCCTGAAACACTGTTCCCGGCTCCACGGCCTCCACGTCAATGGGCAGGCCGGCCGGATAGACCTGGACCGTGCGCAAGGCAAGGTGGCCGTCGGGTTCCAGCGGCCGGCTGTCCTCGACGTGCACTGCCCGCAGCCAGTCGCGGTTGGGATCTCGGCCAAAAAGGCCCCGTTCCAGCTCCTGCGCCGCCCAGGAACGGCTACGCCCCAGCCGCGCCAGGTCCGGCTTGCGCTTCTGGCTGGCGTAGATGCCCCAGGCCAGCACGGTGCGCAACGCTCCCTTTAGCGACGAGCCGGGCAGGTAGAGCCGGTCGTGCACGTCCTTGATCTGCTCCCACACTTTGGCGCCGGGCGTCTTGACCGAGGGCGTGCCAGACATGGCATAGCGGAAGAGGGGGCTATGGGGATCGGCAAAGTCGGCCTCGGTCAGCAACTCGGCGGCCGGCCGCCCGGTGAGCAACCGGTTCACCGCCTCGGCTCCGACCGCTTCTGCTTCGTCCAGAGCGTGTTCCAGCAGCGCTTGCTCGTCCACCCGATAGGTATGCCCCTGGTGCGGCACAAGGTCATAGTCCAACAGGAGTTCCACTCCTGTGCCGATGTGCAACGGTGAGAGAAGCTCCACCGTGACCTCGATCCGCGTATGGAGTTTGCTCATGAGGCACCTCCCTTTGGCCGGTAGCCGACTCCCCAGGCCAGACCGTAGCGATAGACCCGATGGGTCTGGAAGGCGTCGGGAGTGACATCAGCCAGTTTGCCCGGCGCCGTGTTCCCATCGGGCCAGCGGAGGATGCTGCCCTCGGCGAACATGCGTACCGCCTTGCGGCGCAGCGCCTGTCCTCGGACTAGATTGCCATTGGCATCACGGCCGTCATCGGGCGAAGCCATCCACCCCCGCCGCATCTGGAACCGGTAGCTGAGCCCGTCACCCTTGAGCACGTCCGCCAGTTCAACCTCAGAGGGGTAATAGAGGGACAGGGTTACGAACCGTTCGCCTGGCGTTGGGTCGGGCAGGCCGGACACGGGATGCGGGCCGTGCGGGCGAAAGAGGCCATGCCCGGCGCTCCGTTCCCCGCCGAGCCCGGCGTCGCCCAGCACCCGCAAAGCCAGCTCGCCGCGTTGCTGCCAGTCCTCCCGCCAGCGCATGAGCAACCACAGTCCGCCCCCCGGCGGGAACCACACCCGCCCTGCCTGGTACACCGCTGAGGCGCTCGCCCGCCGGTCCACCGTCACCCGGGGCACGTCGCCCACCGCCCACAGGCGGATGGCGTCGGTCTCCTCATCCCGCCAGCCGGCCACTCGTGTCAGCTCTTCGGCGGTCAGCCACACCCGTTCGCCCTGCACCAAGTGGTCCCGGCGGTAGTGCGGTTCCAGGCTCTCCCCGCCGACCCACGCGCGGAAAATGCCCTCCGACACCCAGGCGATCTTTTTGACCGTCTTGCGCTCCTTCGGATCGTCGGGCACACCCGGGGGTGGTTCGAGCGGCCGGGGAAAGAAGCGGACCGCCTGACCAGGAGCAAGGGCGGCAGGCTGTTTCCAACCCTCCACCTCTTCCTCGCCTCGGGCGAGCACATAGGGGAAGGCGGAGGAGAGCAGGAGCGGCGGGTCAGGCGACGAGTAGCCGCGCAGGAACTCCTGGAGCGTGGCCATGCCGAACTGCTGGCGGACGACGTGGCACAGGGCGGAGAAGAGAGTGTCCGACGGGCCATAGGCGGCCGTCGCCTCGATGCCCACTCCGCGCAGCCCAAAGTGGAACGGCGCCCGCGCTTCCAGATGATACATCATGGCGTCCATCCGGCGCCTCCTTTCATTGTTCGGCAGGCTGGTAATCCTCGAACTTGATGTTGTCCCGTAGCCACTTCAGGAGTTCTTGCTTGTGGGCCAAAACGTCTCTCACGCCGACGTTGCCATCCTTTGTCTTGCCCCATGGCACCTCAGTGGCATACTGGTTGCGATTGCGGCAGGACAGGCGGATCTCCTCAAAGCGTACCTTGCCACTGCCGCGGGAGCCCTGGCCGCCCAGGTAGTCATCCTCCAGCAGTTGCATCGCCTCAAACACATTGATAAAACGCTGCAGGTCGCCCTGGTCGTAGACAGAAAAGACCGCCTCAAAGCCATCGAACACCGCCCCGGCCGGCACCCGCTCCATCTGGCGGGGCACTGCCGCCGAGGTCACCCGGTCAATGGCCGCTTCCCATTTGACCTCGGTGTAGGGCAGGTCGGTCTTGGCCTGGAGCCGCAGCTCTTGCTCACTCGCTTCCGAGAGAAAGGCGTCGCGCACCACCAGACGCGTGGGGAACGAGGCCTCCAGTTGGCCCGGCACGCCGTAAATCTGGCACACCGGGCACCTTTCGTAGTCCATGCGCTTCTCGCAGACATGGATGCTGACCCCTTTGCCGATCGGCCAGTTCTGGCGCGCGCCGGTCATCTTTTCCCACAGGGAGCGCATCTTGCCGCGTACACTGGAGCCGGGAATGTACGGCCGACCAGTCAGGCTGTCGCGGATGACCGGGTTGTCCACCGCGCCGATGGCCAGGGCCGTCGGCGAGCCGCCGATATGCAGGCCAGTAACGGCCCTGATCTTGCCGCGGACAAAGATGCGTCCGTACAGGCCTACACTTTTCTCTGTCACTTTCATCCCTCCTTCTTACAACTGCCCGCCTGCAGCGGTGTGATAGGCCAGGATGGCCTCGAAAAAGTCCAGAAAGTTCTGGAAGCGGTCCCGATTCTCCCCCACCAGGTCAATGGCCGGGATCAGGACGTTGGCTAGTTGCTGAACACCCCCACCTCGCTCCCGCTTGGCCTGGTAAGCCAGTTTTGGTTTGAGGAGAATCAACTGTCGGGCCGCGTACCTCCGCTCCTTATCCGTAGCTCGCGGCCTCCAACTCATTTCGATTTGCCGCACCGTGCCAAAGATATTGCGGATCTGAGAAGTGGTGAGTTGGCGCGCCAGGCTGGTGCCGATGGCCTCAGCGTGTTCGGTCAGCACTTTTGCGTCACCCTCGATGATGATCTTCTGGTAGTCTTGTTGGGATAAACGCCTTTGTTCCATAGATACCTCCTCTAGATTAAGTTAAGCCTCAGCCAGCGAGGCCAAATGCTTCTCGATATGGCTGAAGTCATTGAGCGGATATATCTGCTTCAGCAAGCCCACACAACGATGCCAGAAATCGTTCACTTGACGGATCAATGAGAGTGCCTGTTCGACGTCTTTTCTTTTCCCCATGCGGCTATGTAGTCCAACGGCAGCAAAGTAAGCCTTGACAGTATCGTTCCGGAAGGCAAACTCGGTGTCGCGTGATTTGAGCAGGCCAGTGTCTACAAAAACATTTAATAGCTTTTCCCTTGCAGCCGTACCCCGCTCAAACTTCTCAAACACCTCAGTGATCAATTCCAAGTTAGCGAATGGGTCATCATCCATTTCCAAGGCCAGGCTGGCCAGCGCATTCATCTGTTCGGCCCTTTCAATATCCATAACCTGTCCACGAAAGGCCCGACGCAGATGGTGTGTGAAGAAGCATTCATACAGGTAATGAAGCAACGGGCCTTCCAATAAGGCTTCCTGTCGAACGCGCGGATCGAGCCCATCCGCTGGGTCTGCTGGCTCAAACCGACGCCAATAGCGACAGGCCGCCTCAGCCATCAGGGGATCTTGAAGAATGTCTACAAGATCTGGCTTGCCTTCCAAAAAAGCCTGGACGTCGGATGCCAATAGAGCCAGGCGTTCAGGGTGTCCAAAGTAGGCAAACACCTCCTCTCGTGTCAATGGCGCAATATGCACTACCGAGTTGCGCCAATGAGGTGGGACAGCGTTGGGACGACTGGTCACGATAACTTTGACATTCTCGAAATCGGCAACGAGATCCTCAATCTCTGAGACGACCATTGGATAAGCTGTCGAAGGCACCTCGTCCAGACCGTCGAGGCAGGCCACGAGAGCAATCGGCGATAGAGTCTGAGGCCAGCTGTTGACGCGCCGTCCCGTTACGCCTAGCAACCTGTTCGGATCGAACTCCTTATATAGCTTCTTCAGCAGATATTGTCGTTTGCCAGGAACATACCGCTTCAGTTCCAGGTGCACCGGCACAGTGAGATACTCAAAGGCCTCCGAATCAAAGACATTTAGGGCCTGGTCGGCCAAGTCGGCTGTCACACGCTCCAGGAACGTGCTCTTTCCCGCACCCGTTCGTCCGGTAACTACTAACAGTCGCTCGGTCTGGCTTGCGAGAAAAACACGCACATGATCGTCCAGCTTCCCGCCCTGCTCTACGGTCAGAGGAATATAATACTCGTTGCGCCACCTCGTGTCATCAAACCGGCCGCGCATATTCCCCAGGCAAACCCTCAAACCGGAGCGAATCTGTGCGTCGCGTTCCCTACAGCTTTTGACATTGTCAACCAGGTCAATGTTCTTTTCGGCGATCAAGAGATAGGCGGCAACAACCGAGCGCCAGTATCGTTGTTCCTCCACGGGAGCAAGGAGTTTAGCTTTGTGAGCCCAATTGTTTCGGAAGTAATAAGCATCATGGAGGATAGCTTCAGGCGTCCGCTGTGAGCGTAAAGCAGCCAGCATTTGCTCATCCGTGGGCTTGTGCAGCAATTCGCCTTGATAACCCACGACATCTTTCTCCTTCAACAATCTGCCAAGAGAATCGGGCATTAGGGCAGAGGGATGGCGTAAGACAAACAACTTTTTCAGAAACGGCTCAAGCCGCTCGGCCAGGTGTCCTGCTGCGCTCACACGCCGTTCCGTTTCCAGGGGTGGGGCTGACAGGTACTCTCTGAATGAAAAAAGTACCTGTTTCTCCAGGTCTTGGGCATCAGCAATCGTGGTTGATAGACGAAGAAGTTCCAAGAGTGCAGCGGTGGTACTTTCCACCTCTTCCAGTGTAAACCGACGTGATACATCAAACGGTTCAGCAGGGTGCTCAATCTCTCGAAAGTTGCGGATCAGATAGTCTCTGAGCTTCTGAAGGAACTCAGAATTGCCCATGAGTCTCCTCCCGACGAAGACCCCAAGAACGGTTATCCCTCGGACCGCCCTTCTTGGCGCTCAGATCCGCGCGTCAAATACTCCGCCCATCGCGCCGCCAGGCCGCTGACGCGCACCCTGTCCGGCCGCATGAGCTGTTTTTGCAACTCCTTGAGACGTGCTTTCACCTCCTCATCTTTGCTGCGATCCCGTAGGCGAGTCAGGCTGTAGGCCTGCATCCAGGTCCAGCGGCCAAAGAACATCTGTGGATCGGGCAGGGGCAGCTTTTTGTCCGGCGGCCGTTTGCGGTTTTCCCGCCGGATGCGCCGTCGGGCATCCCGCAGGCCGGCGCGGTACAACTGGTGGAGGCTCTGTACCACCTGGAGCAGCGCCCTGGGCAGCCGCCGCTCGCCTTTGGCATCCTCTTGCGCCCCGATCAGCCACAGGATCTCATCCTTCCACTGCTGCACCCATGCCCACTCCTCCCAGTCCACTACGGTGTCCAGAAAGCAGAAGGCATCTTTCCGACGACCATCAGGCCGGATGTACCTCTTGGCCCTGGCCTCCGCCTCCTCAGCCCGCTCCGCCGCCCGGTACAGAGGGAATTTGGCTCCCTCCAGCGTGACGCCTCCCGATAGACTCAGTAGCGGATTGTCGCCGACAAACGCTTTGAACTCATTGCGGATGTTGGCCGCCAGGTTGGGCAGGTGGTGCCAGGCCCCAACGAGGAACAGGTCGTCGCCGCCGGCGTAGATGATGTACAGGTCGTTCTCCGCCTGGGCGCGCACCAGCCCATTCAGGTATCCGCTGAAGAAGCGGTCCAGCGCCCCGCTCAGCGCACTCAGCGCCGGCATCGTCAGGTCAGGAACCCCTCCACCGAACACGTATCCCAGCCCATCCACGTCCATACGCAGCACCCCCACTCGCTCGATGGCCCCGGCCGTCGCCGCCGCATGGGCCAGCAGGGCAAAGCTGCGGATGTCACCTTCTTCGGGCATGTCCCTCTCTTCCGATTTCGCTTTCTCGCGAAGGTACCGGATGTCGTCTTGGGTGGTTCTGGGCGTCACGTTGGCCAGCAGACGAAAGCCTTGAGCACCAGCCTCCAGGAAATCGGGACGGTTGAGCGCCAGCACTGTGCCTTTGCCCTTGGGTGGCTTGTCGCTGAACTGGTAGTCAAAGCCGGTCATGCGGGACAACAGGTCCGCCCAGCCATCTCTGGGCTGTACCCTGGTGTCCAGCATCTCCCATTTCTCGTCCACCGTCATCCACAGTTCTTCGTGCCGGATGTCCCGGGCCAACGCGGCAAAGCTGTCGCAGAGATAGCAAATGCGGGGTGCTTCGACCCCCTCCGTTGCCTCGCCCGTCCGCTCCAATGGTTTGCTGGTATCGTCGTCCACCTCGATCCGGCACACGGCGCATGACCGATCGCTGCCTTGGCCCTTCGGCTCGAACAGCACAGCCCAGCCATCGGCCAGCTCCCGCAGAGGGCGGTTCTTGGCCTCAGCGAGCCGCCGGGCCAGGTCATCTCGTACCTGCTTGAAACGTGCAGGCGTGAACAGGTCATTGGCGGAAACCGGCACCGCCTCCAACACCAGGGCGGTGTCGCCTTGGATGGCCTCCACCAGTCGAGCATTGACCTGCCGCCGCACCTGGTCCACCACCTCTCTGGTCCTCGCCCCCGCCGGCGCCAGCAGCACGAAATTTCCCCCGGCCGCATAGACGACATTGCACTCCGGCAGCTCCAGCTCGGCCCGCAGCCGCCGCACCACCGCGTCGCTCAGCAGTTGCAGGAAAAAACTCCGCCCCCGCAGCCCCTTGGCCGCCCCCTTGCTGGTGATGGTGTAGACGAAATCCTGGATGCCGGGGATGTCTCCGCCCACCAGCAGGAACTCGCCGGCCGGTTCCGCAGCGCAGCCAGAGGCATGCACCACCGCGCTCATCGCTCGAAACTCGTCGTACAGCGACACGCCCGGCTCACCGTAGCGGCACGGTACCGCCCAGGCCCATTTGTGCAGCAGGTGGGTGAACGCCTCGAAGCGGGCGTCAGCGTCGATCGGCAGCCTGAGCAACTGCTTCGCTTCTTCCTGGAAGCCTTCCCACAGGGTCGTTCGGTCTTGTACATGGCCGGCCTGCGCCTTTTCGACCGGCCTCGGCACCTCCTCCAGGGACAACGGCGTGGGCTGCCAATAGCGCTGCGGCACCTCGGCCTGTCTGTCGGGGTCTCTTACCCGCGAAAAGATCGAAAGCAACGGCGCACCCGGTTCGGTGGGTGACCAGGAACCGGCCAGCAGGACACGATAGGGCTGAAGCCTCTCATCGGCGTTCGCCGGCAAATCTGCCAACAGGTCGCCGGGGTCGTGATCGCTCCACCTGGCCACCCAGTCGATGGCCAAGGCTATCAGGCAGCTTTTTGCATCCTCTATCTTCCGTCTCTCGCTCAATATGACCACCTCCTTGCCATGATCGATACCGCCGGGCACTCACCTGCCCGAGGTTCTCGGCACGTTCCGGTAAGGCAGGTTCCAGGGAAAGGTCGAGGGGGAACCGATGTACAGTGGCTAGTTGCCGGACGCATAGCCCTTCGACACCCCGTGCCTTTCAGGCAGTCGCGTGGCCGGGATCGGCTGCCGGCGCCGCATCCATTGCAGGTATCCAGGGGGGTCCCTTCTCCTGTCCCTGCAACCCACTATGCCCTCTTAAGATCTGCACCAGGACTGACGTCCAAACCGAGAGCCCGCCTCTTGCATTGGACGGGATCCTATGCTCCTCATGTCGTGGCGCCCGCAATGCGCCAGATCTAGACCTCAAGCTGGCAAGAACGGCAAAACGTTCTTGGGACTTGTGAGCTGCCGACGAGTCGAACCGCGAACTCGGAGAGTCAGCTACTTTGCCCGTTGATTAAGACTAGGAAACACCAACATTATACCGGTTGCCAGTCAGGGTGTCAAATTGCCACGTTTATGGTTACAAAGTGAAATGCACCCTTTGCCGAAGAACCGCCTGCAGGCTCAACTTGCACATCCGCCCGTTTTGAGGCATAGTGGGCGCTATGTCAAGACAATTCACTCGTCCATCCGTTCGTCCCACCGAGGCGGACGCTCAGGCACTGCTTCTCATCTACCAAGAATGGCTGCCGCTGCCCCTCATCCGCCGACTGTTCCAAGACGCCGGCTACCGGTTTTACCAGCGGGTCTTGTCCCCGCTGCTGGTGTTGTGGGGGTTTATCTTCCAGCAACTCAACCCCGACCACACCTGCGATGCCGCTTGGAGTTATCTCTCCAGCGATGCCGTCCGCAAACGCTTCGATTTGACCTGTTCAGTGGCGTGGCCAACGGGGTGTCCGAAGGACCTTACCGCACCGCTGAACACCCCTTGGCCGTTGACTTGATCCGCCGCTTAGGTCCGGGCTACCTGCACATTGGGGACCGCAATTTCGGCGTGTATCATCTGGTGCAAGCCATCACCGCCGTCCACAGTGCCGCCTTGCTGCGCCTGAAAATCACCCAAGCCAAACGCTTAGCGGGTCAGCCATTGCGCTCCGGGCTGGATGGGGATGTGCTCTGGTCGCCCTCGCCCTTCGATAGGTGCGAAGCCGATGGAGCGGCTCCACCCATCGCCGGACGATTGATCTATGTGCAGTTGGAACGGAACGACTTTCGCCCGATCGACTTGTACCTGTTCACGACCCTCACCGATCGCACCGCCTTTCCCCTCCAAGAACTGGTCACCCTGTACGACCAGCGGTGGAACGTCGAACTGGACTTGCGGCATGTGAAAACCACCTTGCAGATGGAGCAGTTGGACGGTCAATCGGTGGACATCGTGCGCAAGGAACTGGTCTTGGGCTTGACCGCCTCTCATCTGCTGCGCGGTTTGATGGGGGTGGCCGCCATTCGGGCGCACCGCTGGCCGCTGGAACTCAGTCTCGCCCAATGCTGGCGACGCAACGCGGATGCCTGTCGGAGTCTATCGCCCGCGGCCTCCCCCGCCGAAGTGGAGCACGTGGTAGACCGGCTCCTCATCCGTCTCGGACGCTGTGTCTTACCCAAACGGAAACGCCAGCGTTTCGAGCCACGCGCCGTGTGGGGACGCCCCCGCGTCTATCCCACGCTCAAAGGCTCACGCGAACAGGCTCGTCAAGCTTGGATGGAATTGTTAAAGAAATCCTTAGTGACATTGGGCTGAAGGCTCGACCCCCGCGTGCGGAGAGTGGTCTATTTTCAAGGGTGGCCAGGAGCGAGGACTCAGCAGCGGCGCCAGAGTTCCTCCAGAACGGCGGGCAGTTCGGCCAGGCGGTGGATGGCCGCGTCGGGCGTGATGCCCGGGTTGGTGGGGCTGCTATCTTCTGGGCGGGCATCCTCTCGGCAGCGCCGCCACACGCTCCGCAACCCGGCCCGCTGCGCGCCGAGGATATCCTCAGCCAGGGTATCGCCGACCATCACCACGGCGTGAGGGGGGAGGTGCCAATGGGCCACGATGGGAAGCAAGGCCGCCGGGTCTGGCTTGCGAATGCCGGTCTGGGCCGAAGTGGACACCGGATCGAGCCAGCGCCGAAAGCCGAAGCGGTCCACCAGGCGCTGGATGAGGGGATCGTCGGTGGCGTTGGAGAACAGGCCCAGGCGAAGCCCCCGCCCGGCCAGTTCCTCCAGGAGCGGCAGGGCATCTTCATCGGCGAACCAACAGGTCTCCTCGTAGGCGAAAAAGGCATCAATGGCACCCCGCACCAGGCGAGGGTCAGGATCGGGCAGGCCAAAGCGGGCCAAGGTCCAGCGCATGGACGCTTCGCAGGTGACCTCGCGCATCGTCTCCTGGGCCTGGCGAGAGCCCTCTCGCCGGCGCTCCAGAAAGGCCTGGGCAAACGCCTGGCCGTCGAGCGAAAGGCCCTGTCCGGCGAGGAAGGTGACCAGGTCGGCGGCGCCCCGCTGCAGGACCTCAGGCCAGGTGCTGCCCAGGTGCATCAAGGTGTGACCCAGGTCGAAAATGACGCCGTAGCCGTCCATCAGTAGCCTCGCGCCTTGTCCACCAGGTTGAGGAGCGGTTCGCCGGCCAGATAGCGGGCCAGGTTCTGGGCGAACAGAGCCGCTGCCCGTTCGTCGTAGCGGGGGCTAAAGCCGGCGACGTGCGGGGAAAGGAGCACATTGTCCAGCTCCCAGAGGGGGCTCTCCGGGGGCAGGGGTTCCTGCTCAAATACATCCAGTCCGGCGCCGGCGATCCATCCTTCCTGCAGGGCGCGGACCAGCGCCGCCTCGTCCACGATGGGCCCGCGGGCGATATTGACCAGGTAGGCGGTGGGCTTCATCGCCCGCAGTTCGGCCTCGCCAATGAGGTGGAAGGTCTCGGGCGTGAGGGGCAGCGCGATGACCAGATAGTCGCACTCGGCCAACATCTCATGCAGGGCGTCGGGCGGGTAAAAGCGGTCGGGAATGGCGCCTTCGGGATCGCCGGTATAGTCCACGGCATAGCCCTCTTCGGCCCGTCCGGGGGAGCGGCGCAGGGCCAGGACGCGCATACCAAAGGCGCGCCCCAGGCGGCCGACCTCACGGCCAATACTGCCGTAGCCCAGGATGCCCAGGGTGCTTCCCCGCAATTCGGGGCGAGCGTACATCCCCCACCGGCCGGAAGGCCACCGTTTCTCGCGCTGGCAGTGGGTCCACATCGGCACCTGCCAGCGGTGGGCGAGGAGGGAGGCAAAGACATACTCGGCAATGGGGGTGGCATGGATGCCGCTGGCGGTGGTGATGATCACCTCGCTGCGCATCACCGGGTGGTCGAGGAGGTGATCGGCCCCGGCGGTATGCAGTTGGATCCAGCGCAGGCGCGGGGCCAACGTCAGCGCCTGGGGCGGCAGGTGAAAGGTATAGAGGACCTCGGTCGCCGGATGGGCAGCCAGCGCGGCAGCCACCCCATCGGCATTGGAACATGTTTGTTGGCTGATGCGCAATCGAGGCGATACCGCCTCCAACTGGGTCAGGAGTTCGTCGCTAAAGCGCACCGTGCTCAGGACGTGGATCGGTTCCATCGGATGTGTTCCCTCCTATGGTTTGCTGAGGATGCAGGGACCTATTATATCACAAGCCAGGAGGCGGTCAAGACGAGGTCCATTTGGGGGATCAGCGGGCATGCAACAAGGCTGCTGCCAAGTAGGTTGACACGCCGGCGTGATTCCGTTCCGGCTGAAGCCTCCACTCCCACCGGGTGCTGGACTTGGCAGCAGCCCTGGCATTCAAAAAAGGGGTCTTGACAAACGGCGGTTTGGTGGTATAATAGAATTAGTTTGTTGGCACGACAAACTAAGGGGGGCTCTTGGAACGACGGTATCGCACCGGCGATCAGATGCTCGTCCGGGAGATCAATCTGTCGACCATCCTCCGCTGCCTCCATGAACGAGCGCCACTCTCTCGGGCGGCACTGGCTGGCCTGACCGGTCTGAACAAAACGACCGTTTCCAGCCTGGTGGAGGAACTGATCCAGCGCGGGCTGGTCCACGAAGTGGGACTGGATTCATCCAGCGGGGGGCGGCCGGGGACTCTACTGACGTTGAGTGCGGAGGCCGGTTTGATTATCGGCGTGGCCTTGGGCGTGGATTTTGTGTCGGTGATTGTCACCGATTTTATCGGCCAGGCGCGGTGGCGCCGGTTGCAGGTGACCGACCCGACGGCAGGGCAGGAGGCGATCATCCAACTGGCGCTCCAGATCGTGGACGAGGCGATCGCCTTCAGCCGGTCGAACCACAGCCGGTTATTGGGCCTGGGGCTGGCCACGCCGGGCATTGTTAAACTTCCGGATGGGTTTCTCATTTTTTCTCCAAATCTGCAGTGGCGGCATGTCCCCTTGCGGCAGATTTTTCAAGAGCGCACCGGGTTACTGGTGTTGGTGGATAACGACGCCAATGCGGCGGCTCTGGCCGAGCATCTGTTTGGAGTGGCGCGGCAGACCCATCATTTTCTGAGCATCTTTGCCGGGGTCGGCGTCGGCGGCGGGCTGTTTCTCAACGGACAGTTGTATCGCGGGGTAGGAGGTCTGGCCGGGGAGGTGGGGCACACCAATTTCATGCTCGAACACTCCCGACGTCCGTGTCGCTGTGGCAATCACGGCTGTTGGGAGACTTCGATCGCCCAGGATTCGGTGATCGAGCGCGTTCGCGCCCGGCTGGCTGAGGGACGGAACAGTCTGATCTCGCGCCTGATGGCTGAACAAGAGTCTCCGCTGACTTTGCCCCTGGTGGTTCAGGCGGCGGACGCGGGCGACGCCAGCGCCATCGACTCCCTGACCGAGACCGGTCGGTTGATGGGACTGGGGGTGGCCAATCTGGTCAGTATCTTTAACCCCGAAATGGTGGTTCTCGGTGGGCCGCTGAGCACGGCCGCCAGGTACCTGCTGCCGGTCGTGGAAGAAGTGGTGCAAGAGACGACGATGCGGGAAATCGGTCAGCAGGTGCGGATTCTGCCCTCGGCGTTTGGCGCCGACGCCAGTTTGATGGGCGCGGTGGCCCTGGTGGTCGAGACGATCCTGTCCAATCCCAGCAGTGTAGGGCGGCTGGCTCCTGACACGGTGAGTCCAGGAAAGGGGGTGAGAAAAGCTGTCGAACGAGATTTTCGATCGCGGTGAGAATTGGCTAACTTTTTGGTTCTAAAGAGAGGAGGAGGTACGATGGTAAGCAAACGTTTCTGGTATGTGGGCATGGCCGCTTTGATCATGGCGTCGCTATTGCTGGCTGCCTGCCAGCCGACGGCAGCGCCTACGCAGCCACCGGCTCCAACCGCGACCCAGCCGCCGGCTGCGGCCGGCAAGCTGGAGATCTTTAGCTGGTGGACGGCGGGTGGCGAGGCCGAAGGGCTGAATGCCCTGTACAAGGTCTTTTCGGCCAAGTACCCCAATGTCGAGATCATCAACGCCACCGTGGCCGGCGGCGCCGGCTCGGCCGCCAAGGCAGTCCTGGCCACGCGGATGCAGGCCGGCGACCCGCCCGACTCGTTCCAGGTCCACGCCGGCCATGAGCTAATCGACTCGTGGGTCAAAGCGGGCAAGATGGAGCCGGTGACCTTTATCTTCAAGGACAACAACTGGCTCGACAAGTACCCCAAGGGCGTGATCGACATCCTGTCCTACGAGGGCGAGATCTGGAGCGTCCCGGTCAACATCCACCGCTCCAATGTGCTGTGGTACAACAAGAAGGTATTCGCCGACAACGGGGTGACCCCGCCGACCAACTTTGACGAGTTCTTTGCCGTGGCCGACAAGCTGAAAGCGGCGGGAGTGACGCCGCTGGCGTTGGGCGACAACGGCATCTGGGCGGCGACGCACCTCTTCGAGTCGGTGCTGCTGGGCACGATGGGGCCGGACAAGTATCGCGGCCTGTGGACCGGCGAAACCGACTGGAATGGGCCGGAGGTCAAGAGCGCGCTGGAGACCTTTGCCAAGATAATGGGCTATGTGAACGAGGACCACGCCGCGCTCTCCTGGGACCAGGCCGCTCAACTGGTGGCCGACGGCAAGGCGGCGATGACGATCATGGGCGACTGGGCCGAAGGCTACTTCAAGTCGATCGGGCAGACACCCGACGTCGAGTTCGGCTATGTCCCCTCGCCGGGCACGAAGGGGAGCTTTATCATGCTTTCCGACTCGTTCGGCCTGCCCAAGGGGGCCAAGAACCGCGACAACGGGATCGCCTGGTTGACCGTGTGCGGCTCGAAGGAAGGTCAGGACGCCTTCAACCCGCTGAAGGGTTCGATCCCCGCCCGGACCGACGCGGACCGGTCGCTGTACGACGTCTATCTCCAGTCGGCGATGGACGACTTTGCCTCGAACCAGATCGTGCCTAGCCTGGCTCACGGGGCGGCTGCGTCGGAGGGTTGGGTCACCGCCATCAACGATGCAATGACCCTCTTTGTGGCCAATCTCGACGTGGCGGCTGCCCAGACGGCGATGGCCCAGGCGTGCAAGACGGCCGGCGTCTGCAAGTAGTCGTCCCCCAGAGACCTGGCAGGTCTGGCCAGACCTGCCAGGTCTTCTTTATGGAGGAGGTCGTGTATGTCCCAGGCCCGCCGTGAGCGATGGATCGCTTTTTTGCTGATCCTCCCGTCCATAATCTTGATTGCAATCTTTGTCTATGGTTTCATCGGCTGGACGGCGACCGTTTCCCTCTCCCAGTGGGACGGCGTCGAACCGAACTATGCCTGGGCCGGACTGAAAAACTTTCGGCAGCTTTTCACCCAGGAAGGCGGGGTATCGGCCACGCGCTTTCGGATTGACCTGTGGAACACGCTCTTTTTCACGCTCCTGTTCCTGCTGGTGTGCGTGGTGATCGGATTGCTGCTGGCGATCCTGCTTGACCAGAAGATCAAGGGCGAGGGTATCTTTCGGACGATCTATTTGTTTCCCATGGCCCTGTCGTTCGTGGTCACGGGAGTGGTGTGGCAATGGATCTTTGCCCCGGGCACGGAGACGCGGCTGCGCGGCGTCAATGCTCTGTTGCACAATCTGGGGCTGGATGCGCTGCGCTGGAAATGGTATACCGATACGCGGTCGGTCGGCCCGTTCCATCTGGCGCTCATTCCCGTGATCATCGCCGCGGCATGGCAAATGATCGGCTACTGTATGGCCATGTATCTGGCCGGCTTGCGCGGCATCCCGGAGGAACTGCGCGAGGCGGCCCGCGTGGACGGAGCGACCGAGATCGGCATCTATCGCCACATCATCTTGCCGATGTTGCAGCCGATTACCCTCAGCGCGCTGATCGTGCTCGGCCACATCTCGCTCAAAATCTTTGACCTGGTCTATACCATGACGGGCAAGGGGCCGGGCTTTGTCACCGATGTGCCGGGCATCTTTATGTTCGAGACGACATTCCAGGGGAACCACTATGCCCAGGGGGCGGCGATTTCGATCATCATGCTGTTGATGGTCGCCCTGGTGATCATCCCCTACCTGGTCTTTAGTCTGCGGCGGGAGGTGGAGCTATGAGCGCCCACCGCACTCCACGACGGACGGTGCGTCTCAACCCGACGCGGATCGGGATCTATACCCTGTTGATCCTGTTTGCACTCCTCTTCCTCATCCCGGTCTATGTCCTGGTCGTCAGTTCGCTCAAGACCTTTGCCGAGGTGCAGGACCTCTCCCGGCTATGGAGCCCGCCGACGGGCTTGCATCTGGAGAGCTTTCGCGCCGCCTGGTGGGGCATCCCCGAAAAGGGGCTTCGCGGCCTGTCCCAGAACCTGTTAAACAGCGTCTATCTGACCGTGCCGGCGACGATCCTCTCTTCGATGCTCGGTTCGCTCAACGGCTACATCCTCTCCAAGTGGCGATTTCGGGGCGCCAATGTCCTCTTTCCGCTGATGCTCTTTGGCATGTTTATCCCGTATCAAAGTATCCTGATCCCGCTGACCCAGACCCTGGCCGCCATTCACCTGGGCGGGACGATCTGGGGCCTGATCCTGGTCCATGTCGTCTATGGCATCCCCATCACCACGCTCATCTTCCGCAACTATTATGCGGAGGTGCCCACCGATCTGGTGGAAGCGGCGCGCATTGACGGCGCGAACATCCTCGGCGTCTATTGGCGGGTGCTGTTCCCTCTGTCGGTGCCCGGCTTTGTGGTGGTCATCATCTGGCAGTTCACCAATATCTGGAACGAGTTCCTCTTTGCCGTGTCGATCCTGCAAAAACCGGACGTGCAACCGATCACCGTCGCCCTGCGCAATCTGGCCGGCAGTCAGATCCAGGAGTGGAATATGATCATGGCCGGAACGCTGATCGCGGCTGTCCCGACGCTGCTGATCTATATCATCATGGGACGGTATTTCATCCGGGGGTTGCTGGCCGGATCGGTGAAAGGATAAGAAGCCGGGGAGCCGCCTGGTTCCATCCCGCCCCATCTCCCATATTGGAAAAAGGGACGCGATTATGCTATAATCGGTCCATCTTCCGGCTGAAAAGCCGGGAGATGGCCGGTTGCGGCCCATGGATTTGAGGGAGATCGGTTTCATGAAACGAACTGTGGCGGCTTTTCTGTGGCTGTTGCTGGCGGGGTTCCTGGTTGCCGTCCAGGCCCAGACCGTTCCAACCCCTACCCAGCCGCCGGGGAAGCCGGTGGTCCGCTTTTATTTGTTCTACAGCGATACCTGCCCCCACTGCCACGAGATCATGGAGGACTATTTGCCGCCCCTCTTTGCCAAGTACGGCGACCAGCTTGAGCAGCAGACCTTCAACATCCACAATAACACGGAGAACTATCGGATCATGCTGGGCCTGGAGATCAAGCTGGGCGTGCCGGAGGAAGAACGCGGCTATATCCCGGCCCTGGTGATCGGCGACAAGGTGCTGATAGGCAGCAAAGAGATCTCGGAACAACTGGAGCCGTATGTGGTCGAGTATCTGGCTCAGGGCGGGGTGGATTATCCGTCGTTAGAGAACCTGCCTCCGGTGACGGTCCCCACCCCGGAGCCGACGGTGCAGTTCCTGGTCTTTTTGGATCAGACGCACGCCGATTTTGAGCGGTTGAACGCTGCGATCGGATCGCTGGTGCGGAAATATGGCAACCGGGTGCAGGCCCTGGCGGTAGATGTCCGGAACTCGGAGAACGCGGCTCGTCTGGCCCAGCTCAACGAAGCGCTGGGGGTGGGCGCGGTGCCGGCCGGGACGCCGGAAGTGCTGATTGACCGGCAGCTTCTGGTGGGCATCGAGGAGATCGAGGCGCAGCTTCCCGGGTTGGTGGACAAGTATCTGGCCCAGGGTGGGGTGAGCATCCCCCCGTGGGACGAGTTGATCCGGGGGCAAGCGGCAGCGACGCCGACTCCGGCGGGCACGGCGGCGGCTCCACCGATCTATCTCGCCTATTTTGAGAAGGCCGGCTGCCAGGAATGTGCCCGGACGACCTACGACTTGCAACTGGTCCAGGAGCAGTACCCGCAACTGGTGGTCGAGCGGTATTCGATCGAAGACCGGGAAAGCAAGGCGCTCAACGAGTGGCTTTCCGAGCAGTACGGGGTGCCGGAGGAAAAGCGCCTTTCGACGCCCATGGTCTTTGTCGGAAAGGATGTGTTGATCGGCAGCGAGGCGAACCTCAGCCGCCTGCTGTCGGTGGTCGGTCAGTACGCCTCCACCGGCGCGGAGCGGGTCTGGGATCGGTTCGACCCGGTCCAGGCAGAAGAACGGCTGGTCGAGCGGTTCCGGTCGTTGGGGGTGTTGACCGTCTTGGGGGCCGGGCTGATCGATGGGCTTAACCCCTGCGCCTTTGCCACGCTGGTCTTTTTCATCTCCTACCTGGCTTTTACCGGCCGGCGGGGACGCGAGATCCTGCTGGTGGGCCTGGCTTTTGCGCTGGGGGTCTTTCTGACCTATCTGTTGGTGGGAGTGGGGTTGCTGCGGGCCATCCAGGCGTTGCCCTTCTTTACCTCGGTGGGGCGGTGGGTGTACCTGATCACCGCGCTGCTGTGCGGAGTCCTGGCCGCCTTTACCTTCCGTGACTTTATCCGGGCGCGACGGGGCAAGGCGAGCGAAATGACGCTCAAGCTGCCCATGGCTCTGCGGCGGAGGATCCATCGGGTGATCCGCGAGGGGGCGCAGATGCGGGCGTTTGTCGCGATCGCGCTGGTCACCGGCTTTGTGGTGTCGTTGCTGGAACTGGCCTGCACCGGGCAGGTCTATTTGCCGACCATCCTGTTTGTACTGAGCGTGCCTCAGTTGGCGGCGCGCGCCTTTTCCTACCTGCTGCTCTATTGCCTGATGTTCATCCTGCCCCTCATTGTGGTCTTTGTGGTGAGCTATCTGGGCACCACTTCCGAACAACTCGGACGGCTGGTCAACCGTCACACCGCTACGGTGAAATTCTTGACCGGTCTGCTGTTTGTCGGTCTGGCCTTGTGGATGACCTGGACGCTGGCTCCGCTGTTTGGCGTGGTTGCGCCCTGGCAGTGGGTGTTGCTGGCGGGGGTGGTGGCGGTGATAGGCCTGGGGGTGGTGGGGTTGCAGATGGCCGGTCAACGGGCGGAGGCCCGGCCGGCCGGCCGGCAACGGAGGAGCCGGGCATGACCGTGCGTCTGTACTACGACGATCCGTACCAGGCCCGGTTTTCCGCGCATGTCGTTGAGTCTCTGTATTTGGATGGCCGACCGGCAGCGGTCCTCGACCGCTCGGCGTTTTATCCGACAGGGGGTGGCCAGCCCCACGACACCGGCTGGCTCAACGGGATCGCGGTGGTAGACGTGGTGGCGAGGGACGACGATGGGGCGCTGGTTCACATTCTGGAAGCGCCCCTGGCCGACGGGCAGGCGGTCGAGGGCGAGGTGGACTGGGCGCGCCGTTTCGACCTGATGCAGCAGCATACCGGTCAGCATATCCTTTCGGCGGCCTTTGTGAGACATCTGGGCGCGAACACGGTCGCCTTTCATCTGGCCGAGGATTACACGAGCATTGACCTGGACCGCGCTCCCCTCTCGGCTGAGGAGTTGAGCGTGGTGGAGGCCCTGGCCAACACGGTGGTACTGGAGGACCGGCCGGTGGTGAGCCGCTGGGTGTCGGATGCGGAGGTGCCGGCGCTGTCGTTGCGCAAACCGTTGGCCCACGAGGGGCCGGTGCGGACGGTGGAGGTGGTTGGCTGGGATTGTTCGGCCTGCGGAGGGACCCATGTTCGCGCGACCGGGGAAGTGGGACCGATCAAAATCATCCGCAGCGAGCGGCGCGGGGCGGAGACACGGGTCGAGTTCCTGTGTGGCGAGCGCGCCCTGGCGGACTACCGCGCCAAGCATGACTTGGTGACGAACCTGGCCCGCGAGTTCAGCGTGGGCTATTGGGAACTGCCGGAGACGGTCCACCGCCTGGCCGATGAGCTCAAGGCGACCCGACGCGAGGTCCAGCGCCTGCGTAATGCGCTCCTGGACGCGGAAGCCGACGCGCTCATGCATGAGGCCGTGCCGATGGGCGAGGCGCAGGTGGTGCGATGCTATCTGCCGGGGCGCAGCCCGGACGATATCAAGCATCTGGCCCAGCGGTTGGCCAGCCGACCTCGGACCGTGGTTCTGCTGGCGGCCGGGGGTGAGGGGCAGAAGGGTTCGCTGGTCTTTGTCCGCTCGACGGACCTGGGCCTGCACCTGGGCAATCTGATGCGTCAGGTCTGCCAGGCGGTCGGTGGACAGGGCGGAGGACGCCCCGAATGGGCCCAAGGGGGAACGCCCCACGGCGAGCGGATGGGCGAGGCGCTGGCGATTGCGTTCCAGGCCGTGGCGGAGGAGTTGAGGCGAGGCGGATAGGGTGAGGAAGAGCCATGGGACGGCGGCTGAAGCCGCGCCTGGGGGCCGGCGACCGGGCGTCCCCCTACGCGGACGCGCGCCGTCGGCCTGCGCCGACGGCCAGCCGAAGGCTCTGAGGGGCGATTTCAATCGCGAATTATCGGAGCGCGAAATGAATTTCGCATTACGGCGTTCAAGGGAGCGAGCATGATCCGAGAGATTGCGCCCAATGTCTTTCTCGAGACCGAGTTGCACGGCGCCAACGTCGCCTTTATTGTCACCGGCGAGGGGGTGATTCTGATTGATACCCCCATGCTTCCGAACCAGGCGCGGCAGTGGCTGAGCGAGATCCAGCAGCGCACCGACGAACCGATCCTGTACATCATCAACACCGATCACCACCGCGCGCATGTGATCGGCAATCAGTTCTTTCCCATGGCCACGGTCATTGCCCACGAGCATGCCTGGAAAGAGATGAAGAGCTATGGCGACAGCTTCCGGACACGGTTGATCAATATGTACCGGGACCGGATTCCGGAAGCGGTGGCCGAGTGGCGGAAACACCTGGAGATTATCAAGCCGGAGATCACCTTCACCGGCCGGACGATCCTGTACAAGGGAGACAAGGAAATCCACCTCATTCCGGTCGGCGGCCACACCCCGGCCACGACGGTCGTCTACCTTCCCAACGAGAAGCTGTTGTTTACCGGGGATGTGGTGATCACCGACCGGCCTCCTTTTCTCTCGCAGGGGAACACGAAGGAGTGGCTGAAGGCGTTGAGCTATCTGCGCCGGTTGAACTATCAGTTGCTCATTCCAGGCCATGGGGAACCGACCGGCAAGGAAGCAACGGAGAACATGTCCAGATACCTGCGCTTGGTTCGACGTCAGGTGCGGCGCGCCTATCAGGAGGGGATGACCAAAGCTGAGACGGCGCGGAGCCTGTCGCATCTGATCCGCTATTGGCCGATCCCGCCGGAGGAGAAACCGAAAGCGGATCGGCGGTTCAAATCGGGGCTAGGTCGGGTGTGGAACGAGGTCCGCGCCGAGGAAACGGCCAAAGCCAGAGCCAAGGCGAAAGCGAAAAAAGGATAACGTCGGATGCAGCCCGTTTCCGTGGTGCGTTGCGCCGAGTACGACATCGATCGGGTCGAAGCGGCGGTGCGGCAAGCGCTTACCCTGTTAGGGGGCATGGAGCGCTTTGTCCAGCCGGGGCAGCGGGTGTTGATCAAGCCCAATCTGCTGCAACCCAGCGATCCGGCCAGGGCGATTGTGACCCATCCGGCCGTCCTTCGGGCGGTGGTGCGGCTGGCCCAGGAAGCAGGGGGGCAGGTTCTCATTGCCGATAATCCGGCGGTGGTCCCGCTCACGCCGCGGGGCTGGGATTCGGCCTACGAGAAGAGCGGCTGGGCGGCGGTGGCGGCTGAGACCGGGGCGAGATTGAACCGGGAGATCGTCCCTCAGCAACGGCCGCACCCTGAAGGAAGGCTCATCAAACGGGTGGATACCAGCCACTTTGTGACCGAGGCCGACGTGGTGATCTCGGTCCCGAAGCTCAAGACCCACGAGCTGATGCGCTACACCGGTGCGGTCAAGAACCTGTTCGGCACGGTGCCAGGGGCGACCAAGTTTGGTTATCATGTCAAATTGCAGACGGCGGACCGTTTTGCGGAGATGCTGCTCGACCTGGTGAGTTTCGTCCGTCCGGCGCTGACGGTGATGGATGCGGTGGTCGGTATGGATGGCGATGGGCCATCGGCGGGACGGCCGTTCCCCATCGGGGCGATTCTGGCTTCGGCCGATGCGGTGGCGCTGGATGTGGCGGCTCTGACGCTGGTGGGTCATGAACCGACCACGGTGCCGACGGTGGCAAAGGCGGTGCACCGGAGTTGGACGTCAGGACGGGTGTCGGAGCTGGAGGTGCGGGGCGAGGACCTGCGCGGATTCGGGGTGCGTGGGTTTCAACTGCCGGCGGGGAGGCGTGCCACCAGCGGTCACATGCCGGCCTGGTTGCAGCAGTGGGGGACACGCCTGTTGAATGCAAGCCCGGTCGTCGGGGAGCGGTGTGTGGGATGTGGGCTATGTGTGGAGAATTGCCCGGCCCAGACCATTGCGCTGGTGGAAGGAAAGGCCCGCATCCGCCTCGCTGACTGTATTCGTTGTTACTGTTGCCACGAGCTGTGTCCGGAGCACGCCATTGAACTGCAACAACCTGCGCTGCGTCCGGTCATGGAACGGATGCTGGGGGCGAGGCGCAGCCTTCGCGCGCGGCTCTGACCCATCAGGTACGATTCAATGTTCCCGTGCCCGGTGGAGCGTCATGAGGGATGAGAATACCGAGTCAACGAATGGGAAACGAATCAGCGAATGGCGCGCGGGCGACCGGACCCCTCGCCCCGGCCCCCTCCCCGCGTGCGGGGAGGGGGTGCGGGGGTGGGGTGAAGTGGTCTGTCGCAGAGGGAGTGGAGCCTTCAGGCGGTTGACCGGCTAAAGCCTCGACTCCCGCCTGCGAGGAGGGATCTATTTTCGAAGGGAGGGATTCGATGATGACCGATACTACGTTGCGATGGGGGTTGCTTTCGACGGCCCGGATCAACGAGCGACTAATCCCGGCCATCCGGGCGACGGAGCGGGCGGAACTGGTGGCCGTCGCCAGCCGGGACCTGGCGCGAGCGGAGGCGTATGCAGCAGAGCACAAGATTCCGCGCGCCTACGGCAGCTATGAGGCCCTGCTCGACGATCCGGAGGTGGACGCCGTCTATATCTCGCTGCCCAACAGCCTGCACGCCGAATGGACCATCTGCGCCGCGCAGGCGGGCAAGCACGTCCTGTGCGAAAAGCCGTTGGCGGTGAGCGTCGAGCAATGCGATCAGGTCATCGCCGCCGCCGAGTCCTCCGGGCGGGTGATCGCCGAGGCAGTGATGTACCTGTATCATCCGTTGCTCCAGCGGCTCCGCGAGATGGTGAAGGAGGGGGCGGTGGGCCAGGTTACCCTGGTGCGAGGCGCTTTTTCCTTCTTCCTGGATCGACTGAACGACGTCCGCTGGCGGCCCGAACTGGCAGGAGGTTCGCTGTGGGACGTGGGGAGCTATCCGGTGAGTTTCATCCGATGGGTGGCCGGCGAACCGGAGGAGGTCTTTGGCTGGCAGGTGTTGACCAGCAGTGGAGTGGATGCTACCTTTGCCGGACTGCTGCGCTATGACAATGGGGTGTTGGGGGTGATGGATTGTGGCTTCCGGCAGCAGTTCCGGGTCCAGGCCGAAGTGACCGGGACGGAAGGAACGTTGACCTTGGAGCGACCGTACCTGATGAATGCGCAGAGCCGGATCGTGTGGCAGCGGGGCCTGGACCAGGAGCAGGTGATCACCAGCCCTGAAATCAATCCCTACGAGTGCGAGGTTCGGGCTTTCACCCGGGCGGTGTTGGAGGGGGCGCCCTTGCCGGTGTCGCTGGAAAGCAGCCGGGCGAATGTAGCGACGTTGGTCACGCTGTACGAATCGGCCCGAACGGGTCAGCCCTGCCGAGTGCTGGTGTGGTAGGGCGGGCCTTATTGCGGCGAGGATGCCGGCGGGTCGGGCAGGGGTTCTGGAACCCGACGTTGCCACCACAGGAAGGCGCCGGGCAGGCTGGAGAGGAGAATGATCGCCTGCATGGCGAATGACATCATCAGCACCGCGCCGGCAAAGGCGGCCGGCTGATCGGTCCCCAGTTTCGCCAGCTCGACATACAGGACGAGGAACACCCCCTGATTCCAGCCCAGGCCAGAGGCGATGGAGGGGAGAAAGGGCGCCAGGGCGGTGAGGGGGGTGAGGACAAAAACCCACGCCACAGGGACCTCCGCTCCGACGGCGATGGCGGCCAAATAGTTCACCACGCACGTAGCGGCCACGGTTCCCAGTCCCAAAACGAGAGCAATGACCAGGGCCTGGCCGTGGGCACGATACCCCTGCACGGCATCGGAGAGTTTTTGGTAGAGCGGGAGAAATCGGCGCAGCAGCCCCCGGTGAAAGATCCGCTCGATGAAGCGGCGCAGCCGTCCACTCATCAACGCGGCCAGGCCCAGGAGGAAGGCAAACAAGCCGGCGCTCAAGACGGTGAGCAGCCAGGTGAGGTCAGAACGGCCCAGGACCCATACAGCATACGCCATTCCCAGCACGCCCCCGACCAGGTAGGCGGCAAAGCCGATCAGGCGGTCCACCAACACCGACACGGCGACGGCCGGGACCTGACCAGTGGCATGGCGGGCCAGGTCCCAACCCCGGGCGATATCCCCCCCGATCATGCTCAGGGGCAGGTTGGCAAAAAAGAGGCCGACCAGGTTGTGGCGGTAGAGGGTGGGGTACGGGACGCGGACGTCCAGCGTGCGGAGCAAGTATTGCCATTTGAAGACCTGAAGGCCAATGGCGATAAAGTAGATCGCCAGGCCCACCAGCCAGGGCCACAGGCGCAACCCGGCCAGGATCGCCGACCAGTCGGCGGTGCGGATGATCGGCCGGGTCAGGAGGTAGGCGATCAGGCCCAGGCTGATCGCGACCTTCAGGGCGGTGAGGAGCCTATCGTTCGATCGCTTCAGTTTCAAGGGGGAGTTCTCGTCCTTGGACACCCTGTCCGGGGTCTTTGGTGCTCCAGGCCATCTCCCAGACGGTGTGTTTTTCCTTTTTGACGTAATAATCCCAGGCGCCGAGAAGCCGGGAGTAGGCTTCCAGGCTGGCCAGGGCGGCCAGAGCGGCGATGAGGCGGATAGCCCCCCAGATCTCCTCTAGGGCGATGCGCAGTACCCGGATATTCTGCAGGCTGGAGACCTGGTAGCCGTACTTTTCGCGGAGATAGAGGTGGCCGACAAAGTTGCGGCGGCGCTGCTTGACGAAATCGCCCACCGTCTGCGGCCCCATGCTATAGACCACCGCGTCCGGGGCGTAGCGGACCTGCATTCCCCGGCGCACGATCAGGGCCTCCACGAACGCCTCGTCCATGGCGATGTCGAGGGGCAGTTGGTCAAAGACCTTGCGGAAGGCGATCAGTTCCCCCAGGCGGGGGATCTCCAGACAGAGCTGATGCTCGAGCTTGAGCCGCAAATGGGACAGCAGGCCCACGATGTGGTCGGGGGTGTTCACCGCGACCTTGTGCGCGCCAGTCATGCCCACCGCCGGGTCGCGGAACATGCGCACCATCTTTTCGATGGCGTCTTCCCGAGGCAGGGTGTCGCCGCTTTCCAGGACGCAGATCTTTTCTTTGGCATGGGCCAGGAAGACGTTCACCGCCGAGGTCTTGCCCTCTCGCCTTTCCTGAACATAGAGCTGGATGCGGGGGTCGCGGGCCATATACTCGCGCACAATCTCTTCGGTGCGATCGGTACAACCGGAGGCGACGACGATGATCTCGGTAATTTCGACTTCATACAGCCGCTGGTCGATCAACGCCTGCAACAGCCGGCCGATGTTGGCCTCTTCGTTATAGGCGGTGACCCCCACACTGCACCTGATCTTCTCTATGGTCATCGCTCTTGTCCTCGATCCATATCCGTTATCAGGAGGGTGAGATCAGCTTCCCACCAGGGTGCGCCAGGCCATGCGCACCGTCCGAGGCAGGCGTAGCCACGTCTCTTTGCGGGTCAGGGTGCGGGCAATCCGCTTCGGGCGCAGGTAGAAGCGACGGTAGGCTTCCTGCCACTTGCGTTCCACCAGCTCGGCCGGCAGGCCTGGCATCTCAAAGCGCGCCTTCCCTTCAAAAAAGACAAAATCGTCCCAGCTTTCGGCCAGGATGCGCCCCTGGGCCCGGACCGTCTCATACATATCGGTGCCGGGGAAGGGGGTGGCAATGGAAAAGTTGGCGACCAGAGGGTCCAGTTCACAGGCGAAACGGATCGTATCATCCATCGTTTCTTCGGTTTCGCCCGGCATGCCGATAATGAAAAAGCCGATGGTCTCGATGCCGACCTTTCGCGCCGCCTGAAAGGCGCGGCGGACCTGATCCAGGGTGAGGTGCTTGTCCACTACCGAATCGAGGATGCGTTGGTTGCCACTTTCCACGCCAAAGGCGACGCGGATGCATCCGGCCCGTTTCATCGCCCCCAGGACCTCCTCATCGGCCAGGTTGGCCCGGATGCCGTTGATCATGATCCACGGGACGTGGGTCAGCCCTTCGTCCACCAATCGCTGGCAGATGTCCAGGACGCGCTGGCGGTTAATGTTAAAGGAATCGTCCAGGACCCCGATCTCTGCGGCCCCCTGGTCCCGAACCAGCCACCGCCATTCGGCGACGACGCTATCGGCCGACCGAGCCCGCCACAGTCGGGGGCCGATCTGGGAGCAGTAGGTGCAACGGTAGGGACAGCCGCGGGAGGTGAGGATGGGCAGGCTGGGGCCGTTGACCCGGTCTACGGTGGGCTGGAGGTTGGTATAGCGGTCCAGTTTGAACAGGTGCCAGGCCGGAAACGGGAGGGCGTCCAGTTCGGGAGCGGGGATCGGCGGGCGGTTCGGGGTGCTGACTACGGTCCCGTCCTGATTTCGATAGGTGATCCCCAGGACGGAAGAGAGCAAGGCCGGGAAGGGATCGGTGCCGGCCGCCGCGAATCGCGACAGGAGTTCCAGCCAGGTGGCTTCTCCCTCGCTGCGGACGACGACGTCCACGAACGGTTGGGCCGCCGATTCTTCCGGCAGGCTGGTGGGATGGGGTCCGCCGAGGATCACCGGGACCTGGGTCAGGGCCTTGACCTGGGCGGCTTCGCGCCAAGCCGCGGTGATCTGGGTGGTGTTGGCGGTAATGCCGACCAGATCGGGCGCGAACTGGCGGACCGTCTCTTCGAGCGGCGTATCTTCGACATCGCCATCGTGGATGCGCACCTCATCGCCCCGTCGTTCGGCGACCGCCGCCAGGTACGCCAACCCCAGGGGTGGGGAGATGCGCGTGTCAATGGGCAACCGGGTTTTTGGGTTGATGAGCAGAATTCGCACGATGCCTACACTGGTCCCCTTTTCATCCCTCATTCTGCGGCCCGGGTTCCCCACCAGAACCGGTCGGGCCGGTTGTACGGACCCAGTTTAGCATGGCGGATCGCTTTTGGCAAGTGAGGCAGATTCCCGTGCAGCAGCGGCGAAGGAGGCGCTAGGGAGCTACACTGACCGGCACGCCCCGGTCTAGCGGTGTGGCTCATCGCCGCGCTGGGCTTCATATTCGGGATGGGGCACGAACTGGTCGCCGCACAACACCTCCCGGTCCCAGGGGGCAACGATGAGCGCATCGCTGACGAGGGCCACATAATCGGGGAAGCGGCTGAAGCTATGGGCAAAGAGGGTGGCGGTCCGTATCTGGGCGGCGCCCTGGTCCAGACATGCCTGCCGGGCCAGGGCAAGGGTGGCCCCGCCGACGACGATATCATCCACCAGCAACACCCGCTGGCCGGCGATGGTGGGAGGCGGGCCGAGGAGCAGCTCGGGGGTGTCGCGGACGACCTGATCGTCGTGCCGCCGCGACAGACGGATAGGGTAGAACTCCCGGCGCAGGATGGAGGCGAGGACTGCCGCCGGCAATACCCCTCCTTTGGCGATGCCGATGATCACCTGGGGGTCGTACGCCTGGACCATCAGGGCCAGCTTCCGGCAGAGCGTGTCAAAGTCCTCCCAGGAGATGCGGAGTTCTCCCTTGTGTTCATGATCGTAGCTGGGTGCGCGGTCCTCGTGTTGCATCGTGCCCGGTGCTTTCCAGACTCATGGCCGACGATCGGTCTGAGACGGCGGTTATGATACCCGAAAAGTGCGAAAAAGTCCACTCCCGGGCAACAGGAGTGGAGCCTTCAGGCGGTCTCCGGCGGAAGCCTCGACTCCCGGACCAAGGGTGGGGTTGACGTAGCCGGGGACTTCTACTATAATAGCGAATAGTGGAGAACGATATGGCGGCGGAGGGAAAGGGACGAAGCGATCGTCCACCCAGGGTGGTGGCTATCGGTGGGGGGACAGGACTGGCGACGTTGTTGCGCGGTCTCAAAGCCCATACCCCCTGGATCACGGCCATCGTGACCGTGGCGGACGATGGTGGTTCGTCCGGTCGGCTGCGCCGTGAGCTGGGGATTTTGCCCCCCGGCGATTTCCGCAACTGCATCGCCGCGCTGGCGGACGACGAGGCCTTGCTGACGCAACTCTTCCAGTATCGCTTCGGGCAGGGTGAGGGGCTGGAGGGTCACTGTCTGGGCAACCTGTTCATCAGCGCCCTGGCGGCGATCACCGGCAGCTTTGAACTGGCCATCCTGGAAGCCAGCCGCGTGTTGGCGGTGCGAGGGCGCATCCTGCCCTCGACCCTGGAGGATGTGACATTGGTGGCGGATCTGAAGGGCACGGCCGAGCGCAACGGTGCGCCGGCCCGATTGATCCGGGTCCAGGGGGAATCGGCCATTCCCAAAGTGGGTCAACCGATCGAGCGCGTCTTTCTTCGTCCGGAGCGGGTCCGCGCCTATCCCGACTCGGTTCGAGCCATTCTGGAAGCCGATCTGATCGTCGCCGGACCGGGGAGCTTGTTCACCAGCATTCTGCCCAACTTGCTGGTGGACGATATCCGGCAGGCCATTCGGGCCTCGTCCGGTCTCAAAGTCTATGTGTGCAATGTCGCCACGCAACCTGGGGAAACGGACGGCTTTGATGTGGGCCAGCACGTGAGCGCCTTGCAGCGCCACGTGGGGCGGGACCTGTTCCCGTGGGTGCTGGCCAATAACCACCTGCTGTCAAGCACCGAAAATCCCCATCTACGACCGGTCGTGCAGAGCTATCCACCCAATGAAGGGTATCGGGTGATCGAAGCGGATCTGGTGGATCGGAGCGCTCCCTGGCGCCACGACTCCAAGAGGTTGGCCGAGGAATTGATGCGTTTGTACTGGCAGCGGTAGATGGCCGAGAGCTCAACAGGAGGGTAAGAACGATGATTACCGCAGCAGATGTGATGACCCCGCAAGTGGTCGATATCGAGGCGGACGCCACCGTAGCTGAGGCGATTCAAAAGATGCGAGAGTGCCACGTCTCGAGCCTGTTGGTCAAGACCGGAAAGGATATGGCCACCTGGGGAATTATGACCGAGACCGATGTGATCCGGAAGGTGGTCGCCGAGAACCTGGACCCGGCCATGGTATCGGTCCGGGAGATCATGAGCCGGCCGGTGATTACTGTGTCCCCGAAGCACAGCATCCAGGAATGTGCGGCGTTGCTGGCGAGAGCCGATATCCGGAGGGTGTTGGTCTTTGATGGCAAAGACATTATCGGCATTGTGAGTCTGAGCGATATTTTTCGCGCTTTGTAAGAGAATCAAGGGGTTCGACCCACAACACTAGAACAGGAGAAATCGAAACACCATGACAACACGAGTAGGGATTAACGGATTTGGACGAATTGGACGGCAGGTACTGCGCGCCATCCATGAGCGGTATCCGGACGAACTGGAAGTGGTGGCGGTGAACGACATCACCGACACCCCGACGCTGGCCCATCTGTTCAAGTACGACTCGAACTATGGCCGCTATCCCGGGAGGGTAGAGGTTCGCGAGGGGTCTTTTGTCGTGGACGGCAAGGAGATCCAGGTCTTTGCCCAGAAGGACCCGGCTCAGCTCCCCTGGAAGGACCTGGGGGTAAGCGTGGTCGTCGAGTCAACCGGGCTCTTTACCGACGGCAAAAAGGCGGCGGTCCATCGCGACATCGGTGGAGCGTCCAAGGTGATCATCTCCGCACCGGCCAAGCCTTCCGATAGTGTGGATCTGACCATCGTGATGGGCGTCAACGAACACGCCTACGACCCGGGTCGGCATCATATCCTGTCCAATGCGTCGTGCACCACCAACTGCCTGGCGCCGGTCGCCAAGGTGCTTCACGACAGCTTTGGCATCCGACGGGGCCTGATGACAACGGTCCACGCTTACACCAACGATCAGCGCATCCTGGACCTGCCCCACAAAGACCTGCGCCGCGCCCGGGCGGCGGCGTTGAGCATCATCCCGACCACCACCGGAGCGGCCCGAGCCGTGGCCCTCGTCATCCCGGAGCTGAAGGGCAAGTTTGATGGCTATGCGTTGCGCACGCCGACCTCGACCGTATCCATCGTGGACTTTGTCGCCGAACTGGAGCGGGAGGTCACCCGCGATGAGGTCAATGCTGCCCTCCGCGCCGCAGCCGAGGGGAATCTGAAGGGCATCCTCGGCTATACCGAGGAACCGCTGGTGTCCATCGACTTTAAGGGGGATGATCGGTCGGCCATCGTCGACGCCGAACTCACCAACGTCATCGGTGGCAACATGGTTAAGGTCGTGGCCTGGTATGACAACGAGTGGGGCTATTCCTGCCGGATCGCCGACCTGGTTCGGTTCCTGGTACGAAAAGGGGTGTGAGCCGGGCTCTGTCCCCATGGCTCGATGTCAGAGCTGATCGGGGTAGCCGAGGGCATTGCCCTCGGCTACTCCAGCCATAATTTCGTCGAAGAAATAGATATCATGCCCGTAGGGTGCCCGAAGGATAAAGATATCGAGGCCGGCGGCTGAAGCCGCGCCTGTGGGGCCGGCGGCCAGGCGCCCCCCGGTAGGGATGCGTTCCGTCGGCGCAGGCCGACGGCCAGCCGAAGGCTTTGGAGGGGCGATTTAATCGCCGTCTGTTCAAAGGAGCACAAGGGTGAACAAGAAAACCGTTCGTGACGTGGACGTCAAAGGCAAACGGGTCCTGGTGCGGGTTGATTTCAACGTGCCTCTGGCCGACGGGGTGGTGACCGATGACACCCGCATCCGGGAGGCGCTGCCTACCATCCGCTATCTGCTGGAGCAGGGGGCCACGGTCATCCTTGCCTCCCATCTGGGCCGGCCCAAGAACCGGGTGGTGGACAGCCTGAGGATGGACCCGGTGGCGCGCCATCTATCCAGGCTGTTGGACTATCCGGTGACCAAGCTGGACGACTGCGTAGGACCCGAAGTGGAAGCGGCGGTCCGCGCCGCCAGACCCGGCGATCTCTTGTTGCTGGAGAACACCCGCTTTCACGCCGAAGAGGAAGCGAACGATCCGGCGTTTGCTGCCCAACTGGCAAGCCTGGCCGATCTGTTTGTCAACGACGCCTTTGGCTCGGCCCACCGCGCCCACGCTTCTACGGAAGGGGTGGCCCACTATTTGCCGGCGGTGGCCGGATTCCTCATGGAAAAGGAACTGACCTATCTGGGCCGCGCCCTGACCTCGCCAGAGCGCCCGTTCGTGGCGATCCTGGGCGGGGCCAAGATCTCGGACAAGATCGGCGTGATCACCAACCTGCTGAGCCGGGTAGATCGCCTGCTCATCGGCGGGGGAATGGCCAATACCTTCCTCAAGGCAGAAGGCTATGAGGTGGGCGATTCCCTGGTGGAGGACGCCAGCCTGGCCGAAGCTCGCGCCTTGAGAGAACAGGCGGGAGATCGGTTGCTTTTGCCGGTGGATGTGGTCATCGCCGATCGTTTCGATGCCGATGCCTTTTCCCAGGTGGTGGCGGTGGGCAGGGTACCGGCGGGCTGGCGCATCCTGGACATCGGCCCACGGACGCTGGAGCTGTTTCAGGAGCGCCTGGCCGGCGCCCGGACGGTGTTCTGGAACGGTCCGATGGGCGTCTTTGAATTCCCGAAATTCGCCCAGGGGACCGACGCGTTGGCGCGGATGTTGGCCGCGTTGCCCGGGGCCACAACGATCATCGGCGGCGGCGATTCGGTGGCTGCTGTACAGCGCACCGGCCTGGCCGAGAAGATGAGCCACATCTCGACCGGGGGCGGCGCCAGCCTGGAGTTTCTGGAGGGCAAGACGCTGCCGGGGGTGGCGGTGCTGTTGGACAAATAAGAGGACCGGGTGCCCTGGCGCAACCTGTTCCGGCTGAAGCCTCCACTCCCACTGGGTGCCGGACTTGGGCGTCTTGGGGTGCGGCCCAGCCGGGGACACGGTCGCACAAGCCCTTGTCCGGATCAAAACCGGCAAGGGCTTTCGTTTTAACAACCTGACAGCAATCTGACAGCAATCCTCGGTCTGGCCTCAAAATGGCTTGTGGGACGCTAACCCTAAGACAGGCCCGGTCTGGGCCATTTGTGGGGGATCGAAGGGGGAACAAGGCCCCCTCCAATAGGGCGGGTGGGATTCGAACCCACACGGGGTCTTCCCCCAGCGGATTTTAAGTCCGCAGCGTCTGCCTTTTCGCCACCGCCCCCAGCCGATCCGGGATAATAAACGGCTGATAGCGCGATGCTATCAGCCCTTCTGCCAGAGGCGACGACGGGATTTGAACCCGTGATCGCGGTTTTGCAGACCGCTGCCTTTCCACTTGGCTACGTCGCCTGATCCACCGCCTTGTTCAGCGCTTGCCTGAAACAAGGCACTCCCCTCGACCCTGCACTGCCCCACAAGATAGAGAGCGGGCGATGGGATTCGAACCCACGACCCTCTCCTTGGCAAGGAGATGCTCTACCACTAAGCCACGCCCGCAATTGACCAGGTGCCGCAGCCCGGACTTGAACCGGGGACCCTTTGATTTTCAGTCAAATGCTCTACCAACTGAGCTACCGCGGCACTGTATATACATTGTAGCCAAATCCGGTTTTTTTGTCAAACTTCAGACGGCGGTGGTGCAAAATGCCTGGGCATCACTCCGCATCGGTTGCCGCATCGCGCTGGTGCGATCGGCTCGGATCCGCCATCTTGCCCAGAAGGCGCTGCTGCCGGTGTTTCAGTTCCTCCCAGACCCTCTTTCGCTGCGGACCGGGAGGCCAGTCCCGGACCAGGACCATGGCCCGTTCGGTCCAGGCAAGCGCCTGCGCCAGGTCCTTTTCTATCCATTCGTAATGTTTGGCCAGTTCCTCGCAGGCATGGACGTCGCTGTTCATTTCGGCCAGTTGCTGCCACCAGGCCACGCCCTCATGCCGTCGCTCCTGTCTCTTCAGCAGAAACGCCAGATCGCGCATGACCATAGACCGGACCGCGGGCGAGCGACAGGCCTGAATCGCCTGCCGGAAGGCAGATTCAGCTCGGTCCCATTGGCCCCCCTCTTGCCAGAAGCGGCCCAGACCGTAGAGGTCCTCTCCCGGCAGTTCATCGGAAGAGACCGGGGCGGTGAGCAGTTGGCACATCCGGGCGGTCAACGCCACCAGGGACAAGATATCCTGGACGTTGTGGTAAAAGACGCGCGGCATTTCGCGCGCATCGTTGCTCCGGGCATATTCCATATAGAGGCTGGGGATGAGCCAGCCTGGCACGTCCTCCTGAGTGCGCCGTACCTCCAACACCTCCGCCTCCAGAGAGGACAGGGCGCAGGAATCGAGGCGATACTTCCAGAACCGGCGGGCCGGGTGCAACAGGTCCAGGTGAGGGGCATCGGTCAGGCGGGGGAATTGACGGGTCATGATAAAGCGTGTCTCGAGCAGAGGCAGGTCAAACGCCTTGCCGTTGAAACTGACCACTGCTTCCAATCTGTCGAGCAACTCACCTAGGGCGCAGAGTTGGGCCGGCTCTTCCTGGTAGTCGCGCATAAAGAACTGGTGAACGGTGAACCGTCCGTTCTCGAACACACCCACACCGACCAGAAAGGCGTAGGTTCCAGTTCCTCCGGCCAATCCGGTGGTTTCGGTATCCACGAACGCGATGCGCTCGATGGGTACCTCGGCCAACCGCTCATCGCCGGCCAGCAGGGCGGGGGTCTCTGGACGGTGGGCCGGCAACTCCGCCAGGGCATAGCGACCGTGACGGTAATCCAGTTCATAGGTCTCTCGGTGCAAGAAGCACGGACCATAGTCCGTATTCAGGACCTGGCCCGAAATCAGGTCCTCAATCGCCTGGCCCCGTCGCCGGGGTGGTGGCTGGAGATGGTGTGCGCCCTGGTGAAGGCCCAGCCGCCTCAACCGTTCCCAGAGCTCCGCATTCTGCATCCGGCGCTCCCCTCGCTGCCGTGATCTCCCGACTCCTGGGGATTGATTATATCATTCTTCTCGACCCCGCGCAACGAGATTTGCCTTTTGTGGGAGCTTGTGGTAGAATGTGAATCACTAATGATATGACAACAAGGGTACGGGTGTTGAAGAAGGGATTCTGGCCAGTCGCAATCATCCGTCAAGCCTCGGCAGCCAAGGGCGTGATGGGGGCTTGCCCCCCGATGCGTGAGTCATGCCCAACCCGAGTCCCTTGCTGCCCGCTTCTGCGCCTCTGAGCCCAGAAGCCCGGGAGATGGTCGAAACTCGAGCGAGGGAACTCCCTCGCTCGTTCTTTTGAATGGCACAATCCATCGGCGCGGTTCTATCCCTGGACAGGGAACCGGCCGGTGATGAATCCGGGTAGGAGAAACAAAAATGGTCCACAACAAGAAAATCTTGATCGGCGTGGCATGGCCCTATGCCAATGGGTATCAACATCTCGGGCACCTGGCGGGGGCCTATCTGCCTCCGGACATATTTGCCCGCTATCACCGTCTGGTGGGCAACGACGTGCTCATGGTCTCTGGCTCGGATGCCCACGGCACGCCCATCACAGTTCGGGCGGACCAGGAAGGCATCTCGCCCAGGGAGCTGTTTGAGCGCTACCACCGGACCTTTCTGGAGACCTATCAGCAGATCGGCCTGACCTTTGACCTGTTCACCCACACCGACACCGAGAACCACCATCGCGTGTCCCAGGACTTTTTTCTGCACATCCTGAAGAATGGCTACCTGTACAAAGAGGTACAGCGGCAGCTCTACAGCCCGAAGGAAGGCCGCTTCCTGCCCGACCGTTATGTAGAGGGCACGTGCCCCCACTGCGGCTTCCCCGACGCGCGGGGGGATCAATGCGACAATTGCGGCAAACTCCTGGAACCGACCGAACTGATCCGCCCTCGCAGCAAGGCCAGTGGGGACACGGCCCTGGAAGTGCGAGACACCGAGCACTATTTCCTGGACCTGGCCAAGCTGAGCGATCAACTAGAGGCGTATCTCAGCCATGGCAAGGACCACTGGCGGCCGAACGTGCTGAATTTTGCCCGCAACTATGTCCAGAGTGGCTTGCGTGGACGTCCCATCACCCGCGACATTGACTGGGGCATCCCGCTGCCGTTGCCGGGCTACGAAGGCAAGTGTCTCTATGTCTGGTTTGAGGCGGTCATCGGCTACTTTTCGGCCAGCATCGAGTGGGCAGCCAATCGAGGGACACCCGACGCATGGAAGGCGTGGTGGTACGATCCGGAGGCTCTGACCTACTATTTCATCGGCAAGGACAATATCCCGTTCCACACCGTCATCTGGCCGGCCGAATTGCTGGCGGTGGGCCGCATCTATCACGACGATGAGAAGGCGCAGTTGAACTTGCCGTATGATGTGCCGGCCAATGAGTACCTGAATTTCAAGGGTGGAAAGTTCAGCAAGAGCCGGGGTGCTGCCGTAGACGTGCCTTACTTCTTGAGTCGCTATGACCCGGACCCGCTGCGCTACTATCTGACCGCCACCGCCCCTGAGACGCGCGACACCGAGTTCTCCTGGGAGGATTTTGTCGAGCGGAACAACAACGAACTGGTGGCCACCTGGGGGAACCTGGCGAACCGGATGCTCAGCTTTGCCTACAGGCAATTTGAGGGCCGCGTCCCGGAACCGGGGGACCTGGACGAATCCGACCGCGCCCTGCTGGACAAGATCGAGGCCGGCTTCCAGACGGTGGGTGAGCTGTATAACGCCTGCAAGTTCCGCGCCGCCCTGGGCGAGGCGATGGCCCTGGCTCGCGAGGCCAATGTCTATCTCGACCGCAAGGCCCCCTGGTTCCAGATCAAAGAAGACCGACAGGCGGCAGCGACGACGGTATACGTGATCCTGCGCGCCGTGGATAACCTGAAGACGCTCCTGGCGCCGGTCTTGCCCCACACTGCCCAGAAGCTCCATGGATACCTGGGCTATGAGGGGCGGTTGTTCGGCACGCAACAGGTGGAAGAGTACCGGGAAAAGACCCGTTCGCACCTGGCTTTGACCTACGACCACAGCGGGGCCGTGGGCACCTGGGCGCCCAGTCAACTTCAGCCCGGTCAGGCGCTGCGCGAGCCGTCGCCGCTCTTCAAAAAGCTGGACGAGAGGGTCATCCAGGAGGAATACGCGCGGCTGGAAGGGTGAGCGAGGGTCGCCAGTTTGAGACTAGGAGCCGGGGCACCAGATCGCCCAAGGCAACGCTGGTTCTTGACGCTAGGCTGGTTCTGCATTAAAATTACAGGCGTTGCCCAGCGATCTAGTCGGGATTGCTTCGATTTTTCCAGGATGGAGACCGATGATGGAAGAAGGTATTGAGTTGCGTTCCCAGAGCCGAAAGGTGCAGGGGAAACAGGTGAAACAATTGCGGGCTCAGGGATGGGTGCCGGCTGTCGTGTTTGGCGCCGATATGCCCCCCCGACCGATCCAGGTAGACGAGCGGACCCTGGTCAAGGCTCTGCAACAGGCGGGCACGTCCTCACTGATCCATTTGTTCGTTGACGACGAACCGCAACCGCATTATGTCCTGGCCCATGAGGTCCAGCGGGATCCTCTCAGCAGCCGGGTGCAGCACGTGGACTTTTTCCAGGTACGGATGGACCGCAAGGTCAGGACCGAGGTGCCGCTGGAGATCGTCGGCGAATCGCCGCTGGTCAAGTCCGGACGGGCGGTGCTGGTCCAGGTGTTGAGCCACGTCGAGATCGAATGCCTGCCGGCCGATCTGGTCCATTCGATCCCGGTGGATGTTTCCGGCCTGGATAGCCTGGACCGTGACATTGTGATTGGGGACCTGTCGGTTCCGCCAGGAGTGACGATCCACGCCGATCCCCATGATGTGGTAGTCAGTCTGGTGCCGCCGCGAGTGGCGGTGGCGGAGGAAGCGGCTGCCGAGGAGGAAGAGGGAACCCAGGCCGGGAGCTCCAGCACGTAGGGACTGGAGGCTAGGCTTGATTCTCCCGTCGTGCAAGGATCACGTCTGGGGGTGTAGGGCGTGATCCTTTTGCTCTATCCATCCTAAACGTAGGTGGTTCTCCAGCGCAATGGGTACCGGACAGCCGTGGCTTGGGAAGTAGGGGACAGGCGATGGAGATCGTCGTCGCTATTACAGGCGCTTCCGGGGTTGTGATCGGTCTTCGCCTGTTAGAAGTTCTGACGGAACAGGCCAGGCACACGGTTCATGCGCTGGTATCGGCGGCAGCGAGGGCGGTGATGGCCCAGGAGGTCGGGCCGGAGGTGGCCGTGCCGGCCACCTTCCATTGGGATGTGGCCGACCTGAACGCACCCATCGCCAGTTCCTCCCGGGCTCCTCAGGCGATGGTCATCGCCCCCTGTTCGATGAAGACCTTGTCGGCGATCGCTCATGGCTATGCGTCGGACCTGATCGTGCGCACGGCGGAGATCATGTTGCGGCTGGGCCGCCCGCTGATCCTCATGCCACGGGAAACCCCGCTCTCGCTGCCGGCGATTGAGAACATGCGCCTGGCCAAACTGGCCGGAGCGATCCTCCTCCCGCCGATGGTGGCCTACTATCCTCGGCCTCAAACGGTGGGCGAGATGACCGACTTTTTTGTGGGCAAAGTGCTGGACATCCTTGGGCTGGAGCATCGGCTCTATCGCCGCTGGGGGGAAGAAGGATGAACCTGCGGGATTTTCTTGCCTGGGCCGAACGGGAAGGGTTGCTGATCACCGTCTCCCGATCGGTCGATCCGAATCTGGAGATGGCGCGCATCCTCCACGCCCTGGACGGAAGGCCGGTGCTGTTCACCAACCCCGACCGGCCAGGCTGGCAGGTGGCGGGAGGGGTATGCAGCCGGCGGGAACATTTTGCCCGGGCGCTGAATACCGACCTCGCTGGCATCGTCCCACGACTGATCGAGGCCCTGCAGCACCCCGTTCCGCCAACCCGCGTCGAGCCGGCTCCGTGTCAGGAAGTGGTCCATTACGAGCCTGACCTGGGGATGTTGCCCATTCTCAAACATCTGGTCGGCGACGGGGGGCCGTATGTTACGGCGGGCGTGGCCGTGATCCGCGACCCAGAGTACGGGCGCAATGCCAGCTTTCACCGCCTGATGCAGATCGGCGCCCGAACCTTTACCGCCCGGATCGTGGAGGGACGAGGAACCGATACGGCCTGGCGCAAGGCGGTGGCCGCCCAGCGGGACCTGGAAGTGGCCATCTGTCTGGGCGCACCTCTCCATGTCCTGTTGGCGGCGGCGATGAGTCCGGCCCCCGGAGTGGATGAACTGGCCATCGCCCAGGCGCTCGCTCCCACTCCACTGGCGCGGTGCCTGACCGTCGATCTGGAGGTCCCGGCCGAGTGCGAGGTGGTGCTGGAGGGACGGATCACCCGCCGACTGGCGGATGAAGGCCCGTTCATCGATCTGACCGAGACCTGGGACATCGTCCGACCGCAGCCGGTCGTCGAGATCGACTGTATCACCCATCGCCGCTCGCCGATCTATCATGCCCTCCTGCCCGGCGGTCTGGAGCACAAGCTGCTGATGGGTCTGCCCCGTGAGCCAACCCTTTTTCAAGCGGTATCAGAAGTCGCTGACTGTCGGCTGGTCCATATCACTCCCGGTGGGATGCACTGGCTGCACGCCGTGGTGCAGATCGTCAAGCACGGCGCGGATGATGGGCGGCGGGCGGTGGAAGCGGCTTTCCGTGGACATGGCTCGCTGAAACATGTGGTGGTCGTGGATGAGGATATTGATCCCTTTGATCCGAATCAGGTCGAGTGGGCGATTGCCACTCGCTTTCAGGCCGATCGCGATCTATGGGTCTTTCCCGATCAACCCAGCAGCAGCCTCGATCCGTCGGCCAAGCTGGTGCCCGGGCAAAAGGCGCGCTCGGCCAAGATGGGCCTGGATGCCACCATCCCGTGGCACGATGCTGGTGGACGCCCCCTCACCGCTGAGGAACGATCCGGTTTCCGACGGGTAGGCTACGAGCCGATAGACGTGGCCGATTACCTGGAGAGAAGGGATGGCTAATGGATTGCGGCTCACTCCCGAAGAGAAGGCGATGCTGGCCGGCGAGGAAGGGCCAGGCGTGCAAAAGGCGATGGAGATCGTCGTCGCCCTGGGCCAGATCTATGGCGCGGCCGACTTGATCCCCATTGCCAGCGCCCAGGTGTCGGGGGTCAGTTACAAGAACCTGGGCGATGCCGGCCTTGAGCTTCTCCAGGAATGGGCGGCAACAGGCGTTCGAGCGCGCGTCCCGGCCATGCTCAATCCGGCCGGAATGGACCTGTGGCAATGGCGGGAGCTGGGCTTTTCGGAGGAATTTGCCCGACGCCAGCAAGCAGTGCTCGGTGCCTACACGGCCCTGGGGATCACCCCGACCTGCACCTGTACCCCCTATCTGGTCGGATTTGTCCCCCACTTGGGTCAGTCCGTGGCCTGGGCCGAATCGTCGGCGGTGAGTTATGTGAATTCGGTGCTGGGAGCGCGGACCAATCGCGAGGGAGGCCCCAGCGCCCTGGCATCGGCGATTACCGGACGGACGGCCCGCTACGGCCTCCATCTGGACGAGAAGCGGCGGGCGAGAGCGATTGTCGAGGTACATTGCCCCGTCCGAACTGAAGCCGATCTGGGCGCGTTAGGCTATCTCGTCGGGCGTCAGGTGCAGAAAGGGGTGCCCTATTTTCGGTTTTCACCTTCCGACTGGAACGACAGCGCCCAGGCGCTGAAAGCGTTGGGCGCAGCGATGGGAGCGAGCGGGGCGGTGGCCCTCTACCATATCGAGGGGGTGACCCCGGAAGCGCAACGGGAGCCAATGGTCGCGCCCGACGCACCCACGATCGTCGTCCAGGACCTGGCAGCCGCGTATGCGGCCCTGAACGAGTCGGGAGAGGGGATCGAAGCGATCGATCTGGTGAGCCTGGGATGCCCCCACGCCTCCGAGGAGGAGATCCAGGCCATTGCCGATTACCTGGATGGACGACGGGTGAAGGCTGCGCTGTGGATCACCACGTCTCGGACCATACGCCAGAGAGCAGAGGCGAAGGGGGTGGTCGCGCGGTTGGAGGCCACTGGCGCCCGGGTGGTGGCCGATACCTGCCTGATTGTCGCTCCGGTAAAAGAGTTGGGCTTTCGCAGCCTGGTTACGAATTCGGCCAAGATGGCTTTCTATGCCCCCTCCCATAGCGGATTGACGGTGCACTTTGGTCCGACGGAGCGGTGCCTGGAAGCAGCTCTATCGGGTCGTTGGTGACACCAGCGTCTTTGGGCCACAAGGGTTGCACTCGCGTTGAAGCGGTGACCGATGGAACTCAGGGGTCGAGTGATCAAAGCAGGAATCGCCGAGGGCGTTGCCCTGGTATCCCCAGAGCCGATCGGCTTTCTGGGCGGGGTGGACCCGGAAACGGGCGTGGTCATTGAGGCCGGGCACCCGCTGTGCGGTCAATGTGTGGCCGGACGGGTGTTGGTCTTTCCCACCGGCAAGGGGAGCACCGTGGGTTCATACACCCTCTATCGGATGGCGCGTCGGGGCACAGCTCCGGCCGCGATCATCAACGCCGAGAGCGAGGCCATCGTCGCGGTGGGAGCCATCCTCGGCGATATTCCCATGGTGGACCAGGTGGACGTCACGCGCATCCATACTGGCGACCGAGTGCGGATCGAGGGCGAGCGCATCTTGGTGCTTGCCTCGTGAACCAGAAAGGGTCCTCACTTCATCCCCCGGGCCCCTTCCCCGGGGGTAAGGGGGTAGGGGTGAGGTAAAAGTCCATATTTTCGAAGAGATTCGGTGAGCCCAGGTTGATGAGGGAATTGGTCTTTGTCAAGTTGGGTGGGTCGGTGATCACCGACAAAAACCAGCCGGAAACGGCCCGGCCGGAGGTCATTAGACGGCTGGCCGAAGAGGTAGCCCGCGCCCTGAGGGCACAACCAGAGCTGCGCCTGGTACTGGGTCACGGCAGCGGCTCGTTCGGCCACGCGGTGGCGCAGCGGTACGGGACGCGGCAGGGGGTGCGCAACGACGCCCAATGGCGGGGATTTGTCGAAGTGGCGGCAGCGGCGGCGCGTCTCAACCGCATCGTGGCCGATACCTTTCTGGCCGCCGGGGTACCGGTCTGGTCATTGCAACCTTCGGCCTCGGCCTGGTGTCGGGACGGTCAACTGATGTTGCTTGCCACCACGCAGGTTGATCAGGCATTGAGCCAGAAACTGGTCCCCCTTCTCTATGGGGATGTGGCGCTGGATGATCGGATGGGAGGAACGATTATCTCCACCGAGCAGATTTTCGTCCATCTGGCTAGACGGCTCCATCCGGACCGGATCATCCTGGTCGGCGCCGTGGACGGGGTGTTTGAGAGAGATCCCACCCGTGATCCGACGGCGCGGCGGGTGCCCCGAATCTCGCCGGCGACTTGGAGCATGGTGCGTTCGCTGGTAGGTGGCTCCCATGCGCCCGATGTGACCGGGGGGATGCTGAGCAAAGTCGAAGAGATGATTGGCCTGGTCCAGGAATTGCCGAATCTGACCGTGCACCTCATTTCCGGAGAGCGAGAAGGAGCGTTGGAGCGCGCTTTACAGCAGCCAGAGGATATTGCTGTTGGGGGAACGCTCATCCACTGGTGACACAAAAGACAATGGCGAGGGGGAGATTTGAACTCCCAACCAAGGGCTTATGAGTCCCCTGCTCTGCCATTGAGCTACCTCGCCCGAAACAAACAGGTAGCGGGGGAAGGATTCGAACCTTCGACCTTTGGGTTATGAGCCCAACGAGCTACCTCTGCTCCACCCCGCATCGCACCTATATTATACTAGAGTCCTCCCCGTGCGTCAATTTTCGGTGGGGGCAATGCGCGGCTGTGGCAAAGTGCGGCATCCAGTGGGAGTGGAGGCTTCAGCCGGAACGGAATCTGCAGAACCCAGCGAAGGCTTCCACTCCTGGGCCGTTCCGCACAGGCGCAGCGCACCTGTCAACCTACGTTACTGCACACCCATCAGCGCCACGCCGGTGACAAAGAACCAGACCGCAACCCCCAGAAAGAACATGGCCGCTCCCCCCAGGCCCAGGCGCCACCACATCCGACGGATGATGGCCGGATCGAGGGGAGAGGCAGCGGGAGGGATGGATAGGGGGACGGCACCTGGCTCCAGAGGGGACGGCAGCGGTTCTAACCAGGATTCCCGGCTCTGTCCGCTATGGACCAGCTCGCGCAGCCGCAATTCAGCCTGGTAGGCCACATCAGGGTCGCCCGATTGCAGCGCGGCCCGAAAGGCATTCGCCGCCAGGGAGGACCGGCCCTTGGCCAGGTAGGCCAATCCCTGGTTATAATAGGCCAGCGCCAGCCCGTCATCGTGGGCAATGGCTTGCCGGTAGCGGGCAATGGCCTCGTCGAAATGTCCCGCCTTGTGATACTCCAATCCGATGCGCAAGTGGATTTCGGCCGGGCTCTGGACCGCTTCTTCTTCCGCCGGGACGATAGGGGCGGGCCGCGCTGGAGGTCTGGCCTGGGGTGGACGAAGGCCGCCCCGGAACATGGCAAACAGACTCATGATCGCCTGAAAGCCATCCAGGGGCGGAAGTGGCAACAGGTTAAAGATTCCCAGGATCAGATTTACGCTCAGGACATAGGTGCTCAACGCCGCCGCCAGGCCTTGCATGTCCAGCTTTGGTTCCTGGGGCATCAGGAAGCGGAACACCTCCCACAGGGTAGTGCCGGTCAGCGATGAGACGATGACCCCGGTGCTCATCACCCCCAACAGAGCGGCCAGCGCCGTCAGGAAATTGGCGCCGGCGCCAGCGATCGAAACCAGGAACATCCCAAACGGGGGGTTCTTGATGCGGAAGCGCCCAAGGTCCACCCAGACTGGCCTGGCCCAGCCAAAACCGAACAACAGGAAAACGGCCATGCCCCACCACGAAATATGACGCAGCGGATTCAAACTCAGACGCTTGCGCTCTACCTGGCTGGTATCTCCCAGCAGGTAGGCGACCAGGGCATGGGCCAACTCGTGGACCGTAAAGGCCATCAGCAACGCTGGAAGATAGAGCAAGATCGTCCAGTCCAGCGGCCATCGGATGGGACCTTTCACCAGTGTAACCCCCCTTGAAAAACCTTCGCCCCTAGCCCCGACCCCCTTCCCGGCCAGGAACGGGAGAATGAGGTCAGGTTCGTCTCCGGCAGGTCATTCCGGCTGCCCTGAGTCCCGTAAGAACGAGAAGGTCCTGGCGGCATGCGTCACCAGTTCACCGTGGGCAAAGACCCCGACGTGCAACGTGTACTCACCGGGTTCGGCATCCTGACGCAGATGCAGGACCTTGTCCAGCATCCACTCTTTGCTCTCAACCACGACCGCACTGCACAGTTCATCGTCCTGGGGGCCTACGATCACCATCTCGACCGTGACCGGTTCCTGGCAGGGGGTCAGGTCTACCGCCACGTCAACGCGCCGTCGGTCCAGTGGGTTCACCCCAATCTCTTCGACCCGGACCTCTGCCACCGGCACCCGGGGTCGCGCCCCGGAGAAAGGCGGGAAAGACATGGATTCACTTCCTCCACTGCCGGGTCTCTACAGCCGGCTGTGTCTGGCTCTGATTATACACCTCTTCAGCCATCGGGTCAAACCGGAGCCGTTCATTCCTCCTGAGCCAGGTCAGCCAGGATCAGGTGATCGCCGAGCATCTGTCCGTCCTGGTCAACCACCGGCAACCGTTCTCCGGTAGTTTCATCGTACAGGCCGCAGCGAAGGGTGTACCGTCCCGGGGGAAGATCTCTCGGCAGGGCCAGGGTCAATCGGTCGCTCACATATTCCCCCGGCTGCCAGCCTGAGGTGGGCAGACGGGGCCAGGCATCAACCTGGGCGCGAAGGTCGGCCGGGCCCCCCTCGCCGGTCAGGTGGAGGAAGATTTTGTAGCGGATGGCCATGGACCTCAGGGCATGCCAGTGCAAGGTGACCACGAGTTGGCCGTCGGCGATGGAGCCCTGGAGATCGTAGCCGACCAAGCGGATGCCATCGCCCAGGCGAACATCCATCGGATGCTGAACAATGGGCGGCGTTTGAACCACGGTCCGGCCTAACACAGGAATCGTCGCCAGGGGATAGGTGGAGCCGAGCCGAAAGGGGCCGCGCCGAATCGGGAACCAGTCCCCGGCAGCGTTGCGACGCCCCACGCGCACGGAATAGACGCCGGGAGGCAGGTCGCCGGGCAAAAGCACCAGCCGAGGGTCGCGGAGCACCTGTCCCGCTTCCAGTCCCGTCAAGGGAACTCGACCGGCCAACGGCGCCGAGGTAGTTTCCGCCCACACCCGACCGGCATCATCGGCCAGTTGGAGCACAACCGACCCCGGCGTTGGATGGTCGGCCAGCGCCTGCCAGAAAAGAGTCAGCGGCAGGGCGTCGCTGGCATGGCCGACCTGCGGCATGTCAAAGCCCAACAGCCGCACGCCTGGACCGATGGTGATATGAAGCAGGTGCATCCCCTCTGGCAATGGCAAGGCGCTCCAGTCCTGCGGTGCGATCACCTGCACCGAGCCCAGGACCAGCCGCTCGCCAGAAGTCCAGGGGATCCAGAACGGTCGGCCGTCCACGAACCGATACCAGCCCACCTCCAGCCGGTAGGAGCCGGGCGGTGTGCCGGGCGGCACCCACAGGCGCAGGGGAGTACGCACTCGAGCACCCTGCGGCCACCGACTGGGAGGGTAGAGGGTCCCCAGCGGCCGTTCATCGGTCTGAGCCCACCGCTCTCCCGCCTCATCGAACAGGCCGGCAAACAGGATCGCCCCCTCATCCGGCGCTGAAGCCACCTGCCAGACCAGAGCCAGGTCCAGGTTCTTCCCTACCTCCACCACCGAAGGCACGGGACTGGAGGCTACCAACTCAAGGGATCCGTCCCTCAAGGTTGCCTCAGCGGGCTGCCATGGTCCGGTCAGCGGATCGCGTCCGGTGAGAAATCCTTGGACCCGGAGTTGTCCCTCGCCGGTAAAGACCTGGTCCTCAAATAAGATGCCATGCTTATCCAGCCAACGGCGGATCAAGCCGGTGGGGTCGGTGACGGTGTCGTAGAGGCGATAGACCCACACCCGATCGAAATCGGCAAAGATGCGGGCCAGGGCCTCGGCTGTGTCGGTCTGGCTGATGGCATAGAAATCCGAGTCAGGGTCTCCCCACCCCAGGGAGGGGTCTCCATCCACCGATCCGGTCTGAAAGATGACCGGCCCCTGCCGCATCGTCGGGTCATATTTACTCCCCAGGCGGCCACGCCAGGCAATGGGGTCGCCATGCCAGTAGGTCAGCAGGGCAGGGTACACATACCCGGCGTTGATCAGAATGGCGTCGCCCGGTCGCCATCGGTCCTCCAGAAACCGCACCGCCAACCGGTGATCGTCGCTGACCAGATGGGGATCGGTATGATACCGATAGAGCGATGCCCCGCAGAAAAAGAGGAGGACCGCCAGACTCACTCCCCGCCCCCATTGCCCTGCCCGGCCCCACCATCCAGCGTGGATGCAGCGGGGCAAAGAGGCCAGCCCGGCGCCAACCAGGAGGTAGAACGGTATCGAGTACGGAAAGACGTAGCGGACGTGATACAGCGGGGTGATCCACGAGGCCAGATAGATGAGCAGGATCGGCAGCAGAAGGGAACCGGCCAGCAACCAGGGAACGGAGCGGCGGTCTGGCTGATGACCAGGACGGTAGAACAGCCCGACCAGGAACAGGGCCAGGAACAGGAGCAGCACCGGCCAGACGCGGTTAGCCGACGCCGATTGACCGAGGCTGAGCGCCGACCAGCTCTCCACCAGGAGAGCGCCCAGGTTGGTGAACTCTCGCCAGGGAGGGACCGGGGGGTCAGTGGCCTGCCGCCAGGCGACGGGGAGCCACGGCGCATACAACAGCAATACCCCGATCTGAGCCAGGGCCCACCCCCCCAGCCAGCGACCGCCCGCCGACATCTGCCGGCGGCGCAGCGCCCAGCACAGCCCGGCCATCAGATTCACCGCCAGCAACAGGAAGGCAAAATAGTATAGCACCCACAGGCCGACCGCCCCACAAACCACATACAGGATCCACCCCTGGGCCGGACGGATCCACCTGCTTCCGGGCAAGGAGGGGAGACGGGCGCGGAATGGGGAACCGGTGGACAGAAGGGAGAGAACGGCCATCAACACGCCCAAGGCCAGCACCGCCGCCACGGTGTACATCCGTACCTCCTGGGAATACCAGATGTGGTACGGTGAAATCGCCACCAGGAGAGCTGATAACTGGCCGGCTTTCTCATCCCAGATGCGGACCGCCAGCCGGTAGGTCAGCGCGACGAGGAGCAGGCCGAAACAGAGGGAAAGGAAGGCGGCGGAGAACTCGCTGCGGCCGGCCAGTCGGATCCAGAGATGGAGCAAAAGGTAGTAACCGGGGGGATGGATGTCGCCGGCGGTGTGAGCCACCAGCGCCGGCAGGCTCTTGCCGGCCAGAAGGAGGCTGACCGTCTCGTCATACCACAGGCTCTCGGCCCCCAGGCGATAGAGCCGCAGGCCAAAGGCAAGGAGCACGATCAGCAACAGCGTCCCACGCCGAAGGTTCGTCTGGTTGGTCATGCGGGCACGGCTCTGGCTGGATGGGGGATTTAGGGGAACTCTTGCTGCGTCCATTGCAGCGGATTCACCGGAACCCCAAAGACCCGCATCTCCCAATGGAGATGCGGACCGGTGGACAGACCTGTGTTGCCGGCCAGGCCGATCACCTGGCCTTTGCCGACTACCTGACCTACCTGGACATCGATCTGCGACAGATGCCAGAATCCACTCATGACCCCCAGCCCGTGATCGAGAATCACGGCCTGACCTCGCACCTGGAGCGGTTCGGCCAGGGCCACCGTACCGGTCATGGGAGCCAACACCGGCGTCCCCTCGTCCACCTTATAGTCATGGCCGGCGTGGTAACTACTGACGGGGCCTCCGTTGTACGATCGTCGCTGCCCAAAGGGAGACGAGGTCACCAGTTCACCGGCCAACGGGTACCCAAAGAGGCCATTCCATTGCCGGGTGTGACTCACCTGGGCAAACACGGCGTTCACCCGAGCCTGCTCAGCCCGGACCAGAGCTGGATCCAGCAGGCTTTGGCGGTCGGCCGGCACAACGATATTGTAGGTGGTAAAGCCCCCTTCGGTGACGGTCACCGGTTCCTGCATGGTGATCCGGTCCCCGCTCTCGGCCTCGGTCACCCTCAGGGTGAGCGAGTAGCTGCCCGGCGCGGTGAGGACGCCGATTCCCACCAGCGCCCAGTACTCTCCTCCCTCTTCAATAAACCACAGATCCCGATCCAGGAGTAAACCCTCAAGCTGCAGTGGCCCTATACCCCGCACCTTCACCACCATGGTCTGTCCTTGAACGCCCGGCGCCGGTTGGGTCATGATCGTGGGAAGGGGCGGGACGCCTGGATGCTCGGCGATGGGGGGTGGAATCTCTAACAGTTGCCCGGGACGCACCTCGGCCAATGGACCCAGTTCGTTCACCGCGCGCAGGACCCACACCGTGGCTCCGTAGCGGAAAGCCAGGAACGGCAGCGTCTCGCCGGCGCGGACGGGGTGGATGCGGCTCTGGGATACCTGCTCGACCGCCGGCACCGATTCCGGCAATGGGGAGGGAATGACGAGTTTTTGGCCCACCCGGATCAGGCTGGGGTCGGCGATACTGTTGGCGGCAACCAGGGCTTCGACCGTGGTGTCAAAGCGTTGGGCGATGCTAAAGAGGGTATCGCCGGGCTGGACGACGTAGAGGGTCGCTTCCGGCGTTGGCTCCTGGGCGACGACAACGGCCGTCAGCACATAGAGCAGGGCCAACGCCAGGCCCAGCGCCGCCAGCCTGAGGAACCGGGCAAAGGCAAAAGTACGTTTTCCGACCGCCATCGCGCGCCTCACTCCTTGAACTCCAACCGATCGCCGATGCGGACCAGGTCCAGGAGGACGGGAGCCCCTTCGAGGTAGTACATCGCCGGGCGGCGGGGCGCATAATAGGGCCGGAACGGCCGGGCCAGGACTTTGTCCACCACCTCTTTGTCCCGATTTAACCAGATGACCGCAATCGGGTGAAAGACAAAGAACATGTGGACTGCGGTGCGGATGATGCTCTCCCGATCCTCGATAAACAGATAGGCCTGCCCCCCGGCTATGGTCCGCCGTGGGCGAAACATCAATCCCCGGCCTCGCCGCCAGGTGGTGTCACAGCGTACCACGCGCCGCACAATCGTTTGGCCCGTCGTCTCATTCACAATGACCATAGAGCTGCGCCCGTTTCGCCTTCAACCGCGCATAGAGATCGGCAGAGAGGGTATAATGCCACTGGTGTCGGTCCATCACCTGCCAGAACTCGTCCAACCCCCGGCTCCCGGCCCATTCATAGCGCAGGCATTGGACCATCATCTCCAACTTGTCGGCGTCTCGCACCAACTGTCCCTCCGGACTGGTCCTGTCCTCAAATTCCTGCCACAGGCCTTTGAGTTCCTCGGCTGAGGACAATGGATTCAGCAGGTCCGCCAACGCGATGGCTTCGGCCTGGCTCTTGACCTCTTCGGGGATCAAGCACAACGCCGACATCGGGAGATCGGTCAGGCGAGCTTCGGCCAGATCATGGAGCAACGCCATGAGCAAGACCTTTTCCCGGTCCAGCGCTTCGCCCGATCCCTTCCGCAACGCCTCGGTCAGCACCAGGGCCACCAGCGCTGTACCAAAGCTGTGCTCGGCGACGCTTTCTACATGGGACACACCGCGCCGTTGCCAGCCGGTGCGGGGTGTCCGCTTCAGGATCATGGCCTCCCACAAGAAATCAATGATTCGCTCGTGATCCATGCTTCGGTGTCCGACATGAGATTCCTAACGCAGTCAGGATCGCCGGCGCCACATCGGTGAGGTCGCAGGCGCGGCCAAAGAGCGCGGCCGCCGGTCCGACCGCCAGGAGCGGTACCGGATTGGTGGTGTGGGCTCTGGTGGTCATGTCCTCCAGGTTTCCATGGTCGCTACTCACCACCAGCGTGGTATCGGCCGCTCGATGATCGAGGACCCCGCCCAGAAAATCGTCCAGGCGGGGCAACACCCAATCGGCGGCCAGGCGCCGATGGCCGGCCAGATCGGTCAAAAACGATTCATACAGGACGAGATCGGCGTCCATCGCCAGGCGGGAGAGGCGCGCTCCCGCCTCCTCCGCTGAGATAACGGGCAATGGATACCCCAGGTAGGTGGACGCGATCTCGTGGGTGATGTCCCAGAGCACCGCCCGTCCTTGCCCCAGGTCCTCCAGGGTGGGGATCGGGATGTGGGCCGCCAGGGCGCTCAGCGTCAAAGCTCCCAAACGGCGCTTGCCCTCCTGGACCATGCGCCAGAACTGCTCCGAATGGGCATTTGCCAGCATCCCCCGCGCTCCGCCCTCAGCCGCCCGCTTCAGGAGACTGTGCTCGGCGATCACCTCCCGCAGTAGAGCAGTTGGATACGCCGAGAGGTGATCGCCCACCAGCGCCGGCGCGTTGACGCCGGTCAGGAGCGCGGTCTGACCGGTCGCGCTTTGGGGAAGTCCGGGGACCCCCAGACAGGCATCCAGCGCCCGCAGGACCACCCCGTTGGCCGGCGCGTCTCCTCCATCGAGGACCAGGGGACCGCCCAACAAATCCCACAGGTGAGGCATCGGTACGGAACTCAGGGGATTCCCGGGTCCGGCTGGCGCCAAGCCCAGGCCGTCGAGAAAGATGAACAGGATGCTCATCCCGCGACCTGCTCCTCACCACCTCGAAGATACCTCACCCCCACCCCCTTGCACCCCTTTGAAAATAGACTTCCCTCCGCATGCGGGAGTCGAGGCTTTAGCCGGTCAACCGCCTGAAGGCTCCACTCCCTCACCCGGAGTCGAGGCCTCCGCCACCGGCTCCTGGATATTTCATCCATCGTGGTGCCCCGCTGGGCATGGCTACTCCTTGGGAAGGGAGCCCCGGGGATGAGGTAAGGTCGGTACCGGCTTCACAATTTGTAGCCGATGGCCCGCAAGAACCCCTTGCGCCAGGCGATCCCTTCCTCATCTTCCAGACCTTTGGGGAAGAAGCCATCCACCACGCCCAGCACCCCGCGCCCCTGCTCGGTCTCGGCGACGATGACCTGGGTCGGATTGGCCGTGGCGCAAAAGATGCGGCACACTTCCGGCACCATTTTGAGGGCATTGAGGACGTTGATCGGATAGAATCCCTCGCCCAGAAACAGGATGAAGGTATGACCGGCGGCGATGGCCAGCGCGTTTTTCCGGGCCAGCTCGATCATCGCCTCGTCGGTGCCGGTCCAGCGGATCAGGCACTTGCCCGAGGCTTCGCAGAACGCCAGGCCAAACTTGATCCCCGGTACGCTCGTCACCAGGGCCTCGTGGATGTCTTCCACGCTCTTGATAAAGTGCGTCTGACCCAGGACAAAGTTGATCGCATCCGGCTTCTCTATCGAAACGAGTTTGAGTTCCATGATGGTTCCCTCCCAATCGGTTCCAATGGTTTCTACATTATATCATAGTTTCAAGAAAAACCATATCGTTTCAATGTCACCGGCAGGTAAATTTTGTATGGACCGCCGACCGTCGCCCCCAGACTGACTTCATCCAGATAGACAGCGGTGGTCGTCGAACCGTCATGCCATACCTCAAAGCGGACGGTGACCTTGCCCGTCCAGTAGGTATCCGGCGCAGCGATGGGGAGCCACTGATGCCGCCAACCCGAGACGCTCAAAGCCGGAGTGAAGGGCCAGGTCGTGGTCAGAGGCAAGGTCGGGCCGGAAAGTTGAGGGACAAGGGTGAGGATGACGTTCAGGCGATCGTCGGCGCCCACGGCCGCCGGGTAGTACCAAAAGGAGAGGCCCGGCTCCCAGGCATCGGTCATGGTGACCGCCTGACTTGCGCTGAGCGTTCGGGGGCCGGACGCGTGGCTGGTGAAGGCCAGCGCGCCGTGGCCGGTATGGACCGGTTCGCTCACCGCATCGGGGACCTCCCCACCTTCACCGGACAGGGTCCAGCCGTCGGTGCCGGCTTCAAATTCACCATTTTCGACGACATCGTCCAGCGGTCGTAACGTCCAGGTAAAGGAGATGGTCTGGGTCGGCTCCCAGGTCAGACCATACAATGGGTTGGGGGAATTCCAGCCCGGATGAGACACCATGACCGTCTGCGGCGTACCCCACGGTTGAGTACCGAGTTCGTAATAGCCATCGGCGCCGCTGAGCGCGGCATCAGCCGTGCCCGAAATAACGACGGTGGTCCCACCCACCGGCCCGCCTTCCGGATCGAGCACATACCCAATCAACTTCGGTCCCTGCACGACGGTGCGCGTATCACCGGCGGGACGGTAGGGGCTGTAGAGGCGGGCGTTGTTTTCATAGCGCTGGAGGGCGCGCGCTCGAAAGCGATAAGTGTGTCCTTCCTGACCGACAAACCGCGCCCAGCGGCTGGTAGTTCTGGTGAACCAGTCGTGCCAACTCCCCTCTTCCTCATCCAGCCACTGGACATCGTAGCGCTTGACCTCGCCGCCTGGAGCCGGGATGGCGTTATCCCAGCGCACGGTGAAGGTGGGGACCGGGCTGAAGGCCGGGGAGGTCGCCGTCACAACCGGCGTCTGGGCCAGGATGGCCGAATCGAGGAAACTCAGGTTCAGATAGGGCCACTCGCCGGCCTCGTACGGGCTGATGACGCGGATGAACACGGTGACAGCCGAGGTCTGGGCAAAGGCAGCCGAGCGCAAATCTACCGACCAGGGGCCTTGATCGTGATCGTCGGCTTCGCTCCACAGGACGGTCGGCGCCTGAGGATCGGTTCCACCAGTGGGGTCGAGGCCAACCTGTTTGATCATCGTCCCATGTTGGGCTGGCAGGCCCGAACTCTGGAAGATAGTCAGCAGGGCGGCGTGGAAGCCATAGCCCAGGCCGGGGGTCAGGCCCGACACCCTCTGCCACAGGCCAGCCGTGTAGGGCTGAACGCCGACGATCAGTTGCGAGGTCTCCCCTTCGATCCGTTCCACCCAGCCGGTGCCGAGGTGGCTGTCGGCGAACACCCGGGTATCCATCCAGCAGGGTTCCGGCCCACCGTACCAGAACCGATGCCAACCGGTAGCTACCTGACAGTTTACCCCGTCAAACTGTCCATAGGGCGGGTCGAACTGCTCCATCCCCGGATTGGTGAGCAATTGATAATCTGCCGCCGGTTCTCTTTTGAGTTCGGCGGTGCCAGGCTCCGCCTGGCCCAGGGCCAGGATGCCAAACAGCCAGATCCCCAGACCGGTCCAGATCGGAAGCCACCGCCTTGGCATGGTGCCCATTTCCTCCCAGGCTGACCCTCTTCACCGACCGGACCGGAACGCCCCAGGCACCAGGGAGCCACGGACCTGCTCGATCCCTGATGAGGGGCGGCTGATCAGGGAAGCGACCAGCTCCTCGCCATGGATCTGGTACAACACCCCGGCCTGTCGCCGGATTTCCCCCTCTTCGGTGCCCGATTGAGCCAGCACCTCGCCCCACGCCTCCCATGCCGCTGCCATCTCGGCCGCTCCTTCTCCTCGCCGGCGGCGGAGTACCACCTGGGTCAAATAGGTGGCCAGGAGGAGCGTCAATTCCGGGTCGGCGGGGCTGATGCGGAGTTGCTGCAGGAACAGACGGGCCAGTTCGCGAACGATGAGCAGATCGGCCAGGGCGGAGGCGCGGGCCGGTTCAAGCCCGGCGAGGGTGCGCGGCCAGTGAGTCCATGTGGCCAATACCTCGGGGATGCTCAAGTCGCGCAGCAACGACGCCGGGTAGGTGGCCGGAATCCAGAGGGTCCCCCACGTTCCATCCCACCGGGCACAGGGCATTGGATAAGAGGATGAGCTGACTCCTTGCGGCCAGTGGACAGAGTCGAGCACAACGGCGCGGGCAGGAGGCTGGGTTCCGGTCAAGGAAGCGAGCTGATGATAGGTGTCGAGCAGCAAAGGGGTAATCGCCCGGGCCCGTCCTTCCCAGCCCGGGGCGCACCACATCTGAAGAGGGCCTTCGTCCGCCCAGATGAGGGTCAAGGACGGGGGCGCTCCCGCCAGCGGGGGCGACTCGATCCCCTGCAGTGAGAAGAGAGTGGCGAGAATCGTCTCCGCCCACAGATCGGCCCCGCGGCTGTTCAGATGGATACCGTCGCAGGTGAGATAGAGACGGCGCCGACGGCTGAGTTCGTCGGGCGGAATCGCCCGCACCCGCCGCCGATCCATGAGGGCAAAGAGCCACTCGCCGGGCACGTACCCGGATGGATCTGGCAATCGAGCCAATTCCTCCACAAAAGCCTGCCACACATCCGCCACCGGGACCCGACAGTCCGCCGCCACGTGCTTGATGACGCCGTTGAGCCGCGCCAGTTGACGGTTGGCCGCCGAGGCAAGCTGTTCGCCCAGTGGGCTGACGGTGCAGGCCACCACCCGGGCGCGGGCTATCGTCCGCGCTTTATCGATCAACGCGCGGTAGGCAGCCGCGAACTGGTCCAGGTCGGTGGTGGGGATCTGACCAACCGCCCACTGACGGTAGGAGAACCACAACCTCCATCCCAGGCTGTGAGAGCTGAGCCAGGGCAACCAGACATCGTTGATGCCGATGGCCAGGATGACCCACTGGGGCCGGTAGCGAAGCAGCGGCTCGTCGATCCGATCCAGGAGGGAGCGGATGGTATCGCCTCCCCGGCCGGCATTGATCACCTGTACCTTCCGCCCGACACGCATCTGCTCCAGAGCCTGGGCGACTCGTTCGACATAGCTCTCTCCGTAGGTGCCTTCGGTCAGGCTGTCGCCGGCAAAGAGATACCGCTCGGTTGGCAGAGTTGTCATCGGGACCTGGCTCCGGGCTGTACTCAATCTGCGACGCGCCAGCGCGCCATCCGGCCACCGGCAGCGTTCTGTGTTCTTGCCTCGGTCATCGCACTTATTACCTCAGGTTCAGGGCTGACTCGTCCTCGTTCATTGTACCATATTTTCTTCATTCTGGCATAGATCGAAGGTACGCCGTTCCAATGCGAAGGAGTCCCCATGCCTGGTGGGGTACCGCCACGACGGATGAGAATATCCAAGGGCCGGCGGCTAAAGCGTTGACTCCCGTAGGGAGTGGAGCCTTCAGGCGGTGGTCCGGCTAAAGCCTTGACTCCCGGCGGAGGAGTGGAGCCTTGCGGCGGGTTCTCCGGCTCAAGCCTCGACTCCCGCGCGAGGGGAAAGGTCTATGTTCGAGGTAGTTCGGTGGCGGTTCTCCCGAGGCGGGCGGCGGCGTGGGCCTATCAACAATGTTCCTCTTGATCCACATCCAGTTGGGGATCGTCTTCGGACGTGCATTGTTCGTATAATCTGCGCAATGGTGCGGCGGGCGTTGTGTTCAGTTCCTGGCGCAGGGTGCGCTCCAGCGTCTGATAGAGTCGGATCGCCCCGGCCCGGTCGTGGAGCGCCAAGCATGCTTGCATACCCAGCCAGACAGCCTCTTCCTGCCAGGAGTCAATTTCCAGGGCCCGATAACAGGCCGCCAGCACCTCGTGGGGATGTTTGGCCTCCATCTGCTGACGCGCCCTGGCGAGAAGGGCATGCAGATAGAGACGTTTGAGCCGCTCCCGAGGCACGATGGACCAATCGGCATATAAATCGTCAGGGAGCAGATCGCCATGATAGGCATTGATCGCCGCTTCCCATTCTTGAGCCCGGTAATGCTTCTCGAACGTCTGGAAATCGATCGTGGAACCGGGCGGCAATCGCAGCGACACCCGGCCTCCTTCGACCAGCACGTAGCGAGAGCGGAACCTTTCAGGCAATTCGGGTTCGAGCGCCCGACGAAGCGCAGATGTCGCTTGATGAAACAATGTCTGCGCGGCCGCAGGGGCTTTATCGCGCCACAGCTCATCGGCGACTTGATCGAACAGGAGCGAGTGGGAGGGCGCCAGCAGCAGCAGGGCAAGCAACTCACCGGCATACCGCCTGCGCAGGCTGCGCGGGTCTACCCGCCGCGCTCCTTGCCACACCTCGAACCGACCCAGGGTGATGATTCGCAGCGGTGGCGGTGGGACATGCTGCCAATATTCAGCGCACCGTGCGCTGATCTGGGCAACCAATGGATCCGGGCCATTCAGGTAGGCAACGATCAGAGAATAGGCAAGCGCATGGTCTTGATCCAGGAGGAAGGCGTAGCCGCCCTTCAGGACGGAACGGGCTGCCTCCAGCCAGACGCTCACCGCCTCGGGGTGGTTCTGCCGATGGAGAAGAGCAGCCAACAGGAATCGGGCGCGAGTCAGGTCAAAGGCAGCTCCCAATCTCTCCAGGAGCTCGACCGCGGCCCGGAGGTCAGCCTCAGCCGCCGTCTCGTCCCCGCACAGCCACGCGGCACGGGCGCGCTCGATCAGGGCCTTGCCCTGTTCATGCTGGTAGCCCACGCGCCGGGCAAAGGCCAGCGCGTCGTCGGCCCAGCCGCGTGAGTTGGGACCATCCCCGGCCAGACGGTGGTAACGGCTCATGCCCAAACGAACACTGATGTTCAGCCACGGCTCGCCGCTGGCTTCGGCGATCGACCGCGCCTGAGCGCACAGGGTTCGCGCCGCCTCCAATTCGCCCTGGTCCAGATACAGACCGGCGCTGATGCAGAATTGGTACCCCTGGACGATCGAACCCGTGGTGACCAGATGGCCCAGCTCATCCAGTGCCTCTCGAGCCTTTTCACGCTGGCCGCTCTGCTGGTAGATGAGAGCCAGGGCGGTCAATGGGTAGACCAGCCACTCCGGTCGCCCCTGTCGGGATGCGATCGCCTGCACTTCCTGTTCAGCCGCCAGGGCGAGATCGAATTGGCCGCGGGGGAGGTAGACGCTGACCGCCAGGCCATGAAGGGCCGCCATTTGCGCCCGCTGGTAACCAGCCTCGCGGGCCAGATCGGCAGCCACGCGGTAACAAACCTCGGCTTCGGCCAGGGAGTCGGTTTCTGCCGCACAGTTGCCCAGCACCTGCCAGGCATCGGCGCGAACCGGCGTGTTGGGCGCAGCGATGGTGAGCGCCTCGCGGCCCAGAGCCCTGGCCGCCTCATACTGTCCTAGACGGAAACGCAGCCGGGCTACTCCGACCAGAGCCTCGGCCAGAGTTGCCCTCTCGCCCAGGTTCCTGGCTGCCTCCAGGGCCTCCTCGGCCCGCCGCAGGGCGACCGAGATCGCCTCCGACGGCTCCAAGACCACACGTTCTTCCCCGAAACTGGCGGAAGATGCGTCCATGGCACGAGTGTATCATTCTTGGGCGATCCAGTCAAACTCGGCCCGCTGGTCAAAGCGTCCATGGCATGTGACCAGCGCGTGGATTGGCTCTTTGGGCTTGCGGCAGCGAATCGAGGGGAATAGCAATCCATAATCTCAGTCAGTTGAGGGATTGACAGAATTTGACAAGTGTGCTATAATATTTATTGAAATATGGAGCATCCGATTATGCGCGGTTGTATCGGCGCGCAATCGCTTTTAACAGGAATGCCCACTTCTTTATAGCCTGTCACAGCTCGAACGCGAACCCGCGCTTTCGTTGCAGCATTTTGGCAATCGCCCATCCTCTTATTCAACACCCATTAAGGGTATTCTGCTTTCGTTCCGCTCCAGTTCGGTGAGGCCTGCTATTGACCTCTACCCCGGACACGATGAAAGGGGGTGATACGATCGCACGAGCCGCACCCGTCGTTGATCCGATCGGATGTGATAGCCTAACAATTCACGAAAAGGAGATACACAATGGCTGAGTTGTACGATCCGCAAAACATCATCTACCAGTTGAGGGGGCCCATTGCCGACCCTGCCCTGTCCATGTTGTTGAGGAAGGAATTGCTGGCCCAGATCAAGTACCGGGCTCTCGAGATGGAGGTCCAGCAGCTCCAGCGGCAGATGGACATGCTCAAGCTGCAGATGGATATGTTGGCCAAGGAATATAATATCCGCTAGGCGTCGTCGCCGGCACGAACAGCGAGGAGGCTCCATGACCATCTTGGGGCCTCCTCTCCATCATGAGGAGTCAGATATGGAACCACAACCGGCCGGGCGCAAGTGTGACGTGCTGCTGCTGGGCTTTGAGGAGTGGGAGAACCTGGGCCTGCGCTACATTGCCGCCTTTCTCCTCCAACAGGGAGTGTGGGCCCAAGTCTACCCTCTGGGCGCGCCCCCAGAGGAGGTCCTGGCCCTGATCCGCCGCGAGAATCCCGCCATCGTTGGCTTTTCCCTCATCTTCCAGCGGATGCTCTTTGAGTTTGCCGACCTCATCGCCTACCTGCGCGCCAATGGCGTGGGTGCCCACCTGACCATGGGCGGTCACTTTCCCAGCATCGAACCGCAGGCGACCCTGAGCGTTATCCCGGGCCTCGACTCGGTCGTGCGCGGCGAGGGAGAGATCACGCTGCTGGAGTTGTTCCACCGCCGCCAGCAACCCGACACCTGGGGGCAGATCGAAGGGCTGGCTTTTCGCACCGGCTGCGACGGTCCGATCCAGGTCAACCCGCCCCGCCCCAAGATCCAGGACCTCGATTCGCTGCCCTACCCGATCCGCAGCGAGCGGATGCCCACCCACCGCGGTCTGGGGCTCTGCTCGATCCTGGCCAGCCGGGGCTGCCACTACGATTGCAGCTTTTGCTCCATCCAGACCTTTTACGGCGAATCGCCAGGACCCCGCCGTCGCGTCCGTTCCCCAGCCAACGTCGCCGCCGAGATGGAACAGCTCTTTCACCGGCGGGGCATGCGGATCTTTATCTTCGAAGACGACGACCTGTTCATGCGCGGCCGCGTCTCGCGACAATGGATTGACGACTTGGTCCAGGAGCTGAAACAGCGCGGTATGGCCGACAAGATCCTGTGGCGCGTGTCGTGCCGCGTCGACGATGTCGACCCTGAGCCGATCGCCGCCATGATGGAGGCGGGGCTGATGAGCGTCTACATCGGCATCGAATCGGGCAATGACCAGGGACTTAAGACCTTTAACAAGCACTACACCGTGGACGACATTCACCGCGCCCTGGCCAAACTTCGCGCTGTGGGCATCCCGTACGAATATGGCTTTATGATCCTCAACCCCGACACCACCTTTGCCAGCCTGCGACAGGATATCGCCTTTCTTAAGGAGATCAGTGCCGACGGCGAGGCGGTGATCCAATTCACCAAGACGATGCCCTACTCTGGCACGCCGATCAACCGCCGCTTGCAGCAGGAGGGCAGGCTGGCCGGCACCCTGGCGGCACCCGACTACGGCTACCTGGACCCCCGGCTGGATCTGCTGCAGATGTTTTTCACCGAAGCTTTTCACCACCGCAACTTTGACCCCAAGGGGCTGGCCGAGCGCTTGCGCTTTGCCAAGCTCGACGTGGCCGTGGTGCGCAAGTTCTTCGCCGACCAGTATGACGCTGAAGCGTACGCCGCCGCCGTCGGCGAGTTGGTCCGGCGCAGCAACGAAGAGGTTCTAGAAAGGATGAGCATGGCTGTTGATTTCATGGCGAGCCGCAGCCAGGCCGAGATCATCGCCGACTGGCCGGTTTTGGAGCTACTCATCGGCGAAGAAAAGGCGGTTGAGGCCCAGCTCGGCGCCGCCCTGAGCTGGTTGATGGCCTGCCATGGCTTTCGGGCCGAGCTGGTGGCTGCCCCCCAAGAGACGATGTGAGCCAGTTGTCGTGAAAGCTGAAGGAGATATGCGGCGGCGGCAAGGCCGCCGCGGAACCGTGTTACGGCACTCTGGAACGGGTGGACCCTTTGGTCACCCTCTTCTCCAGGGGTAAACCACAGGCACAAGAATCAGCATAAAAGGAGATAAGACGTGGAGAATATAACCTCGGAACAAAAAGCTCTTCTGGAACGACTGCGCTATATCGACCCCAACGTCGAGGTCGAGTGGAATGACGTTCGCGGCGTGGCGGCGTCCATTCGAGGTCGCCTGGGATTCCAGCCTGGTCCCGAGCCGGAAGGCAAGCTGTGGACCTTTCTCCAGCAATTTGAACGCCTTGTCGGCCCGCCCGGTCTGGCCGAGTGCCTCAAGCCGCTGCGGAGGATGTCCGACGACCTGGGGTGGGTCCATCTGGTGTATGCCTATGTTAGGGAAGGTGTCGAGCTGTACGGCGCCAAACTGGCCGTTCACGCCCCTCCGAATGGTGAAATTCTCGAGATCGAATCGGGGCTGTGGCGCGACGTCGAGGTGGACATCGCCCCTCAGATCGAGCCCGGCCAGGTGGAAGAGATCGCGCTCAAGCGGATCGCCCCTCTGCACGACTTTGACCTGCTTCGCCGCCAGGCGGCCAAGCATGAAGCGCCCTTCCCGCTGACGGACCCGCCGCGCCTGGTGATCTACCCGTGGCAGGGCAAGTTGCGCCTGGCGTGGACCACCTACGGCTACAGCGACCTGGACGAGCGAGAGGGCGAGCGGGTAGAAGCGCCCTATATCACCTACGGCCAGATCTTTGTCGACGCCACGACCGGCGAGCGGTTCCTGTTTGCCCCAACCATGCAAACTGCCGAAACGGCCGCCACCGGCAGCGGCCTGGCCGTCACGCCGCTGACCGGCACCCATACAACCCGGACGCTGAACGTGGTGCGGGTTGACGGCGGCTCCACCTACCGACTCAAGGATACGACCCACAATCGCAACATCGTCACCTTTGACGTTGCCTGCAGCGCGTCGTACGATTGGAACACCGAGATCGGGTCGGCGCTCAAGGGCGGCACCCTGCCCGTGTCGGAGGACACCGACGGCGACCACAACTGGAACCGGCTCCCGGCTAATACCACCGCCGCCGAGCGGACCGCCGGGCAGCAGCCTGAGGTTGACGCCCACCACCTGGTAAGGCAGCAGTACGAGTGGTACAATGCCGTCGCCGGCGGCCGTGACGGCTGGGACGCCGGCCTCTTTCCCAACCCGCCGGTCCCGCCCCAGGTCATAAACGTGGTCGCCCACTGCCGGGCGCCGGGCGGCAGTTGCCAGGAGAACAATGCCTACAAGTGGAGCTATAAATCGAATGGCACGTGGGTCTACTGGCTGGCGTTCATGGACGCCACGGGCACCGGTTATGACTACATGGCCGGTTCCCGCTTTATCGTTGCCCACGAATACCAGCACGCCATCACCGATTTTTCGTTCGAGGACGCCAACGGCAATCCCGGCCTCACTTACGACGGCTGGCTGGGGGCCGTGCACGAGGGGTTGTCCGACGTCTTTGGCCTCCTGACCACTGACGACTGGCTGCCCGCCCGCGACATCTCGCACGCCACGCCCCCGCTCATCTTTCGGAATCTGGTCTACCCGCGCGACAACACCTGCTACGACGGCAACAATCTGGACCATTTCGACGACCGCAACACCAACGCCGGTTTCTACGCCCGCGGTACCATCCTGGCCCACTGCGCCTATCTGATGGGCAAGGGCGGGGTCCACCAGCGGGCCGCCCGCACGCCGGTGCTCATTCCCGTCCCCGGCCTGGGCCGGACTACGATGGGCGGCAAAGATATGCCCAAGGCAGCCTGCATCTGGTACCGCGCGCTCGCCGTTCGCTTTGGCACCTCGGCCAGCTCCACCGGCATGCCGGCCGACGACGAACAGGTGTTCCGCACCCTGCGCACCGCCGTCGTCCGCGCTGCTGAGGACCTCTACGGCGCCGGCTCGCCCGAACACCGCAACACCATCCTGGCCTTTTACGCCGTCGGCCTCCATCCCACCGACACCCACTATGGCCCCGACGTCACCTTCCTGCGCTGGGGGATCGATTGGGAACTGTCGCGCCCCTATGTCGGCCTGACCAGCCCCAACTATGCGTCGCTGGACCTATTCGTCAACAACAACGGCGGCTCGGGCTGGAACGCCCTGATCAATGTTATCAATCCCGCCACCGGCCTGCCGACCGATTTTGAGAACACGGTCTATTGCCGCGTCCGCAACGTGGGCGACCAACAGGCCAACGACGTCACGGTCACCTTTGACTATGCCAAGGCCGGCACCGCCACCTGGACCTGGCAGCCGGTCCTGGACAAGAACGGCAACCCCCAGGTGCTGAACATCGGGTCGCTGGCCGCCGGCGCCTCCAACTTTCCCGACAGCGCCCAAAACTCGCCGCCAATCGCCGCCAGCGTCAAATGGTGCATCCCGCCCCTGGCGCCTGGCGAGGTGGTGGATCACTTTTGCCTGCGGGCCAAGGTGACCGCCTCCAACGACGTCAATCCCCACAATAACGAGGTCCAGTCCAACATCGCCTACGCGGACTATTCGCCTCCCGGTCTGGCGCGGGCAGTCTTGATCGCCGGCAACCCCGATCCTGAGCGGTCGATCCCGCTCCGGCTGACCGTCGAGCACAGTCTGCCCAAGGGGTGGAAGGTATCGCTGGGCAAGATCGACCGACGCCGCTGGCTCAAGCCGGGCGAGGAGCGCCCCTTTGAGCTGGCGGTCGCCATGGCGCCCGGCGCCGACAAGGAGCTCGTGCCGCCGCTCGACGGCGACCTGTACGGCGAAATGTACGGCGACTATAGAGGCAGATTCGAGGGAGCGCTGGTCGAGACGCTCTTGGATGGCTTCCGGCTGTGGGGTCAGTTCTCCACCATCCTCGAGGACAAGATCCCGATCGCCGGCCGCTTCGAGGGCGAGGTTGACCTGGGCTCCGGCGAGGTGCGGGGCATCGTCGTCGGCCCGCACCCTGAAAAGGCCGGTGCGGAGATCAAGGTAGAGCTCAACGCCTGGCTGCGGCCATGGCGCCGCGTCGAGGTCGGCCAATGGCTCGGCAAGCAGCCGATCGGCGGGGTGACGCTCCAGATCCAGGTGCCGTGGGAGCGCGGCCCCTTCCCCAAGCTGCCACCCACCGACACCCACGTGCGCCGCTGAGTGACATCGTCCCAGGCCCTGGGAGCCTTAAGGTCCTCAGGGCCTGGGAACCTTCTGTCCGCCACGGCCTCATGCACGCGAAAGACACCCATCTTAACCGCTCACCGTATCACCCCCCACCTCGGCCACCCCCGCCACCTGATCAGCGCCGGCCTGACTTAGCCGCCTGGCACGCGCCGCACGCTATCCTGGCGCCCTCCCATTCGCTGTGCAAATCCTCTGTTCAGGGAACTTGATTGATTATGTGGCTGACCGTATAATAGCCGTGTGGTGAATAAGGGAGAGGTATTGCTGATCAACCCCTGGATTCATGATTTTGCCGCCTATAACCTCTGGATCGAGCCGGTAGGCATGTTGACGCTGGCGGCCGCCTTGAGTGAAAATGGATACGGTGTGACGGTGGTGGACTGCCTGGCTCCCCATCCAGGTATGCTCCGCCCCCGGCCTGATGGTTCCGGCAAATTCCTGAAGACGGTGATACCCAAGCCGGCGGCGGTGGCCATGGTTCCGCGTCGGTACGGCCGGTATGGGTTGCCGCTGGAACCATTCAAGGCGGCGCTGGCTGCCGCGCCACGACCTGATCTGGTCCTCGTTGCCTCGGGCATGACCTACTGGTACCCTGGAGTCGTCGAAGCGATCCAACAGGTCCGGGCGCAGTGGGGCGCTGTGCCCGTGGCATTGGGAGGCATCTATGCCACCCTTTGCCCCGACCACGCTCGCCAGTACTCCGGAGCTAACGAAATCCTGGTCGGGCCGGCCGTCGAGGCCGCTCTGCGCCTGGCCGACCAGGTGACCGGCTCCCGTTCGGAACCGGAGCGGTATCAGGCACCTTCTGCCTGGCCCCCGCCGGCGCATGAGCTGGCGCCGCGCCCTTTTGCCGGGCTGATCACCTCCTGGGGATGTCCGTACCGCTGTACCTATTGCGCCAGCCATCGCCTGCATCCCGATTTTGTCCAGCGTGAACCGGCGGTAGTGGTGGCCGAGATCGGCGCCTGTCTGGCGCGAGGCGTCCGACACCTGGCGTTCTACGACGACGCGTTGCTGCTCCATGCCGAACACCACCTGGTGCCGATCTTAAGGGAGGTGATCGATCGCGGCTGGCAAGTCTCATTCCACACCCCCAACGGACTCCATGCCGGCGCCATTACCCCGTCGGTGGCGCTCTGGATGCGCCAGGCCGGATTCGTCACCGTCCGGCTCTCGCTGGAGACGATCGATCCGGCCCGTCAGCGACATACCGGCGGCAAGGTGACCCTGGATCAATTTGAGCAAGCCGTCTGGAATTTGAGGGCCGCTGGATTCCGGGCCGGGGAGTTGGGCGCGTATATCCTGGCCGGGTTGCCCGACCAGCCTCTCTCCGAAGTGGAGGAAACGGTTCGCTTTGTCCATCGCTGCGGCGTGCAGGCCAAACTGGCCCTCTTTTCCCCGATCCCCGGCACGCCGGATGGAGACCGGGCTCTTCCGCCCCAGACCGACCCGCTATGGCACAACGACACGGTCTACCCCTACCGCCTGGGGGAAGAATATGTCCAGGAACTGCAGCGGATCAAGCAGTTGGTGAAAGAAGGGAATGAGCGCCTGAAACGTCAGACAGGGGACGCCTGAACGGACCTCGTTCCCTCCCTGCGGTGAGCCTTCAAACGGTTCTCCGGCTAAAGCCTTGACTCCGGGAGTTGAGCCGATTGGCACGCGTTTTGACAACCCTGACCGACCGTGCTAAAATGAGTTTATCGGGAGGCGATGGCGCTTGAACGAGAAGCAGCAGAACCCCGGGCAGGCTGGTGCGGACGGGATCGGTGTTGCATCCCATATCCGCACCATTTTGTTCGATTTCGACGGCACGTTGGCGTTCCATGATCCGGATAGTTTCGACGTGGTCCGCGCCTTTTGCGCCGAGATCGGTCAACCTCTCAGCCAGGAGGCCGAGCGCCAGGGCCGGCGGATGCGGCACCAGTATTTTGTGGACCCCGATATCCTGGAGCAGATCAGCACTCTGTCGCGCGATCAATTCTGGTTTCACTTTAACCGCCACATGTTGCAAACGCTCTGCGTGGCGGGGGACCTGGACCGCCTGGCCGGCGAGTTGACAGAACGTTTCGCCGCGATTCAGTTACGCTACTACTGTCCCGAAATCGGCTTCTACACCCTGATGGAACTCCGCAGCCGGGGCTATCGGCTGGGACTGGTGACCAACCGCGAGGACACGCAAAAGTTTGCCGATCTGCTGGACAAGCTGGGCTTGCGACCCCATTTTGACCTCACTCTTACCTCTGGAGAGGTGGGGGTCCGGAAACCAGAGGCGGGCATCTTTTACGCGGCGTTGGAACGGATCGGCGCTGACCCGAAAGAGTCGGTCTATGTCGGCGATAACTACTGGGCCGATGTGATCGGCGCACGGAACGCGGGGGTCACCCCCGTGCTCCTGGACCCCTATTCCCTCTTTCCCGAAGCAGACTGCCTGCGCATCGAGCGGATCGATGGTTTGTTGACCTGGCTGTCCTGAATCGAGCCGACCGACCCACGACGGCCAGCACACGGGTTCGCCCTCTAGGTGCTCCCCCGACCGTAGATCCACACCGGCGCCGACCGCCAGACGACGATCTCGGCGATCCCCCATGGCGCCTCGCTCGAGGCACGGGTGGTTTCGATGCGCACATAGCGGGCGTTTCGGGACGAAAAGCGGACATCCACCCGGTCCCCATTGCTGTTCTTACGGCCGACCTCCTGCCAGGTTTGGCCGTCCGCCGATACCCGCACGACGTAGCCGCGCGGCCACTGGTTCTTGGGATGCTCAAGGGTGACCCGTTCGATCGGGCGCGCCGTGCCCATATCCAGGGTGAACCACATGCCGGGTTCCTGCTTGACGCCGAGCGTGCTCCAGTAGCTCTGCAACCGGCCGTCGAACGCCTCTGCCACGTTCTCGGCTGAATGGCTGGCCGCTGCCCCGGCCCACGGCTCGGTGACGCTGACTGCGACCTCGGTGATCATCCAGGCCGCCGGCCAACTCAGCTTGCCGGTCTGTTCCAGACGCAGGTACCGCGCCCGACACGGGGCAAAGGCCTCCTCAATGTTGCTCCAGTTCCTGGCCTTCTCGGCCACCAGACGCCAATCGTGTCCATCCTCCGACAGTTTGATCCGGTAGCCGGCGGCAAAGCCCCGTCCCGGACTGGAGACCCGGACCCGGTCCAGAGTCAACACCTCGCCCAGGTCCACCTGAAACCACATCCCCGGTTCCTGGTTGGCCCGGCTGCTCCAACTGGTAGTCGGGTTGCCATCGAGGGCCAATCCTGCCTCGCCGGGGTTGTGGCTGGCCTGGGCCTGCCAGACCCGAGGGCGGGCCCGGTCCGAGATGGTAAGGCGCGCTTCCAGAGGCATCCCGCCCTGCCGAAAGAACCAGCACACCCCTTCCTCTACCAGGTCCCAGCGCAGAATATAGTCGCCCAGCGCCGCCGGGGTCTGGAACGAGATCGGCTGCAGTTCCACCACCCCGCTGGGAGGCACATCCTGGGGCAGACGAATTCGGAAGGTGTCCCACGGCTCGGCCAGCTTGCCTTCGGCCGTAAACCAGGTATACGCCAAGTGGACCGGATGATCGCCATTGGCCGACCAGGGGCGGGTGCCGAGGTTGCGCAGCCGCAAGCCGGTCGGCTGTAGCCGGCCCGGAGGCAGCTCGTCCGGCCAGGGCTGAAGCACCTGCCATTCGACCGCATACTCGGCCGGCACGATCTGCATGGGCTGTTCCAGCACCGCCGCGCCCAGCGTCGAAAGCCACGCCCCACCCCGTTGCAGGTCCCATACCAGTCGGTAGCCGCCTGGGGTCCTGGGCGTCACAAACTCGACCTGACGAAAGACGGCCACCTGTCCCGGCTCGATATTCGCCGTGAGCAAGGTCGGACGGATGCCGCTCACCTCTACCTCCTGGCCTTGGGCGTCCAGCCAGCGATAGCCCAGCCGGATGGACTCGTCGCCGGACCAGGGCCAGGAGCGGGTGCCGACGTTCTTGACCTCCAAGGTCGCCGTCCCCCGCTCGCCGACTTGCAGGCGCTGCGGTCCCTGGTAGGACACCCATTCGACGGCGTACTCGGGCGCCCCGGCCCGGACCTGCACGGGGGTCTCATGGACCGGCGAGCCCTGCCACTGGAACCAGGTGACAAACTCGTGCACCATATCTAACTGCAGGAGGTAGGAACCGGCTTCGGCAGGGAATTGAAGCTGGGCGTTCAACGAGACCTCGCCCAAGGGCGGGACATCCCGCCCCAAGGGGGTGCGCAACCCATCGGCGACCACGATCTTGCGCTCTGCGTCCAGCCAGCGGTAGGTCAGATAGACCGGCTTGTCGCCGCCGCCGGGCCAGGTGAACGCCCCGTCATTGCGCACCCGCACAGGGAAGGTAGTCCGCTTGCCGACCGCGCCCACCGCCGGGGCTGCTACATTCAACCAGGTCGCCCGATAGCGGGCTCCCACCTGGACCTGCGTCTTCCACACCGCGGAGCCACGGCTGGCAAACCACATCGAGGCCCCTTTGATCAGGTCCAGTTCCAGGGTGAAATAGCCGGGAACGGGCGGCGTCTTGACGTTCACATTCGCAAGGGTGATTGTCTCGCCGTCGCTCACCGACTGGGGAAGAGGGATGCGTTCCCCGCCCACTTCTTTGCCCTTGGCGTCCAGCCAGCGGTAGCTCAGGCGGACCGCTTCAGACCCCTGATGGGTCCAGGTGATGCGCCCGTCGTTCCGCAACTTGACGCTGCATCCTACCGTAGTCTGGACTTCCATCCGCGTCGGCACCGTCACCTTCAGCCAGGCCACCCGATACGCCGGCTTGGTCCACGGCGGGACCACCCGGTATTCATTGGCCATCGCTGCCTTCAGGTCCTCCTGCACCCCCGGCTTGTTCTCGATGGCCCATCCGATCTCCTGGGAGCTGTGGGGATTGCCAATGATCCAGCGGTAGAGGATCACCGCCTGGATCGGCTGGTGCTCCGGGTCCTGATTCCAGCGATGGATCTCCTGGTAGACATTGCGCACCCAGCCTGTATTCTCGTTTCTCCACGGCTCAATCGGGTCGGTCTCGGTGATATAAACCGGGCGGTTGCGGAGCTTCTCGGGAATGGCGTCCATAAAGTCGCGGTACGCGCGGAAATGATAGTGATAACCTTCAAAAGGAGCGCCCATCGTCGCATCGCTGAACACCAGGTTGGGGTTGGTGCCATGGGTGAAGGTGTGTAGGGCAATGCCGTCTACGGCTTGGTCCAGCAGGCGCAGGAGATCGGCAAAATAGCGGATCCAGTCGCCGTTGGGGTTCCCCGGATAGCGCGTCTCGACATTCCACGGCCCCACGGCGGCCACCACCACCTGGTCAGCCTCGTGGCCCGGACGACGCCGGATCTCGGTGCGGCATTTCAAGAAACAGTCGGCGTACATCTCCGGGGTGATGACCTCCCCGCCAGGACCGCCTGGCCGTTCCACGGCCAGGTTCGGCTCGTTGCCGATGATCCAGATGCGGCAACCAGGACTGGCCTGGACAAAGTTCCCGCATCGCCGGGCAAAGGCGCCATACTCCGATGAACGGGGAATCGTGCCGGCCGGACAGTACCCGTTGTTCAGTCGGACGATCACCTTCAGCCCTTTGTGGACCAGGTCGGTGTAGTTGCTGCCGCTGTGGTTGTTGGGATCAGCGCCGATCGCTTCGGTAACCAACACCCAGCCCGGCTTGTTCTTCTGGAGCATCAAGTGCTCCCCGCCCCGGTCGTGGATGCCAAAGATATAGGGAGGATACAGACTGGCCATGGCAATCCCCTCCTCTGGATCCGAATGAAACCACTGAAAATACAAGTAATCATATTATACCATATAATATACGCATAGGCAAGTTGTATTCCATCGGTGACTACGGCCATCGCCAGGTAGGTTGACAGGCCGCTACGGCTTTACGGAACGGCCCAGGAGAGAAGCTTTGGCCGGTTTGGTGCGATTCCGTTCCGGCTGAAGCCTCCATTCCCACTCGGTGCTGGACCTGGCAACCACCCTGCATCGGTGACGGTCACGGGGTTAGTCATTCCATCCAGAGAGATACCCACGGCCGCCTGAAACACGGGGCCGGGCTGTTTTCCCGCCAGATGCAGGGTGTGGTATACTGGAGTGGATGCGCGCTCTGGAATGGTGGCTGAGGGTGCGGGCCAGCGTGGTCCGTTCATGGCAGGACCGGCGTCTCTTCCTCGGCGGTGTGACCCTGCTGGCCCTGGGCCTACGCCTCATCCATCTCACCTTCCAACCCTTGTGGTGGGATGAGGGATGGAGTCTCTACTTTGCCTCGTCTGACCTGCCCAGCCTGATCGCCCAGACGGCGGTGGACATCCATCCGCCGTTCTACTACCTGATCCTGCGCGGCTGGATGGCGGCGTTCGGTTCCGGGGTGGTTTCGATCCGGCTCCTGTCGGTGCTGATCGGCGTGGTGACGGTTCCCCTGCTCTACTGGGTCGGCGTCCGGTGGATCAGGGAAACGGGGGCTCGTTGGGCGGCGGTGCTCCTGGCGGTGTCACCCTTCCATCTCTACTACTCCCAAGAGGTGCGGATGTACGGCCTGGTGACGCTGCTGGGGCTGGCAGCGGCCGGCTGGGGCTTGGGCTGGCCGTGGTCGTCCCGACGCCGGCCATGGCTTGCCTGGGCGGGGTATGTCACGGCAGCCGCGGCCGCCCTCTACACCCAATACTATGCAGCCTTCCTGCTCCTGGCGCTGAACCTCGTGGTGGGGTTGCGCTGGCTGGGCCTCATCGCCGCGCCGTGGGACTCGGAATCCCAGTCTTTGCTGCCATGGACCCAAGGTCCCGGTCCAGCCCTTCCTTCTGGCTCTCGCTTCCTGAGGGGAAAGGTATCCCGTCCTGGGCTGGGGTCGTGGCTCAGCGCGCAGGCCGCCGTGCTGCTGCTGTTCCTGCCATGGTTGATCTACGCCGGCGGCCGGCTGCTGACCTATGTCCGCTTCAAGGTGGGGGTCGAACAGGATCAGCCCTGGGGCTTTTTCCTCTATCTCGGCCGGCACCTGGCCGCCTTTGTCTGGGGCCACGTGGAGGGACCCCTGACCGCCTGGTGGTGGCTCGGTCTGGTGCCGTTGGCCGTCCTGATCGCGCTCGCCTCTCTGGCAGTGGGAAAGGGACGCAGGACGGGACCCGGCTTGCCCGGTCTTGCGCCCGCCCTGTGGCTGGTGGTGGTCCCCCTCCTCTGCGGCTTTGCCGTGAACCGGGTCTTTCCGTTCCATCCCGTGCGGGGGGAGCGACTGTTCCTGTTGGTCCTGCCCTTGGCTCTGATGGCCGTCGCCTCTCCCCTGGAAACGGTATGGCGCGTACGCCCGCGCTGGGGTCTTGTCCCGGCTCTACTGTGGGGGGCGGCAGTTCTGGCCTCGCTGGCAACGTTCTACACCGTGCCGCGCTATGCGGATGACGATTACCGACCGGTGGCCGCCCGGCTGCGGGCGTTGAGTCTCCCCAGCGACGCCGTCGTCTGCGTCCATCCGTGGCAGGTGGGGTACCTGATCGCCTATCTCCCCCAGGCAGAGCGCCGCCCGGCCCTGATCCTCACTCCGCGCGAGATGCTGCCCCGCGAACGGCAGCTCTGGGCGGAGGACCCGCAGCGAATGGCGAAGGAACTGGCCGCATTGCTGACCCGGCATGGTCGGTTGTGGCTGCCGGCCCACCAGGCGATGGGTCGGGTGATGGAAGAGCCGATCGAAGCCTATCTGACGGCGCACGCCTATCCGACGCTGAGTGAATGGTACGGCCCCCACACCGTGCTGTCCATGTTCGCCAGCGGAGCGACCCAGGCCCAGCCGGTCGCCGCCCGTTTTGGGCAGTGGCTGAGCCTGGAGGGCGCGGCCCTCAGCCCAGGCCCGCTGGAAGCCGGGTATGGGGTGGCCGCGGTGGAGCTGACCTGGAGGCTTCTGGATCGGCCGGACGCGCCGTACACGGTGGGGCTGCGGCTGGTGGACGCGACAGGCCGCGTCTGGGCGCAGCGGGACCAGCCGCCCCGCGGCGGCCTGGAGCCGTTCGATCAGTGGCCCACCGGCGCGGCCGGTCTGGACCGCCACGGCCTGCTGGTTCCAGCCGGCACCCCGCCGGGGCAGTATCGGCTCACGGTGCGCGTCTACCACAGCCAGGACCTGAGCGTGTTGCCGGCGACCTTTATTGGGGGGAGCGGCGGCGAGGTGACGCTGGGCACGGTCCGCGTCGTACGACCCCAGATGCCGCCTCCGGTGGAAGCGTTGCCCGCCGTCAAGCCCTTCCGCACCGATTGGGGTCCCCTGCGGCTGTGGGGCTACACCGTGGGTCCAGATCGACTGCGACCGGGCGAGACGGTCGAAGTAAAGCTGCTGTGGCAGGCCCGGACCGATCCGGGCGAGGATTTCCTGCCGGAACTGCGGCTCATCGGCCCGCAGGGTGAGACGCAGACCGTCTGGATCGAAAAGCCGGTCAGTGGTCTCTACCCCACTGCCTGGTGGCGGGCCGGGGAATGGGTCATCGACCCCCATTCCGTGCCCGTCCCGGCAGCCGCAGCGACAGGGGTTCACCGGCTGGCGCTCCGTCTGATCCGCGCCGCCGATGGTCAACCGCTTGAATGGCGACCAGGGCAGACGAGCGTGGACCTGGGGTCGATCGAGGTCGTGGGCCGGGCGCACCACTATGAACCGACCACTCCCCGGTACGTTCAGCGTGCAATACTGGATTCCCAGGTGGAGCTGATCGGCTATGATCTATCGGAGACCCGCTGCGCACCCGGTTCGACGCTGGAAGTGCGGCTGCACTGGCACGCGCTCCAGACCCCGGACCGGAGCTACTGGGCCTTTGTCCATCTGCTCGACGGCAGCGGGACGATTGTCGCCCAACACGACGGCGCACCTGGTGAGGGCGAGTTCCCCACCTCCGGCTGGTTGCCGGGCGAGTACCTGATTGACCTGCACCGTCTGGCCCTGCCTGGGGAGCTATCGGAGGGGGAATACCGTCTGGAGGTGGGGCTCTATGATCCGGTTACCCGGCAGCGGTTGGGCGAGCCGGTCCTGCTGGAGACTCAGGTTCAGGTGAGATGACCGTCACCTTCACGGACTCTGCTGGGTTCATGGGGTTCTACACCCCCGGGTGGACGTTGAGCCGGATTGCCCAGGTGATGGAGGACCACCTAAGGCATCCAGCTCTGCATAGTCCATCCCATCTCCCAGAACATCCATTCGTAGCGACAGGATTTTAGAAAGATATCTTCAATTCGCTTCAATTCAGATTCCGGATAGCCTGCCACCGCATCATCCAGCATCTGGAACCACCAGTTGACCAAATCCCGAAACTCTGGCGCGGCATACGTCATCAGCCACGATTTGTACGGATGATCATCGGGGATGGTTTTGCCTGCGGTGAAATGATGTCCGATTTCGACATAGATCCAGCCGCAGGGAAGAATCGCTGCCATGCCCTCAGCCAATGTACCGGTACGGGTGTAACGGAACAGATGATCGATGTAGGCTTTGCAGATTGGCGCCGGCTCGGTTTTTAGCGCGTCTTCCATGGTGATGCCAAATTGCTGGAAATATTGCTCTTTGAGCATGGCCTCGATTTGGAACGAAGCTTTGGCGGCATCCAGCATGGCCAGGATGTCTTTGACATCGGGCATCAGCGGAGCTACCCACGCCATTGCCCTGGCATAATCGACGATGTAGAGCGAATCCTGGATCATGTAAAACCGAAATTTGTTCATTGGCAGCGTACCATCAGCCAGCCCCTTGACGAACGGGTGTTCAAACTGGGCTTTCAAGATGGGATCAGCGGCCTGTTTCAGAGATTCTGAGAATTTCATACTCAAATTCTCCTTTCTATTTGGCCAGGAATCAGCGCTCTCGTACCGCGAACCGCTTGAGAATGGATTTCCGCCTGGCATGAGGCGGGAGCCACCCGCCTGGAGAATCCCAGCTCCTCCAGGAACTACCGGACCGGCTCAGGCAACGGTTACTTCAGGACCAGCCACTTGGCGGCGGCCCACCCCTCCTTTCCATCCGGGGCGCGTACTTTCCACCACACGTACCCATCCGCATCGCGGGGGCCCTCCAGGACGACGAGGGTGGTGCCTTCTTTGACATTGGCCAGGACCTTGGCATAGGTGGTCGGTTGCTGGCGCAGGTTGAGACCACCGCCCCCCGTGCCCTGGACGATCACCATCGCCCCCGGCGCGATCTCGGTAAAAGTCACGGTGGTGGTCAGCGGCTCGATGGGCAGCACTACCGTGGCGGTCGGGGTGATAGCCGGCGTAGGAGTCACCAGCTCGACGGTAGCGGTCGGCGCGGCGACGGTGGCGGAAGGCTTCGGAGTTGGGGGAGCCGCCTTGCGCTCACCCCGGATCGCCTGGATCGCCAACGCCAGGCTGACACACAGGACGATCACCAGGGCTACCACGATCACTAACAAGGCCCAGGGCGGCAGGATGAGCCGCCGGCGTCGGGCTTGCGGCTTGGGCTTCCGATTGGGATCGTCCCACGGGCGGTCGCTCCACTCTCCAGGACCTGCATCGTATTGCGGCATGGCACCCTCCCCTCCTCGATGTTTTTGCCACAAACTACACAAATTATACCACTTTTTCAATTTCGTGGCAATTTCGAGGGGCCGTCGTGACAGGCGGATGCATGACGACTAGTCCGGCTGAAGCCTCGACCCCTGGATCATGGGGCAGCCATGCTCGCACCAGGCGCCATTTCTTGACGGATCGGTCCCGTTGGATTATACTGACTATGAGTGAGGCGGAGATGCACCGGCCGGTTCCGTTGACGACGCTGATAGAGGCGCTGCCCTCCGCCCGAGTCCTGGGCGATGCGGACCGTTTAATCACGGCTATCACCTCTGACTCGCGCCAGGTGGTGCCCGGCAGCCTGTTTGTCGCCTACCGGGGGGTGGCCGCCGACGGGCACCGGTTCATCCCCCAGGCCCTGGCCGCCGGCGCCGTGGCGGTGGTGGCCGAGCGCGAGCTCGAACTGGAAGGAAACGCGCCGCTCATCCTCGTCCCCGACGGGCGGGAGGCGCTGGCCTATCTCTCGGCGGCATGGCATGGCTTTCCGGCTCGCCGGCTGATCGTCGTCGGGGTGACCGGCACCGACGGCAAGACCACCACCTGCACCCTGCTGCACCGCATCCTCCTCGCGGCCGGCCGCCGCGCCGGGCTGATCACCACCGTCAACGCCCTGATCGGAGAGGAGGTATTCGACACCGGCCTGCACACCACCACCCCCGACGCCCCGGCCGTGCAGGGCTACCTGGCCAGAATGGTCGAGGCCGGGATGGAGATCGCCGTGCTGGAAACCACCTCCCACGGTCTGGCCCAGCATCGGGTGTCGGCCTGCGACTTTGACGTGGCGGTCGTCACCAATATCACCCACGAGCATCTGGACGCCCACGGCAGCCTGGAGGCGTACCGCCGGGCCAAGGCGATGCTCTTTGCCCATCTGATGGCCGGCTACCGCAAGCCGGGGGTACCCAAGGTGGCGGTGCTCAACGCCGATGATGATTCCTACCGCTATCTGCGCCGCCTGCCGGCCGATCGCTATCTAAGCTATAGCCGTCGAGGGAGTTGCCATGCCCGGTGGGGTGCCACGACGGATGAGCATAGCCGGGGGCTGACGGCTGAAGCCGCGCCTATCGGGCCTGCGGCCGGGCGTCCCCCTATGGGGACGCGTTCCGTCGGCGTAGGCCGACGGCCAGCCGAAGGATCTGGGGGGCGATTTCAATCGCCGTCTATTTTCGAAGGAGCGGACCTGGTCGCCGTTGACGTCGAGACCGCGCCGGGCGGTTCCCGGTTCACGGTCCGCTCGCCGCAAGGGACGTTCGAATTGGAGACGTCCCTGGTCGGCGAGTACAACATCTCGAACATCCTGGCCGCCAGCAGCGCCGCGCTTGCGCTTGGCGTCCCGGTCCCAGCTATCCAGCGGGGGGTCCGGGAGGTCACCGGCATCGTCGGGCGCATGGAGCGGGTGGATGAAGGGCAAGATTTCATCGCCATCGTCGATTTTGCCCACACCCCCCACGCCTTGGAACAGGCGCTCACCACGGCACGAACGATGACCCAGGGGCGGGTCATTGTCGTGTTCGGCTGCGCCGGCGAGCGGGACCGGGAAAAGCGGGCCTGGATGGGCGAGATCAGCGCCCGCCTGGCCGACGTGGTGGTCATGACCGCCGAGGACCCGCGCCGCGAACCGCTGGAGGCGATCCTGGAGGAGATGGCGCGGGGCGCGCAGCGGGCCGGCGCCGTCGAGGGTCGGGATTACTTTCGCGTCCCGGACCGGGCGGAGGCGATCCAGTTCGCCGTGGACCTGGCCCGGCCCGGCGACCTGGTGATCACTTGCGGCAAAGGCCACGAGCAATCCATGTGCTATGGCACCGTCGAACAGCCATGGAGCGAGCACGAGACGCTACGGACCGCCCTCCGACGCAAGCGGAATCTAGGGTAACGTCCGCTGCCCTTCCCCGCTTCGAGGGAGTTGCCATGCCCGGCCGGGCGCCACGATGGATGAAAATATCGAGAGGCCGGCGGCTGACGCGCACCGACCTCACCTCATCCCCCCGGCCCCCTTCCCCTCTCCGCCGGCGGAGAGGGGAAGGGGGTGATGGGGGTAGGGGTGAGGTATTGTTGAAGGAGGGAGAAGGAAAGGAGGTGAACGGGCGCAGCGGCGCTGTCGTATTCGTTTCCATGTCTCTTGATAATACATTCGAGGCGTCCCACCGCGACTGGGTGACGCTGGAGAGCAACCACGGAGGGCAAAACAAGGGAGATTCGACATACTTTTGCAGGACAAGGAGGTGCGAAATGAGAAAGAGACGGATTCTTCCGAGTGTGGGGGCCATGATACTCCTTCTGGTCCTGACCGTGGGGCTGACCCAGGCCCAAGGGCCGCAGCCGCAGGGGGAAACCGGCCCGCTGGCGCTCGTGGGCACGGCCTTCACCTACCAGGGCCAACTCAAAAGAGGCGGGAATCCCGTTGACGACACCTGCGACTTTCAGTTCAGCCTGTGGGATGCCGCCAGCGGCGGTACGCAGATCGGTACGTCTCAGAACAAGACGGGCGTCCAGGTGACCGATGGCCTGTTCACCATCCCCGACCTGGACTTTGGCGTGGGCGCTTTCCAGGGGGACGCCCGCTGGCTGCAGATTGCCGTCAAGTGCACGGGGGACGCGGATTACACCACCCTCATGCCGCGCCAGGCGCTGACGGCCGCACCGTATGCATTGTATGCCAGGTCTGCCTGGTCGCTCACCGGCAACAGCGGCACCACGCCCGGGACGAACTTCCTGGGCACCACCGACAACCAGGCCCTGGAATTCAAGGTCAACGGCCAGCGCGCCCTGCGCCTGGAGCCGAACGCCACCAGCCCCAACCTCATCGGCGGCTACAGCGGCAACAGCGTGAATGCCGGTGTGGTGGGCGCCACCATCGGCGGCGGCGGGTATAGCGGTGTGATCAACCAGGTCACCGCCAACTATGGCACGGTCGGCGGGGGGAGCGGCAACACCGCCAGCGACACAGGGGCGACCGTCGGCGGAGGCAGCAACAACACGGCCAGCGGCTGGAACGCTACCGTGGCCGGGGGCGGGGGCAACACCGCCAGCAACACGAACGCGACGGTAGGTGGAGGCTACGGGAACGTCGCCAGCGGAGGCGACGCCACGGTCGCCGGTGGCCGCGAGAATACCGCCAGCCACCACGCCGCCGTCGGCGGGGGCGAGAACAACACCGCCAGCGGCTCCTACGCCACCGTGCCGGGAGGCCGCGATAACACTGCCCAGGGCAACTACAGTTTCGCCGCCGGCCGGCGCGCCAAGGCGAACCATACCGGTGCGTTCGTCTGGGCCGACTCAACGGATGCCGACTTTTCCTCTACCGCCGTCAACCAGTTTGCCGTGCGGGCGACGGGCGGTGTGGCGTTCACCACCGGCAGCGCCGGTTTCCTGATCAACGGCAACACGGTCTGGCATGCCGGCAATGACGGCCACGACTCCGGCCTGGACGCCGATACACTGGACGGCCAGCACGCCTCGGCGTTTGCGTCTGCCGCATTGCTGGGCAGTTCCTATGTGTATGAGGGTTCCACCACTCAGGAACAGCTTTTTAGCATGTCCACCACCGGATGGACCGTGCTCACAGACGGCGACTCAGACTGGGATCATACACTGATCATCAAGACCACCACAACGATAGTGGAGTACACGCTCTGGTACGGCGGTACCGTGGTGCACGGCGAGGCTTCGTCGGGCTCCCCGGCCACGATCACGTTCCCCCACTATCAGGGCTTCCAGCTCATCCTGGCCAGGTACCAGTATATCGCCTCTCTGGTCTGCAACGAGAACGACGGCCTCGTCGCCTGTGTCTACCAGAAGAGCGACCCGTGAGAGCAGGAGGGAGCGATGCACGGATCCCGTTTCACGGCTGGGCGTATTGGGCGTAGCAGCGCTACGCTGGCCGTCCTCCTCGCCCTGGTTCTTGTCGTCGGCGTTGCCGCCCAATCCGGCGGCGGCTACGACCTGACCTGGAACACGGTGGACGGCGGCGGATATACCTGGAGCGAGGCTGGCGCCTACGCGCTGGGCGGCACCGTCGGCCAGCCGGATGCCGGCGCGCTCGAGGGTGGCGGCTACACACTGCTCGGCGGCTTTTGGGGCGGCGCGGCAGTGCAGTACCGCGTCTACCTGCCGCTGCTACTGCGGCGTTACTGAATCTGTCAGAACCCGGGTTCCTGCCCTTCGTGGTCGAAAGGTACCCTCGTTGAGGGTACCTTTTTTCTTTCCGCGGTTGGCCCTCCCCAGCCCTTCCCCGACGCGGGGGCGTTCCCCTGCCGGGCGGGGCGCCACGCGCGATGAAAATATCCAGGGGTCGGCGGCGGAGGCCTCGACTCCGGGTGGGGGAGTGGAGCCTTCAGGCGGTTGACCGGCCAAAGTAGGGGCGACCGTCCTGGTCGCCCTACGCTCCCCCCTACTGGGCCGCCGCCTCCACCTCGATCCAACCCAGCGAGACCGCATCGGTCGGCGCGGCGTCCCCGCTTCCGGCCACCGGCAACCGCTCACCGCTGGCCGGCTGATACATTCCTACCCGCAGTTCATACCGGCCGGGGGGCAAATCCTCCGGCAGGGGCAGGCCGTGGCGGTCAATGACGAACTCGCCCGCCCGCCAGCCACTCGTCGGCCGTGAACCGCCCACCGGCGGGCAATCGGTTTGCGCCGCCAGATGACCGCTCTCATCCAGCAGGTGCACAAACACCGCATAATCCTCGGCAGGCGCGGCCTGCGCACGCCAGAAAAGCGTCAGGGGCGCGACCTCGCCGGCGCGCCAGGGGTCAGCCGGTCGGTCCACCCCCACCAGCCGGAACTGCCCACCCAGCTCCGCCTGCACCTCGACGGTCGGGCTCATGGCCAGGGGTCCGCCGGCTGTCCCGTAGGTGATCCATTGCAGGCTATCGGACCACTCGTGGCTGGCCCAGAAGGCGTGCTGGTTGAGCCAGTCCAGCGCCGGGCCGGCCGCTTCCCCGGCATCGCCGATGATCAGCAGGATGCGGCGGTGCTGGGCGGCGATCTCGTCCCATTCCTCCTCGTTCGCCGGGGGCAGATACACCTCAGCCGCGCCGCTGTAGCGGGCCACCAGCGGACTCAGAAAGGCCGGCGGTGTGACCAGGATGGCATCGCCCTGCCGCGTCCGCTGGTTCAGCTTCTCGGCCAGGCGGTCGAGATAATCGGTCGGATAGTCGGCCGGCAACGGGTAGCGCTGTCGGTAGAGATAGACCGTGTCGCCATCGGGCAGAGGGTAGCTGGTCTCCAGTTCAAAGGCCTGGGCAAAGAGGCGCGGCGGCCCATCTAAAATATCGAGGATGAGCTGCTTCTGGACCGGGTTCATCCCGGCATTGATCCGCTTGACGATGACATAGTCGTGGGCGAACAGCCGCCGGTAGGGCGAGGCTTCGTTAAAGCGCTCGATCAGACTCTCCACTCGCAGGTTCGGGTAGCGGGTCAGGATCAGGAAATTGAACGGGCCGGCGTTGATCTGGCTGGTGTTGACCAGCATCCCCAGGCTGAGGAGTTCGCGCCCGGCCTCCTGGCGGTGCCGCTCCATCCGGTCCAGCACATCCGGATAGATGGCATAGCCGCGGTCGGTCTTGCCCTCGTCGGGCAATTGGAGGTAGACCCCCTGGGCCACGGTGCTGGTCCGCCCCCAACCGGGCAGGGTGAAGAACCGGGGAGGGGCCCATCGGTACACCGGCTCATAGGAGATCACCAGGAACTGGAACAGGCCAACGGCCAACACCAGGGCCAATATTCCCCACCGCACCCGCCGCCACGGCAACTTCTGGATCGCGGCAGCCCAGATCAATGCCACCGCCGGCAGGGCCGGGGTGTAGGCCCGCGTCTCCTGATAGATGGAAAAGGTGAGGATGGCGTACCCGCCCCCGGCCCAGGCCAGCGCCACCCAACCCTCCGGGCGGATATGGCGCAGCGCCGGCCGCCAGCCCTTTTGTCGCCGGACATAAACCCCCACGCTCACCAGCAACACCAGCGAGAACACGACAAACAGGACAAAGGATAGGTGCTCGTTGCCCAGCTTGCGCAGGTAATAGAGATAGGTGCCGATCTGGTCCAGGCGCAGCGTCCGGCCGCGGGGGTCCTCAATGCCATAGCCGTAGAGCGCCACCCGCCGCACCACCTCCTCGATGCGGGCCAGGTACCACAGCGAACCCAGCCCGGCCGCCAGGAAAAAGGCCGACAGCGCGTTCGACACCGGGTCTGGCCGCAGCAGGGCGAAATAGAGGGTCAGCGTCGCCAACGCTCCCCAGATCAGAAACAGCGCATCCCCCAGGACAAACCCCCGCACCGTCTCGCGATTCGGCAGATACCAGACGGCGGCCAGGAGGAAGCCGCCCACCAGCGCCAGCAGCGCCTTGTTCCAGTGGACCCGAGGCCGGTGCTTCAGCCGGCGCCACAGTTCGGATGCCAGGCCAGAGATGAACAGATAGACCAGCACCGGACCGACGGCAAATACAGGGAAGGTCCGCTTGGTGAGCAGACCCAGCCCCAGGCTTAATCCAAAGAGAAGCGAGGCGCCCCGGCGCTGAAAGCCCTCCGTGGTCAACATCAGGTAGATGGTCAGGGCCACCATCGCCCCCAGAGCAAATTCCACATAGAAATAGCGCGACATGGCGTAAAACATGGGCAAGACCGCCAGCAGCGCCACGCTCACCAGCCCCAGGCGGCGCCCACCCCAGCGACGGCCGATGCCATAGGTGGCCGCGAGGACGATGATCATGTAGCCGATGTTGACCATCACCGCCGCGTCATCGCTCGGGCCGAACAGTTGGTACATCACTGCGCCGGAGATGGGAAAGACCGGCGGGCGCACCGGATCGCTGACCACGGCGGTAAAGAGGGAGCGGATGGTGATCGGATTCAGAATCTGGGCCAGGTACAGGCTGCGCGCCAGGTGGCGCGGTTTGTCCCAGCCCGTGGAGGTGACATTTTCCGTCAGCCAGAGCCAGTTGTTGACGGCGTGAAACAGCACGATCGCGCCGATCAACAACCAGGGGGCCAGACGGGCCCATCGGCTTGCGGCTCTATGATGTGTGCCTGATTCCGACATGAATGCCTCGAAAATAGACAGCGATTGAAATCGCCCCTGGAGAGCCTTCGGCTGGCCGTCGGCCTGCGCCGACGGAGCGCCTGTCCGCTCAACCCCATCATTATAGAAGGATTTGCTCCGCTGTCAATTCGCCGGGCGGGTGGGGCCTCGCCATGGGAGCCTCGACTCCAGGACGAAGGGAGTGGAGCCTTCCGGCGGTTCACTGGCGAACGCCTCGACTCCGGGGCGGAAGAAATGAAAACCCCCATTGACAATTCACAAATTTGGTGATACACTATAATTGCCTACCAGCGGCGAGTGGGATGGATCCACCAAGGGGGGAATGGATGCCGGGGGGAGACGTGGGTCCCGGCGACCAGGGAAAGGAGGTGAGGGAGCACTGACCTAGACCGATAACGGAATCGTTCCGGTACGAGCGCCGGTTGAATCTCATGGGTCCAAAATCTACAAAGGAGTAGGAGGGAGGAACAGTGAGCATTCTCATTTTGATTCTCGGCTTGGTGGCCATCGGGGTGGGGTACTTTTGGTACGCCAGGTCCATTGACCGGAACATTATCCAGCCGGATGACAAGAAAGCGACACCGGCCAAGATGTACATGGATGGCGTGGATTTCACCCCGGCTAACCGCAACGTGCTGTTTGGCTATCAGTTCAAATCGATCGCCGCATTAGGGCCAATTCTGGGGCCGATTGTCGCCGTGCAATGGGGCTGGGTTCCCGCCCTGCTGTGGATCATCCTCGGCACCTTCTTTATCGGGTGGGTGCAGGATTATTCCAGCATCATCATGGGGGTCCGGGAAGAAGGCCAGACCTTCGGCGCGCTCAGCTATCGGCTCATTTCCCCACGGTCGCGCATGATCCTCCTCATCTTTATCTACTTCTACCTGTGGCTGATCATGGGCTCCTTTGGCATCCAGGTGGGCTTTAACCTGCTGACCAATCCGGCCGTGCCGCTGGGGGTGATCATCGTCATCCTGGCCGGCATCCTGGCCGGGCAGATGACCTATAAATGGAAGCAGGACATCATCCTCACCAGCGTCGTCACCGTCGTGATCGCCTTTCTCGGCATCTGGCTGGGTACCCTGGAGCCGGTCCGCAACTTCTGGGCTTCCATCTATGGCACGGCGGGTGGGGCGGCCAGTCCCAAGTTGTTCCTGAATGTGACCCAGGCCGGATTCGTCGGCAGCCTGCTGGTGGTGATCATCTGCTACTTTGGTGCAGTGCTCCCCATCTGGCGGTGGGCGCAGCCGATCAACTATGTCGCCTTCTGGATCGTGTTCATCGGCATCCTGGGCGGCGTGTTGGGACTGTTGATCTGGCATCCGGGCCTGGGCGACTTTCCGGCCTATCGGATGTTCAATGTCCCCGGCCTGGGGCCGTTGTGGCCCATCCTGTTCGTGACCATCGCCTGCGGCGCCATCTCCGGGTGGCACTCCCTGGTCTCCAGTTCAGGCACGGCGCGCCAGCTTGAGAAGGAAGGCGATGCCCTGTTTGTCGGCGGCGGCGCCATGTTCCTGGAGATGTTCTTTGCCACCATGGCCTTCCTGACGGCCACGGCCGCCTGGGGCAGCTACCAGGGCTATGTGGATGCCGGCGGCGGAGCCAAAGCGGCCGCCGTCTTTGCCAACGGGTTGGCGGCATTCATGAGCAAGTGGGGATTGCCCACCAGCTTTGGTGCGGCCTATGGCATGGTCTTTCTCTGCCTGATGGCGCTGACGATCATGTACCTGGTCGTCCGCTTTATGCGCGTCGCCAGCGCCGAAGCACTGGGCGACCGCTTCCCGGCCATGAAGAATGTCCATGTCGGGACCATCGTCGCTCTGGCGCTGACCCTGCTCCTGATCTGGGTCGTGCCCTTCCTGCAGATCTGGGTGGTCTTTGGCGCAGCCAATCAGCTCATGGCCTCGCTGGCCTTGCTGCTCATCACCCTGTGGCTGATGTCCAAGGGCAAGAACTACCAGTGGACCTTCTGGCCGTTCGTCTTTATGTTCGTCACCACCATCGGGGCATTGCTCTACAAAGCCTACGAAGCCTTCTTCATCAACCTGCCCAAGACGGCGGACCCGGCCAAGTACAACATCGCCAATGTCGGCCAGTACACCACCGCCCAGGTCATCATCGGCCTGGTGGCCTTGATCCTGGTGGTTGCCGCATCCATCCTCGCCTGGGACGGCGTCCAGGCGATTCGGCGCTACCGCGCGGAGGCGATGGCCAAACCGGCCAGGGCGTGAGCGAACGCAAGGTCGAGGAGGGAGAATCCAGGCAGATTCTCCCTCTTTTCATGTCGGAGGTCCGCCTCTTGGGCAAGCCCAGAGGATGGCGTGCTCCGCCCGGAAGGCTCCACCCCCCTCGCCCGGAAATCAAGGCGTAGGGGCGCAGCGGTGCTGCGCCCAGGCTTTAGCCGGATTGTCCGCCGGAAGGCTCCACCCCCTTCTTCGGGAGTCAAGGCTTTAGCCGGAAAGGAACCACGCCGAATCCAGTGAAAGCTTCCACTTCCCGGGCCGTTCCACAACGCCGCATCGGGCCTGTGGACCTGCTCGGCAACTGCCGTACGACGATCCCGTGGTGACGATAAGCGCCGCGCTTGACCAATCCGGCAAAAGCGTGTATCATTTTGATTGCTGGAACCAGCATCAGCCACAGCGCTGGCAGTGAGAGGGCCAGGATGACATGGCAGGAACGAGCGCGGTCGTTCGTCCGCATAGTGGGCGAGATGCTCTATGGTATGACCGTCTACGAAATGGTCCGCGACCTGAAGAAGGAGCGGGGCATGATCGAGCGGTTGTTCATCCTGGCCGTGTTCGGCGACGTGTTAGGCGTGCCGATCTTGCCGCCCTACTATGCCCTGCGGTTGCTGCCCTATGTCGTGCCGAACATCCAGGGGTGGCGATATGCTCTGTTGCGGGAACGGGATCTGACCGATCTGTGTGATCAAGAGTTCACGTGAAGGAGGAGAGATGTCAGAAGAGGAACAGAAAAAGCCGAGTTTTTGGGATACGGCCAAAAGTATCCTGTATGGGATGGCCGGCCATGATATGAGCCGCTATGCTCTCAAGACGCGGGGGAGCATGGAGCACCTGTTTATCCTGATCACCATGGGCGATCTGCTGGGTATCCCCATCCTGCCGCCCTACTATTCGTTGCGCATCCTGCCCTATGTCGTCCCCCAGATCAGCACCTGGAAGCGGCGGATGCTCCGCGAACGCGATCTGACCGACGCCCTGGCCTAAAGGAGGAACCCCTTGTCTCTCAGAAAGGTCTTTGAAGAACATCCAGAACGTCGCTATATCATGTTCGGCGGCAAAGGCGGATTGGGCAAGACCACCTTTTCCGCCGCCACCGCCTTCTGGCTGGCCCAACAAGGCTACCGGGTCCTGGTTTTTTCGGTGGACCCCCAGGCCTCCCTGTCGGATATTTTCCAGCGGGACATCTTTGGCAAAGGAGCGGTCGAGATCATCCCCAACCTCTATGCCCAGGAGATCGACGCCGACCAGCGGATCAAAGAGTATCAGGATACCATCCGCGCCAAAATCCGGGAGATGTATGGGCTGGACCAGGTGCCGGAGGAGATCGAGAACTATATCCAGGCGGCGGCAGCCGAACCGGCCATGGAAGAGAGCGCCATCTTTGACGCGGTGGTGGACATTGTCGTCAGCCAGGAGTACGACTATTACATCTACGACCTGGTGCCGCTCGGCCACGCCCTCTATTACCTGAGCATGGCCAGTGTGTACGACGAATGGATCGACAAGATCACCGCCCTGCGCGCCGAAATGGAAGAATATGCCCAGGTCGCAGCCATTTTGCAGCGCAAGAAAGAACTGGAAGAGGATGCCATCCTCCGCGAGCTGCAGTATATCAAAGAGCGGATCAACAAGTCGTCCAGCATCCTCACCGATCGGGAACGCACGGCCTTCTTCTTTGTGGTGATCCCGGAAGAGATGGCCATTCTCGATACCAAAAAGGCGGCCGGCCTCTTTGCCAAATACAATGTGCCTCTGTCGGGCTATATCGTCAACCGCGTCATCCCCGAGTCGTTGGCCAGCCAGGAGATCCCCGAGTACCTGCGCCATCGCCTTGCCATGCAAAAGACCCACCTGGCGACGATCCAGCGCGAGTTGGGCGACCAGGTTCTGGCCTACATCCCCGAATTGGAGCGGGACATCACCGGTCTGCCGATGATCGAAAAGATGGCCAACGAGATGTTTGGAGGATAGAAAGGATGATCACCAAGACGACCGTCCAGTTCCTGGAAGAGCATCCAGGTTTGAAATATATCTTTTTCGGCGGCAAAGGAGGGGTGGGCAAGACGGTGCTGGCCGGCACGGCGGCCCTGTGGTTTGCCCAGCAGGGCAAAAAGACGCTGCTGGCTTCGACCAACCCGGTGCACAGCCTGAGCAGCCTGCTGGGCCAGGATGTGTTCGGGCGACATACGCCGGTCATCGGCGTCCCCAACCTCTATGCCTACGAGATCGACACCCGGGACACCATCGAGAAATCGAAAAAAGAGATCCGAGAAAAGATCGAGTGGTTTCTCAAATATGCCGACATCAAGACCAAAGCCGACGAGTTTGTCGAATCGGCGACGATGAACCCCGCCTTTGAAGAGTCGGCCATGTTCGAGAACATGATTGACCTCATGTTCGAGGACAAGTACGACGTCTATGTGTTTGACACCGCACCCACGGCCAACGCCCGCCGGCTGCTGGGAATGTCGGACGTCTATTCCATGTGGGTCAACAAGATGGTCCAGAGCCGCCAGGAGGCGCAGAGCCTGCGCGAGCTTTTGTCCTATAGCCGCAAAAAGAAGGAAAAAGATCCGTTGATGGAATACTTGCTCAACCTGCGGACGCGGATGAAGCACGCCAAAGAGCTCCTGACCGACGCCGAGAAGACCGCCTTCTTTTTCGTGACGTTGCCCGAGGCGTTGCCCATCGCCGTCATCCGCCGCTTTATCCACTGGTTCGACGAGTTTGGTATCCCGGTGGGCGGGGTGGTGGTGAATATGGTCATTGACAAAAGCCGGGTCGGCGAGGACGCTCCTGATTTTGTCAAGAACCGGATCGCGATGCAGGCCGAGTATCTGGACGAAATTGCGCGCACCTTCTCCGATGTGCGGGCCGTGCTCCCCCTCTTTGATACGGAGGTCAAGGGGGTGGAGATGTTGAAACGCACCGCCGAATACCTGTTTGGCGGAGGGGAGACTGCCACCTAGACGGGCATGGGGAACCTGAATCCATATCTGTTCCTGATTCTGACATCGTTTCTATTCATCCTCGTCTTTGGGGCGCTCTCCCTCCTCCGCCGGGAAGGGCTGTCGGTTCAGTTCGCCCTGGAGGCGGTCGGGTTGACCGTCCTGCTGGTGGGCGGCTCGTGGCTGGCGGGGGCTCCGCTGAACCCGGTCTTTCTGGTGGTGATCCTCTATCTGGTCACTATGCGTTCCCGGTTGATCGTGGACGTGGCCAACCTGTTGGCCCGACAGCGGCGGTATGATCTGGCCTTCCAGCTCTACCGCCTGGGGCTGGCCTGGTGGCCCGATGTGACCTCCCGTCTCATCGTCCTGGCCAACCGGGGCGCGGCGGAACTGCACAAAGGAGAGGTTGACACCGCCATCCAGACCCTGGAAGGGGTATTGGCTTCCGAGGCCCGCTCCCGGCTGGGCCTCAAGTACGAAGCGGCCTGCTACTACAACCTGGGCTACGCTTACGAGCAAAAGGGGGATGAGGTCCGGTCCACTGCCCGATACCATCAGGCGATCGAGCTATTGCCCGGTTCGATCTATGCCCGCGCTGCCCAGGCCGCGTTGAAACGTCGTCGCAAAAAGAGTTCGGGGGATTGACACGAGATGGAAAAGAAAGGACGGGTTTTCAGTGGGGCGCGGCCCACCGGCCGCCAGCATCTGGGCAACTACCTGGGAGCCATCCGCAACTATGTCGCCCTCCAGGATGAGTACGAGTGCGTCTATTGCGTGGTGGACCTGCATGCGCTGACCACCCTGGAAGACACCGACAAGCTGAAAGAATGGACCCGCGAAATGGTGCTGGACTGGCTGGCGGCCGGGATGCGGCCCGAAGAAACGATCATCTTTGTCCAATCCCACGTCCCGCAGGTGACCGAACTGCACACCATCCTGTCCATGGTCACCCCCCTCGGCTGGCTCACCCGTCTGCCGACCTTCAAGGAGAAGGTGCGCCAGCAGCCGGATAACGTGAACTATGGCCTGGTGGGATATCCGGTGCTCATGGCCGCCGACATCGCCCTCTACAAAGCGGATACCGTGCCGGTGGGGATTGACCAGGCGCCTCATCTGGAGTTCACCCGCGAGATCGTCCGCCGCTTTAACCATCTATTCGGGCCGGTGCTGGTGGAGCCCCAGGCCAAGCACACCGACTTTCCCAAGGTGCTGGGCATCGATGGGGTGAACAAGATGAGCAAATCGCTGAACAACCACATCGAGATCAGCGCCTCGCCGGAGGAAATCTGGCAGAGGGTGCGGATGATGGTCACCGATCCGGCCCGCCGCTACCGCCACGATCCCGGCCATCCGGAGGTGTGCAACGTCTTTACCCTCCACGGCTTTTTCTCGCCGGCCCAGGTGCGTCAGATCGAGGTGGACTGTCGTTCGGCGGCCATTGGCTGCGTGGAGTGCAAAAAGATCTTTGCCCGCAACCTGAGCGACTATTTTGCTCCCTTCCGCGAGCGTCGGGCGCGGTTTGCTGCCGATCCCGACTATGTCTGGGATGTGCTGGCCGATGGCGCTCGCCGCGCCCGAGCCATCGCCAGTCAGGTGATCGACGAAGTGAAACGGGCCGTGGGGCTGCCCTGACCCCGCCAGGATGGGCGACAAGCATCCATACCCTCTCGGTTTCTATTTGGCCCTTGTGGCCAACTTTTTTTTCTTTGCCAGCTTCCAGTGGACCTATGTCACCGTGCCGGCGTACATTCAAACGCTGGGCGGCGGAGCGACCGAGATCGGCCTGGCGGTGAGTCTGGCCACGCTGAGCGCCGTCGTCGGGCGTCCGGCGATCGGGCGGCTGGTGGACCGCTGGGGACGGAAGCGGTGGCTCCTGATCGGAGCCGGGCTCTTTGCCCTGGAGCCAGTCCTCTATCTGGGGGTCCCCTCGGTCTGGCCGCTGCTGGCAGTGCGCTTGCTGCGCGGGCTCGGGATCGCGGCGTTCACCACGGCCTATATCACCCTGGTGGGCGACATGGCCCCCGCCCACCGCCGCGGGGAAGCGGTGGGGATATCGGGCATCACCAGCAACCTGGGGATGCTGTTTGCCCCGGCGGTGGGGGCGCAGGTCCGGCTTGAGTGGGGATACCCGGTCCATTTCCTGGCAGCCGCCGCCATCGCCCTGCTCAGCCTGGTCGTCCTCCTGCCGATCCGCGAACCGGACCGGCCGGTGGTTGCCGATGGGCAGACCGGATCCGGTCCCGGCTGGCGGTCGGTCATCCGCATCCGATCCGTCCGGGCGATCGCGTTAGGGAGCACCGGATTGGCCGTTGCCTATGGGGCAACGATGAGCTTCCTGCCGCCCTTTGCCGCGGAACGGGGCCTGGCGGCGGCAGGCGGCTACTTTAGCGCCTTTGCGGTGGCGATGATGGCCACCCAGGCGGCGGCCGGCTGGCTATCCGATCGGCTCGGCCGGCGCGCGGTGGCCATCCCCGGCATGGTGAGCACGGGTGTGGCCATGGCCGGATTGGCTGTGGTGGGCCACGATGCGGCGCTGCTGGCCGCCGGAGTGGGCCTCGGCTTGAGCTGGGGGTTGGTCCGCGCCGGCCTGGATACGGCACTGATCGACGTCACCGCGCCGGAAGCGCGGGGCACCGCCCTCGGCTTCTTGTACACCTGCTTCGACGGCGGCATGGGACTCGGCTCCTTCGGCCTGGGGATCGTCGCCCAGGCCGCAGGATATGCAACCGCATTTCGCGCTGCCGCCCTCTGGGCAGAGATCGCCCTCATCGGCTACCTGATCGGGAGCCGATGGCGACGATGACGGGCGCAGTTCCCGGCGCCTTTTGGCAATCGAATCGAACTAACGTTGTTGATGCTTTTCGTAACAGTCCTTGCAATACACCGGGCGATCGTTGCGAGGCTGAAAGGGGACCTGGGTGGGTTTGCCGCAGTCAGCGCAGACCACATCGTACATCTGTCGAGGCGGACGACTGGTGCGTTCACCTCCGGGTTGACCGGCTTTGCGGGCCGCACGACAGGCAGGACAACGCCTCGGTTCCGAAAAGTTGCGTTCCTGATAGAACGCCTGCTCACGGGCCGTGAACACAAAGGAGCTTCCGCAATCGGCGCACCGCAGCACGCGATCTTTAAAACTTGGCATCTGAATTACCTTCTCCTTCCTGCAATACGCAATGTTTAAACAAAAATTGCCGCTGGCCTGTAGAGGTGCCCAGCGGCGTTCACCACACGAATATCTCCGAAGGGTCCTGCCACACTCAGCACCCTGATTATAATCCCGCTTTTCCGAAATGTCAAGTCATCAACCGGGGTGCAAGGGCGGGGGACATCTTCTCAGGGGAGTGGCGCCGTTAGGCGGTCTCCGGCTAAAGCCTTGACTCCCCGGCAGAGTGGTCATCTGAGCCGATTCTTGCCTGTGAACATCATTCCCGCCCAGCAGGGGCAATTTGACAAACCTAGCATCGGTGCTATAATGTATGTTGGCTTGCGTCGGAAACCGGGGAGAAACCCGGATTCCAGGCGCGGAAAGGAGCAGCAATGGACTCCTGCCGGGCCAAGGGGTCCATGAACTTTCCACAGCGATTTTGTCTTCTTCCCGGTCAACCGGGTATCCTCGCTCGTTTGGCGTCAATCTCTCGTCTGTCTCACCTGGAAGAGCTCCACCCGCTGCGCTGCACAACCTGGGTGTACCCCATGGTTATCCGCGACATCCTTGTGCCCCAGCAGTTGGAGAAAAGAGGCACCGCCCAATGAACTCGTGGGCGGCGTTGGCGTATTGCCGTTTCGGTAGATAACAGGGATCATGGTCGCCCATTGGGGGCGATTGTCAGGAAGTGGCTGTCTGGGTGCACGGGTGCAAGATAAGCACTGTTACAGCCTGATTGTCAACCTAATCATAGTCGGGCCCGTGTGCCGAATACCGAGGCATGGAGGCCAAGTGTTCTCATGGGCGGATGAGCCCCCGAGCGAATTGAGGAGGAAGAATGCGAGGATACAATGGACAACAAACTGCAAAAGAGGCCGCGGCTGCGGCAGGAGCGGAAGAACTTTATTGTCGAGCAGAACATCGATGCCATCCAGTGGCCACCGGAGTGCGCCGTATGTGGAGGCCGCGCGGAGGTGACAGACAGTCTCAAGCTGGAGGCCACATTCAAGAACTTGGGCAAGATTCGCATTGAGGTTCCAGGGATACCCTACTGCCAGGGGTGCTTCTCCAAGATCCGCAGGGGCAAGCTTCTTGACCGAGTACGATACATCGTTGCTCTCGTGTTGGGGATTCCCATCGGACTGCTCTTCGTGTGGATGGCAACCAAACAACCTGGAGCAACGTTCGTGTGGTGTGGTCTCCTCCTGGCCATGGGCCTCTTGATCGGGTATGGGCTGGCCTGGCTGATTGTCAAGTTCCCCGTCAAGATGCTTTTCAGAAGGTACTTTGTTGAACCCGTGGATGCCTGGCTGGTCGGCACGAGCGTGGTCATCTCTATTCCGAACAGGGGCTACGCCGCCAAGTTCGCCCAACTGAACATGGTGTAGGAGATACGAATATGAAAGCACCAGCATCTGCCCAAACCATCGAATACGAGCAAGCCACATCCTACCGGAGGCTTGCGGCAAGGTTCATAGACCTGATCTTTGCCTGGCTTGTCCTGTTTACGCTGGCCATGGTGCCGCTGTCCATTGCAACCGCCGAGTCATCCATCTCTGATGAGGCTTTCGGCGGGCTAACCGTGGCATCCTGGGCGGTAGCGGTCATCGCCTACGACACGCTGATGCACCGACTGTTTGGGAGAACGATCGGGAAAGCGCTGTTGGGCATGCGAGTGGTTGACGTCAGAGGCAACAAACTGGGGTGGGGCCGATGCCTCCTGAGAGCCGTGGTCCTGTATGTGACCGTCATCGCGGTTGCGTTCGGGATCGCCATCACCGCCAGCATCCTTGGCTGGATCATCCTGAGGGCGCTGCCCCAATACGCGAGATTCCCCCACGACCAAGCGGCCAGGTCTTTCGTGGTCAGGGCGGTCAAGGGCAAGCTCAAGAGGGTAGCGGAGGCCCCCGTTGCGCCCGGCGTGCAACAGAAGCCGACTCCTCTCGCCGATCTGGAGAAGTTGCGTGCGCAGGGGATCATCTCTGCCGGGGAGTACGAGCGAAAGAAGAGAGAACTCGGTCTCTAGGCAGGCAGACCGGCGATCGAACCACATGCGGCTTGAGCCGCTTGCCGTGGGGCGGATGTTGAGCAAGGATGAGCCTTGATATGGCGGTTCGCCAGAGGCGTGTTAGGGAAGCACAAGGTGTTGACCGACAAGGAGGGCAGCCATGATGTCAGCAGTGCAAGTCAAGTATCTTGAGGCATTTGGGCCTCTCGCAAAACCGTGTGGTATCACAACCGACGAGTCAATGAACATCTATGTGGCCCAGGGCGCCGTGAGTCGGGTGACAAAACTCGACCCGCGCGGCAAATTCTTGATGATGTTTGGCCAAGGCGAGGGGGGATGGTTGAAGAAGAAGGTGGGCAAGGTCGGCATGCCGACCGGCGTCGCCGTGGACCCAGCCGGGAACATCTATGTGGCTGACGGCAAGATGGACTGCATTCACAAGTTTGATGCCCAAGGTCACTTCCTCACCAAGTTTGGCCAGCATGGCTCAGGGGATGGCGAGTTTCACCGCTGTCGTAGCGTGCATATTGACCCACAGGGGTATCTCTGGGTGGTTGACGCGTACAACCACCGCATTCAAAAGCTCGATGCCGAAGGCCATCCGTTGTTCAAGTTCGGCACGCGCGGGCACGAGGAAGGACAGTTCGATAACCCGAGCGATCTTGCCTTCGATCAGCAGGGCTATGTCTACGTCACGGACAGCGCGAATAACCGAGTGCAAAAGTTTGACCTCCGAGGGAACTTTGTCCTTGCCTTTGGGAAGTCGGGGTCTGGGGACGGTGAATTCGCGCTCCCACGTGGCATCGCGCTCGATAGGATGCAAAGGGTCTATGTGGTCGATCGGATGAATAATCGCATTGGGGTCTTTGACACCGAGGGCCATTTCCTGTTCTGTTTCGGGGGCCCGAAGATGCTGAGAGGCCAGCTCAACCAGCCCTATGGGATCACAGTCACCCCGCAAGGACGCATTCTGGTCACTGACAACCTTAACCACCGGATCATGGCGTTCTCTATGGGGTAGAGACCTACGATCTTCTTGCAAGGCGCCCAACCCGCGCGGCGAGGGCACGGATGGGCCGGCCATGTTCAGTCAGGCAGGTCTCCGGCTCAAGCCTCGACTCCCGGTGAGGGGAGTGGAGCCTTCCGGCAGTCTCCGGCGGACGCCTTGACGCCCAGGAACTGGCCCGACGCCTTGACTGGATGCCGCCGGTCATGGTACAATGGCAGCGAGAGGGGGCAGATGACGTCTGATCGATGGATTCCGAGCAGGAGGCTTCCCGGATCGGTGAGTCGCCTTCGAGTCGGTAGCGTAAAATGCTTCACAGCCTGAAGGGGCGGCTGGGACTACTGTTTCTGGCCTTCGCGGTGTTGTTCTCCCTGTCGGCGCTGGCCACGCTGCGGGCCATTGAGGCCCAGGAACAGGATGCCGTGATGATCGACCTGGCCGGCCGGCAGCGTATGCTGGTCCAGCAGATGACGCACAAAGCCCTGCTCCTGGATCAGTATGCAGACGAGGCTTCCCGGACCGCTCTGGCGGACGCGGCTCATACCTTCGAGCAGACGCTGGACGCTCTGGTCGTCGGTGGCTCCGTGACCTATTCACCGGACCGCTCCGTGCTCGTCCCGGCCACGCAGGACCCGGAGACCCTGGCCGCTCTGAAGGAGGTTCAGGATACATGGACCATCTTCCGCGCGCACCTGGGCCGCATCTCCGCCACCGAGCCAGGTCCGGAGGCAGAGGCCGCCGTCCATGCCATCGAGCGCCTCAGCCCGGAGCTGCTGCGGCAGGCCGACGAGGTGGTGCGGCGGTACGAGACGGCGGCCGAACTCAAGATCGTCCATCTGCGCCGCATCCAGGTCGCCTTCCTGCTCACGGCGCTGGCCGTACTGGCCGCAGGCTTTCTGCTCTTCCATCGGTCGCTGGTACAGCCCCTGCACCGGCTCGGCCTGGCCGCCGAGCGTATCGGCAGTGGTGACTTGAGCACGCCGGTCGATCCGCCCGGGCCGCAGGAGACGGCGTGCCTGGCCCAGAGTCTCGACGCCATGCGCCGCGAACTGGCCACCTCACAGCAGGCTCAACACCAGCTCACCGAACAACTGGAGTCGCGCATCGCCCAGCGGACTCGGGAGTTGGATGCGCTCCACGAGGTGATCCGGGAGATCGTTTCCCAGTTGGAGACCCGCCATGTCCTCCAGTCGGTGACCGACAAAGCGACGACGCTCCTGGGAGCGGATGTGGCCGTCCTCTGCTTGCTGGAGTCGGAACCTAACATCCTGACCGTCCGTGCCAGCACCGGCCCTCCCCAGGCAGTATGCGGCCAGCGCACGTCGGCGCTGCTCCTGCCGGCGGATCGGGTGCTGGCAGGCGACCGCGCCCTGCCCTGCGGCGCTGCCGAATGTCACGGCTGCTGTAGCGTCGTGGCCAGGCCATTCCGGGCCAGCCACCTGGTCGCCCCGCTGCGCATCGGGCCGCGCGTCATCGGGGCGCTGTGCGTGGGTAGCTCCAAGGCAGGCCGGTTCTCCGACGAAGCCGCGCATCTGCTGACGGAACTGGCTGGCTCGGCCGCCATCGCTCTGGAGAACGCCCGGCTCTTCGAGCAGGCAGAGCGCGCCGCCGCTCTCGAAGCGCGCCAACGGATCGCCGCCGAAATGCACGACGGACTGGCGCAGATGGTGAGTTACCTGGGTCTCCAAATCGACCAGGTGACTGACCTGGTGACAGCCGGCCAGAGCTGGGCGGCCATCGCGCAACTCCAGCGCCTGCGCCCTGCCATCGACCAGGCCTCCGCGGAGGTGCGCCGCGCCATTACCAGCCTGCAACAGGACCCTCAACCGCCCCAGGCCCTTCACGAGCGGCTGGCCCGGCTGGTGGACCAGGTGTCCCAAGAGGGCCGGCCTCCCGTGGACCTCGTTCTGAGCGACCCGCAGCCCTTGATCCTTCGCCCTGACACGTGCGAGGAGGTAGTGCGCGTCGTCGGTGAAGCGCTCCAGAATGCCCGGCGCCACGCCGAAGCGGGGCGGATCGTGGTCCGCCTGGAGCGAAGGGACGGCGAGGCCTCGGTAGTGGTCGAGGACGACGGCCGGGGCTTTGACCCGGCTGCCCCACTGGAAGGCCACCGGCACTTTGGGCTGAGCATCATGCGCGCCCGCGCTGCCCGCCTGGGTGGGCAACTGGTCGTGCACTCGGAGCCGGGCCGGGGCACCCATGTCTCCCTGTCGTGGCCGCTCGGAGGTAGGTAACCATGGCGCGCATCCGGGTGCTTCTGGCAGACGATCACACGCTGTTTCGCGAAGGAATGGCCGCCATCATCGCCGCCCAGCCAGATTTTGAAATCGTCGGCGAGGCCAGCGATGGCCTGGAGGCGCTGGTCAAGGCCCGGCAACTCGCTCCGGACCTGATCCTCATGGATATCACCATGCCCGGCTGCGATGGCCTGGAGGCCACGCGGCGCATCAAACGCGAAATGCCGGCGACGACCATTGTCATCCTCACCGTGCGCGACGAAGACGACAAGCTGTTTGAGGCCATCCGCAGCGGAGCGCAGGGCTACCTGCTCAAGAGCATCCGCTCCTACGACATGCTCGATATGCTGCGCCGGGCGGTGCAAGGGGAAGCAGCCCTCACCCCGGCCCTGGCCGGCCGCATGCTGGAGGAGTTCCGGTGCTTGAGCCAGTACGGACCGGACCTTGCCGAAGGCGAGGCGGTGACCCTCACCCCCCGCGAGCAGGAGGTCCTCAGCCTGGCCGCCGAGGGCAAGGCAGACAAGGAGATTGCCGAAGCGCTGGTCCTGAGTCCCCATACGGTCAAGAGTCACATGCGCAACATCCTGGCCAAGCTCCATGTCAGCAGCCGCTACGAGGCCGCGCAACTGGCGCGGCGGCGAGGGTTAACCTGACCGACAGCGCCGCCGGTTTCGCCCGCCACGGCGCACAGCTCCCTCCTTCCAGAATAGACCGCGCCCCGCACGCGGGACTCAAGGCTTCAGCCGGACCACCGCGTGAAGGCCCCAGTCCCCCACCCGGAGTCGAGGCTTCAGCCGCTGGCTGCGCCCATTCGTTTATTCGTTTCTCATTCGTTGACCCGATATTTTCATCACTCGTGGCGCCCCGCCGGGCATGCGTACTCTCCCTGAGAACTAGTTCTTGCCTTTGAACGGGCGGGCAGCAGATCGCTCTTTTCTCATGCCTGTTTCCGGGCAAGAGGGATTGCACCCGGCTTGCTTTGGCTGTATCATGGCTGGCATGGGAGTGAGAGGCCGGACGTGGCGGGCCTCCGGCAGCGGGAATCGGCCTGCGCCGGACCGGGACGACCGGAAGGGCCTCCCTGCCCCCGACATGATGAGAAGACTGATAGCTCAGGAGAGATCTCAAATGGACCGAACAAGAGTTGGCTATCTCAGGATGCACAAGACCGGGCTGCTGGCGCTGGGCTGCCTGATTGTCCTGGCACTGGCCGGCTGCGGCGCGGCGGCTGCTACATCGTCGGCCCCTTCCCGTGCCGGCGCGGTGAACGACCAGAATGCCTGCCATCTCCTCAGCCCGGAAGAGGTCTCCGCGCTGGTGGAAGACAAGATCGTGATGATCGACCAGACCGAGGCCGGCGAGACCTGGTCTACCTGCGAATGGCAGGGCGAGGAGGAGACCGCTCTCTTCTGGCTGACTGTCTACTGGGAAGATGGACGGGAGCAGTGGGATGCCTGGCGCGCTGGCCAGGCGCTCGGCAACGAAGCCTTGGAGCAGGCCGAAGGCGTCAGTGCCGACGATGTGGTCAAGCAGGGTCCCGTGGCCGGGATCGGGGATGCCGCCTACTTTAGCGAGTTGCTGCCCTCGCTCGTGCTCCAAGGAGACGTCCTGTTCGAAATGAACCTGTTTTTTGTGCCGAATGCCGAGACCAAGTTCGCCGGTCTGGCCCGCAAGCTGGTGGCGACGCTCGACTGACCCCGACGGAGGAGAGGACCATGGGCACGAGCCAACGCCAGAGTATCGCCCCGGCTGCCCTGGCCATCCTGGAGCGGGCTGCCGCCGAGGGCGATTCGACCGCGTTCAGCCGGGTGGATGAAATGAAGCCCTGCCCCGTCGCGGAGCGCAATGTGTACAGTTGGGTTGGTGGCCGGTAGGGCAGAACCCATTTGTCCCACCTTAAATCCCAATGAGGAGATAGACGATGAAAACTCGATGGTTTCTTTTCGGTGGCGTCCTGGCCGTGCTGCTCTTGACTCTGGCCGTGGGGTTGACCCAGGCCCAGAGCCCGGAGCCGCCGTCAGAGGCACCCTCAGCGCTGGAACCCGCGGCCGCTACCTGGTACACCTGCATGCCGGCCCGCGTGGCAACCTTTACCACACGCATCCACGTGCGCTGCGCCGCAGCCGCGCCCAACGGCATCTGGTACTTCGCCTACCCCAGCTCTGACACGGCCAACGCCTCTCGTTTCCTGAGCCTGCTCAGCACGGCGCTGGTGGCAGGAAAACAGGTGAATCTCCTGTACGATCCGGCCGACACCAGCGGCGCGGCCTACGGCTGCGCTGCCGCCGACTGCCGCGCCCTGCGGGCGGTCGAGATACTGCCGTAGGTAGGGGGCGCTGATGCATCCCTTCCCCCACATCGGCAGGCCATCGGCAGGGGGCGCGGCCGGTCGCCGTGGGTTGCGCCTGCTGCTGGCCGTCCTCCTCGTGGGCCTGGCGGCGCTCCTGCTCCAGCCAGGGGGGCTGAGCCGGGCGGCTGTGTATTGGGCCTCGGCCAACGGTGCCCCGCTGGCCTTGGGGGTGCGTGGGCGCGACGTCACCGTCTGCTTTGTCGGCAACGCGGTCACGGCCCGCCCCGACCGCGTGCGTCAGATCGTGGACTATATCCAGCGCTTCGAGTGGGCAGCCAACATCCGCTTTTACACCGTGGGCGGCGCCCGGTTGAGCACCGCCGCCCAGAACGACATCGCCTCTCTGCGCTGCCCGCCGCCCACGCAGCAGGGCAACGGCTGGGATGCCTACGCCGGCGATATCCGGGTGGTGATCCCCAACACCGACGTGAACGCCACCGACCCCGTGCCGGGTACCGGCTGCGAAACCTACCGGATGACCTCCGCCCCCGATGCGACCTCCTGGTCCTCGGGTCGCGTCGATCTGTTCTGGCGCGGCTGGGACCACACGCTGCGCCACAAGTGGTGGACCGACGCCGATGGCTGGCGCGGCACCGAGAACCTGGGCGGCGACCTGAGTTCCGGCCCCAGCGCAGCCTCCTGGGATGTGAACCGGCTGATCGTCCTGGCTCGCTGGAGCGATGGGTCGCTGCGCTACCGGCGCTGGGACGGCAGCGCCTGGAGCGTCTGGCAAAGCCTGGGCGGCTCCCCGGTGGACGACCCCGATGTCGTCTCCTGGGGCACGAACCGGCTGGACGTCTTTGTGCGCTGGAGCGACAACACCCTGCGCCACCGCTGGTCCACGGACGGCGGTGCCACCTGGAACGGCAGCGGCTGGGAAGACCTGGGCGGCGCGCTGACCTCCGGCCCCGGCGCGACCTCCTGGGCGGCGAATCGGCTCATCGTCTTTGTCCGCGGCCTCGACGGCGGCCTGTGGTACCGACGCTGGGACGGCAGCGCCTGGAGCGCCTGGCAAAGCCTGGGCGGCGCGCTGAGCGCCGATCCCGACGCGGCCTCGTGGGGCACAAACCGGGTGGATGTCTTGGTGCGCTGGAGCGACAACACCCTGCGCCGGCGCTGGTCCACCGATGGCGGCCTCACCTGGAGCGAGTGGCAGAACCTGGGCGACGTCATGGCCTCCGGCCCGACCGCAGTGGCCAGACAGAGCAACTACCTCGACCTTTACTGGCGGGGAGGGAACGACAGCCTCTGGTCGCGTTGGTGGGACGGCAGCAACTGGGTCAATGCCAGGGATATCGGGGACAACGCCGGCTGGGGAAGCTGGTCGAGCGAGCCGTGGTCGCTGAACGAGCCTAACCGCCGGGCTTGCCTGTACAACCTGAAGCTCGGAGATGACCCCTGGAGCGGCACGCCCTATCTCAACCACACCTTGCACGAGTTCGGCCATGCCCTGGGCCTGAGCCACGAGCACTCGCGGCCCGACGCCAACGCCGGCTGCACCGAACTAGGCTACGGCGGCGGCAGCAACGCCGGCCTCCTCACCCCCTATGACCGCGACTCGGTGATGCACTATGCCTTCGCTTCGTGCGGTATCGAGGGCAACTACGGCAACAGCGGCCTGTCGGCCTATGACCGGCTGGCCCTGCACATCATGTACCCGGAGGACGTGCGGGTGGTAGAGTTTTACGGCAACACGGTGATCCGCGTTGGCCAGTCGTTGCAACTCACCTCGGCCTGGCACGCTCAGGGCGCCACCGCCTTGACCACCAAGAACTGGGTATGGAAGGTCGACGGTGTCACCCACAGCACCGCGTCGGCGCTGAACCTGGCCGGCCTCCCGGCGGGCGATCACAGCCTGACCGTCGAGCACGATGACTTTCTGGACCGACACTATACCTACAGCGGCAAGGTCCAGGTGCTGACGGCGGCAGATTACGACACGCTGGTAGCGGCGCAGGCGGCGAACCAGGCCGCCCTGGCGCCGATCCTTTACGACGTGAACCTGCCGTTGGTGGCCAAGTAAAAGATCTCAGCAAGGTGGGGTTGGGGCCGTTCTACCGGGACGTCAGGGCGCAGGCAATGGCCTCATCCAATGTCATCGCCCGACCGGCGGCCCATGCGGCGGCGAAGGCCGCCTCACCCAGCGCGGCGCGCGCGGCCGCGATGCCGCGCTCGTGTTCCGGCTGCTCGGCCGGGGCCAGGACGGTCCCAATCGCTTCGCCCAGGCGCTTCGCCGCCCCCCACAGCCAGACGGCCCGTTCCGGCTCTCCCTCGGCCAATGCCAGATGGCCGAACGCTTCCAGCAGATAGAATATTCCCCAAGAGTTGCCCAGTTCTTTCAGAGTGGTGATCGCCCAGGCGTACAGGGAGCGGGCCTCGGCATAGGCGCCCTCCAGGCGAGCCACATGCCCCAGGATGAGCCGGGCGCGGGACGCCAGGTACCGGTCATCCGGCTCCCGAAATAGCGCCAGGCTCTCCTCCAGAAGCGAGCGCGCCCGGACCAGGTCCCCTTGCCGAAAAGCGGTATAGCCCAGTTCGCTCAATATCCGCGCGACTCCGCTTGGATCGCCCAGCGCCTGATAGAGGGCCAGGCTTTCCTGGTAGAGCGGCTCGGCCGCGGCGTACTCCTGCTGGATGCTGAACACAAACGCCAGCCGGCCCAGCGTGTCGGCCAGGCGTGGCCGGTTGTCCAACTCCCGGTCCATCGCCACGCTCTGCTCAAAGAACCAGTGGGCGGCGGCCAGATCGCCCTGATAATAGGCCATTCTGCCGGCCCCGCGCAGCGCTTTGGCCCGCAGGTCCGGCGAGGCCGCCGCACCCGTCCGGACCAGCAGTTCCTCCAGCCAGCCTCGCTCGGCGGCGAATTGTCCCCGCACCTCCCAAAAGTTCGGCAGCGCCGCCGCCAGCCGCAGGCCGGTCTGCGCATCCCCCGCTTCGTGGAGGCTCCACTCCAGCGCGGCGCGCAGGTTGTCATACTCCTGTGCCAGCCGGTCAAACGCGCCCGGGGGCAACGTGCCGAGCAGACCGCCCTCCAGCGACTCGGCCAGGCGGCAGCAAAAGTCCAGGTGCCGGTTGCGCACCCGCACCTCCTCGCCGGCCTCTATCAGGCGGACGCGCGCGTACTGCCGCGTCACCTCGTGCAGACGAAAGCGGCTGACCTCGCCTGCCAGCTCCACGCTCACCAGCGATTTGTCAACCAGGCCGGCCAGGCGATCGAGCACCTGGCCGCGCTCCAGGCCCTCGCCGCCAGCGATAGATTCTGCCGCCTCCAGGCTGAAACTCCCGGCAAAGACCGCCAGTCGGCGGAAGAGCACCTGTTCTTCGGCGGTCAACAGCGCATGGCTCCAATCCAGCGTCGCTCGCAGCGTCTGATGGCGGGGCAGCGCCGTCGAGCACCCCTGGGTCAACAGTCCCAGGGCATCCTGCAGGTGGTCGGCAATCTGTTGCGGTGTCAGCAGGTTGATGCGCGCCGCCGCCAGTTCCAGGGCCAGCGGGATGCCATCCAACTGCTGGCAGATGCGCGCTACCGCCAGCGCGTTCTCGCTGGTCAGGGCAAAGGAGGGCAGCACCGCCGCGGCGCGATCGGCAAAGACCGCCACACTGTCATAGGACCGGAGCACCCGCACCAGGTCTGGACCGGGTGGGGTCTCTTCGCTGTCTTGTCGGGCGAGGGCGGCCAGGCGGGCGATATCCGGCACCGCCAGGGGCGGCACCGGCCAGATCACCTCGCCGGCCACACCCAGCGCCCGGCGGCTGGTGATCAGAATCTGCACATCCGCCGCCTGCAATAGCGCCTCGGCCAGCGGGCGAACCGCCTCGACCAGGTGCTCGCAGCCATCCAGGATCAGTAGCAGACATTTGCCGCGCAGGGACCCGGTCAGCCGCGTGAGGAGCGGACGCCCGCCCTCCTCCCGCACGCCGAACACGGCGGCCACCGTGGACGCCACCTGGGCCGGGTCAGACAACGCCGCCAAGGACGCGAACCAGACGCCGTCAGCGAAATAGGCAACCGCCTGCCGGCCCGCCGCCAGCGCCAGGCGTGTCTTGCCAACGCCGCCCGGACCGGTCAGGGTCAGCAGCCGGCAGCCGGGGGTGTTCAGCAGGTCGGCGATCTGCTCCAGTTCGGCCTCCCGCCCGATGAAACGGGTGAGCGGATCGGGCAGATTGTGCGGCGGCGCGGCGGGAGGAAGGGTCCCGGCGCGGATCCGTTCATAGAGCCGCCGCGTCTCCGGCTCCGGCTCTACCCCCAGTTCCTCGCCCAGGATGCGGCAACAGGCCGCGTATTGGGCCAGAGCGGCGCTCCGCTGCCCGCTGGCGGCCAGGGCGGCCATCAACTGGCGATGGGCCTCCTCGCGCCATGGCTCCGCCTCCAACTGACGGCGGGCGTAGTACTGGGCCTGGTCGTACTCCCCCCGCTGCACGTGGTAGTTCGCCAGGTGATAAAAGGCTTCCATCGCCTGCCGATGGAGGCCTTCTCGTTCCATGACAAGCCATTCCTGGAAGGGCAGGCTCTCCAGGTGCGAGCCGCCCAGCAGTTCGCCGCGATACAGTTCGGCGGCCTGGGTCAGTTGGCGTATGCAGGAGCGGCAGGCCGTCAGCCGGCGATGGGGGTGGTGACGAACGGCGGCGATCCGGCGGGTGAAGGCATCCACGTCCAGCCAGTAGTCGCTTTGGGTGTTGAACTCAATGCTCTGCGGGGTGATCTGGAGGAAACAGGGCGCGTCCTTCTGCTCCCCCAGGGCGCGGCGCACCCGGCTCAAGGTCTGCCGCAGCGCGTGCAGCGCATCCGCTCGCGACTCCTCCGGCCACAGTAGGTCCGCCAGCACCTCCCGCGGGATGGGCCTCCCGGCATGCAGCACCAGGTAGGCCAGCAGCAGCCGCGCCGGGGTGGTCTCAAATCGGGTCACCAGCTCCCCGTCCACGGTGACGCGGAAGGAACCCAGGAGCGCGATTTCCAGCCGGGCCATCAGTCACCACCGCGTACTTGTGACGGTCTCTTTACCGCAGAGCCCGCGGAGAACTTCTTCCATCCTCTCAGCGCTCTCTGCGTTCCTGGCGGCAAAAACCCGCCTGTGACGTTTTTGTGACGCCGGTCGCTTATCCTGAGCCTATAGATGTATTTTCATTATAATTCAAATCGGGCCAAAAGGCAACTGGCTATGGAACCTTCACCATTTCAGTATCGCTCCTATCTGTTGCGCCTCTGGTGTTCCGGCGAGGGGAAGACCTGGCGGGCCATGCTGGAGGAGGTCGGCAGCCACGAGATTCATCACTTTGCCGACCTGGAGGAGTTGTGTGCGTTTCTGGAGAAACAGACGAAACCCGAGTCTGGGAAGGAGGAAACCCGATGAAAAGACAAATTGGTTTCAAAATGGCCCTGGTGGCCCTGATCCTGGCCCTGACGGCGATGCCCGGCCTGGCCCAGGAAGTGCCGGAGACGGCCGACACCGTTGCCGCGTCTGGCGGTTTTGTCTGGCGGACGGCCACGGTGGACTCGAGCGGAGACCGCGGCAGCCATACGTCCATTGCCTTCAGCTCTCCCGGCGGCATTCCCTGGATCAGCTACTACGACGAAGGCAACGGCGATTTGAGGGTGGCGCACCGCGTGAGCAGCGGCGGGAACTGCGGCCCCAATAACGAGTGGAAGTGTGAGACTGTGGACAGCAGCGGCGACGTGGGGCAAAATAGCTCCATTGATGTCTATATTGACCCTGCCATCCTCCATAGTCTGCGAGTCGGCGTGGCCTACCAGGATGTCACCCACCTGACACTCAAGTTCGCCGAGTATTCATGCATGGGCCTTCCCCCGATCTGTTCCTGGAGCGCCGCTACGATTGACCAGGGTGATGCGATGGGGCCAGGCTATGGGCGGTACACCTCGATCAAATACGACGCGGACGGAAGGCCGCACATCGCCTACTATGTCGTCCGGTGGGAGGGTGACTTAGTGGTCAACGACCTTCGCTTTGCCTATCGTAGAGACACCGGTACTGGGAACTGCGGACCGGGCAACTACTGGACTTGCTATGCCGTGAACTCGAACTCGGGCAGTGGCCGATACCAATACGTCTCGATGGAGATGACCTATGCCGGCTCGACCTTGATCCCGTATATTGCCTATTACGATGGCATCGAGGGCGATCTCATGCTGGCCCGTTATGTGGGAGGGAGCGGCGGTTCGGGCTGCACTCAATCCTCCTGGTCGTGCCAGACGATAGACGGGGCAAGCGCAGATGTGGGTCAGTCCGCCTCATTGCGGTTGGACAACGTGGGCGGGGTGAGGATTGCCTACTATGACGCCACCCACGGGAAACTGAAATACGCCTACCAGGTCTATACCGGCCTGGGTAACTGTGGGGGAGGTAATTTTCACTGTATCACCATTGAGGATGCAGCCCCTCCCGCCGACGCCCGGTCCATATCGCTGGCTGTGAATGGTGCCGATTACCCGCTCATTGCCTACCGGCAGGTAGCCCTTCCCTTCTCACAGCTCAGGGTGGCGCAACCCATTGACGCTCTGGGTCTATCGGAAGGCAACTGTGGGCCATTCAACGTCCATTTGAAGCCCACCTGGCAATGCCTCACCGTTGATACAGCGGCTACTCTTTTCAGTGTTGCCGACCATGTCTCCACCGCTTTCGACCCCGATGACCTGCCGATGGTCGCCTATTCGGAATTGTTTCACAACCCCATTGGCGGCGGCAGCAACTATGACCTCAAGATCGCCTATGGGCGGAGGGGGGCCTTGCTCCCGCTGGTTCCGAAAAACTACCCGTAGGCAGCAGTGACCGGACGCCTGGACCTGCCCGAAGGAGCGTAAAGGCCTTCGGGCAGGTCGGTAAAGGAGGACACCCAATGCGTACCCGACCGTTTCTCATCGTTGTGACCCTGATCCTGGGCCTGGGGCTGACCTTGGCCCTGCTGGCCGGGCTGGACGCGGCGCGGGCCGCGCCTGCTGCGACCAATCGGTTCGTGACCGTCTCCGGCAGCGGCAGCGCCTGCACGCAGGCCGCCCCCTGCGATCTGCGGACCGCGCTGAGCTTGGCCGCAAACGGCGACACCATCTACGTGGCCGGCGGCGTCTACACCGGCACCGGCGGCGCTGTCATCACCGTCACCAAGTCCATCACCCTCTACGGTGGATGGGACGGCGCGGCCAGCGGGCCGGTCGTGCGCGACCCGGCCCTTCATCCCACCACGCTGGACGGCGAGCGGGCGCGGCGGGTGGTCTATATCAGCGGGAACATCACCCCCACGCTGGATGGCTTGATCATCACGCGCGGCAACGCCACCGGGCTCACCACCTGCTTCTTTGCTAACGCGGGCGGATGCGGCGGCGGCATCTTTGTGAGTGGGGCGCACCCCATCATCACCCACAACGTCATCACTGACAACGTCGCGGCCGTCCTCACCACGACCGGCGACTTTGGTCGCGGCGGCGGGATGTTCCTGCGCGACGCCACACAGGCCGTCGTCCACCACAACCTGGTCATCAGCAACACTGCCAGCACGGTGAAGAGTGGTCTCGGCGGGGGGATGTTCTTATGCGGAGATGGCGGCGGCCTCCAGGTGTCGTTCAACCAGGTGCTCAGCAACGCCGCCACGACCGTGAACGCGAGCGGCGAAGGTGGCGGCATCTACGGCGGGCCGGACGGCGCGCTGATCGAGGGCAACGTCATCATGGGCAACCGCACCAACAGCGCGGGCATGGGGAGGGGGGCAGGTCTGTGTCATATGTACGGTTCCACCCATTACCTGGGTAACCTGGTGCAGGGCAACACGGGCTCACTCGCAGTGACTCTCTACCACAGCCGGGCGCGCTTTGAGGGCAACCGGGTGGTGGATAACGCCACGACCACAGGCATCGGTCTGGAGAGCGCCGCAGGCACCGGCCCTGTGCTGGTCAACAACGTCGTCGCTCGCAGTGGGAGCAAAGCGGTTTCCGCCTATGGCTTCAGCGCCTCCCAAATCCTGACGGCTACCCTGATCCACAACACGCTGGTCGGCGCCGGCTCCGGTTATGGCGTCTATGGATCCTACGCCACGCTCTATCTGACGAACACGATTGTCGCCAGCACCACCTGGGGCATCTACAACTACACTCCAGCCAGCGTCGCCCTCCAGGCCGACCACACGCTGTTCTTCCATACGCCGAACCAGGCCGGCAGCGGCGTGGTCAGCACGAATGAGATCAGCGGCGACCCGCGCTTCGTGGACCCGGCCGGGGGCGATTTCCACATCGGCGCGGGCTCTGCGGCGCTGGATGTCGGCGCGACGACGGTGATCACGACCGACATGGACGGTGACCCGCGCCCCATTGGCCCCGCGCCCGACATCGGCGCGGATGAGCGGCGTCTGCAGGTCTACCTACCGCTGGTATTCCGAGGTTACTGATGTCTCAAACGTTCAAATGTCCCAACTGCGGCGCGCCGATTGACTATGACGGCGGTCCTGATGTGACGATTGAATGCCCCTACTGCAAGGGTTCGGTCATCGTGCCGGAAGAGTTGCGCGGCGGCCGGGTGCACCTCGGCGCGTTGGGCGAGGGTACCGGGCTCGCGGGTGTGCTGGCAGACGTCACACGGCTGGCCGGCCCGCTGGCCGAGATCGCGCGGCTGGTCCGCTCCGGCCACAAGATCGAGGCCGTTAAACTGTACCGCCAGACATTCGGCGTCGGATTGCAAGAGGCAAAGGAGGCGGTGGACAAGATCGAGCGCGGCGAGCCGATCACGATGACCGACGTGACGGTGGAGCGCATCGCGGTCGGCGAACCGGCCGTGCTGACCGATGTGGCGGTCGAACCGATCGCTTCGGCGCGCGCCGATCAGGGAGAACGCTGGGTGAAGAGAGCTCTCTTTGCCACGGTTGCTGCATCCATGGCTCCCCCGGTTGCCGGAATGGCGGTCATTCTGGCTTGCCTGGTTGGATTCGCTCTCATGTTCTATGCCATTGGCATCCTCCCGCTCCGGTTGAACCCGGTCTACCGCGCGGCGATGGAACTGGTGAAGAACGACCCGGCGGTGATCGAACTCTTCGGCTCCCCGGTCCGCGATAGCCTCTTTGTCGTGGGGACGACCGAGGGGGCTTTGGGCGGCTACGAGACCGCCAACCTGCAAGTCGCTATCCGGGGTCCGCAGGCGCGGGGCACCGCCTACATCTATGGAGAGAAACAAGAGAATGGCATATGCCACATTTCCTCCATTTCGATCAAGATCGGCGGCGAGAGGGTGCTGGAGTACAGCGACCGTGAGCCAGAAAAGGGGTTTCAGCCTTCGCGCGCCGTGACGCAGACGGATCTCGCGCCCACGCCGGTTCCGTCGCCCACGCCGCCGCCGACGCCCGAGTACGCGAGCGTGGTGCTTCAGTTCGGCGGCCAGGGCACCGGCGCGGGCCGGTTCCAGGATGCGCGCAGCATCGCCTTCGACGGCGCGGGTCGCATCTATGTCGCCGAGTATACCGGCGGGCGCGTTCAGGTCTTCGACCCAAGCGGCCAATTCCTCACCCAGTGGTTCGTCGGCGATTCCGGGACGTGCATCACCGGCATGGCGGCGGACCGCCGGGGGACGGTCTATGTCGTCGCCGACGGGGAAATTCTCCGCGTGGAGGGTGCAACTGGCCAGTCGCTCGGCAAGCTGGACTACCCGGAGGGTGACGGCTTTGACCTGGTCACGCTGTCGCCGGACGGCGGCTTGCTGGCGACATGGTTCGAGTATGAAACGATCAGCGAGGGGGTCATTCGGAGGGGGCGCGACGATCTGGTGCGCTTTGATGCGCAAGGCAACGTCACGCAGGTACTGCACGACGTCATCAGTTCGCTGACCGACGCTGTCTCGCTGCACTCCTATCCGGCGGTGGACGGCCGGGGCCATATCTTTATCGTCGGCGGCGGAGGCGACGACACGGCGATTTTCAAGTTCACGCCGGAGGGCCGGTTTGTGGACCGCTTTGGCAGTCACGGCAGCGGGCCGGGGCAGTTGGAGGGTCCCAGCGCGATCGCGGTGGACAATCAGAGCCGCGTCTATGTTGCCGCTAGCAGTCGCATCGAGGTCTTTGACGCGACCGGTCGCTATCTTGGCGCGTTCCGGACGGAAGGCTATGTCTTTGCCATGGCGTTCAACGACCAGAACGAACTGTTCACGGTGACGGGCGCGCAGCAGGTGACCAAATTCCGGTTGAACTGGCCCTGATGGCGTCACTTCGTAAGTCACCCTTCCTGGGCCTGCGGCCCATCATTGTGGCGCCACGGGGGATGAAAATATCCAGGAGCCAGTGGCTCTTGTATCTTAACAAATTCGCCCGATGGGGGTGCGATCGGGCTCAGTCAGCCAGGTCCTGTGGGCTGTTGGCCAGCCCCGAAACGGGGCTTCGCTGATTGAGCCCGCCGCTTCGAGCGGCGGGCGAAGGTGTTCCACTCCCCGGGAGTCGAGGCTTTAGCCGGTCCACCGCCTAAAGGCTCCACTCCGGGAGTCGAGGCTTCCGCCGGAGCCACCGCCTAAAGGCTCCACTCCAGGGAGTCGAGGCTTCAGCCGGACAACCCGCCTGAAGGCTCCATTCCCCAGCCGGAGGCCAGGGGTAGGGCAAACCTGCGGTTTGCCCAGGTAGGCGCGAGTAGGGGCGACCGAGCCGGTCGCCCTACAGTGTGACTCCATCGCGGTTTGTTTTCTGTCAGAGGCCGGCTTCATATACGGAGCAGGAGGGATCAAATGTCTGCCAAAAGAATATTTCTCACCATTCTGGCCGCCAGCGGACTCATGCTGGCGGTGGGCATTGGCCCGCGGCTGACCGGAAACGCCCGCGCCTTGCCGCCGACTCAGGCCGGCGCGACCATCCCTTACTCCGGCCGCCTGAGCGACGAGGCAGGCAAGCCGGTGGCCGACGGGGCCTACGATTTCACCTTTGCTCTCTATGCCGCCGAGAGCGGCGGCGAGCCGCTGTGGACGGAAGAACAGGCTGGCGTGGCGGTGCAGGGCGGGACGTTCACCGTCCTGCTGGGCCGCGTGGCCCCGCTTCCGAAAGAAGTGCTGGAGGGCGGGGCGCGCTGGCTGGAGGTGGGGGTGCGCGGGCCTGCAGAAAGCCAGTTCACCGCCTTAAGCCCGCGCCAGGAGTTGAGCGCGGCTGCGCCCGCCGCCCCGGCCGGCGCGTCAGCCCCGGCCAACGGCCTGTCTTGCTGGCACACCCACTGGGGAGAAACGTGGACAGGTACTGGCTCGGTTGGGCTAAAGATCATTAACACCACCGGTGGCGGTGGCGGCTTTGCCCTTTATGCCGAGTCAAGCGGTGCCAACGCCGCCATCTACGCCCGAAAAACGGACAGCCCGAACGGCGCGATCATGGGACAGTGCACTGATGGCGCCGGCGTCTACGGGTACGGGGCCGGTGACTCCATCGGCGTCCTTGGCAGGGCCGAGAGCGGCAAGGGCGTATACGGCCAAAGCGCCGGGTCCGGCGTGGGCGTGTATGGAAAAAACGATAGCGGCAGCGCCATAGGCGCCGACGGTGGCGGCATTGGACGGAACCTGGCAACCATCCGCGCGAACAACTGGAACACCAACCACGGCATGGCTGCCTATCTGACCAATAATAGCGACTACCACACCGTCCATCTTCGCAACTATGGCACGGGCGGAGGAGTGCTGTACCTGCAAAACAACGGCGACGCCAACGGGACCGGAGGGTGGGACTTTATCTCGGCCCAAAACAAGGATGAAACCGATCTGCAGTTCCGAGTCCTTACCAGCGGCGAGGTGCGCTCGGATGTCGGTTTCAATACGCCCGCATCGGACTTGGCCGAGATGCTCCCGGCCGTAGAGGGCCTTGAGCCGGGCGATGTGCTGGTGGTCGGCATGGACGGCAAACTGACCCGCAGCAGCGCGGCATATCAATCCACCGTCGTCGGTGTCTACTCCACCCAGCCGGGGTTCGTCGGCGGACAGCCGGTGGAAGGGGAAGCACCGGAAGGGCACATCCCACTGGCCGTGGTCGGCGTGGTGCCGGTGAAAGCCAGCGCCGAGAACGGCCCCATCCACCCCGGCGACCTGCTGGTGGCCTCCTCCACGCCGGGGCATGCGATGAAGGCCGGCCCGAATCCGGCGGTGGGCACGGTCATCGGCAAGGCGCTGCAGGGTCTGGAGAGCGGGACTGGCGTGATCCAGATGCTGGTCATGCTCCAATAGGAGGCGGGCGATGAGAGCGCAAACCGTGATCTTGCTCGCCATCGTCGCGCTGTTGCTGGCAAGCAGCCTGGCATGGGCGCAATTCGATGGGCCGCCGGGGTACGTCGTTACAGGGACGGCCTCCGGCGGGCACTACCGCCTCACCAGCGTGACCTGGCAGGCGCACGGCATCGCCAGCGGCGGGGGATACCGCCTGGCCGGGCTGGTCCGCCCCACCGGGACAGGCACGCCCTGCTGCTGCTCCCACCTGCCCATTACTTTGCGGAAATACTGACCTCCTACAACCCCCTCCCCTCTCCGCAACGGACAGGGGAGGGGCGAGGTCCCTGGCGCCAGTGCGGCGGGATTCCTGATCTCACCAGGCAGATCAGGGAGCGGTCACTTGCAAGGAGTAGCCATGCCCGGCGGGACACCACGAGGGATGAAAATAGCCGGCGGCTGAAGCCTCGACTCCGGGTGGGGGAGTGGAGCCTTCAGGCGGTGGACCGGCTAAAGCCTTGACTCCCGGACGAGAGGAGTGGAGCCTTTAGGCGGTGGACCGGCCAAAGCCTCGACTCCCGTGTGCGGGGAGCGGTCTATTTTCAAGGAGGGGAAAATGGCTGCTGAGGGAAAGGCTCTGTTTCGGCTGGGGCTGGCCTGGCTGGTGATGGGACTGACCATCTTCGCCTGTTCCTATCCGGGCACGGTAACCCCCGCTCCGACGCCAACCGCTCCGCCGTCTCCTTCGCCTACTCCGGCCCCCACGCCGACGTTGCCTCCTGTCGTGGGCCCCGAACCGTCGTACCGGGTGGGGGCCTTCTACTATCCCTGGTATCAATCGCTGGATGTGGACGGCTATTGGAGGCATTGGGAGGAAGGCGGCTTTCACCCTCCGCTCGATATTTCCAGCGACTATTACCCCGTGCTGGGCGCCTACAGCGTTTTCGATGAAGGGGTCGTGGCCCAGCACTTTGCCTGGCTCCGCCAGGCGGGGGTCGGCGTGATCGCCTCGTCGTGGTGGGGCCAGGGGTCGCGCGAGGACCGTGCCGTGCCGCTTATGCTCGACGTCGCTGAACGATATGACGTCAGGGTCGCTTTTCATATCGAACCCTACATCGGCCGCACCGCCGAGCGGCTGGTGAGCGACATCAAGTATCTCTACCGGCGCTATGGCAGTCACCCGGCCTTTTTCCGCACCACCGCCGCCAGCCGCTGGAGCCCGGACCACCGCTCGAAGGGTCTGTTCTTCGTCTGGGGTATCGAAGTCCCTGACAACGATTCGCCTCCCGTAGATGCCGCTTACTGGCGCGAGGCGCTGGATGCCATCCACGCCCTGCCGGACGGCGCGCTGGTGATCGTCAGCACGGTGCAGGGCGACTGGATTGATGGCGGGCACTTTGACGGGCTGTACAACTATGTCACCCTTCGTCTCCAGGAGCAGGGGGGCTTTTCCTGGGCGCGTAGCCTGCCGCCCGACGCCTGGTACGTGCCCTCTGTCGTTCCCGGCTTTTCGGCCCGGCGGATTGGTTATCCTGAGGGGCTGTACACCCCCCGACAGGACGGCGCCACCTACAACGAGCAATGGACGGCGGCGCTGGGGGTGGGCGTGGAGCCGGCGATGGTCATGATCACCTCGTTCAACGAATGGCATGAAGGCACCCAGATCGAACCGGCGGCGGTGGGGGTGACCAACGGCCGCCAGTATACCTACCAGGATTACGGCGCTCTGCCGCCAGAGGGCTATCTGGACCTTACCCGGCAGTGGGTGGACCGCTTTGCCCAAACGACGTGGCCGGAGACAGTGCGGGTATGCATCCGCCTGGCGACGACCTCCGACTGGACCGTATTCCGCCTGGCCGGCGGCGCCGAGTGGTTACGGCCCGACCTGCGCCAGGCCAGCGCCGAGGCCACCGAGGCGCGCATCCAAGGGGACAACCTCATCTTGAACCAGCCGCTGGCCCGCGCCGAGGGAGGCGGGACGGTGGAGATGCTCGTCGAATTGCTCTTTGCCATCCCTGAGGACAGCACGGCGCTGGTGTTCGAGATAGACCGCGGGCATCTGGGGACCACGCGCGCCGAAGTGGCAGACTGTTCTGGCGCTGAGCCTGTCGTTATCGAGACATTTGTGTGGGGCGGGATCAACCCGGCGGTTGACAGCAACACGGCCACGTTTCAACTTCCGGCTGCGGAATTGCGGACCACCCCGCCCTGACGCCGGGCACTCAGCAGCCCAACGGCCGGTGTGACAGCTCGGACAATGGGCCGGCGGTCGGCTGCCCCCTCTGCGGGGGCGCCACCCCGCGCAGGCGGACGGCCAGAAGCTCCGCCGGTGTGGGTGCAATCGCCTGACTGCTTGCGACAGCGGAGTGCACTCCGCCTTCAGGCACGGGGACTGTTGTCCCCTCTGAGTGAACATAGTACGGGGAGGGACGAAATGTCTACCAAAAGGATACTTCTCACCATTCTGGCCGCCAGCGCCCTCATGCTGGCGGTGGGCACCGGACCACGGCTGACCGGGAGCGCCCGCGCCCTGCCGCCGGCTCAGGCCGGCGCGACCATCCCCTATTCCGGCCGCCTGAGCGATGAGGCGGGCGCGCCGGTGGCCGACGGGGCCTACGATTTCACTTTTGCCCTGTACGCCGCCGAGAGCGGCGGGGAGCCGCTGTGGATGGAAAAGCAGGCTGGCGTGGCGGTGCAGGGGGGGGCGTTCACCGTCCTGCTGGGCCGGTTGGTCCCGCTCGCGCGGGAAGCCCTGGAGGGCGGGGCGCGCTGGCTGGAGGTGGGGGTGCGCGGGCCGGGGGAGGCAGAGTACACCCGGCTTGCCCCGCGCCAGGAGTTGAGCGCGGCTGCGCCAGCCGCCCCGGCGGGCGCGACGGCTCCCTCAAATGGACTCTCCTGCTGGCACACCCACTGGGGGGAGACATGGAGCGGCAGCGGTAACGGCCTTTCCCTTGTCTCTAGCGACGGACACGGCGTCGTCGGCCGTGCCTCAGCCACCAGTGGTGAGGTGTACGGCGTCTATGGCCGGAGCGACAGCACAGGAGGCATGGGCGTCTTTGGCCGGGCCTGGGCCACCAGCGGCGCCAACTATGGCGTTTATGGGCGGAGCGACAGTACCAGCGGCACCGGCGTGTATGGCAAAGCGACCGCCGCCGACGGCACCAACTATGGCGTGTACGGGTACACCGCCAGCATCTACGGCTATGGCGTCGCCGGATTCCAGACCGGCTACAGCGCAGACGATAACACCTTCTGGGATTCGGGTGGCCTCTTTGGGGGACGGGAGGGTGTCATTGGCATCAGCAAAGACCCCGGGGGCCATGGCGTCATAGCCGTGCACAAAGCCACCAGCGGCTCCGGCGCAGCGATATTGGGCGTGACCCACTCGCCTGACGGCTGGGCCGGAGGCTTCACCACCCCGGCCGGCCACGGCGTCCACATCTCCACCCCAGTCGGGAAGACCGCCCTGTCCGTGACCGGTGGCAACAAGAGCGCGGTCGTCCGCACCGAAGGCGGCAGCCGCCTCCTTTATACGGAGGAATCTACCGAGGTGTGGTTCACCGACTATGGCTTCGGGAAACTCCAGAACGGCGTGGCGGTCATCGCCATTGACCCCGTCTTTGCCCAGACGGTCAATCTGGATGAGCCGTACCACGTCTTCATCCAGCCCTACGGCGATGCCTCCCTCTATGTGACCAACCGCACGCCGACCGGGTTTGAGGTCCGCCTGCACGATGGCAACTCTGATGTAGAGTTCTCCTATCGCATCGTCGCCCGGCGGCTGGGTTATGAGGACTCTCGGCTGGAGCGGGCACCGTGGGCGGATGACGATCCAAACCTCTACCCGGAGAAGCAGGCGATCTGGGAGGCGCAGCCGGGGGGTGCACCATGAGGCGAGTGATGGGCATGGCCAACGGCGGGGGATACCGCCTGGCCGGCCTGGTCCGCCCGGCCGAATCATGAGCCAGGCCAGGCGCTCTCGCTCGATGGGTTACCATCGGGCTCAATCAGCCAAGCTCGGCGGGCCGTTTGCTAGCCCCGAAGGGGCTTCGCTGATTGAGCCCGCCGCTTCGAGCGGCGGGCGAAGGTTCTCCACTCCTCTTGGCCCAGGAGTCGAGGCTTCAGCCGGACAACCCGCCTGAAGGCTCCACTCCCCAGCCGGAGGCCGGGGGCAGGGCAAACCTCCGGTTTGCCCAGGTGGGCGCGAGTAGGGAGCGACCGGCCCGGTTGCCCCCTACGGTGCGGCGCCGGCCGAAGGCTCTTCAGGAGCGATTCCCATCGCGGTCTATTGTCAGAGGGGGCTCTCCCCCTGCTCCGGTCGGCAGAAGTAGATGACAAACCCGCGATCATCTGGGCGGGTGACCCAGTGGGCAATGCCAAGGCTGGATGCCTTGTCCACCACCGGGGCGGGCAGAAAGGGCGCCTCCAGTTTGTATATGTCGCCCGGCGCCAGGGCCTGTAGATCCGCCAGCACCTGGTGGACCGGCTGTTCTCCTGCCGCCAGCATGGCCCCCGCGTCCAGCCCGCCCACCACCCGCGCCTCGGAGAACCAGTCGGGCTGCTCCGTGGTATAGGGGACCGCCGTTCCGCCGGAGAAAAGGTCCTGCCCTACCTCTTGTCGGAGACGGTTGATCAGAAGCTCTACCTCCACACCGCCGATGGCTGCCGCCTGCTGCAGCGTGGTCACGCGGGCGATGGTCCTGCGCAGCAGCGGGTTTTTCAACTTCTCAAAGGCAGGGACATAGCCGATCAGGACCGGCTCCAACTGCGGATAGGCCGCCAGCAGTTCGGCAACTTTCGTCTTGGGGGTGATGATCAGTTCGCTCATGGTCCCCATCCTCTACTCATAGGACAGAATGCGCTTTTCGCCTTCCAGCGCCCGGTAGCCGGTGATGTCCTGGGTGACCTCCAGGGTGCCCAGGTACTCCCCTTCGTCGTTGCGCACGGCAAAATACTCGATATGGATCATCCGGCCTCGCCGATGGATCCAGAAGGCTGCCCGGTTCTGCCGGCCGCTCCGGAAATCGTCCAGGATCTTGTCCACAATGTGGACACTGGCCGGCGGATGGCACTGGCGCACGTCGCGGTTGAGGATGGCCCGGTTCCGCTGAAAGATCCGCTCCCGGCTCTGGGAGAAATACTTGACCCGGTTGTCGCTGCTGACAAAGGTAATATCAACCGGTAGGGTGTTCAGGATGGCCTGCAACTCCTGCACCGACAGGCTTCCGCTGGGCAACTGGATCCGACCATCCCGCGACGGGGCAGCGGCGGCGCTGACTGCTTCCGGCCGAGTGGCAACCCACTCCGTCGGGGGATCGTACAGGCAGTAACCGAATTCCGGCGTCTGTTTCTGGATCTCGTACCAGTCGGCCTCCGACAGCGCGTCCATTAGCATCGGGAACAGGATCTGCTCCTCCTTGACGATCATGTCGGCGACCCCCCTGACCGCCGGCTGCAGGACGATCTCGATGGAGGCCAGCAACTCTTCCCGGGTGATGCCCGGCGTTTTCAGGACCTCGAGGCTGCCCCTGAGCAGGTCTCGGATTTCGTCGTGCTTGCCCCACATCACCTTGGGCGGGCCGGTGACCCCCCGCTGCTCCAGATAGGGGAAGAGCAGGTACTCCTTGCGCAGGTAGTGCTTGTCCACGTCCATGAGCTGGTTGAACAGGGCGGTCAGCCTGAAGATGGCCTCCTGCAGTTCGGCATCATCCACCTCGCTCACCGCAGCAAGCTGAGCGTTGACCTGGTCGATCACCGCCGCCAGCGCCCGGTTTTCGTGCATCAGCACATCCATGGGGTGGCCCTCGGGAATGGCCCGCGATGGGCCGAGGTCCACCCGACCTTCCAGCACGGCCGAGTGGACATCACACAGCCGGACCAGCTCCTCCTGGGGCAGTCCCTCTTCCAGGAGTTCCTGCTCGACCTCCACCACCTCGCCATAGGGGATCGCGCCCAGCGTCTGGACCAGCTCTTGCCGGACGCTGTCCGGCGATTCGCCGGCGTGAAGCTTCCGGATCAGCTCTTTCAGCCTGGCCTTTCTGAACGTCGAATTGTCGATATGGATACTCACTGATGGTTCCTCCGCCATACAGAACTCTCAATCACGGCTGTATTCTACCGCGCAGGATGGAAAAAGGGTATGACTTTGATCAGGCCGGGGAGTTCCCATGCCCGGTTGGATGCCACAGGGAATGAACCCATGGGCTGGCGGCTCAAGGCGCGTCGGCTGGGCCTGCGCGCTGAGTCTGTCTCACCATGGCTCTCTCTTCATGAACGGCGTCCTCGCCACAATCACACCGTGAAATGCGCCGGTCCACCTGGTCCCGTCTCGTGGGGAGCGTGCACAACTCTCCGTGCTTGGAACACCGGGCGACGACACAGGACTTATGAAACGCCGTGAACAATAGCACGGTAATTGCTACTCTGGACGTGGGATGGGATCACCATGCCGGTCATCCTTTTTCATGAGCCCAGAATCCCGCGTTTTGACGATGACAGACGGGTGGAATGGTGTTATGCTTCAGGTGAATCCAATGCACGGAGGAGGCAAAATGAACCGGGACGTTACGGTGCTTTTGCGAATTACAGGTGGAGTGTTGTTGGCCGGCATTCTCGGCTTGCTGCTCTTCTATTTCCTTCTCGCGCCCGATGGCTCGCCTGGGGTGGGGCCGGAATCCGAGGCAACAGCCGACACTGGTGACGCCAGGCTCCCCAACCCGGCTTCGGTGTACTGTAAGGAGCGGGGCGGCAGGCTCGCGATCCGCACCGCCGCTGACGGCAGCCAGGTTGGTGTCTGTATGTTTCCCGACGGCGGCGAATGTGAAGAATGGGCTTTCTACCGGGGCGAATGCGGCCTAACCGTGAATGACCGGGAAGATTGACAAGGCTCTGCAGTGAGTCATGGAACTGGCCGGGGGGTCTCTTTTCCGGGCAGCCGATCACGGTTTCGGACACCGGTCTCGCGCCGGGATACCACATCGCGCGGCATCTCGGCGTACCGAACGCGGCATTGGGCGCGAGCGGTCTGGCCACGGCGACTGCCGATTCCCATGGCATTTCAAGTTGCAGAAAGGAGTGCGACATGATCGGTTCGGGATATGAATACCTGATGTGGCACATGTATATAGCTCACTTGCGCGAGGCCCAACAGAATCGGCTTGCTCAAATCGCACGGTCCGGAGAAAGGCGACAGCCCGGTCTACTCGCGCGGCTGCGGCTTTGGCTGGTGCGCAACGTGGCTGCCCGGCCCAAGACCGGGCTGGGCAGCCCTTTGAGCGTGAAGAAGCAGGTCACGTCTGGTTCGAGGTCGAGAGGCAGTCTGATCCTGTGAGTGCACCCGCTGCCCGCTGGAGCCCGTAGACCGCTTGCCGAACACCCTGGTGCAGGGCCACTCGCACGAATCTTGACTTATGCCCCCTTCCCTGTTAGAATGATAGCAATCAAGGAGGTGCGTCATGACACCTGGCGATGCCCCTGTCTCTCTCGGGTCGCAGCGGAATGTCACGGCGCGAGGGGAGGGGGCGGAAGCACTGCGCCGGGAGCGCGACCTGCTCTCAGCCGTGCTCGACACGGTCGGCGCCCTGGTGGTGGTCCTCGATCGCCAAGGACGGATCGTCCGCTTCAACCGCGCCTGCGAGTTGACGACCGGATATTCCTTCGAAGAGGTAAGAGGTCGCGATCTATGGGACGTTTTCCTTGTCCCGGAAGAGATTGCGCCTGTCCGGGCGGTTTTTGAGCAACTCCGCGCCGGACAATTCCCGAAGACATTTGAAAACCATTGGCGTACCCGAGATGGGCACCGTCGGCTGATCGCCTGGTCCAACACGGCGCTCCTGGACGCTGACGGCGCGGTCGAGTACGTCATTGGTACCGGCATCGACATCACCGACCGGAGGCGGGCCGAGGTCCAGAGGGATGCCACGCTAGAAGCGCTGCGCCAGGCGCGCGATGAGCTGGAGCGCCGGGTCGCAGAAAGGACCGCCGAGCTCGAGAAGGTCAACCAAAGCCTGGAAGAGGAGGTTATCGAGCGCCGAAGCGCCGAGGAGGCGCTGCGCGAGAGCGAGGGCCACCTGCGCTCGCTGATGGAGAGCGCCCGGCACTATGCCATCTACCGTATTGCCTCCGATCCGACCCATCCCTATCTAGCCCGAGTCGTCTTGGCCAGCCCTTCGCTCGGGGAGCTGCTGAGCACCTCGGATGTATTTGACCTGGCCACGTGGTTTACCAACATCCATCCCGACGACCTGGCACGCTGCGAAGAAGGCAATCGTCGTTCGCTGGGAACCGGTGTGCCCTTTGACGAACAGTTTCGCCTGTTCAGGCCAGAGTCCGCCGAGTGGCGCTGGGTGCACGACCGTTCTACACCCGTTTTTGACGCTGCCGGTGGGCTCACCCACTTCAACGGACTGATGGTCGACATCACCGACCTGAAGCAGACACAGCAGGCCTTGGAGCAACGTCTGGCCTCCGAGGCGCTTGTTGCCCGCATCTCGACCGAGTTTGTCCATCTGGGCCCCGCTGAGATCGATACCGGCATCCAGCATGCCCTGCAGGCCATTGGCCAGGTGGCTGGAGTGGACCGTAGCTATGTGTTCCAGTTCTCGGGCGATGGGACGATCCTGGACAACACGCACGAGTGGTGCGCCGAGGGGATCGAATCGTATGTGAACTCCCTCAGGGGCCTCCCTCGGACAGCCTTCCCCTGGTTTGTGAGCCGGCTGGAGCAGCTCGAGGTGGTCTCTGTTCCACGCGTTGCCGATCTGCCGCCGGAAGCGAACCTGGAGCGCGCCGAATGTGAGCGAGAAGGCATCCAGTCGATGATCCTCGTGCCCTTGGCCTACCGTGGGATGCTCACGGGCTTCCTTGGCTTTGATTCGGTACGCAGTGAAAGGAGGTGGGGCGAAGACACGATTGCCCTGCTCAAGACTGTGGCCGGGATCATGGTCAATGCCCTGGAACACAAGCGAGCGCAGGCGATCCAGGCCGGCCAGCGCCAGTTTCTGGAGCTGCTGGCGACCGGTGGGGACTTTGCGGAGACGCTCCACACCCTGGTTCGCCTCATCGAGGATCAGTGGCCAGGAATGCTGGGGCTTGTTCTGCTCCTGGATGAGGACGGCAAGCGTCTGCACATCGGGGCATCGGTGAGCTTGCCGCAGGACTATGTCCAGTCGATCGAAGGGCTGGAGATCGGGCCGATGGTCGGCTCGTGCGGCACCGCCTGCTACCGCCGCGAGCGAGTGATCGTGGAGGATACCGCCACCGATCCACGTTGGGATGGCTTGCGCGATCTGGCGCTCCAATACAACCTGCGGGCCTGCTGGTCGGAACCGGTGTTCTCCGCCGACGGCCAGGTGGTGGGCACCTTTGCCATGTACTATCGCCAGCCCCGCGCGCCGACCGAGGCCGAGCTGCGCACCATCGAGATGGGTGCCCACCTTGTTGGCGTGGCCGTCGAGCACAGAGGGGCGGAGCAGGCCCTGCGGGAGAGTGAGGAAAAGTTCCGCAGGATCGTCGAACTGGCCAACGTTGGCATCGCCATCGTCCAGGATGCCCGCTTCCAATTTGCGAATCCGCATTGGGCCTCGATGCTGGGCTACACCGTCGAGGAATTGCTCGGCACCGAGTTCATGCCCTACTGCACGCCCGAAGAACGGGACCGCATCGTGGACTTTTACACGCGCAGGACAAGGGGCGAGCCGGCTCCGACGCGCTATGAAACGGTCATGTTGCACAAGGACGGCACGCGCGTCTACGCCGAGGTCAGCGTCGGCATGATTCCCTACAAGGGCCGGCAGGCTACCTTTGTCTTTCTGCGCGACATCACCGAGCAAAAGCAGGCGCAGCAAGCCCTCGAGGAGGCGTACCGCACCCTGGAACAGCGAGTCGAGGAGCGCACCTACGAGTTAAGCACGCTGTTGATGGAGAACGCACGCCTGTACGAGGCAGAACAGAACCGCCGTGAGGAGGCCGAGCGACGGCGGCGGGTGGCAGAAGGCATGCGTGAAATTCTGGCGATCCTCAACTCCAAACAACCCCTGAATGACATGCTGGAGCTGATCGCTACCCATGCCTGCCAGGTCCTGGGAAGCGACGCTGCCGCCCTGTTGCGCCTGGACAAAGCGACGGGCCTCCTGGGGATCCAGGCCACCTGCCATCTCGACCCAGAGTACGCAGCCCACATCCGCATGCCGCTGGGTGTAGGAACGGCAGGCCGTGCGCTGGCGGAACGCCGGCCGGTGGCCATCTCCGATACCAGCGAGGCAGCGGCCTACCTGAGTTCGGGAGGCTCGGACCGGCCGGAGATCGTTGCGGACCTCTTGAACCGACTGGCCGGCCGGTTCTGCGCGCTGTTCTCGGTGCCGGTGATCGTCAAGGACGAAGCTCATGGTGCCATCACGTTCTACTACTGCAAGCCTCACAGTTTTTCCGAAGAAGAGTTCGGCCTGGCTCTGAGTGTGGCCGACCAGGCCGCGCTGGCGCTGGAGAACGCCCGGCTGCGCGAGCAGTCAGAGCAGGCAGCCGTCCTGGAGGAGCGGGGGCGGCTGGCCCGCGAGTTGCACGATTCGGTGACGCAATCCCTCTACAGCGTGACCATGTACACCGAGGCGGCCGCCCGACTTCTGACATCGGGACAGGGGGTTGCTGCCGCCGAGTGCTTGCGGGATGCTCGGGATACAGCCCAGGAGGCGCTGCGCGAGATGCGATTGATGATCTACCAGCTCCGCCCGCCGCTTCTCGAAAAAGGCGGGCTGGCGGTTGCTCTCCAGGTGCGATTGGACGCCGTGGAGCGGCGCGGCGGTATCCACGCCGAGCTGATCGTCGAAGGGGAGGACCATCTGCCGCCCGGCGTTCAGGCTGAACTGCACCAGATCGCCCAGGAGGCGCTGAACAACGCCCTCAAACACGCCCACGCCCGCGAGGTGCAGGTGCGCCTGCATTTCGGCGACGCCGCAACCTGTCTGGAGGTGCAAGACGACGGAGTGGGCTTTGAACTCGCCGCCGCCCAGGCAGCCGGCGGGATGGGTCTCCCCAGCATGGTGGAGCGCGCACAGAAGATCGGCGCGCGGCTCGGCATCGAGACCGCGCCGGGCCGGGGGACAAAGGTCCTTGTAGAGGTACCAACTGGAGGTGAGGGATGACATCACGAATCCGCGTTCTCATTGCCGATGACCACGCCATTCTTCGCAAGGGGATTCGCGCCCTGCTGGGCACGGAACCCGACATCGAGGTAGTGGGTGAGACGGCCGACGGCCTGGAGACGGTGGCGCAGGCCAAAACGCTGCACCCCGACGTGATCCTGATGGACCTGGTGATGCCCAGGATGGATGGCATCGAAGCAACGCACCGGATCACGACCGAGCAGCCAGGAGTGCGTATCCTGGTCCTGACCAGTTTTGCAGCCGACGACAAGGTCTTTCCCGCCATCAAGGCCGGGGCGCTGGGTTACATCCTCAAGGACTCGGGTCCGGCAGAACTGGTGCAGGCCATTCAGCAGGTCTATCGGGGGGAGCCCTCGCTGGAGCCCGCCATCGCCCTCAGAATGTTGCAGGAGCTTTCCCATCCCCCCGAGCGCACCCCCACCCCCGATCCCCTGAGCGAGCGTGAGTTGGAGGTGCTGCGCCTGCTGGCCCAGGGAAAGAGCAACCGGGAGATAGCGGACCGGCTGGTGATCACCGAGCTGACGGTGCGCACCCATGTCAGCAACATCCTGGGCAAGCTGCACCTGGCCAGCCGCACTCAGGCGGCGCTGTACGCGCTGAAGGAGGGACTGGCCTCGCTCGACGACGTGCCGGCCGACATGGGCTAGGCCACTTTCCCTACCACAAATCTAGCATCTTCTCTATACTCATTATCAAGGACAGGACCGTCGGCGAGGCGGTCCTTTTTCATTAGCCCAGAATCCAGCCTTTTGACGATGACAGCAGGGCGGCGTTGTGCTATGCTGAGGCGAGCAACCCAAGAAGGAGGTGCACAGTGACTCGCCGCTTCAAGGTGGTTTTGGGAATTCTGGGTGGTCTGCTGGTGGCCGGTCTCGTCGGTCTGTTGGTGTTCTACACCCTGTTCGCACCTGTTAGCTCGTCTGGGGCACAGGCGGAGGGGCATGCCTTCAGTCTGGACATCATGAGCGGGGATGGGGCAGAGGTCTCTTGGGAAGGCTATACCGATGAGTATCGTCCCGGCACCTCGGATATCATGCGTCTGGCCGTCAAGAACAGCACAGATAAGCCCTGGGCTGGCCGTCTGTGCTTCCAGTTACTGGAGCCACAGCCCTCTTCAGTGGTCATGCCATTGGCGAACCAGGAATTCGATCTTCAAGGGGGCGATGGACTGGCTCAAGAAGTTCACCTCAACTTGCCGGCCGATCTCTCGCCTGGCATCTACGGACTGAGCTTGGTGATCCACACCTCCACCGGCCCCATCGCAGCGGTGATCCCTATATGGGTAGGTGACGAAGGCAAGCGGGAGCCGTTCCAGGGGGAATGGCCCATGGGGCCGGCGCTGGAGGCATGTCGGGCATCTCAGAGCACCGCCCAAGAAGAGCAAACGGTCCTGAATGAGAAAGGAGTGAAACACCATGTCCAAGAGATCTAAAATTGTGCGTCTGGCAATGGGCATGCTGCTGGTCATTGCCATCCTTGTCGCGACCTTTGCGCTGCTCCCCCGCTGGACCCCCACCTGGGGCGCCACGGCGGCGGAAGCGGCGCGCGCCCTGCCCGGTGACGAGCTCATCGAGCGCGTCTCGGGCGATACGACCCACGGCGCGACGATCGACGCGCCGCCGGAGGAGGTGTGGCCGTGGATCGCCCAGGTCGGCGACGTCCGGGGCGGATTCTATAGCTACACCTTCATCGAGAACCTGCTCCAGAAAGCTGCGGCGGGGGGCGAGGCGATCTACCACAATGCGAACCGCATCCTGTCCCAGTTCCAGGATCCACAGCCCGGGCAGGGCCTGGTCATGGATTCGCTGAAGGTGTACGACGTCGAGCCCGGCCAGTGGCTGCTGGCGGCCCAGAAGTCAGAGGAAGGGGACTTTAACTGGGTGTGGCTGTGGCACCTGGAGCCGGTGGGTGCGGACCAGACCCGCCTGCTCGTCCGCATGGCCATCCGACTACCCGGGGTAGCCGGCAACCCTGTCGTGTCAAAGGTAACCGACCTGGGTGCCTTTGTCATGGGACAGCGGATGATCAAAGGGCTCAAGTTGCGCGCGGAGGGTGGAACCGAGCCGGCAGGGATTGAGGTCGTCGAGATCGTGCTCTGGGTGGCGGCCCTGGTCGCCGGGTTGGGCGCGGCCGTGCTCTTCTTCACGCGTCGGGCGTGGCAGGCTCCCCTGCTTCTCGGGCTGGCCGCCCTGCTCACGTTGATCTGGTTCACCGTCTGGCAGCCTCCCATCTGGCTGAGGATCCTGTTCGATATCGCCCTACTGGCACTCCTCTGGGGGGTGGCAAGGCTGGGGCGGATCCTTGCCGATAGAGGCTCAGGCATGGCGACAGGCGCAGCATTTGGGCTTCTCCTTGGCCTGACGCTGCTGGAAAATGGCCCTGCCGGTCCACTCGTTGGCGCTTTTGTCGGCGCGGTGATTGGTGTGATCATTGAAACGCTAGGCGTGAGGAAACGCACAGGTTGATGGGAAGTTGGACTGCAGCCTGCATCTGGATCCTTCCCATGGCTCTGATAACGAATTCTAACATCTTGGAGCGTGACTTATGAAAATGCCGATCCGTGGAATCTATCTGAACGTAAAGGTCGTCGGCCACGGCTATCCGTTGGTGCTCATGCACGGTGGACCAGGTGCAGATCTCTACACCCTGATGGCATTCAAGCCGCTGGCGAAGCAATTCACCCTGGTCTTCTATGACCACCGCTGCAATGGTCGCTCTACTGGGGAAGTCACCTCCATGACGATGGACAACCTCACCGCCGACGCCGATGCGCTGCGCCAGGCACTGGGCTTTGAGAAATGGGCAGTGCTTGGGCATTCCTTTGGAGGTAATGTTGCCTTGGAGTATGCGCTCCGTTATCCCACAAGCCTGTCTCACTTGTTGCTGGTCAATACGGGTGGTGACTACCGCTGGGCGGCGGAAAAGTCTTCCGAATTTCTGGGTAAGCGTGGGTTCAGCCCAGAGATCGTGGAGCTTGCCCGGCGCCATTTGAATGGGCAGATTGAACCGAAAGAGATGTTTTCAAACCTCATGAAGCTGGGAAAAGCATACAACCCCCACACCGGCTTGCGGCAGATGCCTCACATGTTTTTCTACGGCTTGCAGTCAAAACTGCAGCCCGAGGCGATGATCTTTGGCGAGAGTGTTGTGCTCAAGAATTGGAGCGTGATGGATCGCCTGGGTGAGATCAAGGTGCCTACCCTCGTCATGGCCGGCCGTGAAGACTTTGTATATCCACCTGAACACCAGGAGGAGTTGGCCGCCGGGATCCCCAACGCACGCCTGGTACTCATCGATCGTGCAGGTCACAATCCACACGATGAGCAGACCGCTGAAACCCTTGCGGCGATCAGGAGCTTCCTGGCAGATGCGAGCCATGATTCCGCCTGAGAACGCCGTGGTTTGCCCATAAAGCGAAAGAGTACCGGAGGAGGAAAGGCTGTGAACAATAAGAAGCTCGTTTTCGGAACCCTGGCCGTCGGTGCCGGCCTGGCAGCAACCCGCCTGCTGTTCGCCGGACGCGGCTCATCAAGACCGCACCCCGAAAGCACTTCTTACGAAGCGATCGATGCGTACGTCGAAGAGCAAATGCGCCGCCTGAAGATCCCCGGCGTGTCCCTGGCCATCGTCGAAGGCGACAAGATCGTCCACCTGCGCGGCTTTGGCCGGGCCCGGCCGGGCGGCGAAACGCCCACGCCGCAGACGCCCTTTTTCATCGGCTCGGTCACCAAATCGTTCACCGCCCTGGCGGTGATGCAGCTCGTCGAAGCCGGCAAGGTCGAGCTAGATGCCCCGGTCCAGCGCTACCTGCCCTGGTTCCGCGTGGCCGACTCCGAGGCCTCTGCGCTGATGACGGTGCGCCACCTGCTCAACCAGACCAGCGGCCTGTCCATGATAGCCGGCAACGTTGCCCTGGCCGATTTCGACGATCGTCCGGACGCCGCCGAGCGCCGGATTCGCGCCCTGGCGACGGTCAAAATCACCCGCCCGGTCGGCTCGAAATGGGAGTACAGCAACCTGAACTACAACATACTGGGCCTAATCGTCGAGACTGTCAGTGGCGAGCCGTACGCCGAATACATCGAGAACCACATTTTCAAGCCGCTGGGCATGGGCCACAGCTATAGTTCAAAAGCTGCCGCGAAGCAAGATGGCCTGGCCAGGGGTCACCAGCATTGGTTTGGCCTCCCCTTCCCGGCGCCCGACCTGCCCGTCCCGTTTGGCTCCCTGTCATCTGGCCAACTCATCTCCTGCGCCGAAGACATGGCGCACTACCTGATCGCCCATCTCAACGGCGGACGGTATGGCGACGTGCAGATCCTCACAGGGCCAGGTATCGACCAGTTGCACACAGGGGTGGCAGAATTTGCCTACGGCCGCTTGGCGGCTGGGCGGTACGGTATGGGCTGGTTCGAGACTGACCTGGACGGGACGAAAGCCTATTCGCACGGTGGCAACGTCCCCGACTTTTCTGCCTTTATGGCGCTCGTCCCGGAGCAAGAAAAAGGCGTAGTCGTGCTCTTTAACGCCGACCCCTATGGATTGCCCATGATCACGGAGGAGGTAGGGATGGGGTTGACGGCGGTCCTCGCCGGGCAGCAGCCCGGCCCGAATCGGCTCGAATTTGTGCAGTGGATCATGCGCCTCTTGCCGCTGATTCCGCTGCTCCAGGTCGCCGGCGTCGTCCTCACCCTGCGACGGTTAGGCCAGTGGCGCCAGGATCCGACGCTTCGCCCTGGCCGTGGATGGATGTGGGGGCGGCATGTGCTGCTGCCGCTGATCCCCAATCTCTCGCTCGCGGCGATCCTGGCCTACCTGCGGTCGAGCGGACTGCTCCGCTTCATGCACCTCTTTATGCCCGACCTGGCCTGGGTTGCCCGGATCAGCGGTGGATTCGGCGGGATTTGGGCTTTCCTGCGCACCGGGCTGATTCTCCGAACCCTGCGAGAACCCATGGCGGCAAAGGATCTGATGGAGGATACTACCCTATGAACGCAAGAAAAATCGCTCACCATGTCGTCGAACTCCCACCGGGGCGTCGAGTGTGGGTGAACACGCTCGCGCTGTCCTGGCCAGCCCATGCCATGTTCGGCCTGCTGGAAGTGGACGTGACCGTCGCGCGCCGGTTCATCGGGGAGCACAAGGCGCGCACTGGCGAGACACTCTCCTTTGCCGGCTTTCTGGCCTTCTGTCTGGCCCGCGCGGTGGACGAGGACAAGACGATCCAGGCCTTTCGGAAGGGCAGCCGACAACTTGCCATGTTCGAGGACGTCGACGTTGGATTGATGGTCGAACGTAAGGTTGGAGAAAAGACCGCTCTGATGGGGCATGTCGTCCAGGGCGCGAACCGGAAGACCTATCGCCAGATCCACGACGAGATTCGCAAGGTTCAGTCCGAGCCGGTGCCACCAGGCAGGGGGATGCCCCACTGGTTCCGTTCCCTCATGCTGTTGCCGTGGCCGCTGTCCAGCCTGGTCATCGCCTTGCTGCGCATGAACAGCCGCCGCGATCCGACGATCAGCGTCTCCATGGGAGGCACGGTCGGCCTCACCTCCGTCGGTATGTTTGGTGGGGGCCACAGCGGCTGGGGGCTGAGTCCCACGTTCCACCCGCTCGGGCTGGTGGTGGGCGGCATCACCTGGAAACCGGCCGTGGTCGAGGGCCGCATCGAGCCGCGCGAGATCCTCAACCTGACGGTGACGTTCGACCACGACATTGTCGACGGGGCGCCAGCCGCCCGCTTTACGCGCCGACTGGTGGAGCTGATCGAGAGCGGGTATGGCCTCGGCGAGACCGAGTCTTGAGAAAGAGCAGGAGGGCATATCATGGATGATCAGGAAAGAATCACAGGCATTCTCAATGCGTACCGCGCAGAGATCATGGCCAGGAGCCCCCAGTCACTGGCGGCCTGGCAGAAGAACCGCGAGGTCATGCCGGCCGGGGTAGGCAGCCTCTTCCGTCTGGCGGATCCATTTCCCTTCGTGGTCAAGCGGGCGAAAGGCGCCCGGATCTGGGACATGGATGACCACGAATACCTGGACTGCATGCTGGGCTTCTCGGTCATGATCCTGGGGAACGCCCCGGACGAGGTCGAGGCAGCGATCAGGGAAGCACTGCCGTACGGAACCCACTACGGGCAATGCCACGAGCACGAGGTTGCGTTTGCCCGGCTGTTTTGCGACATGGTGCCGGGCGTGGACAAGGTCACCTTCTGCAACTCAGGGACTGAGGCCACCCTGTACGGACTGCGGCTGGCGCGGGCGGCGACCGGGCGACCCCTCGTTGCGAAATTCGAGGGCGGGTATCATGGCACTCATGACTTCCTGGCCGTCAGTTTCGGCCGGCCGCGCCCGGGCCCCGACCGGAGTGGGCCGGTCGAGGATCCGACGACGGTCCCGGAAAGCCCAGGGCTCTGCGAAGGCGCGTGGAAGGATACGATTGTCCTGCCCTACAATCATCCGGCGGCCCTGGACAAGATCCAACACCACGCCTCCCAACTGGCCGGCGTGATCATCGAGCCTGTGCTGGGCGCCGGCGGCACCATCCCGGCCGACCCGGAATTCCTTGCCGCGTTGCGTCAAGTCACACGAGAGATCGGGGCCTTTCTCATCTTCGACGAGGTAATCACCGGCTTTCGCCTGGCCCCAGGCGGCGCCCAGGAGTACTATGGGATCATCCCTGATGTGAGCACCTACGGCAAGGTCGCCGGCGGCGGGCTGCCCTTTGGGGCAGTGGGTGGCACGGCCGAGGCAATGCGCCTTATGGAATACGATCGTGACTTTGAGCGATCGATCATGGTGGCAGGAACGTTTAACGGAAATCCGCTGACCGTAGCCGCCGGGACGGCTGTCCTGCGCCGCTTGAGCCAGGAACCCCAGCTCTATGCACGGTTGAACGCGATGGGCGACCGCTTCCGGTCGGAGATCAACCGCTTTGCGCAGGCAGAGGGATATCCCGCCACTGCAACTGGCGTCGGTTCCATGTTTGCCGTGCACACCGTGCACGGGCCGGTCCACAGCATTCGGGACCTGCGCCAGGGAAACCGGGCCGCCAGTGCCGGCCTGGAACTGCTGTACCGCAGAAATGGGCTGCACATCTCCCCCACCCATGGCTTCCTGAGCACGGCGCACACCGACGAGGACATCACCCGGCTGATCGAGATCTACAAAGCCACCATGATGGAGCTGAGGGCACAGGGCGTGTGGTAGGGCCAGTCCTTTTGCGGGAGGAGCGTCCAATGCCAGAGGTCATGACCAATGACGATGCCCAGTATGCCCTTGACATCGTGAAGGCGATCTGTACGGAGGTGGGGCCGGGCCTGCCGGGCAGCCCCCAGGAGCGGGAACGGGCGGCGATGATCAAGAAGGAACTGGAATCGCACCTGGGGGCCGGGAATGTTGCTGTAGAAGAGTTCACCTTTGCGCCGGCGGCCTTCCTGCGCTCGAGTCCCGTCATCGCCCTTTTTACCTTGCTTGCTGCCCTGCTGAATCTCTCCGTGGGTCGCCTCACGGGAGCCTTGGCCTGGCTGACCTGCATGGCTGCCCTGGTGTTCACCGTAGTTTCCCCTCTGTTGTTCCTACTCGAGTTCTACTTCAGCCTGGAACTGACGGATCCCCTGTCCAAGAAGGGAAAGTCGGTGAATGTGATCGGCAGGCTGCGCAAGCCGGGGACCCAGGACGTGAAGCGGCTTCTGATCGTGAGCGGCCACCATGACAGCGCTGCGGAGAATACCTGGCTCCGTTTCCTGGGGTACGGATTCTTTTTCCTCTCAGCCGTCTGGCTTATCGGATTTCTCACCTTGCTGGCGTTGTGCCTCATCCAACTGGCGGGTCTGATCGCCAGCGACGTCGGCCTGATCCAGGGTGGAACACTGGGCTGGACGCTGCTAGCCCGCCCCATCGCACCTTCCATCCTCTTTACCCTGTTCCTGAGCCGGGGATGGAAGAACGGAGGAACCGTGCCCGGCGCGGCCGACAACCTCTCGGGCTGCGCTATCGCCGTGGCCCTGTGCAGGTTCCTGGTGAACAACCCATCGTGCCTTCCCGACGACACGGAAATCCGCTTCACCACGTTCGGCAGCGAGGAAGCAGGATGCCGGGGCTCGCGGCGCTACGTGGCGCGCCACCTCGACGAACTCAGGCTCCTGGATACGCGACAGCTCAATTTCGAGACGATCGCCCACCCGGAGATTCTCATCCTCACCTCCGAGTGGAACGGCACGGTGAAGGTCTCCCCCGACATCGTGAACAGCGCCATCGCGGCTGCGGAGCGCGCCGGGGTTCCCTTCAAGGTGAGGGCGGCCTCCATCGGAGTGGGCAGCGATGTGGGTCCCTTCAGCAAGGCCGGCCTCGAGGCCACGACACTGGTGGGCTTTACCACGAAGCAGCAGGTGGCCTTCTACCACCAGAAATGGGATGCGCCCGAAGTCCTGACCCTTGAGCCACTGTTGAACGTGCTCAGGCTCACTCTCGAGTGGGTGCGCCATGGTGGGGAGGTTCGCCTGGAAGCCAGTCGTGGTGGAAGGCCGGATCAAGCCACGCGACATCCTGCACCTGACGGTGATGTTGGACCACGACGTGAGGGATTCATCGTCTCGATACATACCCCAGAGTGCCAGCAACGGCGCAACACCCCAGCCCAAGGACATTCCTGGCTGCGACGGGGGGTGAGCACGGTGAACCAGGTAGATCGAGAATGACCCGACCGCTGAATATCCTCATCGTGGACGATCAGTTCCGGGCTCGCAGGAGCGTGAGGGCATTGCTGTCCACCTGGACCCGAATCGCGGAGGTCCGCGAGGCGAGCAACGGTCGCGAGGCGGTGCACCTGGTGGAGCAGCTTCCACCCGATCTGGTCCTGATGGACGTGCGCATGCCCGAGATGGATGGTCTGCAAGCCACGCGTCAGATCAAGGCGCGGTGGCCCCAGATCAAGGTCATTGTCCTGTCCATGTACCTCGAACACCGGGATGCCGCTTTGGCTGCCGGGGCTGATGCCTTTGTCAGTAAGGGGGAGGCTCCAGACACGCTTCTGAACGTGCTGTCAGCAACCATGCAGACCGGGTAACTCCTCATCCCAACGCGCCAGAAGAGGTTGTGCGCGTTGTTCGACTGGCGAAATGGACAGAAGATCGCGCCAGGATCGCCCCACCCGGACCCACCGCCGCTTTACACTTTTCCTCGGTTGTGGTATCCTGGGAGAAACCCAGGCGGTCTCGCCGACCGATCGACGCCAGCTCAAATGGATGGACGGGCCGCCCACAAGCTGGCCACAAGTCTCACCAGGCGACTCACACCTGGAATCACCATAGATCAGGAGGTACACCGCATGACCCTCTATTTGACCAACGGACGCGTGATTGACTGTGCCACGGACAGGCTGGAACCCTATCCCGCCACCGTGGTCATCGAAGGTCCCCAGATCGTCGCTATCCATGAACGCGATGATGGACCGATCCCCCTGCTCCCGGATGCGACCGTCATTGACCTGGGCGGTCGCTACCTCTTGCCCGGCCTGTGGGACTGCCACTGTCACCCCGGTGGGATGATCCCCGATCCCCATCGGATCGCCTGTTTCGAGACCGAGGCCGAGCTGACCCTGCGCGCCTTGCGCAACACCATGGCCGCCCTCCGGGTTGGCGTTACCGCCTTGCGGGCCACCGGCGACGCTAGTTTTGTCGATATCGCCTTGCGAGAGACCTTTGCCAACCGACAGCCGGCCGGCCTGTGGAAAAGAGGCTACGACGACAAGCGGCTGCATGGCCCTCGGCTCTTTTGCGCCGGCATCGGCATCCGCATCACCGGCGGCCATGGCTCCAATGGGCGGGTGGAAGAGGTCTATACCCGATCGTGCCTCGAAGCGGACGGGCCCGCTGCCGTGGCCCAGGCAGCGCGCTATGTGATGAAGATGGGCGCCGATTGGGTCAAACTGATGATCACTGGCGGCATCGCCGGCATCCGCGAAGGGATGGGTGAATCCCAGATGACCTTCGACGAGATCAAGGCCGCGTGCGAGGCAGCCCATCGCAAGGGGCTGAAGGTATGCGCCCACACAGGGGCGGCGGCTGCGGCCAAGGAGGGCATCCGCGCCGGGTTGGACTCGATCGAGCACGGCTACCAACTGGATGAAGAAGCGTGTGAGATGATGGCCGAACGGGGCGTATATTACTGCCCCACCCTGTCCGTGACCCACGACGAAGAGTACATGCGGCGCTGGGAGTGGCCTGACTACTCGATCCGGCGGGCGCTGGAGGGGGCGGAAGCCCACCGCCGCGCGCTGGAGACCGCGCTCAAGGCCGGCGTCAAGATCGTCAATGGAGCCGACCTCAATCCCATTGCCGACACGGCCATCGCCGAGATCGAGTGGGTGGTAAAAGCAGGCATGACCCCGGCCCAGGCGCTGATCGCCTCGACCCGAAGGCCGGCCGAAATGTGCGGGGTGGAGGACATCTTGGGCACGATCACGGCCGGCAAACTGGCCGACCTGATCGTCGTCGAAGCGAACCCGCTGCAAAATATCTCCGCCCTGCGTCAGGTGCAGATGGTCCTGAAAGAGGGCGAAATCATCGTCGATCGGCTGGGGAACGCGGTGAACCGGTTCGACCGGTTGGCTGCCGCGTCGATTCCCCTCTAGGAGTGGAGGCTTTCGCCGGAGCCCGCCTGAAGGCTCGACTCCCCTCGCCTGGGAGTCGAGGCTTCAGCCGGAGACCGCCTAAAGGCTCCACTCCCCCCGCCCGGAGTCGAGGCTTGAGCCGGGGCTACCGCCTGAAGGCTCCACTCCCCACGCCCGGAGTCGAGGCTTCAGCTGGAATGACGCCGCCTGAAGGCTCCACTCCCCTCCGCCGGGAGTCGAGTCTTCCGCCGGATTGTGTCGTCCGCCCTGGTGGTCTGATTCGCCCCTTTTCCGAAAGGATGCTAGAATAGGAGTTCGAGAGGTCATACTTTGGACATCACGGGGAAGATGAGACACGCTGCAGACATCCTGGCCGGTTTGAACCCTGCCCAGCGAGAAGCGGTCGAGGCCATCGAGGGACCGGTCCTGGTCTTGGCCGGCCCTGGGAGCGGCAAGACCCAGGTCCTGACCCACCGCGTCGCCTATCTGGTCCGCGAATCGGGAGTCCCGTCGTGGCACATCATGGCCGTGACCTTTACCAACAAGGCCGCCCGGGAGATGAAGGAGCGGCTCTACCGCCTGCTTGGCGAAGAGTTCCGCAAGCTGACCATCGGCACCTTTCACGCCATTTGCGCCCGCATCCTGCGCTCCGAGGCCGAAGCGGTCGGCATCTCCCCTCAGTATGTCATCTATGACAGCGACGATCAGCTCGGTCTGGTGCGGCGCGCCCTGCGCGAACTCGACCTCGACGACAAGGTGTACCGCCCCCAGGCGATGTTGAGCCGCATCTCCCGGGCCAAGAACGAACTGATCTCTCCCGCCGAGATGCGGCCGGCCAACTACCGGGAGGAGGTGGCCCGGCGGGTCTATGAGCGCTACCAGGCGCTGCTGACCCAAAACGGCGCCCTCGACTTTGACGATCTGTTGATGAAGACCGTCCAGCTCTTCCGCCAGGATGAGGCGGTGCGGAGCAAATACCAGCGCCGCTACTCCTTTATCCTGGTGGACGAGTGGCAGGATACCAACATGGCCCAGTACGAACTGGTCAAACTGCTGGCCGGCGAGCGGGCCAATCTATTTGTGGTCGGGGACGAGGACCAATCGATCTACCGCTTTCGCGGAGCCGATTACCGCAATGTGGCCCGCTTCCGCGAGGACTATCCTCACGCCCGGGTCATCCTGTTGGAGCACAACTACCGCTCGACACAAAACATCCTCGACGTGGCCAACGCGGTCATCGTGCGCAACATCCACCGCCACCCCAAACGGCTCTACGCCCAGAAGGACCGGGGTCCCCAGATCGTCGTCCTGGAAGCGTTTGATGAACAGGAAGAGGGCGACATGATCGTCAGCGAGATCCAGCGGCTGGTGGCGCGGGGCGAGGTCCGGTTGGGGGATTGCGCGGTCATGTACCGCACCAATGCCCAGTCGCGGCCCATCGAGGATGCCTTTGTGCGGCGGGGGATGCCCTATAAGCTGGTGGGCGCCACCCGCTTCTATGAGCGCAAAGAGATCAAGGACGTGCTGGCTTACTTGCGCCTCATTCACAATCCGTATGACGGCATGGGACTGCTCCGGATCATCAACGTGCCCCCGCGGGCCATCGGCCAGAAGACGATTGAGACCCTGATCCGCTGGGCCGGGGAGCTGGGCCTGCCGGTGTATGCCGCCCTCCAATTAATGGCCGAGGCCGGCGAGGGGGAGGACCCGTCCATCCCCTTTTCGACCCGGACCCGCCGGGTGCTGAACGAATTCACCTCCCTGATCGAGGAGTTGAGTCGGGCTCGCCATGAACTGGACCTGCTCGACTTGCTCGACCTGGTCCTGGAGCGAACGGGCTACGCGGCGTATATCCAGGACGGGACGGAGGAAGGGCAGACCCGATGGGAGAATATCATGGAACTGCGCACCGTCGCCCGCGACTATGCCGAGCTATCCGGGGAAGCGGCGTTGACCGCCTTTTTGGAGGGCGTGGCCCTCGTCTCGGATGTAGATAACCTGGACGATCGGGTGGACGCCCCGACGCTGATGACCCTCCATGCGGCCAAAGGATTGGAATTCGCGGCGGTGTTCATCACCGGCATGGAGGAGGGTCTGTTCCCCCACAGCCGCTCCATGGATGACCCGGAGCAGATGGAGGAGGAGCGACGGTTGTGCTATGTCGGGGTGACGCGGGCCAAAGACCGGCTCTATCTCCTCCGCACGTTTCGGCGGACGCTCTATGGTGAGAGCGAAATCCGTGAACCTTCACGCTTTCTGCAGGACATCCCGCCCCATTTGATCCAGGGAAATGCCACACCGCACCGCGCCAGCCCACGCCCGTCGGCGCGGGAAACCGGCCGCTTCCTGGGTCGGGCGCAGCCGTCGGCTCCCTCCACCTCCATGCCTCGCGCCATCCGGTCCGGATCGGCCAGCCCGGATGGTGCCGCTTCGCGCACCTTCCAGACCGGGGATTCGGTCTGGCATGAGGTGTTCGGCCCGGGGGTCGTCATCGAAAGCCAGTGGGTCCACGGCGATGAGCAGGTGACGGTGGCCTTTGCCGGCGTAGGCCTCAAGCGGCTGATGGCCAGCCTGGCGCCGATGAAAAAGGTGCAGAGCTGAGGCTGCTATCCGCGCCGTAGCCAGCCGGCCGACGCCTCGACTTCCCCCCAAACCCCCCGCAGGTTTCCTCACCTGCAGGAGGGTGGCATTGACGGCCGCTGCGGCCTATTTCAGTCCTCTGGCGGGGGCAATCCGGTGTCAAAGCAGTAGTACAGCGTCTGGAACGATCGCCGGAATTCGATCACCTCGTCCCGGACGGTTTCCGGCGCCTCCCCTTCGACCACCACCCGGGCGATCCAGTCGGCGATCTGCTCCATCTCCCGCTGGCGCATCCCCAGACGGGTGACTTCGATCGTGCCGAGGCGCAACCCGCCCGGCCGGTCCCAATCTTCGGGACGGTCTTCCGGAACCAGGTTCTTGTTGGTGATGATATTCGCCCGTTCCAGCATTCGGGCCACCTCCAACCCCCCGCCAAAGGCCCGCACCCGGGCCACCACCTGCTGGGTAGCGGTGTAGCCCTTGTGCGCCCCCAACATGGGGATGCCGCGCCGGTCCAGGGCCGCGCCGAGAGCGCGGGCGTTCTCCACGATCTGGGTCATGAACGCCTGACCAAAGGCCAGCATCTCGGCTGCTGAGACGGCCAGCGCCGCCACGCGGTTGACCTGATGAGTGGCGACCAACACCGGAAAGACGGCATGGGCCAGCGGCCGGGTCAAGGCCGGATCATCCCAGACCATGATCCCGCTCTGCGGCCCGGCAAAGGTCTTGCCCGCTGAGCCGGTCATCACCGCCGCCCCCTCGCGGAGTGGGTCCTGGAACAAGCCGGCGGCGATCAACCCCAATTGGTGCGCCCCGTCGAAAAAGATGCGCCCTCCCCACTCGGCAATGATCTCGGACATGGCCCGGATCGGGAAGGGGAAGAGGGTCATCGAAAGCCCCAGGGCGACGAGCTTGGGACGGACCAGAGGGGCTACCTTGCGAAAGAGGTCCAGATCGACCTCCAGTTCGACCGGATCAAAGGGGACGTCCACCACTTTCAGACCCCGCACGCCGGCTGGTCCGTCGCTGCGGTTGCTGGAATGACCGCCAAAAGGCTGGGCGACGCTCATGATCAGATCGCCCGGTTCGGTCAACGCACTGTAGACGGCCATGTTGCCGATCATGCCCGCCACCAATCGGTGGTCGGCATAGCGGGCGCGGAACGCCTTCTTGAGCAGTTCGATGCACAGCGCTTCGATCTCGTCAATATGGCGCGTGCCGGCGAACCAGCGGTTCATCGCCCCGATGTGCCCTTCCGCGGCCCGAATCCCCACTTCGGCGGAAAGCAAGGCGCGCACCGTCGGGCTGGTCGGCGCCTCCGGGGCCAGCAAGTTGATGCACTCTCGGCCGCGCCACTGCTCGTTGCGGGCCACGGCCGCCAGGACCGCCTCTTGCATCTCTTTGGCCGACGAACAGGCATCGAGGATCTGCCGTGCCTGGGCCAGAAGGGCGGGATCGTGAACTTCGGGATACTCTTCGGTCATGGTGATTCCTCCTTTTCTTGCAAATAGATTGCTCCCCTCGCGCAGGGAGCGACCGGTCCGGTCGCCCCTACTTGCTTGCTCGCTCGCTCGCGCTGCCTGGGCAAACCGGAGGTTTGCCCTACCCCTGGCCCCCAGGCGTGGCTTCAGCCGCCGGCTGCGCCCATTCGTTTATTCGTTTCCCATTCGTTGACAGCCCCCGATTTTCATCCCTCCTGCTGCCCCACCGGGCAGGGGAGCTCCCGCTAGCGGGCCAGTTCGAGGATCAATTCACCCAATTGCTGGACCGCCCGTTCGGCCTGATCGGACCAATAGGCCGCATTCAGACGGACAAAGTGGCGATAGCCCTGGTTGGCCGAAAAAAGAAGCCCCGGCGCCAGGGTGATCCCGATATTGAGGGCCATCCCATATAGCTCCAGCGAATCCACCGATTCCGGAAGCTCCACCCACAGCACAAATCCACCGCCGGGGCGGGTCACTTTCGTCCCCGCCGGGAAATAGCGTTCGATGGCCTGGGTCAGACGGGCGATCCGCTCGGCATAGGCGCGGCGGATGCGGCGCAGGTGATGTTCATACCCGCCGCTGGAGATAAACTCGGCGATGGCCCACTGGGGAAGGGTGGCCGTGGCCACGCTCGACGTAAACTTGAGCCACTCGACGGTTGACTTGAACCGGCCAGGCACCGCCCATCCCACCCGATACCCCGGCGCCAGGTCCTTGGAAAAGGAGGAGCAGAGCATCACCAGCCCTTTGCGGTCGTACGCTTTGGCCACAGTCGGACGGTGCTCGGAAAAATAGAGTTCGCCATAGATGTCGTTCTCGATGAGCGGGATGTCGTGTTGAGCCAGGAGAGTCACCAGTTCTTTCTTGTGCTCATCCGGGATGCAGCTCCCCAACGGATTGTTAAAGTTGGAGATGACCAGACACGCCCGCACCGGCGTATGGTCGATGGCAAACCGAAGCGCCTCCAGGTTGATCCCATATCGCGGATGGGTGGGGATCTCCAGCGCCCGCAACCTCAACGACTCCAGGTCCTGGAGAATCCCATAATAGATCGGCGATTCGATGGCCACTGTGTCACCCGGCCGACAGACCGCACGCAGACACAGGTCCATTGCCTCGACGCAGCCGGAGGTGATGACGATATCGTCCGGGGCGAGTTCACAGCCGGAGTGGAGCGCGCGCTGCGCGATCTGCACCCGCAGCGGTTCCCATCCTGGCGGAAATTCATACAAACTGGACTCTGGTGCAGCATGGCGCGCGATGGAGGCCATGATCCGATTCAGCTTCCGCGTCGCCAGCAGGTCAGGGTGAGGAATGGCTGCTCCAAGCTGAAGGAGATGGGGATTCATCGTATCACGCAGCATCCGCATCGCCAGGTCCTGGACATTGACCTGGGTCGGATCTAACACCGGGGTGGAGATGCTGGGTTCAGGCAGAGCGGAAGGCAGATGGGCGCGGACATAATACCCGGATTGAGGGCGCGCCTCGATCAGACCCCGATCCTCAAGCAGGTAGTAGGCCTGCAATACAGTGCTGATGCTGATCCCGTGCCGCTGGCTGAGCTGTCGTACAGAGGGGATACGGTCACCAGGGCGATAGGTACCCCGTTCGATCAGTCGGGTGATATTGTCGGCCACCTGTTCATAGAGGAACCACCGTCGAGGCGACTTGTGGCCAGCCGGACCGCTCATATCTATTATTATAGTCGTTCTGTTCGGGAAGCGCAAGACACAGTCGGCTTCGGGTTGGACCAGTACAGTTCGAAAAAACCATCGCTGTGATGATAACAAACGCAACTTTCTGCATCTGTAATTTTCACCCGCCATGGGGTATAATCATACTGGAGCGTGGAGGGTCCTGGGAACGGGAAAGGAGGCGCGTCATGGGGCTGATAGAATTAGGGATGCATCTGGTCAGACCCGGCCGCCGTCGGCAGGCGGCGCAACGGCGACCGGTGACCGATACGGACGTCAGTCTGGCCCGGAACCGGTTATGCCGAGTGCCGGGCAGCCGGCGAGGCCCGCTGGTCGTCTGCCTGAAAGGGGTGGTGTGGTTGACCCAGCGGGGCGACGAACAGGATTATATCCTGACCGCCGGAGACTGGATGGCCATCCGCCGGCGCGGGATGGTGCTGGTGCAGGCCCTGCGGGATGCCCAGGTGCGTATCTCCTGGAAAGGGCGCGTCTTTTCCGGGTAATCGCCATCCCATTGGAACGGACTCGTCGCCTCCGGAGCCTACAGATTTGCTCCGCCGGAAGGCTTCCCTTCGCCCCGGAGTCGAGGCTTCAGCCGGATTGTCCGCCTAAAGGCTCTACTCCCGCTGCCCGGGCGTCGAGGCTTCAGCCGGAGACCCGCCTAAAGGCTCGACTCCCCTTGCTCCGGGAGTCGAGGCTTCAGCCGGACCACCCGCCTAAAGGCTCCAGTCCCTTTGCATGGAGAGGCTCCCGCCGCCCCTGCTCGAACCGAGCAATTGACAAGCCGTTGTGTCCGTGATACACTTTGGGCAACTTGCAAGGGATGAACAGGAGGGATTCGATGGAAAAAGCGGATATCGGCCTGATTGGCCTGGCCGTGATGGGCGAAAACCTGATTCTAAATATGGAGAGCAAGGGCTTTACCGTGGCTTGCTACAACCGCACGGTGAGCAAGGTGGACGAGTTCCTCAACGGCCGCGGCAAAGGCAAGCGGATCATCGGTTGCCACAGCATCGAGGAGTTGTGTGCCGCACTGACCACGCCGCGCAAGGTGATGCTTATGGTCAAGGCCGGCCAGCCGGTGGATGATTTCATCGAGTTGTTGCTTCCCCATCTGGAGCCGGGGGATATCATCATCGACGGCGGCAACAGCTTTTTCGGAGATACAATCCGCCGCACCCGCTATCTCGAAGAGAAAGGGCTTCGGTTTATCGGCACTGGCGTCTCCGGCGGGGAGGAAGGGGCCTTGCGCGGGCCGAGCATCATGCCCGGCGGAACCGAATCGGCGTGGCCGTATGTCAAACCGATCTTCCAGGCCATCGCTGCCAAGGTGGCCGATGGCACGCCGTGCTGTGACTGGGTCGGTCGGGATGGCGCCGGCCACTATGTCAAGATGGTGCATAACGGCATCGAGTATGGCGACATGCAGATGATCGCCGAGGCCTATTTCCTGATGCAAAACCTCCTCGGCCTGACCCCGGCAGAGATGCACTCGGTGTTCGCCCAATGGAACCAGGGAGAACTGAATAGCTATCTCATCGGCATCACCAGCGACATCCTGGCCTATGTGGATGAAGAGACGGGCAAGCCGATGGTTGACGTCATCCTCGACACCGCCGGACAAAAAGGAACGGGCAAATGGGCCAGTCAGAATGCCCTGGACATGGGCACGCCGGCCCCCACCGTCGCCGAGGCGGTCTTTGCCCGCTTTGTCTCGGCGATGAAGGAAGAGCGGAAGGTGGCCAGCCAGATTCTGACCGGTCCGACTCCGACCTTCGAGGGAGACCGGGAGGCGATGATCGAGGATATCCGCCAGGCGCTATATGCCAGCAAGATCTGTTCCTATGCCCAGGGATTTCAACTCATGAAGATGGCAGCCAAGGAATACGGCTGGGACCTGAACTATGGCAGCATCGCTCTTCTGTGGCGGGAAGGGTGCATCATTCGCGCCCAATTCCTGGAGCGGATCAAGGAAGCCTTTGACCAGAACCCCAACCTGGCGAACCTGTTGCTGGCGCCCTATTTCAAAGAGGCGATCGATCGCTGCCAGCCAGCCTGGCGCCGGGTGGTAGCGGCGGCGGTGCTCAACGGCATTCCTGTCCCCGCTTTCAGCAGCGCCCTGGCCTATTATGATAGCTATCGGAGCGAGCGCCTGCCGGCGAACCTGCTCCAGGCCCAGCGCGACTATTTCGGTGCGCACACCTATGAGCGGGTCGACAAGCCGCGAGGACAGTTCTTCCACACCAACTGGACCGGACGCGGCGGCGCCACGTCGTCCACCCCCTACACCGCATAGTCGGGTATCGAGGCTGCAGCTTCTGGGTTGCGGAAGCGGCGCTTCCGCAACCCTTGACTCATCCCACACTGATGCAAGGAGCGAACCATATGAGCAGACCCAAGAACGTCGTCGTTGCCCAGAGCGGCGGCCCCACCCCGGTGATCAACGCCTCCCTGCGGGGGGTGATTGATGGCTGCCGCGCCTATCCCGGCAGGTTCGGGACGATATACGCCGGCTATCACGGCATCGAGGGCATCCTGAAGGAGGAGCTTCTCAACCTCTCGGCTCAGCCGGAGGAAGAGATCGCTCTGTTGAGCACCACCCCCGCCGCCGGCGCCATCGGCACCTGCCGCTACAAGCTCAAAGCCTCGCAGCAGGAGGATTTTGAACGGGTCGTAGAGGTGTTCAAGGCCCACGACGTCGGCTACTTTTTCTACAACGGGGGAAACGATAGCATGGACACCGCCCACAAGGTGGCCAGGCTGGCGGCGGAACGGGGCCTGGAACTGATTGCCGTCGGGGTGCCCAAGACGATTGACAACGATGTGGGAGATTCAGAATTCCGGTTGATCGATCATACCCCCGGCTATGGGAGTGTCGCCCGCTACTGGGCCCTGACCGTCCAGAACGCCAACGAGGAAAATGCCGGCTCCTTTCCGGCCGATCCGGTGCTGGTGATGCAGGCCATGGGCCGCAAGATCGGCTTTATCCCGGCCGCCGCCCGGCTGGCCGATCCCCATCGGGAGATGCCCATGCTCATCGCCCTGGCCGAATCGGGATTGACCCTGCCCGATCTGGCCGACGCGGTCAACGACATGGTGCGGCAGCGCAAGAGGTGCCTGCTGGTCATCAGCGAGGGGTTCCCGGTGGGGGAACTGGGCGAAATCCGCGACGCGTTCGGCCACGTCGCCTTTTCCTCGAGCAAGATGACCGTCGAGCGGGTCGTGGTGAACTATCTCAACGAGCGCGGCTTACCGGCTCAGGGCGCGGCGCGGGGCAATGTGCCGGGCACCGATCAGCGGCACAATATGATCTACGCCTCGACCGTGGACCTGGAAGAAGCCTACCGGGTGGGGCAGAAAGCGGTCCAGATCGCCGTCGAGGAGGGCTCCGGGTATATGTCCACCCTGCTCCGGACTCCCGGACCGATCTACCAGGTGCACTATGACAAGGTGCCGCTCGAATTGGTGGCCAACTCGGAACGCACCTTCCCCCAATCGTGGATTGCCCCAAACCGGCTCGATGTGACCGACGAATTCGTGCAGTATGCCCGTCCCCTGATCGGCGATAGCTGGCCGGCCGTGCCCCTGGTGGACGGCCGACAGCGCTTCGCCCGGCTCCGGCCCATCTTTGCCGAGAAAAAACTGCCGGACTATGTGCCCCAGGCCAGCCGATAAGAGTCAAGGACCCATGGAATCCCCATGGGTCCTTTGATGTAACAGGGTTGTGATATAGATGTGATATTCTGCCCTCTGATTCCCTGATATACTGATCATGGCCGATCGATCTGAAGGATCAACCCGGCAGGCCCTGGGGAGGAGAGGGGAAGCAGACCATGAACCGGCTTCCAACCGAATACCGCATCGGTCAGGTGCTCACCGCTCGGGTCGAACAGGTGCTCCCGTTCGGGGCGTTTGTTCGCCTGCGGGATGGAACGCCGGCCTACATCCGTCGCCGCGAGCTGACCCGAAGCGGGAATGTGGACCCACGCGAGGTCTTGTCGGTGGGCCAGGAGGTCCAGGCGGCGGTGGTGGCATTGCCGGAGCCGGGTCGCAATCTCGAACTCAGCCTCCGCCGCATGGAACCCGATCCCTGGGAGGCCTTTGCCAGGCAGTGTCAGCTCCGAGATACCGTGCGGGGCACGGTCAAGGGCCTCACCGCCGCCGGAGTGTTCGTGGAAGTGACGCCGGGCGTGGACGGCTTGATCCCCCTGGAAGAACTGGCCCCCTGGCCGGTCCAGGAGCCGGACGAACTGCTGTGGACCGGCGATGAGGTGGAGGCCATGGTCATCCATCTGGATCGGGAGAAGAAGCAACTGCGGCTGAGCATCCGCCGGCAGATGGCTCATCAGGTCCGAACCCAACAGATCGTCAGCTACTTGAGGTCCGGCCAGGAAACGCTCGCGGAACCCCCGCCGGCGGTCGAGGATACAGGGGCCGAGCGGGATCGATGGCCCGACCTGGAAGGGTTGGGGCCGGTGTTGGTCGTGGACGGACACCCCATCGTCCGCGAACAACTCGTGATCTGGCTGAAACAGCATGGCTGCCAGGCCGAAAGCGTTGCCGCAGCCGACGAGGGGTGGGCGCGACTCCAGCAGGGGACCTACCGCCTGGCCCTGGTGGATCTGGATGGGCAGGACAAATTGGAGGCGATCCGCGCCCTGCGTGAAAGCGGGGTGCAGGTCCCTATTTTCGGGATGGGCATCCCGGAGTGGATCGCCGAACAGGGCCGGGAATTGGAATCTCTGGGCGTGGTGGATCTGTTTTTCAAGCCTCTCAACCTGGACGAGATATTGGACACCCTGGTCCGGCTGGCGCGGGGGGAGTTGGTCGGTCCGGTTCGCGCTCCTCTAAAGGAGCGGAGGAAGACGGTCCGGCATTCGTTCCGTCAGTTCACCCAGACGATGCGGAGCAGTATCCCGCTGGAGGAACGGCTGGAAGCCGGCCTGGCCGAACTGACCCGACTGACCCGCGCCGAGTTGAGCGTATTGTTTCACCGCGACCCCAGCTCGCAGCAGGTACGGATCATGGCCCTGGCCGGCCAATTGCCGGTGAATCACGCGGCCGAATATGCCCTGGCCACCAGCCCGGTCAAGGATCTGATCCTGGAAGGGGGACATCTGTTCCGCTCCCGTCTGTCCGATCGCGACCGACGCCGCTTCCAAAAGCTGCTGGAGGTCGTGGAATTTCAGTCGTGCATCGGCGTCCCGATCTCGGTAGGAGGTCGGGTGGAACATGCCCTGTTTCTCTTCCACCGCGAGGCGAACGCCCTCAGCGGCCTGGACCTCCGCCATGCGTACGCCATGGCCGCCCTGCTGGGGGCAGCGCTGGAGGGCAAGTGGCTGGAAGAACGGCTCCTGGCCGCCAGTCCGCTCCTGTTGAGCGGCAACCTGGCCGCCGGTTTCGGCCACGACGTGTATAACAAGATGTCGGCCCTGGAGCTTCAGGTACGGAACCTCCAAGCCATGGTCCGGACTGCGGCCTATGATCAGCTCGGCGAAGCCATCGATCAGCTCGTGCACAATACCCTGGACCTGAAGCAGACGGTAGAGGCCTTTCGCGATCTGATCCGCGCCGAAGAATGGGTCGCCTTTGACGTGAATTCCCTCCTCCAGCGGGCGGCGGCCCTGCTCAGGACCGTGGCCGCCCGCCATCGGGCTTCCATCAAGCTCGAACTGGCGCCCGACCTGCCTCCCGTGCTGGGCAGCCCGGTGCGCCTGGAGCAGGTCTTTTTGAACATTATGCTCAATGCGCTCCAGCAAATGGACCTCAAGCTGGAGCGCTGGTCAGCGGGAGTCGCCGAATTGCAGATCAGCACTGGCCTCGAAGCTGGGGCCGATCGGCCGTTGTGGGTTCGTTTCCGCGATACCGGCCCCGGCATCCACCGCCGATTGTGGGAGGAGATCTTTGCCCTGGGCTTTTCGACCCGGCCCGGTGGGACCGGTCTCGGATTGTTTATCGTCCGTTGTCTGGTGGAGTCGATGGGCGGCGCTATCTATGTCGAGGCCAGTCCCATCCCCATCGGCACGACCTTTCGCCTCGAGTTGCCGATCGCTCAGCCGGCATGATCGGAGGGACTATGGATCAGGAGCACTTGCGCATCCTGTTGGTTGATGATGAGGACAGTTTTCGGCTGCCGCTGAAACAGTACCTGCAAAGCAATTACCCCTATCGGGTGGAGGACGTATCCAATGCGGCTCAGGCATGGCAGCGGGTCCTGACCACTGAGAAACCGTACGATGTGGTCCTGGTGGATGACCTGCTGATGGCTGAACCTGGAACCCCACCGGAGCCGATCGGGATCGAACTGCTGCGGCGGATCCTGCACCATTCGCCGGAAACCGCCGGATTGGTGTTCACCGGTTGGGGGATGGAACGGGCCGTCGAGGCGCTCCAGGCCGGCGCCTACCGCTACCTGGCCAAGCCGCCCAACCTCCCCGAACTGGGGGTATCCATCCAGATGGCAGCCCGCCAGGCGCGGCTGCGGCGGGAACGAGACCTGCTGGCTTCCATCCTGACGATCAGCAACGCCATGATCGGCGGACTGGAGCTGGACCGGACGTTGCGGGTGATCGGCGAAGCGGTGCCGAGGTTGGTGGGCGTCGAGGCGTGCTCGGTGGCGCGCCTGGACCCCTGCACCGGCCATCTCCGCCACGAACTTCTGGTCCCTCTGGGCGACGCCTCAGTGCAGTGGAAACGACATCTGAAAGGGGTCGAACTTACGCGGCACATCATCGAGTCTGGCGAGGTGTTCGTGATGCCCGATGTGGCCGCTCAGCCTGAATGGGTGGATGACGATCTGCAACGGGCAGGAGTGCGCTCATTCATCGGGGTGCCAATTCCGGGGGAACCCACCAACTGGGGGGTGCTCTATGCCTACAGCACCCGTGCGGAGGCGTTCGGCGCCCATGAGCAACAGGTCCTCCAATTGCTGGCCGGGCAGGCTGCCCTGGCGTTGAAGAATGCCTCTCTCTATGATGAGGTGCAACACCGGGCGCGCGACCTCGAAACGCTGCAAAAGCTAGCCCTGGTCCTCAACTCTTCCCTGGACCTGAACCACACCCTGCCGGCCGTGTGTCAGGCGGCGGTCGAGTTCTTTGAGGCCGATCACAGCGGCCTGGTCCTCTTTGAACCCGATTATGCCCAGGGGTGGGTCAAGGCCGAATACCCAGCTCTGGGTGCCGTCGGGAAGGTGATCCCGGTCCGTGGCGTCCCGGAGGAGGAGCGCCTGGTGCAGCACAAGGAACCGATCGTCATTGAGCGCGTGTCTCAGTGCGAGACATTGGGCCCGGTGCGCGATATCCTGCTCGGCTTTGATATCGAGTCGATCCTGATCGTGCCCGTCCTGGATAGTCGCCACCAACTCCTGGGGTCTTTTAGCCTGGATGCCATCGGCCACCGCCGACAGTTCACCGACGAGGAAGTCAGTCTCTGCCGGGGGTTCGCCGCCCATGTGGCCGTGGCCATCCAGAACGCGCGGTTGTTCTCTGAGCTCAGCGAGGCCCAACAGTGGCGGGACGCCCTGATCGAGAACTCGTTCGATGGCGTGATCGCCATCGACCAGAACCGCCGGATTACCGTGTTCAATCGGCGGGCCGAAGAGATGTTGGGCTGGACCGCCGAGGAGATGATCGACCACAGCGCCAGACGGTTACATGTGGATGTAGACAAGGCCCGGGAAATCTACGATCTGGTGAATCGAGAAGGGTCCGTTTCGGAGTGGAGCATCGATCTGAAACACCGGGATGGGACCCATGTCCCGGCGTTGCTCTCGGCGACCCTGCTTCGCGACGAGCACGGCCGTCCGTTCGGCCAGGCCGGATACCTGCGCGACCTGCGGAAGATGCGGTTGCTGGAGGACCGACTGCGAGCGCTGATGGAGGTGACCCAGGCAGTGACCGGCACCCTCGCCCCGAGTGAGGTGCTGGAGCGCATCGTCCAGTCCGCTCTCGCGGCGTTTCCCTCGGCGCAGGTCGGGGTGATCCACCTCCACGATCCCGAAACCGGGACGCTGCGACCCGAGGCCGGTTCAATTCCATTGAGTCCTGAGGCGAAAGAGGCGTGGACCTTCTGCAGCGGCAAGGGGATTGTCGGTTGGGTGTTTGAGCAGGGACGGTCGCTGGCCCTGGACGATGCCCAGGCCGATGCGCGCTACCAACCGATCCTCCACCCCGAGGTTCCTCCCCTCCGCGCCGTCCTGTGCGCCCCGCTCAAGACGCGGGAGCGGGTCATCGGTACCCTCTTGTTGGCCAATGGACAGCGCCCCGGCGTCTTTCAGAGCCAAGACCAGGCGTTGCTCCGCAGTTTCGCCGATCAGGCGGCCATTGCCATCACCAATGCCCAGCTTTTCCAGGAACAGGCGCTGTTGTTGGACCAGTTGACCCGCGTCCGGGACGAAGCCAAGATGATTGCCCAGGTGACCGCCCTGGGCGATCTGACGACCACCCTGCACTCGGTGGTACAGGCCGCACAACAGGTCCTGCGCTGTGATATCGCAACCCTCTACACCTATGATGAGGAGAAGGGCCGGTTTGACCAGCTTGTGGGCATTGGCTGCCAACGACCCGAACACATGCGCCCGCCGGATCAAATCACCGAAGCGTCGGTGCTGTGGCGCATTCTGGAACTGGGGGAGCCATATTATCACTATGCCGTATCCGCCCCGGATGATCCGTTGCTCAGCGGCGATTTTGTCCGGCTGGAAGGAGTGCAATCGGCGCTGGGGATGCTGATGCGCTTCGAGGGACAACGGGTGGGGGTGGCCTTTTTCAACTACCGCCGCCCCCATCGTTTCAGCGACGATGAGCTGACCGCCGCGCAGCTTTTTGCCGGTCAGGCGGCTGTGGCCATCCGGAACGCCCGCTTGTATGAGCAACTCAAGAGGGCGTACGAGGACCTGAGACAGGCCAGGGAACTGGTCGAGGCGCAGACCTTTCTGACCTGGACCGGCATGATCCACAATACATGGCGACACCGCATCGAGAACCAAGCTCGGGCCATCCGCGACCGGGCCGGGCTGCTGCGAGATGACTTGAAAAGGGCATCCGCTCAGGAAATTGACGAAGGCCTGGCCACCATCCAGCGACTGGCAAGAAAGATTCTGGAAAAACCGATCACCCCGCCTCTCCCTTCTGAAGAACAGGTCGAAGCGGTCCCGCTGAACGCCTTGGTCCGGGAACGGACCAGGCAATTGCAGGAGAATGAGCGGTATTATCAGGCCGCGGAATTCGAGCTGGACCTCCAGCTTCCAGAGTCGGTCATCGTGCGGGCCAGCCCGCAATGGCTGCGCAGCGCGATCGACATGTTGGTGGACAACGCGGTAAAAGCGGTAGCTGGTCGCCCGCTGCGCCGCGTCACCCTCGGCACCCGGTTGAAGGACCACCGGGCGGAGGTCCTGGTTTCGGACACCGGGCCAGGCATGCCGAAACCGATCCGGGAGCAGATCGACCGAGGACGGATCGAGAACCCGGACAACCGGCAAGGCGGGATGGGGATTGGATTGACGATGACCCAGTTTATCGCCCGAAGCTATGGAGGGGAGATCTACGTCGAGGCCACCGGCCCCGCCGGTACGACCATGGTCCTATGGCTACCGGCCATGACCCAAGAACAAGGATGGGAGAAGAGTGCCTGAGAAATGGACTTTTGTGTTGGTCAGCGAGGAGCAGGAAACGCTGTGGCCCCAGGTGCTGCGACGCGCGCTGTCTCCGCTGGGGGAAATGCGCATCCTTTCGGAGGACAAAGCCGTCCAGGCGGCGGCCACGAGCCCTGTTCCTTTGGTGATCCTGGACGCAGCCGTCGTCCGGGACGTCGCCGGGTTGACATCCCGGCTGAAACGAGAGCGGCCTGACCTGCACGTGGTCGTCGCCACCGCGTCGCCCACCTGGAGACGGGCGCGGCAAGCCCTGCAGGCCGGGGCGTCCGACTATATCCGCAAATCGCTAGATGAGGAGGAGCTCCGCGCCCAGATCGAGGCTGTGCTCCATCTTCCGCCGCCGCGCGCGCCCAACGAAAAGGAGGGGATACGCGATGAGCCATCGGATCCTTTTCGTGGACAATGATCCCGACTTGCTCGACATCTGGGCCGAATACCTGGAGCGGGCCGGGTATCGGGTGGAGAAGGCAGTTTCGCTGGAGCAGGCCCGGCAACGGCTGGCAGAGGCCTTTTTCCACCTGATGATCGTGGATATCCGCATGGTGGACGACACAGACCGACACGACCTCTCCGGCCTGGCGCTGGCCAGGGATCCGGCCTACCTGCCGGTCCCCAAGATCGTCCTCACCGGCTTTCCCAGCCATCAAACTGCTCGAGAGGCGATGAAACCGCGTCCGGAGGGCCTGCCCGCCGCCGTGGACTATCTGGACAAGGACCGAGAACCGGAGGCGATGATCCATGCCGTCCAGGAGATACTGGGCCAGCGCCTTCGCTCCAATCCGCACCTCCAGGTCGAGTGGGACCCGCGGGAGCCGCTGTCGTTCGCCCATCTGGCCTATCTATTGGAGCCACAGTTGCCCCAGGACCTCCTCGGCCATCGGATCGCCGAACTGGAGGAGTTGTTCCGCCGCCTCTTTCTGGACGCCAAGCAGATGCGGGTCTATCGCCTGCTCTGGCATCGGGAGCGGCGCGTTGGTCTGGCCGTCCTCCTCCGCTCCCTTGCCGATACTGTCCTCTCCAGAATCGTGGTTTGCGGCAACCGGGACCGCCTGGCCTGCGAGGAGCGGGCGATCCGCCTCTCCTGCCCTGAGGATGGACTGCGGCTGACGGAAACGGCCGAGACGATGCGCTTTGGCGCGCACGCTTATGCCATCCCCGACGGGCAAGCGGAAAAGGTCCAGACGTTAGCCGACCTGTATCACAGCCGCAACGACCGTTTGCTCAGGGCGACGCTCGACCAGGTGCTCAAAGAGGTCATACCCGCCTGGCACCGACGCGGTCAGAGGGTGGAAGAGGGCCGGGACCTGATGGCTCTCTATCGCCAGCAGGCCGGCCTGGAGGAAGGATGGTCCCCGGCGGCGGTCCGAGAGCGGGTTCAGGCCCTGGTCCAGCTTGTGCGCCCGCTGAGCTCGGTACTGATCGAGTACGATGCCCGGTCCCTGACCTTCTCCTTTCCCATGGAACCTCCGCTGTCCGGTCCCGATCCGGTCACGGCCATCTATCATCCCTCGGAACGGTATACGACCCCGGTGGTCTGCCGGCTGTCCCCGGGGCGGCTGACGGCCGATAGCCTGGTGGTGGATGCCCGGCACCGCGCCTGGCCGACCGATCTGGCCGGCCTCGGTCAGGCGCCGCAATGGTGGGATTATCTCTGTCTGGAAGCCATCCTGCGCTTCGACCTGGTCCAGCCCATCGATCTACAGGAGGCGTGGCGATCCTTCGAAGAGTGCCTGGTCGCCCCTGTCAGCTTCCAGGATTCCCTCGACATCGTGTCGGGGCCCGACGAGTTGCGGCTGAACGCCTTACTGATCGACAAGGTGCGGAAACAGGCCGGCAGCGAAACCGGGCTGGAGGTAGAACCATACTATGCCGGTCTGCTCGTCTGGGTGGTGGCGGCCATGACCCACTATGACCCGGCCAGGCTGTACGACCAGGACGAACAGAACCGCGCCGCCCATCTGCTCCTGGCGGCCGCGATGCTCACCCGCCGGTTGGCCGCCGGGGATCAACGCTCGGTGAGCATCTCCCCCAAGTCAGCGCTGGAGCGGACCATTCGCCTCCGCCTGGACGAGGATGGGGTCCGGGTCTGGACCGGGCCGGACCGTTACCTGACCCTGACCGGCCAGCAGTTGGTCTTATTCCGGAGCCTGTACCGGCGCCAGGGCCAGGTCGTGCCGCGCCAGACCTTGATCGAGGAGGTGTTCGGCGAACCGTACGCCGCCGACATGAGAGATCGGCACTTCCAGGAACGGCGGTTGAACACCGTCATGCAGCGGTTAAAGGACCAGCTCAAAGCGCATACCGGCTGCTCCGAATTCATCCAGACCGTGCGAGGGGAGGGATACCGACTCGATCCAGAGGGCAAGCGGTCCGGCTAACCATCAGTCCGCCGGCGGCCGGCTGACTTTTGCCCTCGAGAGTGACCGCCACCCGCCTCTGCCCTGAGCAGCGATGGCTCAGCAGTGAGTGTGGCGTGATATTGATGTGATATTCAGGCCCCCTGTCTGGTAAAATCTGGGAGATTGTTGTGTCCCAGCCGTGATGCGGCTGGGACTTGTTTTTTGGTATGATGAGGATAGGAATGGAGGGCGGTTCCGGGAGGATGGTCAGAAACAGGAGGTGTGATCATGAACGTCATATTTGGCGAATATGGCGCACCGACGTTTCATCCTCACTGGCTCGCATTTTGGAGACGGTTCCTGGGCATTGCGCTGTTGGTGGGGATGGGGCTGCTGGGCTTTGTCGTCTGGGTGCCCCTGGGGTTCATCTTCTGGGCCATGGCGGCTGCCAGCGGCGTGAGCATCTACCTGGAATGGAGCTGGAATACCTGCACCTTCACCGCCGACCGTCGCCTGATCCGCCGCCGGGGGTTCATGGGGTGCACCCGAGACATCATCAGCCTGTTCGGCACCATCACGCCCTACCAGATCCCGATCCTCGGACAATGGCTGGACATGGGCAGCGTAGAACTCCGCATCCCAGGCCAAGGGCAAATCGTCTACATCCGGCACATCGCCCACTTTGAGGAGTTCTGCGGGTTGCTGATGGCTGCCCGGCAGTGGGCCGGAACCCAGGTGATACCGGCCTTTTTCTGATGCCCTCCCCTTCCCTCTATGGAGAGAGGGAAGGGGGAGGACGCCCTATCCCTTCTTACTTCTCAGGACCCGCCCGAATGTTTCACCGCGAGAGGCAAGAACGTGCGGTGAACGATCCGCCAATCGGCAATCCGCCCTCCGAAGCCTCCGTTCCCGTCATTCAGGGGTCAAGGCTTCAGCCGGAGACCCGCCTAAAGGCTCCACTCCGGGAGTCAAGGCTTTAGCCGGACGGACTGGACGCTCCCATTAAAGGCTCCGGTCTGGACAGCCCCGCTCCGGTCGAGTATAATAGCCGCCATTGAGTCAGGAGAAACGTCCCATGGCGGTCCTATCCCGCGAACGTTCCGGCCTTCGCACCTTTCTGATCATCTGGTTCGGCCAGTTCATTTCAGTGATCGGCTCCGGCCTGACCGGCTTTGCCCTGGGGGTCTACCTCTACCAACGCACCGGAGCCGCCACCCAACTGGCGCTGTCGCTGGTGGCGGCCAGCCTGCCCCACCTGGTGCTACTGCCGTTCGCCGGCGCGCTGGTCGATCGCTGGGAGCGACGGCGGGTGTTGATCCTGAGCGACACCGGCGCCGCCCTGGTGACGCTCTCCTTCTGGGCGCTGTTGACTTTGGGACGTCTGGAGGTGTGGCATGTCTACCTGGGCAACGCCATCGCCTCGGCGCTGAGCGCCTTTCAGCGGCCGGCCTATCTGGCCCTCCCCTCGCTGCTCGTGCCCAAGAGCCAGTTCGGGCGCGTCAGTGGGCTGATGCAGCTTGCCGAGTCGGTGTCGATCATCGTCGCCCCCCTGGTGGCCGGCTTTTTGATCGCCGGGATCGGCATTCAGGGTGTGTTCCTGGTCGATTTCGCTACCTTTCTCTTTGCCGTGTCCACCCTGTGGGTCGTACACATTCCCCGACCCGACTCACCACCTGGTGCCACCGCCGACCGCCCTTCGCTGCTCCGCCAGGCAGCCTTTGGCTGGAACTATCTGCGCGCCCGCCGTGGGCTGGTGGGCATGCTCATCCTCTTTGCCGTTGTCAACTTTGCTCTGGGCTTTTACAGCGCCCTCTTTACCCCCCTGGTCCTGTCGCGCTTTAACGCCCAACTGCTGGGCAGCCTGTTGTCGATCGGCGGGTTCGGCATGCTCGCCGGGAGCCTGGTCATGAGCGCCTGGGGCGGCACCTCCCGCAAGATCTGGACGGTGCTCGGCGCGATCTCCCTGGCCGGCCTGGGCATGGGCGCCGTCGGCCTCCGGCCCGATCCGCTGCTGATCGGTGCGGGAAACCTTGTCTTCTTCGCGCTGGTGCCTGTCGCCAACGCCGCCAGCCAGGCGATCTGGCTGGCCAAGGTTCCACCTGAGGTGCAAGGTCGAGTCTTTGCCGTGCGGATGATGGTCGGCAGCGCCATCACCCCCGTGGCTTACCTGCTGGCCGGACCGCTGGCCGACCGCGTCGCCGAGCCGCTCATGGCCCCTGGCGGTGCGCTGGCCGGCACCGTCGGACAGGTCCTGGGGGTCGGCACCGGCCGTGGGTTCGGGCTGATCCTGTTGCTCACCGGATTGGTCGTGGCGGTGGCTCCCCTCCTGGCTGCGCTTGTCCGCCCCATCCGCCGCGTCGAACTGGAGCTGCCCGATGCCGTCCCCGGCGGTGAGGGCGGGGCGCTAACCGTGGGGTGAATATCAAGAGATAGCGGTGGACAATCTCGAGGTCGGCGCCGGGGATGCCTGGTGGCACCTCTTCCGGGACGACAATCACAATTTCCCGGAGCGAGAGGTCCTGGTAGATGCCGACATCTTCATACACAATCAGGCCGGCCGGCCAGAGCATCTCTCCGCAACGAAAATCCATCGCTTCGAATACAAGAGACCCGCCCCGGCAGAGCACATTTTTGCTCTGTTTCACCACTCGTCTCACGGCGCGGCGATAGCCCTGCAGCCTCTCTTCGGTCATTTCTCCATGCTGGGGCCAACGAACGTAGATCAAACTCAGATGTTGGTCTGAATCTATGAAACCATCGTCGCCGTCGAATCTAACTTCAGCGAACGTGCCGTCATCGCCGCTGGCGAAACGCCGGAGCAGGTTGCGTTTGACTCCCTGCTCCAGATGCTCTTTCGGGAAGATCCAGACGGTGGTGGTCTCCAGATTCTCCTCATCACCTCGACAAACCTTGTCCAGCGTGACCTGGGGGGCAAGGGCATATTCCTCTGAGGTGCGCTGTTCTCTCACTCGCTCTACGGAAGGCTTCTCAAAAACAGGAAGATATTCATGCGCTAACAGCAGAAAGTTGCGCCGAATACTTTGAGCGTACCAGAAGCCGGTCGTCTTGCAATGATGTTGACGCTTAATGACCAGTTCTCGCAAGATGAACCCGGCATCAAGAAACACCCGGATGGTCTGGAAGCCAATGGGCACGACACGTTTTGATTTGCGCGCATCTCCGATCAGGATGGCACACTTGCCGCCGGGCTTGAGAACACGCAGGCTCTCTTGAGCGACCTTGCGCATCTCCACCAAAAAGTCCTGAACCGACAGATCGGACAGGTCGCCCGCGATCCTGGCGCTATACTTGATGATGCCTGCATAGGGAGGGTGAGCACAGATCAGGTCTACACTGTTGTCCGGAATGTCAGACAGGTCTCGAGCATCTCCGACGGTTACTTCCGGATCAAACAGCCGCACAGAACCATCCCCAAAGAGTCCCCGGGGTGGCGAGAACGCGAGATTCTCCAAGGTCAGGCCGACGGCTCCGGGGTTGATGTCCCGGGCAATGCACCGACGCCCGAGTAGTTTTGCCTCAACGGCTGTGGTGCCGCCCCCCACAAAGTAATCGAGAACAGTATCTCCCGGTTTGGAGTACTTCAGGATCACGTTGCGCGGAATGTAGGGGGACCAATTTCCCCGATAGCGGCCATCATGAGTGGCCCAGTCGCCTCGCTGTCTAAAGCTCCATACGCTCGTGGTTTCTTCCCGAAAGTTTGCCGGCATCCAGCGCTTGATGCGCTTGGGGCGTTTGAGCACACCGATGTTGGCGCCATAGGCTTCCGTGATCCATTGCTCAAGGGTGCCAAAAGAGATGCCGTACCGCTCGCCGATCTCCGCATCGGGCATTCCGCGTGCTTTGTCCGTCAATACAGCCCGGCGGAATTCCTCTTCGCCATGCACGTCTTTGATATGCGAGCGCACATTGCCACTCACCCACTTGTCGCAAAGTGGGCATTGGACTTGCCTTGGTGGCCCATCTGCTCCCAGAATCGACTTCTCTACCAGGGAATCCATCCTTCCCCGTCACTCCCTATGAGACCCCGCCTCGCGCCAAAAGGTCACGATGGCTTTTTCAATCGGGCCAGTTCGGCCTCCAATCCGGCATCGTCCAGCGTCACGCGCTCCCCGCCATCCCGCCACCGCGCCTCCACCAGGCCCTCCTGCGCCAGCCGTTTGCCGACCGTCAGCCGCAAGGGGATGCCAATCAGGTCCGCATCGTGGAACTTGACCCCGGCGCTCACATTGCGGTCGTCGTACAGGACGGCCCAGCCCTGGGACTGCAACCGCTCATAGACGGCCTGGGCCCGCGCAGCAACGGCCTCGTGGTGGACGTCGAGCGCCAGGAGGTGCACGTCGAACGGGGCGCCGGTCCTCGGCCAGACGATGCCGTGCTCATCGTGATGGGCTTCAACCAGGGCGGCCAGCAGCCGCGCCAGATCGATCTGCCAGCTCGCCAGCCAGAGCGGATGGCTCCGTCCTTCCGCGTCGAGGTACTCGACCGATGGGCCGCAGGGAGTCGGCCGGCGGTGGAGGATCAGGGAAAAGGCGGGGTAGATGGTCAGGCCTGACCCACAGCCGGGGCAGGGATCGCCCGGCTCGATCAACGCCAGGTCCACCCACTCGTCGGGCTCAAAATCGCGGGGAAGATTCACATTCCGGAGGTGATAGTCGGGGCGGTTTGCGCCACTGACCAGGTTCCGCCCGCTCCGCACCGACGGATCGGCGATGACCCGCACCCGCCGTCGGTCCAACCCCATCGGCGAGGCATAGCCTCCTACGGCCCCCACTGCGGCCAACTCCTCTTCCAGGCTGAGGTAATAGCGGTCCGTTCCCAACGCCCGCGCCAGTTTGTCATTGTCCACGGCCCGGTCGCCGCGGATGACCACGCACGTCACCCGCCCCTCGACCGAGTAGAACACCACCTTCAGGGTCCGCCAGGCGGGAATGCCCAGGAAATCGGCCAGGGCGGCGATGGTATCGCACCCCGGCGTGGCGACCTCTTCCACCGGCAGTTCCGGCTCATCCGGCGGCTCGGGCCACACCGTCCTGGCCCATGACCGGACGGCGGCATAGCCGCACGAGGGGCAGTGGGCCAGTTCCTCATCGCCGGCCGGATGGGGGTAGAACGCAGCCCGATCCCTGGTGTGGACCTCGGCCCAGACCAGTGGCAGCGCCCACTCCTCCCCAAGCTCGTTCAGGATGGCGGCGACCGGTTCTTCTTCCTCTATCTCTGCCCCGGTTAGCCGGAAGATGTCCAGGACGGGCCGTTCGGCCGCGCCAAACAATCCGCTGCGCCCCCGAAACTGCGGGACGGCCCGCACCGCCGTCTGGAACAGAAGGACCGGCAACTGGCGGTACGAATCCACCTCGCGGCCGGCCAGACGGATCAACAGTTCCTCCGCTGAGGCGTCGGCGGCGGCCGGCAACCACACCTCCTGGCCGCCCAGGGCGGCCAGCCAGCGCCCGATCCGTTCCCGCAGCCGGTGGAGGGTGCGCTGACCCAGGGGTAGATAGGCGAACCGACCTCCATCCACTCCCCGCACATATCCGGCCCGCACCAGGAGTTGATGGCTGGCCAGGACCGCTTCCGATGGGGGATGGCGCAAAGTCTTGCCGACCAAAGACGAGATATGCATTCTTGCCTCCTCAGGTCATCTTGACAACGATATCGTGGATGACGTTGGCCGCTTCGTCGCCCCGGTCGGCGCAGTTGCTCAGATGACGGTAGATCTCGCGCAGCTTGAGGACCCGCATCACGCCCGGGATATCCTCCGGCCCGGAGAACAAGGCGGCGAGCGCTTCACGATACACCCGTTCCACCCGGTTCTCCAGGGCCTTGGCCCGGGTCGCATGTTCGACGGCCACGCCGGGGTTCTCCTTCAATCGCAACATAGCCAGGTGGATCTCGTTGGCCGCATCGTGCAACAGCGACACCATCCGCCGCAGGAAATCATTGGGCTCCACCTCCAGGATTTCCATCTCTTCGACCGTGCTGTAGGCATAGTCCATCACGTCGTCAATCGCCCGCGACAGGGCAAAGATGTCCTCCCGGTCGATGGGGGTGACAAAAGTGCGGTTCAGGTCGTCAATCAGAATCCGCCGCACTTCGTCGGCGTCCTTCTCCGCCTGGACCACGGCCGCGGCCTGTTCCTCCGTGGTCTTTTTCATATAGGCTTCCAGCGCCACCATGCCCCGCAGGGTGATTTCCGCCTGTTGGATGAGCAACTCCAGAAATTTGTCCCGTTTCGGTTTCAAGAATTCCTTCAGACCCATTTCTCTGTCCTTACCCGATCACGTCATGCAGGAGGAGATGAAACAGCGCGGCCAGGAGGGCCGAGACGGGGATGGTCAACACCCAGGCGATGGCAATCTCCTGGGCCACCTTCCACCGCACCTTGGACAATCGCTCCGCCGCGCCGGCGCCGACGATGGCCGAACTGACGACGTGGGTCGTGCTCACCGGCCCTCCCCACAACGCCGCGCCGAGGATAATCCCGGCGGAGGTCAACTGTGACCCGAAGGCGTGCACCGGCCGGATCTGGTAGAACTTGCGGCCCAGGGTCCGGATCAACCGCCAGCCGCCCGTGGCCGTTCCCAGGGCCATGGCTGCCGCGCTCACCAGAATCACCCACGGCGGCACGGAGAACTGATCGGCCATGCCGGTCGTCACCCGAGCCATGGCGATGATGCCCATCGTCTTTTGCGCATCGTTGGTGCCATGGCTCAAGGCCAAGGCCAGCGAGGTCAGCCACTGCCCGCGCTTGAACACGGCATTCACCCGCGGCGATGCCCCACGGGCCAGAAAGTAGAGGGTCTTGAGCACCAGGTAGCCCCCCACCACGCCCAGCACTGGCGAGATGAACAGCGCCAGCAAGACCTTCTCCAGCCCCATCGGGTGGATGGCGGTCAGGCCCTTGGCCGCACCTACCGCCCCCACCAGGCCGCCGATGAGGGCGTGCGAGGTGCTCGACGGCCAGCCCAGGCGCCAGGTCAGCAGGTTCCACAGGGTGGCGCTACATAGGGCGCTGAGGATGACCGCGCTGGTGACCACCTTTGGGTCCACGATCTCGCTGCCGATGGTGGTGGCGACGGCCACGCCAAAGAGGAACGGACCCACCAGCACGGCCACGGCCGCCATCCCCAGCGCCTTGGGCGGGGAAAGGGACCGCGACGAGATCATGGTGGCCACGATGTTGCTCGAATCGTGAACCCCGTTCAGGAAATCGGACAGCAGAGCCACCGCGATGATGACGATGAACAGCGAGCTCATAAGAAGCCATGGCCTCGTCTGTTGCCGAAAATCAAACAGAGGCTCAGGTCTGGCCTGCGCCTCTGCTTCCTCGAGTGCCCCCGAGAGGACTTGAACCTCCACGCCCTCACGGGCACAGGTCCTCAACCTGCCGCGTATGCCAGTTCCGCCACGGGGGCCTGCATTTTCATTATACCCGCATTTGTACCATTTGTCAATTCAGCCGGTGCCCTGTCGTGGGCGGTCCGCCTAACGCCTCGACTCCTGGAGTGGAGCCTTTAGGCGGCTTTTTCCGGCTAAAGCCTCGACTCCGGGGAGAAGGGGGAGTGGAGCCTTTAGGCGGGTTTTCCGGCGGAAGCCTTGACTCCTGGAGTGGAGCCTTTAGGCGGGTTTTTCCGGCTAAAGCCTTGACTCCTGGAGTGGAGCCTTTAGGCGGGTTTTCCGGCGGAAGCCTTGACTCCTGGAGTGGAGCCTTTAGGCGGGTTTTTCCGGCTAAAGCCTTGACTCCTGGAGTGGAGCCTTCAGGCGGTGTCGTTCCGGCGGAAGCCTCGACTCCCGGAGTGGAGCCTTTAGGCGGTGTCGTTCCGGCTGAAGCCTCGACTCCCGGAGTGGAGCCTTTAGGCGGGTTTTTCCGGCTGAAGCCTCGACTCCCGGAGTGGAGCCTTTAGGCGGTGTCGTTCCGGCGGAAGCCTCGACTCCTGGAGTGGAGCCTTTAGGCGGTTTTTCCGGCTGACGCCTCGACTCCGGGGGGAAGGGGGAGTGGAGTTCAGGCGGGCGGTTATGCGATTCTGACCAACTGTACGAGCCAACTACACCTTTTGGCGAAAACCTGGTATAATCTTCCGGCTACCCTCGGAGACCGGTCCGAGCGGCCAGGGGCTAACGACGGGAAGGAACCGAACCATGCAAGATGTGCAGGCAGTCGCCCAACGCATCCTGGACAACGTCCAGAAGGTGATTGTGGGCAAACGAGAGGCGGTCGAGCTGACAATTATCGCCCTGCTGTGCGAGGGGCACGTCCTGATCGAAGATGTGCCCGGCACCGGCAAGACGATGCTGGCCAAATCGGTGGCCCGCTCGCTGGGATGCACCTTCCGCCGCATCCAGTTCACCCCGGACATGCTGCCCAGCGACATCACCGGCATCTCGGTCTATAACCAGAAGACGCGCGAGTTCGAGTTCCGGCCCGGTCCGGTCATGGCCCAGATCGTGCTCACCGACGAGATCAACCGCGCCACGCCCAAAACCCAGTCGGCCTTGCTGGAGGCCATGGAAGAGCGGCAGATCACGGTGGACGGAGTTACCTACCCGATGGAGCGTCCCTTTCTCGTCCTGGCGACCCAGAACCCCATCGAATATGAGGGCACCTTTCCTCTGCCAGAAGCCCAGCTCGACCGGTTCATGATGCGCATCAGCCTTGGTTATCCGAGCGAGGCCGACGAAATCACCATGCTGGACCGCCAGCAATATTCCCATCCGATCACCCATCTGGAGCAGGTCGTCTCGGCGGAAGAGTTGTTGGCCGCCCAGCAGCGGGTCAAGGATGTCTACATTGATGATTTGATCAAGGAGTATATCATCGGGCTGGTCAAGGCGACGCGCAAACACCCGGATGTCTATCTGGGAGCCAGCCCGCGCGGCAGCATCGCCCTGTACAAGATGGGACAGGCCCGCGCCGCCATGTCGGGTCGCGACTATGTGACGCCCGACGATATCAAGGCCCTGGCCGTGGTCGCCCTGGCCCATCGGTTGATCATCAGCCCCTCGGCCCGGATCAAGAATGTGGACCCGCGCGCCCTGATCCAGGAGATCCTGGATAGCGTCCCGGTGCCCGGAGCACGGGCGCGGGCCCTGAAGGCGCCTGCCTGACCGAGACCGGGGAACCCAGCATCGAGGCATAATGGAGAGGCCCATGTCCCAGGCGGAACTGGTTCTATTGCATGCGCCCAGCGTCTATGATTTCCGCAAAGAGTCGATCCTCTACGGACCGGTGAGTGACCTGGTCCCCAGCACGCCCGTCTTTGAGATGTACCCCATCGGCCTGACCACCATCGCCGAATTCCTGGAACGCCACGGCCTGCGGGTGCGGATCGTCAACCTGGCGGTGCGGATGCTCAACAGCGACCGGTTCGATGCTGAGGCGTTGATCCGCAAGCTCCGCCCAGCGGCCTTTGGCATCGATCTCCACTGGTTGCCCCATGCCCACGGCGCTCTCGAGGTCGCCCGCCTGTGCAAGGCCGCCCATCCCGACATCCCGGTGATGATGGGCGGGTTTTCGGCCACCTACTTTCATGAAGAGTTGATCCACCGTCCCGAGGTGGATTTTGTCGTGCGGGGCGACTCGACCGAGGTGCCGGTCCTGCAACTGATGCAGCACCTGACCGGCCGCCCCGGCGCGCCATCCCTGGCCGAGATCCCCAATCTGACCTGGCGGGCACCCGACGGGACGGTTCAGGTCAACGAGCTGACCTACAGCCCGGCCGATCTCAACCATGTGCTGATCGACTATAGCTACGTGGTCAAGGCCGTCGCCCGCTATCGGGACCTGGCCAGTTTCATCCCGTTCAAAGGCTGGCTGGGCTACCCCATCACCGCCGCGCTGAGTGTGCGGGGCTGTTCGCACAACTGCCGGACCTGCGGCGGATCGGCGGCGGCGTTCGCCGCCCTGCACCACCGCCGCCGCCCAGCCTATCGCGCTCCCGAGGACCTGGCCCAGGATATCCGCAACATCGCCCGGTTCAGCAAAGGACCGGTGTTTATCCTGGGCGATATCCGCCAGGCGGGGGACGAGTACGCCGATCGCTTCCTGCGGGCCATCCACGGCTACCAAGGACCGGTCATCGTCGAGTTGTTCGACGCGGCCGACCGTGACTTTATCCGCCGACTGGCCCAGGCCATGCCCAACTGGACGTTAGAGATCTCGCTCGAATCCCACGACGAAGCGGTGCGGGTTGCCTTTGGACGGCCGTATCGGAACGCGGCCATCGAAAACACGATCGCCGCTGCACTGGCAGCCGGGGTGCGGCGCCTGGACCTCTTTTTCATGATCGGCCTGCCCCAACAGGATGTTCAGTCGGTGCTGGATACGGTGGACTATTGTGAGGCGCTGATGCGCGACCTGGACAAAGGGCCGGTCCGCCGCCTCATCCCGTTCATCTCCCCACTGGCGCCGTTTCTCGATCCGGGCAGTCTGGCCTTTGAGGATCCGGAGCGCTACGGCTACCGGCTCCTGGCCCGCACCCTGGAGGAGCACCGACAGGCCCTGGTTCAACCCAGTTGGAAATATGTCCTCAACTATGAGACGCAGTGGATGAACCGCGACCAGATCGTGGACAGCACCTACGAAGCCGGGTTGCGGATGAATCGGCTCAAGGACCGTTTCGGTCTGGTGAGCCACGAGCAAGCGCTGCGCACCGAGGCGCGCATTCTGAAAGCCAGGCGATTGGTGGCGGTGATCGACGATATCCTCACCATTTCCGATGCCGGCCGCCGGGCCAGACTGTTGCGGGCGGTGAAACCGCTGGTGGATGAGGCCAACCTCTCGACGGTGTGCGACAAGACCGAACTGAACGTGCCCCTGAACGGGCTCAAACTTAACCTGCCCCGAACTGCTTGCTTCTTCCTCGAACAGGCCCTGAGGCGGTTGCCCCGGGTCCGACAGACGACAGGGTGATGCCGTGAGACGAGCCGAGATCCCTGATTTTGTCGTGGTGGGGCACGTCTGTCAGGACCTCCTGCCCGACGGAAGCCTGGGGCTGGGGGGGTCGGTGTCGTACGCGGCGACCACCGCCCGTCGCCTTGGCTATCGGGTGGGGGTGGTGACCAGCGCCGGACCCGATCTGGACCTGGCCCAGGCCCTGCCAGGAGTGGAGGTCGTCTGCTATCCATCGGCGGTGACCACCCTCTTTGAAAACATCTACCTGGACGGGGTGCGCCGGCAGGTCCTCCACCGGCGCGCCGACCCGATCACCTGCGCCCTGATCCCGCGCGCCTGGCGTCGGGCGCCGATGGTCTATCTGGGTTCCATTGACCAGGAGATCGATCTGGGGGTATTCCATTGCTTTGCCGAAGAGGCGCTCGTCTGCGTCATGCCCCAGGGGTTCTTCCGCCGCTGGGACGAGCGAGGGCGGGTATCCTTTACCGAATGGGACCCTCCGGAAGAGGTCCTGCGGCGGATCAATGTCCTGGTGTTCAGTGAACTGGATGTCCCGGACCCGGTCGGCCTGGCGGTGAACTGGGGTCGGTATATTCAGACCATCGTCGTCACCCACGCCGAGCGGGGAGCCACGGTCTATCATGGCGGGGAACCATGCCATTACCCGGCCCGTGCGACGCACCAGGTCGATCCGACCGGGGCCGGCGATGTGTTTGCCGCTGCCTTTTTGATCCGGCTGGCCGAGACGGGCACGCCCTATCTGGCAGCGCCCTTTGCCAACGTGGTCGCTTCCTTCTCCGTCGAGGGGCCGGGCGTGTCGGCCATTCCCTGGCGCCGGCAGGTGGACGGCTATCTCAAGCGCGCCGGCGGGGGATCGGTTCCCTGACCGCATGGGGAAATCCCCTCATGGCCAAGGGTCTACTGCAGCTCCTCGGCAATGACCACCAGTTGGTGGGGCTTGAGGAGGATGATGTGCCCTTCTCGCGTTTCGACCAGACCCTGCTTCTGGAACTTGCTCAGAGTCCGGATGGCCGTCTCGATGACCGTGCCGGCCATATCGGCGATCTCCTGGCGGCTGAGGGACAGAGTGATGCGCACCGCGCCGTCCTCCAGTCTCTCGCCGGTGGTCGAGGCCAGCCGTAGCAGCACCCGCGCGATCCGCCGTTCTACCTTTTCCACCGCCAGGCTGCGGATCGTCTCGTGGGCGCGCAGTAGACGGCGGCCCAGTTCCTCGATCAGCGCCCAGGCCAAGTCGGGATGGCTGCGTACCAACTGCACATACTCATCGCGGCGGAGGCTGAGGGTCGTGGTCGGCGTCAGCGCCTGGGCGGTGGCCGGATATGCCTCGCCGACGAGCACCCCGACCTCGCCCACGATCTGACCCGGGCCAAAGGTGCTCAGGATCGTCTCGCGGCCGCTCTCCGAGTGTTTGATCATCTTTACCTGGCCCTCGACCACGATCACCAGCCATTCCGCCGGTTCGCCCTCGAAAAAGAGGTATTCGTCCTTCTCAAAACGGCGGGGGACAAGACGCCGTTCCAGCTTCGACCGCTCCTCGGCCGAAAGGGAAGCGAACAGCGGGCTATGAACCAGGAGATCGGACCGGCCCATCATAATCCGATTGTATCACCACCTCGACCGAGAGTCAAGCGCATTCATCAAAAGTCCGGTACCTGGGAGTCGAGGCTTCAGCCGGAGACCCGCCTGAAGGCTCCACTCCCCGCGCGCCCGATCACCCCACCCCCACACCCCCTCCCCGCACGCGGGGCGGGGGCTGGGGAGAGGGGTCTTCCTCCCCCACCCCAGGAGTCAAGGCTTCAGCCGGGGGAGTCGAGGCTTCAGCCGGAGCGGAATCCTGCACCAACCGGCAAACAGAGCAGGGGGCAGAGCGGATGCTCTGCCCCCTGGTTTCGTGCCAACCCGGTCAGAGATTAGGGCGTATACCCCTGGCTCACGATCGGCAGGTAGTACTGGTACGGCGCCAGGACCCGCGTCGTCGCCGCCAGCTCCATCGAGTCGGTCATCCAACTCGTCGCCCATTCGAGGGTGGCGGTGTTGGTCAGCACCGTGCCAAAGAGCACATCCGGATCGACGTCCACGCCAAAGGTGAACACCCACTCCTCGCCGGGCGGGATGTTGCCCGTCCACTCCAGCCGGTTCTCCGCCCCGTTGTAGGTAAAGTGCTGGTAGGGCGGGGAGGAGTTGTGCCAGGCGTAGCTCGTCCCGGCCGGGATCGGATCGATGAGGGTGACCGAGGCCAGTTCGCTGCCCGAGTTGATGACATGGACCTCGTACTCGATGGACGGGGTCCCCATCACGATCGTCTCCGGGGCCACCTTGTACGACGTGGACAAGTCCGGTCCGGGCGAGACCTGGCTGGCCGCGCTGGCCGAAGCTGGAGGTTCCACCTGCTCCCCGTCCGGCAGCGTATGGGTGGCCGTCAGCGTGCCGGTGTTGGTGATCCAGGTCCCGGCGGTTACCGTGTCGTCTACCCGGACGCCGATCTCGATGGTCAGGCCGGGCAACGCGCTCTGCGGTACATAGACGTCGTCCAGACCAAAGCTCTCGCCGTCCAGGCCGACATACTGCCAGGCCAACCGGATCGTCTGGCCCACATAGGCCGACAGGTCCAGCGTGACCAGGCGGTACACCGCATCCGGCCAGTTCTCGTCCGCGATCAGGTCCCACAGCAGGTCCATCGTGTCGTCCGCTTTCACCGCCCAGACCTTCATCGTCGCGCCGGGGAAGAGGGTGTCGCTGAACGCCCAGAAGGAGGCCTGGTGGTCGGCGGCGGTGGGTTTGAAGGGCGCGGTGTACAGCCACTCATCCGACGGATAGCTGCTGTCATAGTTCACCCAGGCGGCCCAGTTGCCGCTGTGGACAAAGTCGGGGTAGGTGGCGGCATTGACCAGGGTCCAGACCCGGGAGGTGGTCCCGCGATGTTCGGTCATCCAGCCCGCCGGCGGCATGACGCCCGCCTCAAAGCCTTCCGCCCCGCCGGCCATGTTCATGGCGATCGGACCGTGGTAGACCACCCGGTCGTTGGCCGCATCGTAGGCCGGCGCGGGAACCGGACAGAACACCTCCTCGACCACCACATCGTCAATGTGGCAGTCGTTGCCGTAGGCGCTGATGCCCAGGAAGCCGAGGCGCACATCCGCTTGGCCGGCATAGGCGCTGAGGTCCACCGTATGCTCCAGCCAGCCGGCCGTCGAGCGATAGCGGGAGACCGGCGTGCCGACATCTGCCCAGGTCAGGCCGCCGTCGGTGGAGACCTGCACCTGCACCCGGTCGTTGGACGACGAGTAGCCGGTGTCGTGGTACATCCAGAAGCGCACCTGAGCCCCGGCCATGCCGCTCAGGTCCAGGCCGGCGGTGGTGTACAGCCGGGTGGAATTGCCCGAACTGGCGGTGAAGGAGTTAAAATAGGCCAGGTTCGGCGCGCTGTGGGTGCCGCCGCCGGTGGGGTTAACCGTGCCGGCATTGGTTGCCCAGTTCCCGGCCGTGCCGCTCACATCCGCCTGGGCCCAGCCGGCCGGTAGCGCCGGCGGTGCAGTCCCGTCAAAGTTCTGGGTGAGCAGCGTCGCCCCGGTCGCCGGAGGCACCGGACAGGGAGTGAACTTGGAGGTAAGCGTCACAAACTCGGTCTCCGCCGGGATGGGGTCGGTGAAGAAGAAATCGGCCGTCGGATCGGACAGGTTGTAGAGCTGGACGGTGTACTGCAACGGCTTGCCGGCGAAGGTCAGCGGCTGGTCCACTTCCTTGGTCAGCCCGGCGCTGTCGGCCATGCGATGGATGGTGATCGGGATCTGCTTGATCTGCGGCGCTTCCGGCGGGCCGACCTCCACCATGCCGCCGTAGGTCTTGCCCGGGGTCATGGGATAGTCGTAGCGGATGGTCAGCTTGACCGGGGTATCGGCCGGGACCGCACCGGAGGGCACGCCCTCGATGATCAGACCCGGGATCCTGGACTTGACTTCCTTGATCAGGTTAAAGGTGCCGGCCGGGCCCGAGTAGTTGTCGATCGCAATCAACCACTGGCCATCGGGCGGGTTGGTGAGCAAGATGTGCTCGTTGGCGTCCACCCCCGCCGAAGAAGCCCGCTGCTGCCAGGCCGTGCCGGTCCAGTAGTACAGGTACAGGTCCAGGTCGGGGACATCGGCGCTGCTGGTCCACAGCTCGATGCTGATCGCATCCTCCAGGGCAAACATCGTGTACCACTCGATGGTGCCGGCGCCGGTAAAGCCCAACGGCTCGTTGGTCCAGACCTGATCGTCAATGTTGATCAGATAGCCGGACGCGGTCAGGCCGGTCAACGGCAGCGACGCCTCCAGGGTCACCTCGCCGATCAGCCCCTGGTTGACGTAGGTCGTGATCTCGAAGGAATGCGTGTCCTCGATCAGGGTGCCCAGCGTCTTGGTAAAGACGGTGTGGAACGCGTCTCCCTCAAAGAGGACGTTGTGCTGCAGGATCTCGTGCAGCCCGCCGCTGGGTTCCACCGCACTGGCGATGGGGAACGACACCCACTCCTCCGGCCCGCCGCTGGTGGTGTTAAAGCGCCAGGTGGAGCGACCGATGCGGTCCACCGCGCTCTTGGCGATGGTGTCCAGCACGTAGGGGCCAAAGAAGGAGGGATCGGAAAAGTCGCTGGCCCAGACGCCAAATTCGGTGGCACTGAGCCCGGTCGGGGTCGGCCCGAGCACGACGGTGTCAATGTCGGTGTGCGGCGCGGCGTCGTCCCACACGTCCCGCACCAGGACATGGCTATCGGGCGGAATGGGGTAGACATAATCCATCACGGCCACATCGTCAATGTGGCAGTCGTTGCCGTAGGCGCTGGCGGCCAGGAAGCCGATGCGCACATCCGACTGGCCGACATACGCCGACAGGTCCACCATGTGCTGCTGCCAGGCGTAGGTGCCGGCGACATAGCGTGTGAAGGCCGGACCCACATTGGTCCAGGTGCTGCCGCCGTCGGTGCTGACCTGCACCTGGATCACGTCCGCGTTGGAGTACTGGCCGTCGTGGAACATCCAGAAGGTCAGGACCGGCGCGTTGGCGCTGCTCAGGTCCAGGCCGGTGGTGGTGTACAGCCGGGTGGAATTGCCGGCGCTCGCCGTCCAGGAGTTAAAGACAGCCAGGTTGGGCGGGCTGTGCGCCGCATATCCGGCCGGGTGCCAGGTGCCGGCCCGGGTCGTCCAGTCGCCGGCCGTGCCGCTCACATCCACCTTCGCCCAGCCGTCCGGCAGCGCGGGAGGCGTGACGCCGTCAAAGTTCTCGGTCAAGAGCGGGGTGGCCACTGGTTCGTTGTCCACATCCACGTAGAAGAAGCGCCAATCGCCGCTCTCCTCGCGCCAACCCCAGTCAAAGTAGCTGCGCACCGCCGCGTTGTTGTACGGCCGATCCTGGTCGTAGAGGTAGGAATCCCAGCCGCCCAAGGTGAGCGCACCGCCGCTGAACTCGGCGGCCACATTCATGACCACCGGAATCACCGTCGTGTGCTCGGCGTATGCAACCGCATTCTCGGCGGCGCCGCCCGTGCCGGGATCATAGACCTCGATGGCCGCCTCATAGACCCCCGGAGGCATATCCGCCGGGACATTGATGGTACCATCAAAGGTCGCCGTGCCGCCGGCCGGGACCACCAACGTACTGGGGCTGACGTTCAGCCAATCCACATCCGCCTTCTTGTAGAACTCGATGCGGTACTTGAGATGGGCGCCCAGGCTGGCCGCCGCACTGGTGTACAGATGCCGCAGGCCGATGAACAGGCCATCGCGCATCCGCTGCAGCGGGTCCCGCACCGTCAGCTCATTGACGTTGGCCGAAGGCCGGTTGTAGCCAAAGCGCTCATACTCCCAGCGGTCCAGCTCGGTGCGTGGGTCGTCCCAGGCCAGTTCCGGTCCGACATCCACCGAGGTCCACTCGGTGCCGTTGATAAAGTTGACGACGCCGTTGCTGTTCTTGTCCTCCCAGACGTTGCCGTCGCCGTTCTCATCGGTCCAGTTGTAGACCATCAGGTAGAAACGCTGGTCCCAGGTATAGTTGCCGTTGGGATCAAACTCGGCATAGGGGAAGATCTGGCGGACGACCATCAGCTCGGTGTCGGCCGGAATGTGGATGTTGTACCAGGACGGGTCCATGCCCTCGGAGGCGGTGATGGGGATAAAGAACTGGAAGGCCTTGTAAAAGTTGTCACGGTTACCGGCGCCGTAGGCGCTCTCCCCGGCCACCATCTGCGGCGTGACGGTGAACTCGAACTCGGTGCTGTCGATCAGCTCCAGCGCCTTGTCCGAGACCTCGACGGTGATGTCGGCAGGGCTATCGTTGACGACGGTAAAGGTCTTGTTCCAGGTATCGCCGGGTTGCACCACCTGGGCAAAGCCCGGATAGTAGGTGCCGTTGTAATCGCCCGGCTCCCAGGTGGCCGAATCGCCGGCCATATAGACGCCATAATGCCCGCCGGCCACCAGCGTGCCCCGATCGGCGTTGACCGAACCGGCGCCCTGCTTCAGGACGTTGTTCTTGATGTCGGTCGCCGTGGACATCAACAGGGCGCGGGCCTGCTCGGCCGTCGGCCAGACGCCGTGCTTGGCCTTGTAGGCCTGGTAGATGAGCGCCAGGTTGCCCATGACCGTCGGCGACGAGCGGCTGGTGCCGCCCCACGTGGCCCAGGAGATATTGCCGTCCAGCACCCCCCAAGTGCTGATGGCATAGTAGTTGAGCTCCTCCGCGCCGGCGGCAAAGGACCCCACGCCTAGGACATCCACTCCGGCCCCGCTCCGGGCGCCCGGGCCGCCGTTGGAAAAGGCGGTGTAGTCGTTAAAGTTGATCTGAGTGGTGTCGGTGATGGTATCCCAGCCGGTGGACCCGTACTCGGTGGTCGAGCCGACCATCACCCCCATACCGGGGCTGGGCGGTGCCGACGTACCGTAGCCGGGCGCCCCATTGCCGGTGGAAAAGAGGAACTGGAGATACGGAGCAAGATTGCGCTGGATCTGCCAGATATACTGGCCGAGAAAGTCCCAGCCGTCGTTGTCATCCGCACTCCAGCCGTAGGAGTTGGAGGTGATCTGAATGCCATCGGTATCGGTGTAGCCGGGGCCGTAGAACCAGTGCCAGCCGGTCTGGTCCACGCCGTCCCAGCCGACCGCGGCCAGTATGTAGGCGTCATTGTACGTGATCCGACCGGTAAAGCTCCAGGCCGAGTTCATCGGCACCAGATCGGCCTCAGGCGCGGCGCCATAGACCACCGCCTGGGGGGTACCGGGGCCGGGGGGCAGGTCACGGAACTGGGGCAACATGCCGTTGATCACCCCCTGCCCTACCGCGTTGGAGGCGCACTGGGTACCGTGGCTGTAGCCGCTGTCCCACGGACCATGCATCGCGATCAGGTCGCCGGCGCCGGGAGGCGTCAGCCCAAAGGCCGCCGGGTAGAACAGCCAGTCCATGCCTGGCACCCAATTCGTGCCATCGGCGATCCAGTACAACATGCCGCCGGACAGGTCGGCCAGGCCATCGCCGTTCATATCGCGGTAGGCCACCATGTTGTTATAGGTGCTGGGGTCGGCCGGATTGGCTTTGGTGAGCGGCTTCTCATCGCGAAAGTCATAGTCGTCGTCCAGGTCCACATAGACGGTGTCATAGACCCCGGCCACGTTCGGGTCGGCGACCAACACCGCCACCTTCTCGCCCCAGACATAGTCGCGCAGGCTCTCATCGGTGTGGGTGCCGACGTGGACCACGCCGCTCTTGGTCATCGAGTCGGAGATGACATAGGTGTGCTCCAGGCCCGGCGCATTGTAGTCGATCATCGGCGTGTACTTGAAAGTGGAGATGCCCGGGCCGGCGGCACTCAACGCCGGCGTGGTGCTGGTGTCAATATAGGTCACGCCGGCAAAGCTGCCGGAGACAAAGGTGGTCCCGAAGAGGAGGTCGTAAAGGTAGGCGCGCATGGAGAAGGGGTCCATCACCATCGGCCAGCCGTTGTACTGGGGGGCCACCGTGCTGTTATAGATCTTTTGCGTGCCCATCAGGTCGGGGTGGGCCATGTCCATGCCGTCATCAATGACGGCGACGGTCACTCCCTGCCCTTTGTAGCCCCGCTCCCAGGCGGCCTTGGCCTTGTGGGGACCTTCGGGCATCACCTCAAACCAGTCCTCAGTGGGGGGGCGCTGGCGACCGTCGCCAAAGGCCTTGGCCTGGCTCCACGGCAGGCTGCCTTCGCGGAGCTTGGCCGCGTTCTCGCGCAGCTTGGCCCAGTCGTCCGGCCCCGGTTTGTATTCCGGTCGCGGCTCATCCGCCGGATAGACTTCGTATTCGCTCCGCTCGACGGTGATGGGGAGGATCGACTGCACCGCCGGGTGGGAAGCGACCTTGAGCAGATTGACCGGCAGGATGCGTCCAAAGAGGATCTGGAGCATGGGACCGGGCTTGCCCTGGCCGATGGTCGGCTGCGCATACAGTTTCCCGTCCACAAAGTAGGGCCTCAGCCGCTCTACCAGCTTGATCGTCGTCCCATCGGCAGCCCTTTCCTCCGCCGGCGTGGCGATGACATGGACCAGGATCGGTTCAGCTTTCGCCACCCCTTCGACCGGGCCGGCCTCGCTGGGCAGGGTCACCGTACCCTTGCTGACCAATTCCCGCAGGGAAGGATAGAGTTTCTTCAGCGCCTGATCGGTCGGAGTACTGACCTGGAGCGGAGGTTGGCCTTGGGGGGCGCGGATCGTGGCCGGGAGCGATGCCGGTTCTGTCTTTTCTGCTGGCTCCTGCGCACTGGTCCAGACGGGCACAAAGGCAACCAATAAGGCCATGATCATCACCAGGCTCAGGCAGCGCCAACCTGTTTTCCTCATGAGTTTCCCTCCTATGAGCTACACATCAGGATTTCGAACAGGGAACATCACCACAGGCAACCGTTTTGCTCGATCCCATCACCTCCTTTCCTGTAACCTGGCCCCCGACCTCCCAATGAAAAAGACCGGAATCGGTCGCCGTCCATACTGCGGCGGACCAATCCCGGCCTTCTATCAGTCGGCAAGAGTGCATAGACGCCAGCGCCGGCTTCCATCCTCGGTCCTCTCCCGATCAGAACTCGCCGAGTTGCTACTTTCCTGATCAATCCAATGTCGGGTGGTCCAGGTAATTCCTGAATGGGTCAAAGATTCCAGCAATCCTGGTTAGAAGCCACAATCTAATTATACCCCACTTTGCCCGCCCTGTCAATCGCCAATTTGAACCGATTTGCGCACCCCGGAGCCGAGGCTTCAGCCGGTGAATCCCGGACTCGAGGCTTCCGCCGCATTGGGGCGCTTCTCCAAAACTGGACAGGCGCAACAGTGTATGTATAATAGTATGTATAATAGAACTAGAGGTCGAACCTCACCTCATCCCCCGGCCCGGCGTAAGGGCGCAGCGCCCAGGGGATAGGGGTGAGGTAAAGAGTGAGCGATTAGGGAGCCGTCTGATGGTCAGTATGAACACGGAGGCCATGCCCAAGGTTCTCCAGCTCTATCTGGAGATCAGCCAGTATCCGATCCTGGCGCCCCTCATCCGTGAACGGATGCGGAACGAGCTCTATGCCCGGGGCATTATCTCGCCCAGCGACTTTGAGCAGGAGGTCAAACACAAGGCCATCCTCTCTCAGGAACTGGAGGGGTTGACCGACCCAGTGGCTCAGGAACCGGCGGATGTGTGGCAGCGACGGATCGCCCACTTTCGCGATACCCTGACCGACTTTTATTTCGCCCATAACCTGCCGCATTCCCTGTTCGAGCGGATCGTCCGCGACGTGCTGGCCAAGCGGATGCCGGAGGATGCCATCTTTTTGAGTTTCAACCCCGAGCTGGCCCCGTGGGACATGCTCTTTGCCCAGGGGGAAGCCTACGAAGCCCTGCCGCCGGCGCAGCGGGACAAGGTCAAACACCACCTGCGGGAGATCATTGTCGTGCTGATCAAAGGTCTGATCAGCGACCAACTGGCCTTTGTGGGCATTGCCAAGGACCTGTTCACCATCGCCGATCTGAAAGCTATCCGCCAACGCCGGATCGGACGGGGCAAGATCGGGGGCAAGGCGGCCGGCATGTTACTCGCCTGGAAGATCCTCAACCTGCCGGAATCGAACGAGGAGATGGATCTAAAAAGCCATATCGTCCTCCCCGAATCGTACTTTATCGGTGCCGACGTGTTCTATGATTTCATCGCCCTCAACGACCTCCATTACCTTAACGACCAAAAGTACAAGACCAGGGACGAGATCGCCGCCGATTACCCCCACGTCCGCGAGGCCTTTATCGGCGGGCATTTTCCCGACGACATTGTCGAGCGCCTGAGGGAGATCCTGGACCGGGTGGGCAAGCATCCGTTGATCGTCCGCTCGTCGAGCCTGCTCGAGGACAACTTTGGCACCTCCTTTGCCGGCAAGTACGATAGCTTCTTCTGCCCGAACCAGGGCACGCCGGAGCAGAACCTGCACGATCTCCTATGCGCCATCAGTGCGGTGTATGCCAGCGTCTTTAGCCCGGATGCGCTGTTCTATCGCCAGCAGATGGGCTTGCTCGACTACGATGAGCGGATGGCCATCCTGCTCCAGGAGGTCCAGGGCGACCGCCACGGCGACCTCTTTTTCCCCACCCTGGCCGGGGTCGCCTTTAGCCATAATCCGTTCCGCTGGACTACCCGCATCCGCAGCGAAGATGGGTTTGTGCGGCTGGTGTGGGGACTGGGCACCCGCGCCGTGGAACGGGTGGCCCACGACTATCCGCGCATGGTCGCCCTCAGCCATCCGCACCTCCGGCCCGAAGTGGGCGTGACCGAGATCCGACGCTACTCCCAACACTTTTTCGACGCCATTGACCTCGCCGGGAACCAGTTCCAGACCCGACCGGTGGCCAATGTCCTCAGCGCCGAGTTTCCATCGGCCCCGTGGCTGGTTTCGGTGGTCCGAGACGGAAACCTGCAGCCGCTCATCGCCTACGATCCGGGCGTTTCGCCCCAGGACCTGGTGCTGACCTTCGACAATCTGCTGACCAAAACCCGGTTCGTGCCGCTGATGAAGGCCATTCTCAAAGCGTTGGAGGCGCGCTTTGAACGCCATATTGACGTCGAATTCACCGCCGACATCATCCCCGGCCACCCTCAACCGGATTTTGTCATCCATCTGCTCCAGTGCCGGCCCCAATCGAGCTGGGAGCCAGCCGGAGGCATCCAGATCCCGACCACCGTCTCCGAAGCGGACACCATCTTTACCGCCGATCGTCTTGTGCCGCACGGCCGGGTCCAGCAGATCCAACACATCGTCTTTGTCGATCCGAGGCACTATAGCCGCATCCCCGACGAAACGACCCGGCTGCAACTGGCCCGCGTCGTGGGACGTCTCAATCAGGTGCTCAAGCCCAAGCGTTTTATTCTGATGGGGCCGGGGCGATGGGGGAGCAACAACGTCGCCCTGGGGGTCAAAGTGACCTATGCCGATATCTATCAGACGGCGATGTTGATCGAAATCGGCCTGTCGGACGAGGACTCGCCCGAAGTGTCCTACGGCACCCACTTTTTCCAGGACCTGGTCGAGTCGGAGATCTATCCCCTGGCCCTCTATCCCGGCCGGGGCAAGACCACCATCAACTGGGATTTTCTCCGCTCGTCGCCGAACGTGCTGGCCGAGCTTGTCCCGGAATATGCCGGATATGCCGAATATGTGCGGGTGATTGACGTGCCGGCTTCGGCGCAGGGCCGGATGCTCGAGGTCATTATGGACAGCGACAAAAGCCTGGCCCTGGGCTATCTCCGCCACTACGCCTGAGCCGGAGTTCACAGGATCTCGATCTCATAGTCCACCAGTTCGACGTCGGGCCGATTGGTCTCGATCCACTGCACCACTTGCTCCAGTTGACCGTGGACATAGTCGGCGCTGGTCGAGACGCAGGCCACCCCCAGCACGGCCCGTTGTCGAGCGTCCTGGGCATCCACCTCGGCAATCGAGATATTGAACCCGTGACGGATGCGGGCGAGCATTGATTTGATCACGCTGCGCTTGCCTTTCAGGGAACCGTTGCCCGGCAGGCGCAGCTCAATGGTACACACGCCGACATGCATGATGGCCCTTCCCCTGTCCCTGGCGGCGCCCAGCGGCGCGCCGAACTACGCCGGTCGCGCCGGCCCTTCCATCCCCTCCAGGTACTCCTCAAACTCTATCTCCCCCCGCAGCATCTTGTGCACTTCGCACTGGCGGGCGGAATTCACCAGGATGCGCTGTTCGCGAGGGGTTAATCCGTCCCCCAGGTCCAATCGGCTCACAAAGCGCGTGGTGGCCTGGCGGCCCCCAAATTCGGTGCGCCCTTCGACCGAGACCACGAGCCTGGACAGGGCAATCCCTTTGTGGTCGGCGACCGCCGCCATGGTCAACACCATTCAGGCGCCCAGAGCGGCCGCCACCAGCTCCAGGGGACAGAAACCGGCGCCCGGTTGGTCCACTTGGGTCCGTTGATCGGCCACAAAACTCCGCTCCCCGGCCGAGATGCACACCCGACGCCCGCCCAGATAGGTGGTGATGATCCGATTGACCAGGACCTCTTCGCTCATACGCCATCCTGCTTTGATTATATATCGGGACCGTCGCCTGTCAAATCGTGGGCCATGGCCGCCGATCCGCCCCGGAGTTCCTCCAGCAGCCCGGCCAGATCGGGGGGAAGGGGCGCCTCAAACTGTAGCCGCTCCCCCGATCGCGGATGGTCGAACTCCAACCGCCAGGCATGGAGAAACTGGCGGGACACGGGCAGGCGGACGCGGCGATGGCCATAGACCCGGTCCCCGACCACCGGATGGCCGATGGAGGCAAAATGCACGCGGATCTGATGGGTCCGCCCGGTCCACGGGTGGGCCTCGACCAGGGTGTAGTGGCCGGTAGACGGGCCGCTCCCGTAGCGGAACCGCTCCCGGACGCGGTATTCGGTGACCGCTTCCCGGCCCTCCGGCATGACCATCATCCGCTGCCGATGGCGCGGGTCGCGCCCGATCGGCGCTTCGATCCGTCCCCAGGGGGGCTGCAACTCGCCCTCCAGCAGCGCCAGGTAGGTCTTGTCCACCCGACGGGCCTGAAACTGCCGTTGCAGCGCCTGGCGGACCGTCGGGTTGCGGGCGATGACCAGCAGTCCGGAGGTATCCCGGTCGAGACGGTGGACGATGCCCGGACGCTCGTCCGGTTCGCCGGCCAGCTCCGGATAGCGGGCCAGCAGGGCGTTGACCAGAGTCCCGGCGGCATGACCGGGCCCCGGATGCACCACCATCCCTGCCGGTTTGTCTACCACCAGCAACGCATCGTCCTCATACACCACGGGAAGGGGGATCTCCTCCGGAACCAGCCCGGCCTCAGGGGCCGGCGGCAACTCGACCACCACCCGATCGCCCTGCCGGACCCGATAGCTAGGCCGGGCCGGCGCGCCGTTCACCGTGACGCGCCCGGTCTCGATTAGTTCCTGGACCGCCGAGCGGGAGAGCCCCTCGACCCGCTCCGTCAGCCACTTGTCCAGGCGGTTCCCTTCCTCGGAGACGCGAAACTCAAGCCGCAGATCGTCCATCAGGGACGGTGAAAGATTGATTTGAAATTACCGACGATGGCCCCCAATGAGCGGGACGCCACCCCACGCGGTCCGTGATCCAGATGATGGCGTGCACATGATTGGACATTACCACAAATTCGTCTAACTGCACCTGGGGGAAATGGCGGGGGATGCGTCGCCATATCGTTTCCACTACCTGCCGCAGTGTCGGGTCCTCAAAGAGGCATTCCCGATTGTGGGTACAGAGGGTGACGAAATAGGCCCCTGGCGCGGTGTAATCCCAGCTGCGCAGCCGAATGGAACGCCGGCGATCTTGCCCCGGATTGTCGCCCAAGCCACTCACTCCTTGCCTTGCTCAGCCGCGCCTTGACCCACTGCCTTGAAGATTAGCTGCGGGTAGGCGAGGGTATGACTCTTGCCTAGCCCATTCGTTTATTCGTTTCTGATTCGCTGACAGACCCCTTCAGGACTCCTCCCCATCCCCGTGGAGCGCGTTCCCAGACCGGCCCCTAGTCCGAATTGCCTCTCCAGAACTCGGAGACCGATCCCCGGGGTGGTTCGTCGCTCACCACCGCCTGCTGGGCCGCTTCTCGCCGCTCGGCCCGCCACAGGGTATAGGCCAGGATGATGACCCCGGCGACGACGCACGTATCGGCCGTATTAAAGACCGGCCAGATTTTGAAATCAAGAAAATCGGTCACATAGGCGCGGGGCAAAGCCTGCCACAGACTCCCCGTTTCCCGCACAAAGTGGATCATCGTCCGCAGCCGGTCGATCACGTTGCCCAGGTCGCCGGCCAGGATCAGCGCCGCCGCCAGGCGCAACGACCATTGCCCGGCCGGAATACGGGGGTAATAGACCACCACGCCGATCAGCACGGCCAGGTTGACCGCCAGGAACAGCCAGCCCAGGCCGGTCATTTGCCCAAAGGCCACGCCGGTGTTCTGGACGTGGGTGATGGTGAATACCTTGGACAGAGCAGGAATGGGGGCCCACATCTGACCGACCGCCAGATTCTGACGGACCAACGCTTTGGTCATCTGATCCAGGTACACCAGGAGGCTGGCCAGTCCGATCAGAACCGCCCAATCCAGGAGACGAGTTGCTTTAGAACGCAAAGAGTTCTATCCTCTAGGACCCCACTCGCTGCTGGCAGCGAATGCACAGGGTGGCGTAGGGCAGTGCCCTGAGCCGCGCCGGATCGATCGCTTCACCGCACAGCTCACAAATGCCATAGGTCCCCTGGGCCAGACGCTCCAGCGCATCGTTGACTTTTTTGAGCAATTGTTCGGCATGCCGATGCAGGGCCAATTCCTTGGCCTGTTCAAAGGCGTCGCTGGCATCGTCGGCCATGTGGTTGCCGTACCCCAAATTCTCGCCACCCTCGACGTCCACCTGGGCGAGCACCGCTTCCAGCCGCGCCCGCTCACTCTCCAAATAGGACCGGAGCGTCTCAGAGCCTGTCACCGTCATCCCACCTCCCATCGGATTCCATGCCCTTGCTCAGGACCTACATTGTACTCAAAGGTGGCAAAATGAGCAAATCGCCAGTTTGATCGTGAATCGGCGGACCGTCTGAAACCCCAGCCTTCCTCAGTTAGAGATCACTGCTTTTGATGATCAATGGCAGATACAGGGAACGCGCCGGCACCAGGGCGAAATCCAGCGTCGTCACCTCCTCACGGATCACCACTACATCGAGTGCCGTCTGCGGGAGATATCCGGTGGTATCCGCCGTCACGGTGTAGCCACCCTCAGCTAGTGTCAGGGTATAAGTGCCAGCCGGACCGGTAATGGCCACGGGAGCAGTGCTGCGATCCACCATGATTCTCACCCGTGCCAGAGGCATGCCGCTCTGTGCATCGGTTACCGTCCCCTTGAGTGAACCGGTCACCGCCCGCACCGCCGTTAGAACGTCCACCACCCCCCATCCCCACACGTGATTCGGCGGTCCCGCATCGCCACATGCACCATCCGGTTTCGGTTCGGCGGTCTGGGTCAGGATCGCCTCGATGGCATCCACCTGGCCGGCATAGCGAGGCTCGGCGGAAAGAAGGAGGGCCGCCGCCCCCGCCACGTGCGGCGCGGCCATGCTCGTGCCGGTCATCGAGCCGTACAACCCGTTGGGCAGGCTGGAATAGACCGCCACGCCGGGCGCGCTCAGGTCGGGCTTCAGATAGGTCTGGCCCCCATAGGTCGCCGGCCCCCGGCTGGACAGGTACATCAGACTGTCGGTCCGATGGTCAAACGCCCCGACGGACAGCGCCTGTGAGTAGATGGCCGGAGGATAGCGGACCGTCCCGCACTGGGGGCCATAGTTCCCGGCGGCCACGACCACCGCGATCCCGGCCTGGCGGACGGCCTCGATCGCGCTTTCCAGGGTAGCCGGGCCGCACCCTTCGTCCGGCGGGCAACTCCAGGAATTGTTGATGATGTGCGGAGCCAGCGAGGGATCCCCCTCGGCCGGAGTGCCGCCCACCGGATAGGGGGCCAGAAAGAACTCGAAACACTCGATATAGCTCGCCGGCGTACCCCATCCCTGCTCCATGTTCCGACAGCCGATCCACTGGGCGCCTGGCGCCATCCCGATCTGATGGCCCAGCCCATCGTCGCCGACCATGATGCCCATGGTGTGCGTGCCGTGGCCCTGGTCATCGCACGGCGCCGGCGAATCAAAACCGCAGGGATTCCCCGGTGCGGTATGCGGATCGTTGTGATGGATGGCGTCGTGCCAGTGGTAGTCGTGGCTGGCGGCAACGCCATCCCAGCCGCGGTATTGCCGGATCAGCGCCGGGTGGTCCCAGTCGTAGCCCGTATCCTGGCCGGCGACGACGATCCCCTGCCCGTTATAGCCCATGGCCCACACCTCCGGCGCACCGACGCGGACCAGGTTCCCCTCGACGCCCTGCGGCGCCATGACCGCCTCCGGCGGTGGGCTGGCATCCAGGTCGGGAATGGCCCGCACGCTGGGATTGGGCTCGATGCGGGCCACCTCAGGGCGAGCCGCCAGGACCGAGACCAGGCGGCGATCGGCCCGCACCTGGAGGGCGTTCACCAGGTAAAACGACCGGTACTCGACCCCCTGCCCGTCCAGAAGGGTCCGCAACCCGCGCTGACTGGTCTCGGCCACCGCCCGCAGCGTCTCGACCACGTAATGGCCCCTGGCCTCTTTGCTGGGGAGAAACGCGGCGGCGCTCAGATCGGCCTGCCGGCGGAGCACCACCAGGATGTCCGCCTGGTCCTGGCCGTCGAGCATCTTCCCCACCAGGGGAGACACCTCCGCCTGAGCAGGAAACGCGGCGGTAGACGGCATCGGCCGGTAGTACGCCGCCAGCAACCCAACCAGACACAGAATCAGCCAGGGCAGTTTTTTCACAGCGCTTCGCCTTTCAGAATTGCGCCCAGCCGTCGGCCAGGCCCAGCAAGAGACGCCGCAAGAACTCCAGGGCGAGGGTCGTCGTCCAGACGCGGGACCGGTACTCGCGTCCCTGGTAGCGCAGACGACGGGTGTGTACCTGGGCGTCCGGCAGATCGGCGGCGATGGCCACCCACGGCCGTTCCTCCTCGTCCTCGAGCACGGCCAGGCCCCACGATGCGTCCCAGGCGGTTCGCACCTCGTGCGCCAGGAGCCGCGCTCCCGCCTCGCCCGGCGTAAGGTCAGCCGGCAGGCGGAGGACCTGGGCCAATCCTGCCCCGCTGGGGGCCACGATCCCGCCGCGAAAGACGGCGGGATAGGGGCTCAGCCGTTGCGCCAGGTCCCCCTGGGTGAGCGTCTCGGCGACGGCCAGCGTGGCCCCCCGTTCCTGCAACAGCCCGGCGACGACCGCCTCCAACGTCGCATCGCCGGTGGCATAGATGGCTGCTCCCAGGCGCTGACGGATGCGGTTCTCAAAATCGTCGAGCAACGCCTCGGCTTCGGCGCGGGTGGGCGCTTTGGCCACGATCCGCACGTCGGTCTGGCCGGGATGGGCCGACAGCCCCACCGTCGGGTTTGACGACCGTTCCAGGTCGGCGATGGCTTCGTCAATGCGGCTTTCGCCCACCGCCACCGTCCTCAGGACGCGGGTGAGCAACACCTCCTGCCGCCCCATCCGCCGTTGCAGGTAGGGCACCACCGTATGTTCCATCAGATAGCGCATCTCGCGCGGCACGCCGGGCAGGGAGATGATCGTCCCCCGCGCATCTTCGACGATAAAGCCCGGTGCCGTGCCGACCGGGTTCTCGATGGGGATACAGCCTTCCGGCAGATAGGCCTGGCGGCGGTTGTTGTCGCCCATCTTGGTCCCAAAGCGGGCGAAAAAGGCCTCGATCTGGGCCAGCAGTTCAGGGTGGAGGACCAGGGGGCGGCCAGTCAGGCGCGCCACCGCCTCGCGCGTCACATCATCCACCGTCGGACCCAATCCGCCGGTGACGATCACCACGTCGGCGCGGGTGAGGGCGTGTTCCAGGACCTGGGCAATCCGTTGCTCGTTATCGCCCACCGTGCTCCGGAAAAAGAGGTCGATCCCCAGATCGCGCAACTGGCGCGCCAGATAGGTCGCATTTGTATCATCAATCTGGCCCAGCAGCAGTTCCGTGCCGGTGGTGACAATTTCCGCTCGCATCCAACCCTCCCTTCGAAAATACCTCACCCCTACCCCCTGCACCCCCTTCCCCTCTCCGCCAGCGGAGAGGGGAAGGGGGCCGGGGGGGATGAGGTGAAGTCGGGACCTGATCGTCCCTCGATATTTTCATCCCTCGTGGCGCCCCGCCGGGCGTGGGAACTCCCTTAAAAATAGACCGCTGCGGAACGTGCCCCCGCCGGCCCCCTCCCCCCACCCCTCCCACCAGGGGAGGGGGTATCCGGAGTCCCTCGCCCTTGACGGGGGAGGTTAGGCGGGGGGCAAGTCCCCGCCGGAGGACGCCCAGCCGCCGCGAAGTGCCTCTATTGTACCACAATAGGGGAAAACGTAAAATCCGATCAGGCAGGCAAAGAACCGGATTCGGGTGGTCCGAACCGGCGTCTGAACTCCTCGACGGCGCTCTCACCGGCGGCAGCGATCGCCCGTCCGACGGCCGGGTTCATCAGGAACGAGGGAATCAGGCTGGCCAGCGGCGGGACGTTCTTGCGGAACCATCGCACCACCGACTCGATCTTGCCGAAATTGGGCGGCCCGGATTCGAGGGCCTTTTGCAGCGTGGCCACCTTCTGCTGGGCTGCCTTTCGCCGGTCGGGCGGGGTCTGCTCGGCCACCTCCTGGTGCAGAGCCTGGAAAAGCTCGGCCAGCGCCCGGCTATCTTCCTTCGGCGCAGACGTGGAGGCGTTGAGACCCCCTTGCCCAGGATCGGTATGCAGAGCGGGAGGTGCGGCAGTGGACCCGTCCCCACGGTCGGCGGCGGAACCGGCCGGCTGGCCGGCGGACCGGGGAGCCTTGCCGGCGATGCCTAGGATGACCCCGTCCGGGGCGCGCATATAGAGGGTGGGGATGGCCCAGTCAATGCGCCGCCGCCAGTCGGCGCCGAGGGCCGACATGATCCCCCGCCGGCCTTCCTGGACGGCCGCATCCACCGGCCAGCCGCTGGCCAGCGCCCCGTAAAACCCGGCGGTAAAGGCGCGGGCCAGCGGGTCGGCGATGGCTTGCTGCATGGCCACCACCGCCGGCACCCCGCCCCGGACCAACTGATGAGCGACGCCGCCCACCACCCCATCCGAGCCGATGCGCGCCGTCTCGCAGGCGTTCAACACCGCCAACCGCAGACCGCTATCGGCCACCAACTGCCCCAGCAGCAACGCCGGAGCCAGATCGGACCGGCCCTCCCCATCCTCCAGGATGAGAAAGCCCTCGTCGCCGTCAAAAGTCCCATGCCCCACATAGTGCAGGATGTGATAGCCGTGGCGCAGCCGGGCCAACAGTTCCTCCTGGGTGGTGTGTTCCACCACCTCGACCTTGACCAACCCTTTGAGCTGACTCAGGGCCTGGCGGATATTCGCCACCTCCGCCTCGGCGCTGAACGGGAGCTGGTCCTTCGGTTGGGCGATGGCGACCAGCACCCGCAGCGGCAGCCGCACCACCAACGGCTTGGAAGGGTCGGGCAGGTCCAGGTAGCGGACGATGGGGAAGCGCAGGCGCAAGCCCAGATACTCTTCATCGAACAGCAACTCCCACGGCAAGGCCATCAGTTCCGGAGGAGCAATGTGGAGCTTCAGGCGCAAGCCCACGTCCTCCTCCAGGCTGCCCAGGGTGCGGGTCCACAGCTTCAGGACCCGCGTCGGGAACAGCGCCTCGAACAGGATCTCTCCCAACGCCTGGACATCGTGGGCCGTGGCCGTCCGGTTCACGGCGCTTTGTAGCCACTGTTCAAAGGCGCCATCGTTGGGCAAGACCAGCGGCTGGGGAGGGACGCTGCCCCCCTCCGAGACCATCGCCTCCACGGTGTATCCGGCCTCGGCGCTGCCCCGCAGCCGCAGGTCAAAATCCTTGTAGGTCCACAGGCCGCTCCCCGGCTGGCGTTCGGCCATCGGTCCGCTGATCGGCTGAGTGCCGGGGGACGGTGAGGCAGCCGACGCTTCCGCATCCCCCGGTAGGCCCGAACCCCAAAAGCGGTTGAGGTAATGCTGCACCGCCACGGGGAGCGGGCTGCTCTCGGCCTGGCCCTGCCGCAGACGGTACAGGATGGACCCCTCAATGTGAAAATAGTCGCTCTCCATGCTCCACGACTGACCCACCTCGGCCAGGACCTGAACCAGCCGTTTCTGGAACCAATGATTGGGGGCGACGCTGAACGCCTGGCGGATCGGGACCCGCGTCACGTGGCCATTCATGCAGCGCAACGACACCTCTTCTCCCTGCACCAGAGAAGCGCCGCACGACTGGCAAGTCGCCTCGGCCTCGGTCAGGCGCAGCGCGCTCCCCTCGCAAGCCGGGCACAGCTCGGCCGTCTCTTCGCACTGGCCGCAGGGGGAGCGCAGATAGGGCTGGAGATACTTGCCCTTGAACGCCCGGTAGATGGCCAGCGCGCTCTGCGCCAGTTCCACGCTTTTGAGATCTTCCCGCTCCGCCCGCAACAGGGCCTGGACGATATCAATCATGGCCGCCTTGCCCGCGGCCGGCAACCGCATGCGGTTGATCGCCTCAATGGAGCGATCAAAGTAGCCGGGGTGTTGCTGCTGCAGTTCCTTGGCGTCGCGGACCAGTTCGGGAAGCCGCTGCAGGCCCCACGCCCGGACCAGCGAGGTGGGCAAGGCCCGGGTGAAATAGATCTTGCCTTTGGTCGAAACCACGCCCAGCCCGCTGATGACGCCGGCGGCGATCTCTTCGTCGTACAGACTGCTGGGCCGCACATACTGGCGCTCGCGGGCCAGGATCTCGGTCTCGAACTTTTGCCACAGCCCCTGCCCAGAGATCGATTGCCGCACCCCCGTGCCCGGATCGTAATGGGACACCCGCTTGATCTTTTCGATGGAGAAATGCTTGTCCACCAGCTCCTCGGTAAAGCGGACCGGCAGGGGGATGGCCTGCATGCAGCGGGACAGGGCCTGGACCAAGGTGCCGTTGATCGACTCATCGCGGGACAGGATGGCCAGGTAGCCCAGGTTCAGATCGATCCACACAAAGCCGTACCGGCTCTGATACACCTGATCGGGGTGTTCGTCCGCGTCGAGGAAGCGGTGAGCTACCTGGTAGCGGAACCGGATTTCGCGGATGCCATCCAGTTGCTCCTCGTCCAAGAGGAGGACGTGACCGGGTGCGGATTCGGCTTCATAATCTTCGCCCGGCAGGATCTCCATCTCCAGGTCGATCGGCTCCTGGGCGGCCAGTTCATCCAGGGCGTGCTGAAACGCCTGCCGGTCCGGCCCATCCAGACCGGAGGGCAGCAGATAGAGGTGGAAGGCCAGCTTGCGCCCGTAGCGATAATTCTCGTAGAGTTCCTCTACCTCCGCTTCGCTGAGCGTCGGCAACCGTCCCGCCCGGGCGATCAGTTCCTCCTGGCTCAGACCATCCACGGGATAACCGGGCGCATGACGGTCGATCAGTTCGCGCAGGGCAAAGACCGGCACGCGGTACAGCCGGTTCAGGTTCGCCAGGCGCGGGGTCCGGGCGCTCTGGCCCTCTGAACCGGCCCTTGGTCCCCATCCAGGCGTCGCCGACGCCTTGCCCTCGCCCTGCTCCTGAGCGCCGATCCCCACCATCGTTTCCTTGTCCGCTTACCGGCTGCCCACCAGTTTCAACAGCCTCTCGGCCGCCGCTAGGGCGTGTTCATAACAATAGGGCGGACCGTCGCACCAGGCGCGCTCTCGAGCCGCTTCGGCGTGCTGACGCGTCTGGGCCAGGTCCCCGCCCTGCAATGCCCAGCGTCCCAGGGTGTTGTGGATCTCGGCCTCTTTCAGCCGGTATTCGCTGCGGGCGGCCAGCGACAGGGCTTCCTCGGCGCACTCCTGCGCCTTTCCTCGATCCCCCTTGGCCTGATACCAGCGCGCCCAGGCGAGCAGGATATCCGGCTCCAATTGCGCCCGATGGCTCTCGTGGCACATGTCCGACGCCTGGTGGAGATAGGCCTCCGCCCCGGACAGGTTGCCCAGGATCAGATGCGCCGCACCCAACAGCCAGCAGGTCCAGGCCAGATGGTACGCCGCATCTCCAGCCACCGGGTCGCTCGCGGTTGTTCCCATCCACTGGACCATGGTGTCGATTGCTTCCACGACTTGTTCCGCCTCCTTTCTCATCAGGGCCAACTCGGCCCGGTAAAGATGCACCCACCTCTGAACCAGAGCGCTGTCTGGCTGCGCGGCTGAGGCGGCATCGAGCTGTCGCTCGGCCGGCTCCATGGCCCCCCGATACCCCAGCAGGCCGCCCAACCGGGCTCGCGCCCTGGCCTCCAGCGCCCGGTCGCCGATCTCCTGGCTGTAGCGGATGACCCGCTGCCAGTTCCGTTCCGCCTCGGCCAGTTCCCCCAGCTCCCACTGCGCCTCGGCCAGCATCTCCAGGCCCAGGGCCAATCCGGCGGGATCGTTCCGTCTCTCCTGAAGGGCATGGTGCACCTGGAGAAAGGGGATGGCCTGGCGGGGCCGTCCCCAGGCGATGGAGAATTCGGCCAGCGCGTAGAGGACCTGCGCCTGGGTTGCTGGATCCTGGACGTTGGGCAACCGTGACGGAGTGATGGCCTCCTGCCCGGTCGGGGCCGGATCGAGCAGAGCTGCCCTACGCGGAAAGAGGGCCTGGAGCAGATCGATGCCCAGCCGATAGGCGCCCAGGCGGTGAAGGGGCTGCCTCAGCCGCTCCAGAAATACCGCCGCCGCCTGGTCTGTTTGTCCCAGGCACACGGTGTGGTGGTAGAGCTCGATGGCCGGCGCCAGGTCCTCCAGCGCGCCGGGCGGGTCCGGCGCCGACGCCAGCCGCGATACATAATATTCCTGGAGTTGCCGATGGGCCTGTTCCCGTTCAGGGAGGGTCAACCGGCGGTAGACAAAGGCCCGCACCATTGGCGGCAGCTCATATTGCCCGGTCTCTAGGTGGAACAGGATCAGGCCGCGCTGGGCCAGCTCGCGCATCGCCAATCCGAGTTGCCGATTGGCGGCAAAGGGGCTGAACCGGGCGGCCAGGGCATAGTCCAGGGCGGAGCGGGCGACGGCCATCCGGCCCAGCAGTTCGCCCAGCGGCGCCGGCAGCGCCTTGCAGGCTAAAGCCAGGATGATGGACTCGGGGCGGTCCTGGCCCTCGCCAGGGCGATAGCGAGTCGCGGAGAGCATCCGCACCGGCCAATGGGGATCGTGGGCGATCATCCCCGCCCACAGGCGCAAGGCCAGAGGATGGCCGGTGTTCCACTGCCTCACTGCCTCCAGTTCGGCCGGCGTCCCTCGCAATCCCTGGCTGCGGAGGAAGGCCAGCGCCTCGTCGGGGCTCAGGGCGCTCAGCTCCTCCCGCCGGCAGCCGGCCAGGTCGTCCAGCTCCGCCGGCAGGAGGCGGCTGGTGATCAACACCCGGCTCTCCAGCGGGGACCCGGCCAGCCGGCGCAAAAAGCGACCCGCGTCCGGGTCGGCGCAGGTCCGCAGACCCGGTCCGGCCGCTTCGCCGGGGTCCTCCGCCTCCACCGCCGAGAGGCGGGCATCGGCGCGCAGTTCCCGGTCGAGGCCGTCCAGCACCACCAGCAAGCGCCGGTGTTGGAGCCACTCCACCACCTCGCGCCCTTTGCCATGGGCGGCGATCGAGTCCGGTTCCAGGAGTCCATCGCTGACATAGAACAAGGCCCGGTCCAGGAAGGAGGCGAATCCCGCGTGGGGATTCGAGAAGGACCACCAGATCACCCCTTCCGGGCGCCGATCGTCGGGCACACGACAGCCGGCCGATGCCTCGGAAGGATCCTCAGCCAGGCCGGGCAACGGCGCCCCCAGCACGTCGTGGCACAGCCAGGCCCAGGCCAAGGCCGATTTGCCCATCCCGGCCGGGGCGGTCAGGACCAGCACCGGCTGGGGACCGTCCAGGAACCAGCGGGTCAACATCTGCCGCTCCTGGACGCGCCCGGTCAAGCCCGGCGGCAGCGGATAGGGATGAGCCAGATAGGGCGCGGGGGGCAGCGGAACCTGGAAGAGGAGAGACGGGGGTCGCTCTCGGCGGACCCGGGCCGGCGCCCCCGTCGCCGTCCCAGGTTCCGCGAACGGCCGCCCATGAGGTTGGGCTAACCCAAGCTCAAGATCGGTTCTGTCCGGACTCACTGCCGGCGCGGCTTTCGCTTCCCCCCGCATGATCGGCACCTTCTTCCCAGCCGGGCCTTCCACCCTCCCTGGCCGGACTGACTCTGCCTTGGAAACACAATGAATCAGGTGTATTTATACCATATATGGTTTTTTCTGTCAAGAATCGGAAGAAACAAAAAGACCGAGGAGTGGAGCCTTCAGGCGGTCCTTCGGCGGAAGCCTCGACTTCGGGGTGAGGGAGTGGAGCCTTCAGGCGGTGTCGTTCCAGCTGCAGCCTTGACTCCGGGAGTGGGGCCTTCAGGCGGTCCTCCGGCTGAAGCCTCGGCTCCGGGGTGACGGAGTGGAGCTTTTAGGCGGTGGCTCCGGCTCAAGCCTCGACTCCGAGGTGAGGGAGTGGAGTCTTTAGGCGGTTGAGGTCGTGGATGAATCAGAGCCGGCCGGTCATCCCAACGCCTCATCGCATGGCGTGCGACCGTCAATCGTTCCGGTGATGCGCCGGATCTCCCGCCAGCAGGACTCACAGACGTAATACCAGCCGGGCTCACGGCTGAAGCGTAGTGGAACAAACACGCGAAAGACCAGCTCCTCTTTCCGCTTGCACACGGGGCAGATTTCTCGTTTCATCTTCCCGTCCTCTATAGACAACGATGGTTGCCGATGGGTGAACGCGGACATGAATGGGCCACCGCCGCCGCTTTTCCGATCGGCCTGGACCGTTCTCTGTGTCTGTGGCCTATCTTAACACCCTTTCCCCGAACGATCAAGTCCCTTCCGGCAAGAGACCCGCCCTTTCGCCCCGGTCTGAAGCGATGCCCTTCGTCCCGGCCCCCTCCCGGCACGCGGGGAGGGGGTGTGCGGGTGGGGCGAACCGGCGAAATCGGCGAAAGGCGCGAACGCGTGGCCGGGGGGTAGGGCAAACCTCCGGTTTGCCCAGGCAGCCGCGAGCCATAGGCTTGCACTACCCTGCGGCGCCGACCGACGGCCAGCTTTCGCAGATTGTCAACGAATGGGGCGCGGGGCGACCGGGCCGGTCGCCCCTACGGCCTCGGCCCCCTCCCCGCGTGCCCAATGACCCCTCTCCCCAGCCCCCTCCCCGCACGCGGGGAGGGGGTGTCGGGGTGGGGTGATCGAGCACGCGGAGCCGGGGGATGGCCTTTCATCGGGGGTTTCTCCCCGGCATTCAAGCCGCCCTGGAACGCGGATGCGGCGGATGCCCACCCTGGTTTGGGTCTGCCCCACCCGAGTCGGAGAACCCCCAACCAGTGGGGGATTCCCCCCTGCCTGAAAAACCTATCCACAACTGGGGCGCGGTGAACGGGGCTAGGGCCTGGGCGTCCCGCGCGGTTCGCCATGCTCGCCGGTGAGAGGAACAAACAGCACACCGGTCACATTCCGCTTCTTGATCTGATCGCCCTGTTTGGTGATCTGCCACAACGTCTGGTATCCTCCCGGCGGGCCGACGGGGATCACCATCCGGCCGCCGTCCTTGAGCTGTTGGACCAGAGGTTGGGGGATATGATCGGGGGCACAGGTGACAATGATGGCATCATACGGGGCGTGTTCTTCCCAGCCATAGTAGCCGTCGGCGTGGAGGACATGGACATTGGTGTACCCCAGGCGCTTTAACCGCTCTCTCGCCTCGATAGCCAGCGGTTCGATGATCTCGACGGTGTACACTTCGGCCACGATCTCGGCCAGGATGGCTGCCTGGTAGCCGGATCCGGTGCCGATCTCCAGGACGCGATCGGTGCTTTTCAGTTCGAGCAATTCCGTCATCAGGGCAACGATGTAGGGTTGCGAGATGGTCTGCCCATAGCCGATGGGCAGCGGATGGTCGGCGTAGGCCTGGGCCTTGTGTTGCTCCGGTACGAACTCGTGACGGGGCACCTTTTTCATCGCCGCCAACACCTCTTCATCCGTCACGCCCCGCCGACGGATCTGGGTCTCTACCATGTCCATTCTCTCCTCCAGCCGTTCGTCGCTTGCCTGTGGGGTAACAGACGCGGTGGGTGAGGGGCCTGGAGTCGGCCCTTCTCTCAGGCTCCTCGTTCGGAGCCAGAAGAAGCTGACCAGGGCGACGGCGCCGATCAGCCCGATGCTGAGGATCACCCATCGCCTGGCGGGATGTCCTGTCCCCATCGCAACACCTTCTGCACCTCGTGCACCAGATCACCCACCCGAAACGGTCGCCCCATGACCTTTACCGGAGGCATCTCGGCCTGCTGGAGCGCAGCGCGGTCGAGGGCGCCGCAGCAGACGATGAGGGGGGCCGGGTCGGTCAGTTGCCAGAGTTGCCTCAGTTGCGGGATATCGATCGCCGTATCCTGCGTGTCCAGGATGACCAGCCGGGGGCGCTCCCCGGTCCGAACCAGATGAGCGAAGGCCATCTGCGGCGATAGCACCGCCTTGACCGAGTAGCCCTCTTCCAGGAGCTGCGCGCGGACCAACGCCCGGAACTTCCAATCGGCCGCGATCAGCAGGATCTCCTCCACACCTCTATTGTAGCACGTTCTACGGCGAATTTCAAGCCCCTATAAATTCTCTATCCGGGCGCGGAGCTGCTTCCAGGCTGTGTCGATCTCGACCAGATCGCGTTCAACGCCGACCAGCCGCTGGTGCTCGGCGCGGATAAAGCGGGTATAGGGGGAGATCGCTTCCCGCAACCGTTGCAGACTGCGCCCCAGTTCCCGTTCGAATTCCTGGCCCATGGCCTCCAACAGCCGCTGGCGCAGGCTTTCCAGCTTATCCTGCAAGTCGGCCTTGGCCCGCCTCCGCTTGGCCGGGATGACCAGCAGCCCGACGACGGCCAGCGTACCGGCGGCCAGGAGGCCGGTGAAATCGGCGAGGGCGGTGTGGAGGAGAGCGATGAGTAGCGCCCCAAGGCCGACGGCGCTGACTTCCAGCACGGCCACGCTGGCCACCGCGTCGCGCACGCTCTCGGCCAGTTGACGGGCCTCCGCTTCGCGGTCGTAGCTCATTACCACCTGTTGCGCCGCCCGCCCCACCGAGTCGAGGAGCGCCCGCCGCTTGCCATCAAAGCCGTCCAACGGCCCCAGGACCCACTCGGTCCCGGTCAGCGTTGCCCGATGGCGCTCCAGCGATTCGAGGGTCATCTGCCACTGGCGCAGGTCCTGGGCGATCAGCCAGTCAATCAGGCCGTTCACCTCCCGCTCGATCTGGTGGGGGGTGTCGGCCACCACCTGCCGCTCGAACTCGCCGCGGATGCGCTGGGTGTTGACCAGGTCCAGGATCCGGCCCAGGCGCAGCGTCTCGTCGAAATAGGCCATGCCCCGCTGGTTCATGGCCAGCAGGATCCGTTCGATATCGGCCATACGGTAGCGGAAATCCCGCTCCATGTCGCTGGCATAGACGCCGAGCTGGCCCTCGATCTGGTCAATGGCCCGCAGGTCTTCGCCCAGCAGCGCCAGCCGTTCCCGGGCCGATTCCAGATAGCGCGCCGTCAGACGCTCGCCCACGCCCACCGGGTTCAAGAGCTTGAGCTGGACCCGGCTTCGTTCGTCGAGGCTGCGCAGGATATAGCGCTCCACCGCCTCGAACCGGCTGGCTGCCCACAACGCGCTGCGCTCGCCCGGCGTCCCGGCCTGCTTGGCGCGCAATGCCAGCCGGGCCGAGATGGGAAAGACCTCGGGCGTGAACCCGAGCAGGCCCAGGGCATTCTGACCGATGAACTGCACCACCTGGTCGATCTCCGGCTCCTGGAGGAGATCGATCTTGTTCAGCAGGATCACGATCTTTTTGCCCCAGTCGCGGATGCGCTCCATGAACGCCCGCTCGCTTTCGGCGAAGGGCCGGTCGGCTGAGGTGACAAAGATGACCAGGTCGCTGCGGGGGATAAATTCCTCGGTGAGTTGCTCGTGGCGGCGGATGATGGCGTTCGTGCCGGGCGTGTCCACCAGGTTGATCTCGCGCAAAAAGTCGGCCGGATAGGTGAGGATGAGCAGGCCATCCTCATACTCCTCCTGCCCCGGGACCTCCCCGTAGCGCAGCAGGCAGATGCGCGCCGTGGTGGGCGTGACCCCCTCCGGCAGGAACGGTGTACCGAGCAAGGCGTTGATAAAGGCCGATTTGCCGCTGTTGAACTCGCCGACGACCACCAGCAAAAAGAGTTCGTCCAATTGGCGGAGCGACTTTTGCAGGATCTTCTGGTCTTCGGTCGAGACCTCGACATCCACCAACGCCCGGTGGAGCCGCTCGAGGGCGTCCTTTTCCTCGTTCAGGATCTGCAGTTGCTTGCGGTTCAGAATCGTTCGGAGCACGTCTTCCCTTCACGTTTCTTCAGGCCGCCGGCATCGGCCGGAGGCCTCAGGGCGGCTCGACATGCTAGCGCCGCAACCACACCAGTCGCGGACGGCGCTCATCCAGGCGCAGGCCGGCCTCCAGCGCCAACCGCACCGCCTCGGCATATTCCTGCGGGGTGATGCGTCGGTTCAGCGGCGGCAGTTCGTGGGCGCGGTAGCAGGGCCGGTACTGGTCCATGACGTTGAGATAGGTATAGGGCGAGACCTCGTCGCGCAGAAAGCGGACGATTTCGGCGGTGCCGGCCAGACCCTCGGGCAGGACCAGGTGGCGGACCAACAGCCCGCGATAGGCCACGCCGCGCTCGTCCATCACCAGATCGCCGACCTGACGGTGCATCTCTTTGACCGCCGCCTGATTGACGGCCGGATAGTTGCTGATCTTGGAATAGCGCCGCGCAACCTCAGCATCGGCGTATTTCATGTCCGGCATATAGATATCAATGACGCCATCCAGCAGGGCCAACGTCTTGAGCGAATCGTAGCCGCCGGTGTTGTACACCAGAGGCAGGCGGAGGCCGGCTTTCGCCGCAATGAGCAGTCCGGCCAGGATCTGCGGCACGACGTGGCTGGGGGACACGAAATTGATGTTGTGGCACCCCTGATGCTGCAGGCTGAGCATCATCCGCGCCAGATCTTCCGGCTCCACTTCGCGGCCGAGCCCCATCTGGCTGATCTCATAGTTCTGACAGTACTGGCAGCGCAGGTTGCACCAGGAGAAAAAGATCGTCCCCGAGCCGCCCGTGCCGACCAGAGGCTCCTCCTCGCCAAAATGCGGACCGTAGCTGGACACCACCGCCCGCTCCCCGGTGCGGCAACCGGCCCCCTCCGCGCCGGCCCGCCGGTTGACGCCGCACTCCCGGGCGCACAGGTCACATGCCTCCAGCCGGGCATAGGCCTCGGCCACACGGCGCTCCAGCTCCCCGGAATGGAGGAGACGGAGGTACGCCGGTTCCCAGCGGTCCATCCTCGACCTGGACGTCACACCCCCTCCCCGGAGTCAGGCCGAGCCGCCCTACCAGTGGACCGGCACCGGTTGCAGGCGGTAGTTCCGATCCCGATACTTGACATGCTTGTGCTGCTTGCCGTACTCATAGAGCCGGCGGGTGACCTCCACATCCTGCTGGCAGTAATCGATCACGTCCTGGATGCGACCCTCTTTGTACCAGCGCACCGCCTGCAGACCGTCCGCCGACTTTTGGATGCCCAACGTGGCCGTTGCCAGGTTGTCCAGGCTGACGCGGAACCCCAATCGGCGGTAGATATGGTCCAGCATATCCACCGTCGGCAGCCGGTGCAACGGTTCATCAGTGTAGGCCTGCAACACCTGGTAATCAAAGCTCAGCACGTTAAAGCCCACCACCTGGTCGGCGGCTTTCAGTTCGGCGATCAGTTCGGCTACCGTGCCCTCGGTATAATGATGGAACTCTCCATCGCGGGTCGAATAGGACACTGCCGCGGCCAGGCCCAGCCTGTGGGTATTGTGCCGGCCGCCCACTTCATCAAAGGTGCGTTGCGTCTCGACGTCAAAAAAGACAATATTCACCACTGGCTCCCGTGTGATGATAGCCTATTCTACCATGAAAGGCGGCGCGACGCAAACAGTAGCCGGACTTATAAAGATCGCCTCGGGAGTGGAGCCTACCGGCGGGTTCTCCGGCTCAAGCCTCGACTCCCGGAGTGGAGCCTTCAGGCGGGTTCTCCGGCTCAAGCCTCCAAGCCTCGACTCCCAGGCGAGGGGGGCGAATACGCCAGCCTATCCCGCACGTCCGGTCGCGCGGGCGATCCGCGCCTGGCGCCAGGCCCGCAGTTCCTCCAAGGACAGAGTGTTCAAGATGTCGGCAGCAGTCGCCCACCCCCGTCGCGCAGTCGCCAGGCCATAGATCAGGCTATCCAGCCCGCCGGTGTGATGGGCGTCGCTATTGATGGCCAGTTTCACTCCCAACTCCACGGCCCGACGGACATGGACGTCGTCCAGGTCCAGGCGGTTCGGAGTGCTGTTAATCTCCAAGGCGGTGCCCGTCTCGGCGGCTGCCTGAATGATGGCTTCCACGTCAGCGGCGCTCTCCTCCCGCTGGCCCAGGATGCGACCGGAAGGGTGGCCGATCACATCCACGTAGGGGTTGCGGATGGCATTCAGGATGCGCGCCGTGATCTGCTCCGGATCCTGCCGCAGCGAGGTGTGGACCGAGGCCACCACAAAATCAAGGCGGGCCAGCACCTCATCCGGGAAATCGAGGCGGCCATCGGCCTTGATCTCCAACTCGCAGCCCTGAAGCAGGGTAAAATCGTCCCACTGCGCGTTCAGGGCGTCGATGGGGACCCGCTGCGCCTGGAGGCGTTCCGGGGAGAGGCCTCGGGCGATGCCCAGGCCCTGCGTATGGTCCGAAATGACCAGATAGCGATAGCCCCGTTGCCGGGCCGCCTCGGCCATCTCGGCCAACGTATTGGCCCCATCGCTCCAGTCGGTGTGGGCGTGGAGGTCGCCCTGGATATCGCTGCCTTCGACCAGCCGGGGCAGTTTCCCCGCCAATGCGGCCTCGATCTCGCCCCGGTCCTCCCGCAATTCGGGCGGGATCCATGGCAGACCCAACGTCTCGTACACCATTGCCTCTTCCGGGCAACGGATCTCGCTCCCGTCCTCCCGCTTGAACCCATATTCACTCAGGCTGAGCCCCTGTTTCTGGGCCATCTCGCGCAGGTGGATGTTGTGGGTCTGGCTGCCGGTAAAGTACTGCAAAGCCGCCCCCCAACGATCCGGTTCCAGGACCCGCAGGTCGGCCTGCAGGCCGTTGTGCAGGCGGACGCTGGTCTTGGTCTGGCCGCTGAGGATCACTTCGGCCACCTGGGGCAGGGTGGCAAAGGCACGCATCACCGTCGCTGGTGCCAGCGACGCCGCCAGCAGATCAATATCGCCAATGGTCGAACGCATCCGTCGCAGACTGCCGGCGACCGCCGTCTGCACCACCTCGGAACAGGCAGCGCGGAGGCCGTCCAGCAGCGCGGTGGCCGCCGGCCAGGCGGTACCCAGGGGGATGCGGTCGCTGCGCCGGTGCAGGGCCTGGATGCCGGCCAGGATCCTGGCCTCGGACCGGCTGCCCAGGCCAGGCAGGGTCCGCAGCCGGCCGGCGCGGGCCGCCTCTTCCACCTCCGCCACGCTCTGCACCCCCAGCCGCTCCCACAACAGCTTCGCTGTCTTGGGTCCGACATCGGGGATCTGCAACAGCGAGACGACGCCGACCGGCACCTGGTCCTGTAGCCGCTCGTAGAACCCCAGCCGTCCGGTGGTCAACAGTTCCTCGATCTTTTCCTCGATGGCCGGACCGATGCCGGGGATGTCCTGCAAAGCGCCGGCCTGCCAGTAACTGCGCAGGTCGCGGGGCAGGTGGCGGATGTTCTCCGCTGCGCGGCGGTAGGCGAGGACCTTGTAGCGGTTCTCGCCCAGGATATCGAGCATATCGCCGATCCGCTCGAAAATCTCGGCAATTTCCTGATTGGTCATCGCCCTCTCACCCTCCGTTACCCCATGGGAACTCAGCCCTGCGCCTCGATCATCTCCTCGGCGATAAAGGTTACCTCCAGCCCGAGGTCGCGGGCGATGCGAGCTCCCAGCGCCATCACCCCAGGGACTTCGGTCGCATAATGGCCGGCCACCACCAGATTCAGACCGATTTCCCGGGCAAAGAGCATCCCGAACATATTGGTTTCGCCCGTCAGGAAGGTATCGCAGCCGAGCGCCTGCGCCTGGGCGAGCCAGTCGGTCCGTCCGCCCCAGCCGGGGACGACGGCTATATGGCCAAACGATTCTTGATTCTTCCAGCGGCGGGGGTCCGTGCCCAATTGCTGGCCGACCCGGGTGATGAATTCGAGGAAATGGCCCGGCGTCAGACCATGGACACCGTACTCCCCTTCCCCTTCTGGATGGAAGCGCCCTTGGACCGCAACCCGCACCGCCCGGGCCAGCGCGTCGGCCGTCCCCACCTCGGCGGCCTGGTCCAGACATTCATGGGCGGCGTAATAGTTGATGCCCGCCTGGCGCAAGCGGCCGTACTTCTGTTCGGAGAGGTGTTGATCGATCCGGCTCCAGGCAGCATGATGGGTGATCAGCAGATCGCAGTTGCGCCGGATCGCTTCGTCGATGGCCTGGAACGAGCAGTTGACAGCCAGTCCGATCTTGGCCACCATGGGTCGTCCGCCGACCACCAGACCGTTGCCCTCTTCCTCCAGCCCTGCCACCTGCAACAGATGGTCCAGGTAATCCCTCACTTCGACCAGAGACCGGGTCGTTTCTGCTTGCGCCATGGTTCTCCTCCTGGCGTCATTGTACCGCGATTTGCGGATCCGGTCAAACGGCCTGTTTGCCTCCATTTTGAACCAGGCCGGTTCTATGGTATCATGATATGTGGGCCAGGGGACCGCCTTGTAGACAAGGCGAGCGGCGGGAGCGGAAACTCAGGTTGCGCTTCTCGCGCGACGACCTCTGGCCCCACAGGCCATGCGCCGGACTGACAGAACCATGTTCTCTGCCAAGACCTTGTACGATCTAGACCGGCCGCTTAGCAGGGTGGACTGGGCGGTGGTGGACGTCGAGACCACTGGTCTCAGCCCGGCCTATGGCGACCGGGTGTGCGAGGTGGCCTGCCTGCGCCTCCGCAGCGGGGTGGAGGTCGCTCGCTTTGAATCGCTGGTGGACCCAGGTCGGCCCATCTCTCCCGGAGCCTTCCGCGTGAATCAGATCACTCCGGAGATGTTGATCGGAGCGCCGACGTTTGCCCAGGTGGCCCCCTCCCTCCTGGCGCTCCTGGAGGATGCGGTGTTGGTCGCCCACAACGCCCCCTTTGACCTGGGCTTTCTGGCCGCCGAACTGGAGATCGCCCGCCTGCCAACCCCGGACACGCCGGTGGTGGACACGCTCATCCTGGCCCGCCGCATCTATGGGTTGAGCCGCAACAGCCTGTCCTGCCTGGCCGACGCCCTGGGGATCGGGGCGGAGCAGGCGCACCGAGCCATGGGCGATGTCTGGACCACCTGGCAGGTGCTGGACCGGATCGCCTGGGACCTGGAGTGGCGGTGGGGGGTGACCACCCTGGGCCAACTCCTGGCCTTCCAGGGCGGTTCGGTGCCATACCCTTCGCCTTACAGCCTGCCCCTGCCGCCGGCCATCGCTGAAGCTCTCGCCGAGCAAGGGCAGGTGTGGATGCGCTATGTGGATGCCTGGGGGCGGGAGACAGTCCGTCGGGTGCGGCCGCTGCGGGTCAGCGAAGATCGGGGCGTGCTCTATCTGGTGGCCCACTGCTACCTGCGCGGCGAGCAGCGCACCTTTCGCCTGGACCGCGTGATCGAACTGCGACGGGAACCGCTCCCGTAGAATGGCTGACCCAATTCGTTGATTCGTGCCCCGCTCGTTGACAGCCCCCCTCGCCCCGACCGGCTACAGAGCGGCTGCCGTCTCCTGGATCTGCTGCCAGGCGCGGGCGACATGCTGCGCCTCAGTATAGGTCTGGCCGACGCAAAAGCGCAGGGTAAACCGCCCATCGAGCACGGTGTGCGACAGATAGAGCTTGCCGCTGCGGTTCAGCCGCTCCATCAGCTCGCGGCTCACCTCATCGCCGCCGACGTGCCGGAAACAGACCAGGTTCAGCAGCGGCCGCACCACCAGCTCAAACTGGTCGGAGGCCTCGACCCAGCGAGCAAACTCTTGAGCCAGCGCGATGTGGCGACGGATATGGTAACGCAACCCCTCGATGCCGTAGTAGCGGATGACAAACCAGAGCTTGAGCGCCCGAAAGCGCCGGCCGAGGGGGATCTGCCAATCCCGGTAGTCAATCACCGCTCCCGATTCGGTGGCCCGGTTGCGAAGATATTCGGGCAGGATACTGAGCGTCTGGATCAGCGCCGCCCGGTCGGCCACGAAAAAGCAGTCGCAATCGAAATTGGTGAACATCCATTTGTGGGGATTGGTGCAGTAACTGTCGGCCTGCTCCAACCCGTCGTGGATAAAGCGAAATTCAGGGCAGATGGCTGCCGTGCCGGCCATGGCCGCGTCCACATGGAGCCACAGCCCTTCCTCGCGGCAGATGCGCCCGATCTCGGGCACCGGATCGACGGCGCCGGAGGAGGTGGTCCCGATGGTGGCGCACACAAAACAGGGGATCAGACCCGCCCGTCGGTCCTCGGCGATCTGGCGGGCGAGGACTTCGGGGCGCATGGCAAACTGCTCATCCACCTCGATCAGGCGCAGGTTCTGGCGGCCCAGGCCGGCGATCTTGACCGCCTTTTCCACCGAGGAGTGGACCTGGTTCGAGGCATAGGCCACCAGACGTCCCTGCACCCCCGATTCGTTCGTCTGATAGCCGGTCGCTCGTTCGCGGGCGGCCAGCAGGGCACACAACGAGGCACTGGAGGCCGAATCCTGGATCACTCCCCCGCCCGTCCCGGTGGATTTGAATCGGGCCGGCAGGCCGAGCATGTCGGCAAACCAGTCCAGCACGTGCGTCTCCAGCTCGGTGCAGGCAGGGCTGGTCGTCCACAACATCCCCTGCACCCCCAGGCCCGCCGAGAGCAACTCTCCCAGGATGGCCGGGCCGGAGGCGTTGGCCGGGAAAAAGGCGAAAAAGTTCGGCGACTGCCAGTGGGTGATGCCGGGCAGGATCAGCCGCTCTACATCGTCCAGAAAGGTCTCAAACGGCTCGCCTTGTAGCGGGGGCGCGGGTGGGAGCGAGGCGCGGATCTGGCCCGGTTCCACCTGGGCCAACACCGGGAACGATTCGATCCGTTCATAGTAGTCGGCGATCCAGTCCACGACTTGCCGACCGAGCCGTCGGAACTCGGCGGGGGTCATGTGATAACTCGGTTTCTCGGACATGGTTCCTCCTTGCTAAAGAACCGACCCTAAAGGTCCGACTGGCCCTTAGGGTCGAACAGGCGCGCCTGGAGGGACTCGAACCCCCAACCTACTGGTTCGAAGCCAGCCGCTCTATCCTTTGAGCTACAGGCGCCTATCTCGATGCGACGCCATCCACCGCTCAAGGCGGGGCACCATGTACAGTATAGCACAGATAGGGTAGGAATACAAATGGGAAAACGGGACTGTTTCACGTGCATTGATCCGTTCCGGCTGAAGCCTCCACTCCCACCTGGTGCCGGACTTGGCCCTAGCCAAGGCCGAAGACTAGTTTGCCAGCTCCGGGTGGGTGTGCTATAATTATTGTTTGCCTGGAGGGGTAGCATAGCCCGGTCTAATGCGCGCGTCTCGAAAACGCGTGAGCAGAAATGCTCCGTGGGTTCGAATCCCACCCCCTCCGCCTGGTCAAATGGCCCCAGGCATGAAACTGATTTGACATTTTCAAAAAATGTCAGTATACTAAGCCGCCATTTGACCCTAGCACATTTTATGCTATAATCAGGGCGTGGGCTCGGTTCGGTGCCGGTTCACAGCAGGCCACCCTAGCTCAGCCGGCAGAGCAAGCGCCTTGTAAGCGCTGGGGCGTCGGTTCAAATCCGACGGGTGGCTCTATAGGTGCCCACGTAGCTCAGTCGGTAGAGCACACCCTTGGTAAGGGCGAGGTCATGGGTTCAAGTCCCATCGTGGGCTTGGGAATACAACACAACCGATTTTTGAACAAGTACCAGGAGGGTTTCATCATGGGGAAGCCGAAATTTGAGCGGACGAAAGAGCATGTCAATGTGGGGACGATTGGCCACATTGACCATGGGAAGACGACGTTGACGGCGGCCATCA
>JAGVRI010000008.1 GCA_018606645.1 Chloroflexota bacterium
GGGGAACACTCCTCTCATCGTACAGGATGACTATTTGTACCACATCTATGCCCGGCAGGCAAACCCTCGCTCAACGCGCATTATGTTTTCCAGATATGTGAAATGCACCCGTGATGGGACAGTTAAAGCGGTGGTCAGGCCGGGCCCGGGGCGAGGCATTTCCGGCAGCAGTGTACGAGGCCAGGTGGTTCTGGCCAATTGGCGGCGATTCAAGCGGCAGATGGTCAATGCGAATGCCTCGCTCCCACAATTGCCGTCCACCCGCTCTTGGAGTATAATAGACGTGCTCAATGGTCTTGGTTCAAGAATCATCCCTTCAGGAGGTAACGGTGTTACGAGATCTGGTCATCAAAAACCGGAGCTACCGGCGATTCTATGAAGAGGTCCCGGTCTCCTGCGACACATTGCGGGAACTGGTCGATCTGGCCCGGCTTTCGGCTTCCACCGCTAATCAACAGCCGCTCAAGTACATCCTGTCCTGTGATCCGATCAAGAACGAACGTATTTTCCCCTGTCTGGCCTGGGCCGGCTACCTCAAGGATTGGCCAGGACCACCAGCAGGGGAACGACCTTCCGCCTATATCATCATGCTCGGCGATACGGCCATCAAGTCCTCTTTTGGGATAGATCCGGGCATTGCAGCGCAAAGCATCCTCCTTGGGGCCACAGAAAAAGGGTTGGGGGGATGCATCATCGCCTCGATCCAACGGGATCAACTCCGCCAGGCTCTCCAGATCGATCCGCGCTACGAGATCCTGTACGTGCTGGCTCTGGGTAAGCCGAAGGAGACGGTGGTAATCGAGGAAGTCGGACCGGACGGCGACATCAAGTACTGGCGCAGTGCAGACGGCATTCATCATGTGCCCAAGCGAGCGCTGGATGAGATCATCGTTGATTGATCGGCCGCAGTCCGGTCGGAGGCATGGCGACACTCGTACCCGGATCCATTGGTGAGTGGGTGTATAGGAGGCAAACCGGAACCAAGATGCAGAGGAATGGCATACCTGAATCGGCAATGGTGATCGTTGCCCATCCCGATGACGCCGAATTCACCGTTGCCGGGACCGTGGCCGCGTGGACGCGGGCCGGCTGTCGCGTGATTTATGTGGTTTGTACCGATGGAGACGCTGGTTCCCACGAGCCCGGAATGACCCGCGAAAAGCTGGCTGCCATCCGGAGGTCCGAACAGCGCGCGGCATGTGCCATTCTGGGAGTGCACGAGATCGTGTTTCTTGGCTACAGAGACGGAGAACTACAGCCTACTCTAGAACTACGTCGGGATCTGGTCCGGGTCATCCGCCACTACAAACCGGAGGTGGTGATTACCGGCGATCCCACTGCCTACCTCGTAGGGGATTCCTATATCAACCACCCCGATCACCGGGCCGCCGCGCAGGCCGCAGTCGATGCCGTGGCACCGGCCAGCGCCATGCCACTCCTTTGGCCAGAAGCAGGCCCACCTCATCGCGTGCATCGGATATACATCCATGGAAACGAGCACCCGAACCGATGGGTGGACGTGAGCGAAACGATTGAGCACAAGATTGCTGCCCTCAAGCAACACGCCAGCCAAATGGGCAATTGGGATCCGGGTGATATGATCAGGGAATGGAATGCTCGGGAAGGTGAAGAACAGGGACTGGCTTATGCCGAAAGTTTCCGGGTTATCACCCTGATACCGCCCGATAGCCAGAGGAGTAACGGAAACTCGTGAGGTCAGCGGGTATCGCTTCCAACCTTCTTGCCAATTCGGGCTTCCGGCGTCTGTGGATCGCCCAGTTTACCACGGTTGTCTTTGTCTACAGTCTGAGCCTGGCCGGAGCGGTCTTGATCGAGCAACACACCCGCTCCAGCGCTCAGATCGGGTTGGTGATCCTTGCCTCAATCCTGCCCGCCTTCCTGGGTTCCCTCATCTCGGGGATGGTGGTCGACCGCTGGGGACGGATCCAGAGTCTGATCGTCAGCCACGGAGTGCGGATGCTGGTCGGGATCGTTTTCTGGCTTGGTACCCGGGGCTTGCCGGCCCGCCTCGCAGTGAGGGTAATCTATGGAGCCAGTGTGACCAATGCCATTTTCAGTCAGTTTGCCTTGACTGCCGAGCTAAGCCTGCTACCAGACCTCGTAGACCGCTCTCGCCTCCCCTCGGCCAATGCCTTGCTTCAATTCGGCATGCTCGCTGGCGAGGGGGTCGGTATTGTTCTCCTCAGCCCGCTCTTGATCAAGTGGGCCGGACCGCCTACCGTAGGAGCAGTCGGCGCTGGATTATGTCTAGTCGCGCTGGCGCTGATCCTCTCCCTACCTATCGACCAGCTCTCTCCACGACGAGCTCAAGGCCAAGCCTCGGTCTGGAGCGACTTGCGGGCAGGATGGCAAGTTCTGGCCCAGGACCGTCTGTTGACCTGGGTGGCTGTCCAGGCCGTGCTGGCAGCCACTCTGCTATTGGTACTACTTTCATTGATTCCGGGCTTGGTTTCGCGCCACCTGGAAATGAATGTGGAGGATGCCCCATATCTGATTCTCCCCGGTGGACTCGGCTTTGTCCTGGGATCGCTGATTGTCAGCCGCTGGTCAGAACGACTGAGTCGCCCGGCATGGATCGCCCTTGGCTTTATCGCCCTGGGCGGGAGCCTTGGACTGCTAAGCTTGCTGACCGGTCCGAAATTCCCACTCTGGATTGTCCTGCTCCCGATTGCGGGCATCGGCCTGGCTTTATCTCTCATTATCATCCCCGCCCGCACCGTTCTTCAGGAGCGTCCCCCGGCTCCATTGCGCGGTCGTGTCATTGCCGCCCAATTGGCCGTGGCCAATGCCGCCGCTGTGTTTCCGCTTTTGGCGGGCGGGATGCTAGCTGATCGCCTGGGGATCCGACCGGTGATGGCCCTGCTCAGCCTGTTTGCTGTCGGCACCGGCGCCATTGGCTGGCACCGCACGAAGGGTTAAGCTCTAGGACAGGCGTATGAAGGTGATGCCATGACTCTAACTGAAGCGATTGAGGCATTTCGGCTGGACCTGGGCATCCGGCGGTCCCTTCATACCGTAGAGGCCTATACCACCGCCCTCCGTCATTTCGAAGCGTTTTGTACGGAAGCCTATCAACCCGCCCGTCAGATGCCCGTCGCCTCCCTCTCGCCTGATATGGCCCTGTCCTTCGTCCGCTGGTTGCAGGCCAACCACCGCGTTAGCCCGACTACTTTGGATAATTATGTCACTGCCATCAACCGTTTCTATCGGTGGTTGTTGCTGGAAGAAAAGGCCAGCTTTGCGGCCGCGGATTATGCCCGTCTCCAAGAACGGTTGGCCGACATCCGGGGCAGACGTCCCCCACGGCCGCTTCCCCGCCTGCCGGCCGAAGAGGCGGTGCAAGCTCTGGTCAAGGCCGCGTATGAGGTGCCCATGCCTGCCGACCCCAACACGCCTCAGGGCCGGCGAGCCACTCTGCGCCGGTTGCGCAATATCGCCCTGATCGAGGCGCTGCGGAGTTCGGGGGCCCGGGTGGGAGAGATCGTGGCTTTGCGTCGCGGCGATCTGGACTATGAACGCCAGGCAGCGGTGGTCACCGGGAAAGGGAGGAAACAGCGTCGCATCTACTTCGACGATCGGGCCTGGGCTGCCCTAACTCATTACCTCCGCGTGCGGCAGGATGGGGCCACTGGTCGGTCGTTGGCTTCCCTGCCCCTATTTGCGCGGCATGACCGGGGAGCTGGAAATCAGGTCTTGCCGGTCACGACCAACACCGTCCGGGCTGCCATCGAAGAGCTATGCCACCTTGCCGGCCTGGACGAGTCGATTACCCCCCATCTCCTGCGCCATCGCTTTGCTACTGGCGTCCTGTCGGCAACCCACGATCTGGCGGTCACTCAAGACTTGCTGGGTCATGCATCACCCACCACGACACGCATCTACACCCGGCTGACCGCTGAGGACACCGAAGAAGCACATCGTGAGGCACGGGAACAAGGAAAAATCTAGCGACTTGCGATAGTCCCGGTAAAACCCGAGGCCATGCCAATTTCAAGGCATCGGGGGTCCGTGGTAGATGGCGGTTCCTTTCCAGCGGGTTCGATCACGGGCAACTCCAGGGTAAACGTGGCACCCCCTTCTTCGTTGTTCTCTGCCCAGATTCGACCTCCGTGTTGCTTTGCAATCCGATCGCAGATCGAGAGTCCCAGACCAGTCCCCCCATTCCCCTTCTTGGTCGTGAAAAATGGCTCAAAAATGCGAGAGAGTAGTTCGGTGCGAATGCCAGGGCCGTTGTCCGCAAACCGGATTTGGATACGGGGGGGTTGACCGTATTCGCCGGCCATCAGGGCCGTCGTCACGGTGATCCGGCCCCGCTGTAGCTTCGCACGAGAAGTCGCACTGTTCATCCCCTCGATCGCCTGGCGGGCATTGCGAAGGACGTTCACAAAGACCTGCTGAAGCTGGTCGGGGTCGGCCAGTGTCGTCGGCAGGTCACGGGCCAGTTGCGGGACGACCTGGACCGTACCCCCTTGGTCGAACCCTTCCAGACGCACGGCGCGTTCAATCAGAGCGTTGACATCCACTACCTCGAACTGTGGTGCATCAGAGCCCGCGAAACAAAGCAAGTCCGTCATCAGCCGCCTCATGCGCTGGATTTGATCCTCAATGATTTTCAGGCTCTCGTTCACCTGCGGACTGGAAGCGACCGATTTCCGTACGAGCTGAATCTGGAGCAGAATGATGGTTAATGGATTGTTCAACTCGTGGATAACCGCAGCCACGCGCTCACCCAAGAGCGCCATTCCTTTGATACCGCACACCTGGCCTCCGTGGAAGGGCACAAAAACAGAGAGCCTGCCTCGCATCTGGTTCCCAAACGACAAGGGGAGGCTGCTGACCAGCACCGAGATACGAGTGCCATCCTTGCGCTGGAGCTGGAGTTCACATCGGCTGGTAGCTTCGTCCGCGGCCAAGCACCGCGAGAGATGAACGGCTTTTGCCTGTTCCTGATCCTCTGCAGCAACCAAGCTCGCCCAGGGCATGCCGACCATCTCCCCAGGCTCATAACCCAGGAGTTGTGCCAGGGCCCGATTCACCAGGAGCAGTCGTCCCGATTCATCTTCGATGGTGATCCCCTCCGCCAAAGCCTGGATCATTTGGTAGAAGGATCGTTCCCACTCCCAGCGATAGATTTGTGTCTTCATCTAGGCCCCCGATCAGAGTAGCCAAGGCACGATCGGCTCAATATTCGTACCAGTGAGAGGTTAATCCTCCCGCAGGCCGACCTCAAGCCTGCAGGAGGATTAACCCGCCCGGTACTCGACACTCCTGCTAGATGGCTCACACCTGAACCGGCACTGGTGCGCGGTACAGGTCTATGAACGCCTCCGAGGCAGACCAGAAGTTAGGCCGATGTCCATTGCCGTTCTTGCTATGATGCCCGTTCCCGTTGTTGCTTGAAATCCAGTGATAGACCTGCGCCGCAAAATCCTCCAGTTGTTGCGCCTGAATGCCAAGGACCAGTTCTCTCTCCTCCCGAGTCAGGGAAAAAGAATGATCCAGATAGCCAGTCGCAATGGCCTGGGCGGGATCGCGCAACAAAGTCTCACGGAACTGGGCGTTGACCATCGCCGCACAGAGCAACTGGTTCAAGGCCTTGTGCTTCATTCCATTTTCTCCTTTCTGAGAAACAGGAGACCCATCAAGTCCGTTCCTGGCTGGGCCTCCACGCGATCCGGTCGGGACCTCGGGTTGAGGAGCAGCAAGATGATGCCTGCCGCGATCAGCAGATCGCCTACGCTGAACGCAGTCGGCCACGGAAAAGGGGGCGGGATGACCAGGATATCCGATAATCCCCATAACCGGATCGCCATCCGGGGCAAGATGATATCCTTCGACGAGCCGTAGTGGAACCCCACAGGCCAATGGGCCAACCCGGTGCCCGGATTGATCCGAACCAAGGTCTCGGGGGTGATCGGCATGAACCCCCCATTCAGCGCGATCACCGCAAGGTTGCAGATCACCCCCAACCCAATCAGTGGCATCCCCGAGAGCCGGCGGTTGCACCACACAAAGACGACGAGCAATAGGTGGGAGGCCAGGAATAGCGCGCACGGGATTGCGAGGTCCTGCACCGGCCTGCTCGAAGCGCATAGCAAAGGAATCTGCAGCGCGACCGCCGCTAGTGCTACCCATCCCACACGCACCGGCATCGCTGCCATCTGGGCGAATGCCTGACTTCGATAGCGCACCAGGCTCGCCAAAAGGCCCAGGATTACGGCCCACGTCAGGATCATCGGACTTGACTCAACTCTGAGGGACTGAACCAAGTTGCCCTATGGCGTCAAGGACGTCGGACCAATCCCTCCACCCGGGTTGCCACCGCCCGCACTTGGCGCCCCGCCAGCTATGGCCAACGTCGCCAGTACCAACACGATGTACAGGATCTTCAGATTCTGCGGTGTGGCGTATTGAATCCACAGATGCTGTAGCTTTTTCATGGTTGCCCTCCTCATTTTCCTTCCTCTTGAATTTCATAGTTTAGTGTCACGGATCGGGCACGGCCGTTTGCCCACATCCGCATGGACTCAGAGCTCTGCCGTCCACACTCACCAGCTTACCCGATCGGGCTCACCAGAGGACTCACCAGAGGACTCACCACACCAACAAAAAAGGCCGCCTGTTGAGGCGGCCTCAGCAACTGCGAGTCAAGCGCTCAGTGGATAATATCCAGATACACCTTCTCCGTCTCCGGGTCTGGACTCAGGCCCAGCTCCTCCCTCAAGACCCGGACACACTCCTGATACTTGCGGATGGCAGCCGCCCGATCCCCCAGGCGATAATAACAGAGCATCAACTCCCGATACACTGCTTCACGGTAGGGATCCTGGGCCAGCAATCGCTGATAGACCTCAATGGCCTGCTCCAGTTCCCTCTGGTCCGCATAGAGCCGGGCCAATGTTTCCAGAGCAGTCAGAAATCTCCGGTGCAACCGTTCCCGCTCCAGCACGCACCATTCATAGCCAACGCCCTCCAGATACTCGCCCCGATAGAGAGCCAGCGCCTCTTCCAGCCGTTGAATCGCCTCCAACCGATCTCGGGGACAAACCTGTTCGGCCCGATCCAGCAACTGCTCAAAAGCCTCCACATCGAACCAGTAGTTCGTTTCCCGATTGAACCTGTACAACCCATCCTCGAAAATCACGCTCTCCCGAAACAGCGTCCGCCGCAACCGGTAGAGAGTGGAGCGGAAGATGCCGTCCAACCGCACGGGATCATGCTCTGGCCAGAACTTTTCGCCGATCTCCTCCTTGCGCAACCCCTCAGGGTGCAGAAGAAGACAATAGAGCAGGTCCCGACTTTGGACCGTCGTCCACTGGACAGGTTTACCATCCAGCTCCACCCGGGGCACGCCCAGAGCATGAATGCTCAACGTCAACTGCGGTTCTGTCGGGAGCGCGGGTTCCGGCCGACGAGCCACGCTTGTTCGGTAGGCCTCGATCCGCCGCAGAAGGTCAGGCAGGTAACGGCCTCCGATCCCCTGCTGAACTCCATAGTACAGCAGAGGCTGAAGCCGCGCCCCATCCACCACCAGGAACTGATCAAAGCCCAACTGCTCTGCCAGGGCCAACGCTTCGCCGAGATCGTTCTGTGCCTTTTCCCGGTCTTCGTACTGGAATGCCAGACCCGCCCGCTGCAGGAGCGCACGGGCCAACTCCTGACGGAATCCCCCGCACCGAAAGCCCTGAACGGCGCGTTCCAGGTGGTCCTGGGCCGCCATCTCATCCCCCTCTTCTCCAGCAAGGACTCCCAAGGAGAGGTGACACAGGGCCACTTCATAGAGGGATTCATGAGCCTGTGCCTGTTCGAGTGCCTGGCACAGACAGGCGCGGGCTTGTGCTCGATCACCCCGCCATAGGCAGAGCATGCCCAGGGCGTTCAGGCTATAGGAGAGCACAAAGCCGCTTTGAGCCCGGTGGGCCACCTGCAAGGCTTCAGAGTAAGCTTGTCGGGCCTGCTCATAAGCCCCCAGATCGCGGTGTACATCGCCCAGGCTGGCCCAGATATAGGCTTCCACCCGCAAATCCACCGCTTGTTGGGCCTTGGTCAGTGCTTCGGTCAACAGGCGTAGCGCCTGGTCGTATTCCCCCCGCAGGGCATGCACCACTCCCAGGCTGTTCAGGGTGTTGGCCCATGGCCCCGGATTCCCCAGTTCCTGCCAACAACGCAGAGCAGCCTGGTAATGCTCAACCGCCTGCCCCAGATTGCCAGCCAATTCATAGCTGAGACCCAGGTCATGGTGCACCATCCCTTCGTCATACGGATCGGCCAGCACTCTGTACAGCGTCAACGCCTGCCTAAGCGCCTCCCGCCCTTCGTCCAGCGACCCCAGCCGGAGTTGGCAGAGACCTTCGTTGCGATAGGCCATCGCCTGGATGAACTTCTCTCGAACCGTCTCTCCGCTGATCTGAGCCAGGGCTTGTCGAGACAGGCGGACAGCCTCGCCATAGCGCCCCTGGAACCGCAGCAGATGGCCCTTCGTCGCCAAGACGGAAGCTACCCCAGCTCTGTCGCCCCGAGCCGCAAACGACTGCTCTGCTCGTTGGTAACAATCCATGGCTGGTGTATACTCCCCGCGGTCTGCATAGATCCGACCTCGGTGCACCCAGAAATGGGGTCTGGAGGCAAAGATGGAATCCGGTAATGCGTCGAGCCAACTGGCCAGAGTATCCTTGCGCCCCGTTTCGTACAGGTGGGTAGCCATGCGTTCCACAATCTCGGTCACCGACTCCTGGTCCTGCAGGACAAGGTAGCGGTTCACTGCTCGTTCCCACTCCCCGCGCGCCGCGTAGGCCTGGGCAGCGCGGAGCATGATCTGCCGAAAACGAGCTTCATCTTGGCGCCGCAGGCTGGCCTGCAAGAACTCCCGGAATAGATCGTGGTACCGCAGATAATTCTGCTCCCCTTCAAATTCGGTCACGAACAGATTGCGAATGCGGAGCTGGTCCAACAAGTCCGCGGCCCGCTCAATCCCCAGCACCTCCCGGCATATTTCTGGATTCAACTCTTCCAAGATCGAGGAATCGAGCAGAAACTCCCGCAACGGCGGTGGTTGTTGATCGAGCACCTGCTTCGAAAGATAGTCGTAGAGCTGAATGCTGATGCGGCCTTGAATCGAGACTTCTCGCCTGGCCTGCTGCCAGGCCGGGGCGGCAGTGAGCAATAAGCCGGTGATCCACCCTCCGGTCCGTTGGGCGAGGATCGCAGCCTCCTCTTCGTCTATCCGCATCCCGTAGTTTTGCAGCGCCAGCGCCTGGATCTCCGGAGCCGTAAAGCGGAGTTCATCAATGCTCAGACCGGCTGCCTGTCGGCGAGCCACGAGCAATGAGAGATTGGGTAGGGCGGGCAATGTCCGTGACGCGAGAATCAGATGAAAGTTCTCGTCGGCATAGGTCAGCAACAAACCGAGAAACTCGCTGATCTGCTCCTGCTCCTCCACCGTGTGGTGATCATCCAGGACGAGGACAAAGTATTCAGGAATGGCAGTATAGACCTCTTGAACCAGGGTGGCCACCAGAGGATAGAGGTTCTGTCCGAGGTCTGACACGTTCTGCAAAAAGGCCCGAGTTCTTGCCCCAAAAGCAGGAAACCGATGGGCCAGGGTGGCCACCAGATGCTCCAGAAAGACGCGCAAATCCCGATCAAACGGATCAAGGGTGAACCAGCAGACCGGGAGGTCCGTCTCATGAGCAAAATCGGTCAGCAACGTCGTCTTGCCATAACCTGCTGGCGCCGAGATCAGGATCAACCGGCGGTCGAGATGGGCGTGAATAAAATCCACCAACCGACGACGCGGCACCAGATCCGATCGCCGGCGCGGGACTCGGATCTTGGTCATGATGAGAGGAACAGCATCGGGGACCATCTGTTTCACTCAGGAAACGACCGAGGAGAATCGCCCTGCCTCAAAACTGCGAATGTCTACCGCCCTAGGTTGCCCCTCTACGATCCACTCGGCCAGTGCCCGACCGGCGGCTGGGGCATTCATGATCCCATGCCCACCCCACCCACAGTCATTGAAATAACCTCGAAGATGAGGCACAGGACCCAGAATCGGATCATCGTCCGGAGTGACTGGCCGGAGGCCAGCCCAGGCCGTCTTGACCCCCGCTTCCTCCAGGGGAGGGGCGCGACGGATCGAATAGTCGATCACTTGATTCAGGAAAGATCGGTCTACCACCGGATCTTCCTCATTACTCTCTGCGGCTCCCATGCCGATCAGCAATCCAGGCCCTTCACGGCGCATGTACCAGGGGCCAGCCATGTCATAGGTAAAAGGGATCGTCTGAGCGTATGCCGAGACCGGTCCCGTGACCAGGATATGGCGTTTGAGATTGGTGATAGGCAGATCTAACCCTGCCCAGGCCGCTACCTGACGGGCGCAAAAACCGGCCGCATTCACCACACATCGCGTGGCAATCAAGCCATGGGTCGTCCGCACCCCTGTCACTTGATCCCCCGTGATCTCCAAGCCTGTAGCCCGTACGCCCTCAAGAAACCGAACACCTCGCTGGCGGGCCTGCTGGGCATAGGCCATCATAATCGAATGGGGGTCCACATTCCCTTCGTTCGGGTTATGGAGAGCGAGTTCGATATCCTCGACATTCAGACCAGGGGTCAGGCGACCCACCTCATCCGCGTCTATCAAGTGGCTTTCCACACCCAACGCTCGCAGCACAGCGTGGCGACGGCGCAATTGGTCGGCTTCCGTCCGAGGGGCCAGCAGCAAGCAACCGATCGGCTCATATTCCGGACTGGCCCCCAACTCTTCCTCAAAACGCATCAGCGCCTGAAAAGACCATATGGTCAACGGGAGACTCGCTTCCGTCTGAAAGGCATGACCGATAATGGCCGCAGACCGACCGGACGACCCGCTGCCCAAGGTGTTCATCTCAAGCACACATACGTCGCAAACCCCCAAGGTCGTCAAATGATAGGCCAGACTCAGTCCCTGAATGCCCCCGCCAATGATCACCACGTCCGCCGTGCGCTTCATCGTTGACCCCCTCGCGGTGGGACTTTCGATGCAGTATAACAGAAGAACCAGTACAAGTCAACCGCTGACGGTGCGACAGAACGGCGGGGCTGTTGTCAGGTCCCAAGGAACCGCCAGATAAAGAGTAACCTAACCTGGCGCTCTGCCCCTACCGAAGCCGACTCTACCTATTCAGGAAAACCACATAACCAAGAAGAGCTGCCCCTTGCCCTGTTCGATTCGCCGTACCATGTCGTTCGCCGCTCCTAGCGACGGGTCCGCCATCGAGGGTCCAGCGAATCCCGCAAAGCATCTCCCAGAATATTCACAGAAAGCACCGTCAGCGCAATCGCCAGGCCCGGAACCACTGTGACCCACGGAGCATTCCGCAGGTAGCCACGTCCCTCGTTCAACATGGCGCCCCATTCGGCCGTGGGCGCAGGAACCGCCAGTCCCAAAAAGCTGAGAGCCGAAGCATTCAGGATCGCCCAGCCAATGTCCAGGGTGGTAAAGACCAGGACCGGTCCGAGGATATTGGGCACAATATGTCGCCATAGGATGCGTCCATCGCTGCAACCCACCGTCACGGCGGCCCGCACGTAGGCCTGACGCCGTGCCGAAAGGGTCTGGCCACGCACCAACCGGGTATAATTGGGAATGCCGGCGATGCCCACGGCAAGGATCACGGTCGTGATCCCTGGGCCGAGTGCAGCAATAATACTCAAAGCCAGGAGAATGCTGGGAAACGAGAGCATGACATCCACCAGCCAGCCGATGATCCGGTCCACCCATCGTCCATAGTAGCCGGCCAAAAGTCCCAACATGCTCCCCGGCACCGCCGCGATCAGTACAGCCAGCGCCCCAATCCCCAGCGATAATCGTCCGCCGTATAACACCCGCGTCGCCACGTCACGGCCGAACAGGTCCGTGCCTGCCCAATGAGTACCGCTGGGAGGCAAGAATTGCCGTGTCGGAGCCATCACTATCGGATCGTACGGGCTGATCACCGGTACCGCCACCATCAGGGCCATCAGGAGGGCGAGAAAGCTTAGGGCCGCCAACACCTCAGGCCGGGTAATGAACCGTCGTCGGGGGACAGGGGCGTACGCATGCCGTGGAACCGGTCGGCGCGTCGGGATCGGGAAACGACGTCTAATCATAACGAATCCGGGGATCGAGCAAAGCGTAGACAATGTCTACGCTGAGGTTCATCATGGTATACACCAACGCCGCCAGCAGAACAATGCCTTGAACCAGAGGAAAGTCTTTCCAGAGGATGGCCTGGACCAGCAGACGGCCGATCCCTTGCCGTGAAAAGATGGTCTCGGTCACCACTGTACCGCTCAGTAGAAAGCCAAATTGAAGACCGATGACGGTGATGACCGGAATTAGGGCATTCTTGAGTGCATGGCGCAGCAGGAGAACCCCTTCTCCTAACCCCTTGGCACGGGCGGTGACCATAAAGTCCTGGCTGAGTACTTCTAACAAACTGGCCCGCACCAGCCGGGCAATGACCCCCGATGAGGCAAAACCAAGCACCAGAGCGGGCATCATGAGATGGGCCAGCCCTCCTTGCCCGGTCGCCGGAAGCCAGCCAAGCCATATACTCAGCACCCAGATAAGAAGCAGGGCCGACCAGTAGATGGGCAACGAGACCCCGACCACCGAGAGACCGGTCACCAACGCATCAACCCAGGTACCCTGCCTCAACGCAGCCAGAAGACCAAGGCTGCCGCCGACAACTATTGCCACCCCCATCGCCGCAAGAGCCAGCTCAATGGTGCTGGGCAATTGCTCGGCAATCGTCACCACGACCGGTCGGTGAGTAAAGAGCGAGGTGCCCAAGTCGCCACGGATCAGACGAAACAGATAGCGTTGATATTGGACCCATAGCGATTCATCCAGGCCTAACGCTGCTCTCAGTTCAGTAACTGCCGTGGCCGAACCGCCTCCCTCCGAAAGCATGAGCGTGGCCGGATCGCCCGGCAAGAGCCGCATGAGGACAAAAACCAGCGTCGCTACACCCCATAACACGGGGATGGCTCCCACCAGCCGTCGGCCAAGGTAGTGCATCATAGGCAGGAGAAAACAGACCGGCGGACTTGGCCGCTGCTTCGAGCCCCATCCGCCCGAAAATCACGGTTCCAAAGACACATCATACAGCCAGGGGAACCAGCCCCGTCGGTCGTACTGCAGACCTCGGACGGAGGCGCGGGCTGCGTTCAGGTTTACATACTCCCGGATCGGTAAGATGAGGGCCAGGTCCATGATCCGTGTCTGCGCCTGGGCATAGATCTCTGCCCGCCGCGTGGGATCCAGGGTCTGGACCCCCTCCGTCAGCAAGCGGTCCAGTTCCGCATCACGGACCTTGGACCAGTTGAACCCGCCGTCGGCATTGGCCGAGAGAAAGGTAAGGTTCAGCACGCTCGGATCGCTCCCGGAGAAGGTCATCGGCGCCAGGTGGTGCTTCCCCTGGCCGGCAGCTTCCACCGCCGCCGGAAAAGCCACCGTCTCCAATTCTAACCGCACGCCTACCGATCGGAACTGGGCCTGAAGCATCTGACCCACCTCGGGCAGGTAGCCCCAGCTCATCAGGTAGGCTTGCAGGGTGAGCGGCTGGCCATCTTTCTCACGAATCCCATCTCCATCTTGATCGCGCCAGCCTGCTTCTTCCAACAGGGCAATCGCTCGACCGGGGTCATATTCATATCGGCCTACGACATTCGGAGAATAGCCGGTCGTGCCCGAATTCAATGGCCCATACGCCACCGGGGAGAACTCCTGGAAGATGGTGCGGACGATACTCTGCCGATCCGTGGCATACAGCAGCGCCTGACGGACCCTCAAGTCATCAGTGGGAGGTCTCGTTGTGTTCAGAAAGAACTGGAGCGGTTGGCCTGGGACCGGCACCTGATAGAGCACGAAACGGCCATCACTCTTCAGGCGATTCGCATCCTGGGGCGGCAGTTCGCCCATCACATCCGCCTCGCCAGACTCAAGAGCCAGGGCACGGACCGATGGATCTACATAGAAGCGGAAGACAATCTCGTCCAGATACGCCGGCCCGCTGTGACGGTACACCTCCGGTCCCCAGGCATAGGCTGGGTTCCGGACCAGCGTCAGATGATCGTTGGGCACATACTCTTTGAACAGAAACGGTCCGGTGCCTACCTGGTGCAGTTGATATTCAACTCCCCACCGCTGTACCGCAGTGGGTGAAGCCATGCCCAGGTACACCTGACTCAGTGAGTCAAGGAGAGGAGCATAGGGCGTACTCAGTCGTATCCGGACCGTATATTCGTCAATGACCTCGGTCCGTTCGTACGGGCCCAGCATTCCTTTTGCCTTGCGGGACTTGGTCTCAGGGTTGGCAATACGATCCAGGTTGAACCGAACCGCCTCAGCATTAAAGGGTGTGCCATCATGAAAGGCAACATTCCGCCGCAGATAGAAGGTATAGACCAGACCGTCTTCTGATACTTCCCAACGCTCGGCCAGTCCAGGCACAAAGCGGCCATCCAGGCTCTGATAGATCAGCGTGTCGTACACACTGGTGAGCGGAATCCCCAATTCCGAAGAGGCGTCCACATGCGGGTCCAGGCCCGAAGGGGCCAAGGTCAGGCCGAAGGTCAGCTTTCCACCCTGACTTGGAACCGCTGTGTGCGACTCCGTTGCGGTCCCAGGAACACTCACCTGGCAAGCAGCAAGACCTCCTCCTGCCAGGACTAGCCCCACGACCAGCCAGATAATCAAGTGTCTACCGCGCAGCATGCCCCTCTCCTTCGTAAGTTCAATGTACACTGCCGATTGTAGCACAGGTCCCGCCAAAGACGAAATAGCCACCAGACAGCGTCTTCTAGCAAGAGGACTCAAGCCGTTGCAGAGTCAGGAGTTCATCGAAGGATCCCTCTCTAGCTCCTCCACCATGGCCAATTCGAGCTGGCGGCGATAGAGCTGACTATACAGCCCGTGACGTTGCATCAATTCCCGGTGATCTCCGATCTCGATAATGCGACCATCCTCCAGAGCAATGATCTTGTCCGCATTGCGGATCGTGCTCAGCCGATGGGCAATCACCAGGGCAGTGCGGCCCTTCAGCACCGACTCCAGGGCCTGCTGGATCAGATATTCGGCCTCGGCATCGACCGAAGAGGTTGCTTCGTCGAGGATGAGGATACGTGGATTCGCCAGGATGGCTCGCGCCAGAGCCAGCCGTTGCTTCTGACCCCCGCTGAGTCGAACTCCCCGCTCCCCGATCTCGGTATCGTACCCACGAGGCAAGGCCTCGATAAACTCATGAGCGTACGCTGCCTGCGCGGCCGCGATCAATTCTTCATCAGTCGCATCGGGTTTGGCAAACAGCAAATTCTCGCGGACGGTCGTATTAAAAAGAAAGGTTTCCTGAAGCACCACCGCGATCTGCCGGCGTAACGAAGCAAGTTTCACCCGGCGCAGGTCATGCCCGTCCACCAGGATCCGCCCCGAGATCGGATCGTAGAACCGGCACAGCAGGTTCGCGATGCTGCTCTTGCCGGCACCGCTGGGGCCTACCAGGGCCACCACCTCGCCTGGTGCCATGCGAAAGCTCACATCATGCAGGACCTCTTCCCCTGTGCCATAGCGAAAATGCACATGTTCAAACACCACGTCTCCCCGGATCGGGGGCAATTCGATCGCATCCGGGGCATCCTCGATCTCCGGTGTCCGGTCCAGGAGCTCCAGGATCCGTTCCCCGGCGGCGATAGCCTCTTGAAACACATTATCTACTTCGGTCAAACGGTTCACCGGTTCGTAGAAAGACACCACATACGAAAGGAAAGCCACCAGGGTCCCCAAGGACAGCATCCCACGTAGGACCATGATTGACCCCACGCTCAGGACAACCACCGTGCCCAGAGACGCCAGAAACCGCATCGCCGGGAAAAAGGTGGACCAGTAGCGAATCCCCTGCACCCGCGCCAGGTAATAGTTCTCGCTCTCTGCCGCAAACCGCTGCAACTCACGTTCCTCGCGGACGAAAGCCTGGATGACTTGGATCCCGGACAGATTGTCCTGAAGGCGAGCGTTGATGTCGCCCAGACGAGCCCGGACTCGACGGTAGACGGGGCGGATGCGGGTGTTGAAATAGCGGAGCGACACAGCCAGTATCGGTACAGGCAGGAGCACGAGCAATGCCAGCCGGGCATCCAGCACAAAGAGAATGACGGTTCCACCGCACAGCCGGATCAAGTCCACGGCGGTCAGGGCTGAACCGTGAGTCACAAAGTTCTCCAGCGCATTCACGTCATTCGTGACCCGGGACATCAACTCGCCGGTGGACGTCTGCTCGAAAAAGGACAGCGACAGCCGCTGCAAGTATGCGTACAGACGGACCCTCAGGTCCAGGATAAACTTCTCGCCCAAGGCGTGACGGATAAACGAATCGCCGGCAAAGATAATCTGCTGTAACGCATAGACCCCCACCAATCCCCCGATGAGCAGGCCCAGATGGGTCAGTTCATGACGGGTGATGATCTGGTCTACAATCGCTTTTTGAAACAGGGGCGGTGCCAGGTCCATGCCCGCCCGTCCCAGAAGCAAGACGGCGCTGATCAACAGCGTTTTCCAGTAGGGTACCAGAAACAGGGAGAGACGTTTCAAAGTCCGCATCTTGTCCTCGAATGTCAAAACTCTCGCCCGTCCTAACGTCGGACCAGCAACACCCCCAACAGGATGAGGGTCAGGCTAACCAGGATGGTAGAGGTCAGGGGTTCATCCAGGACCCATGCCCCCAGCAACAGACCAAATATCGGAATGATGTAGGTGACGGTGCTGACAAAAGTAGCGCCGGTCCGTCCGATGAGGCCATAATAGATTAGATAGGCTAAAACCGTTCCCAGAATGGTTAATCCGAGCCAGCTTGCCACCGCCGGCAGAGAAGGCGCAAGATCGAACGGACGCTCGACCCACAGGCTGATGGGCACGGTCAGCACGGCTCCCATCGTCAGCTGTCCTGTCGTCGAGATCAGGGGAGGTTGCTCCTGGAGCCGTCTGCGGGCGAAGATAGCCCCGCTTGCGTAACTCACCGAAGACCCCACGATCGCCAACTGACCCCACAGATTGGCATGCAGACCCTCGCGCAGATCGGCGAGCGCCAGAATCCCTACCCCCACAAAGCCGATCACGATCCCCAGGACCCGGAGCCACGACAGACGCTCATCACGGGTAAGAAAATGGGCCAGGATCACGGTAAAGAGCGGCATCGTTGCCTGCAGCAGAGCAGCCAGCCCACTGGAGATATGCTGTTCACCCCAGACCACGAGAGAATAGGGAAGCACGCCGTTCAAAAGGCCCATGATGGTGTATGCTCCCCACATCCTTCGACTCCGGGGCATGCGCTGACCAGAGATCAGCAGCAACCCCCACAGCAGCACGGATCCCAGGACCAACCGCGCCGCCACCAACGTCAAGGGCGGCACCTCGCTCACCGCTACCTTGATAAACAGATAGGAAGACCCCCACAGCGCACCCAACACAAAAAGCCAGACAAGGTCCAGGGAATGTCTTCCGCTCACGTGAGCATGATGTCCCATATTATCTTCGATCCAGGTTGATCTGCGGAAACCTTCGCCATTATACTACGGCCGCCTGCAAAGTACAATGTAACGGATAGGCAAGTCCGTACGGCCGCTGCCAAGTAGATTGACAGGCCCGCTGAGCTTTTGCGGAACGGCCCAGGAGCGCAAGCGTTAGCTGGGCTCCGTGATTCCGTTCCGGCCAAAGCCTAATGTCACTAAGATTTGCTCTTTCACAATTTCATCTAAGTGGCGGCGCCACTTGCACATCCGCCCGTTTTCAGGCATAGTGGGCGCTATGTCAAGACAACTCGCTCGGCCATCCGTTCGCCCCACCGAGGCGGACGCTCAGGCACTGCTTCCCATCTACCAAGAATGGCTGCCGCTGCCCCTCATCCACCGACTGTTCCAAGACACCGGCTACCGGTTTTACCAGCGGGTCTTGCCCCCGCTGCTCGTGTTGTGGGGGTTTATCTTCCAGCGACTCAACCCCGACCACACCTGCGATGCCGCTCGGAGTTATCTCTCCAGCGATGCCGTCCACAAACGCTTCGATTTGACCTGTTCAGTGGCGTGGCCAACGGGGTGTCCGAAGGACCTTACCGCACCGCTGAACACCCCTTGGCCGTTGACTTGATCCGCCGCTTAGGTCCGGGCTACCTGCACATTGGGGACCGCAATTTCGGCGTGTATCATCTGGTGCAAGCCATCACCGCCGTCCACAGTGCCGCCTTGCTGCGCCTGAAAATCACCCAAGCCAAACGCTTAGCGGGTCAGCCATTGCGCTCCGGGCTGGATGGGGATGTGCTCTGGTCGCCCTCGCCCTTCGATAGGTGCGAAGCCGATGGAGCGGCTCCACCCATCGCCGGACGATTGATCTATGTGCAGTTGGAACGGAACGACTTTCGCCCGATCGACTTGTACCTGTTCACGACCCTCACCGATCGCACCGCCTTTCCCCTCCAAGAACTGGTCACCCTGTACGACCAGCGGTGGAACGTCGAACTGGACTTGCGGCATGTGAAAACCACCTTGCAGATGGAGCAGTTGGACGGTCAATCGGTGGACATCGTGCGCAAGGAACTGGTCTTGGGCTTGACCGCCTCTCATCTGCTGCGCGGTTTGATGGGGGTGGCCGCCATTCGGGCGCACCGCTGGCCGCTGGAACTCAGTCTCGCCCAATGCTGGCGACGCAACGCGGATGCCTGTCGGAGTCTATCGCCCGCGGCCTCCCCCGCCGAAGTGGAGCACGTGGTAGACCGGCTCCTCATCCGTCTCGGACGCTGTGTCTTACCCAAACGGAAACGCCAGCGTTTCGAGCCACGCGCCGTGTGGGGACGCCCCCGCGTCTATCCCACGCTCAAAGGCTCACGCGAACAGGCTCGTCAAGCTTGGATGGAATTGTTAACGAACAAGAAATCTTAGTGACATTGGGCTAAAGCGTCGACTCCCGGGAATTGGGCGATGGATGGGTCCAGCGGGCGGGGATCGAACCTGGCGATTTGCCCCTGCGATTTCAGAGCGGCGTCAAAGAAGTCGATCACCTGGGGGGCGAGCTGGTCCAACGCCGGGCTGCGGATGCTGCTGTGAGTAGCTCCTTGTACGAACCAGAGAAGTTTCGGCTGTCTGGCGGCGGCAAACAGGCGAACCACCTGATCCGGGGAGATGCGTTGATCGGCGGTGCCATGGATGACCAGCAGCGGACGGGGGGCGATCTGATCGATGACGTCAATGGGGCAGATGTCGTCCCGGTCAAAACCGTTCCTTTTTTCGGCGACCCAAAGCGCCCAGTTCAGAAGCAGAGGGGGCACAAACGGCGGTCGGTTGGCGTTCCACACTTCCGCAATGCAGGTGAAGGGAGCGACTGCGGTCACCGCGCCGATGCGGGGATTGCGCGCCGCGCTCAGAATGGCAGCGACAGCGCCGGCCGAATGGCCAATGACTCCCATACGCCGAACGCCTTTGACCTCGGACAGGAAGCGCACCGCTGCATCGAGGTCATGGCTTTCGGCGCTGCCATAGGTAAAGAAACCTCGCCGCCCATCGCTGCGGCCGTGACCGCGATAACTGAAAAGCAATACGTGGTAGCCGGCTCCATGAAAGTCCGGCACGAGCGAGAGGCCGGAACGTTGATCATGACGGGTGGCTGGCGCATACACAATGGCGGGGGCATCCGCTGCTTGGGCGGGGATGAACCAGCCGCGCAACGTCAACCCGTCCGATGTGGGGAACGAGACCTCCTCATACGGCATGTCCAGTCCAATTACGGACCTGGCTGCTGCGACGGGAAAAGGCGGGGGCAGGGTCGCGATCATCTCTCCCACGACGGGGGCCACCAGGGTAAAGAAGGAGGCGCTGGCCAGAACGCCGGCGGCAATCTTCAGAATCTTGAGCATATTCTCCTACCTGTCACGCGAACCAGCTTCGCGGGCAGGCAGGCAGTACGCACCAAAACCACCCAACGAGGCAAGCACACGCAGATTCTAGATTCGTCTGATAACTGAATATAGCATCTCGATGGACAGAAATGCCGGGGACCGATTCTGCCATGACCCAGGCATTTTGTCAAATTGGCTCGCGTGAGCGGCAGAGTCCTCTTTGCAGACTGAGACGACTCGAACCCCTGCAGAAAGATAGTTGCCTTCCTGGTCTCGATATGGTAGAATCAAAACCGGTTCAGATCGTTCCATATGAGTCGGAGTGGCGCCATCAGCCGCAAGGTCCATCGCGAGGTGATGAGGCCCATCCTGGGCGAAACAGATGAATGAAACAGTTCCCATGAACTACGATCCTTCCTTCTTCATCACACTAGGTATCTTTTTGCTGGTTCTGCTGGCCATCGGGTTCCGCTGGGTGCACGAGACGGCGGCTGTGCTCTCGGGCGCGGTTGCCATCTGGCTGGTCCACTATGTGGGCGGTACGTTCTTCCCTTCTCTGCATATCATCGGCTTTGACGAGGCCATGGCCTTTGTGGACTGGAATGTCATCTTTTTGGTCTTGGGGATGATGATCTTTATGGCCATGTTCAGTGAAACCGGCTTTCTTCACTGGCTGGCCTACCGTGCCTTTCGCCTGACGCGGGGCAATGCCTGGCTCCTTGGACTGGCCTTGATCCTGCTCACCGGAGTGACCTCCAGCTTTCTCAACAACGTAACTGCCATGCTCCTGTTGATCCCGCTGACGATTCAGATCGCCGAGACGGTCGGGCTGGATCCGTTGGCCTATGTCATTCCTGAGGTGCTAGCGGCAAACATTGGCGGAGCGGCGACCCTGATCGGTGACCCGCCTAGCACGATCGTCGGCCTGCATCTCGGGCTGGGGTTTCTGGAGTATGCGATCCAGGCTGCCCCAGTGGTGGTGATCTCAATGCTCCTCCTCCTCGGCGCATCGGCCTGGTTATACCGCCGCGAGATAGCGGGCGCCAGGAAGCGCTATTCAGCGGCCCTTATCCGCCAACTGGAGAGTGGCGCACAGATCATGGACCCTTCTCTGTTGCGCAAAGCCGGTATTGTTGGGGTAGTGACGCTGTTTCTGTTTTTTGTGGCGGAATTCTTTGGACTGCCAGCGAGTGTGGTGGCTCTGACCGGCGCCACGTGGTTGATTATCTGGGTGCGACCCGATATGTACCGCATGTTGCGGGAGGTAGACTGGACGACCTTGGTCTTTTTCATCGGCATCTTTGTGCTGGTGGGAGGGGTTAAACAGGCCGGGATTATCCACTGGGTGGTCCAAATTGTGGACCGGCTTGCCGGCAGCAGCCTGGACCGGGCGATGGTCTTTACTGTCTGGCTCTCCGGTCTGGTGTCAGGGGTGATCGACAATATTCCTTTTACCGTGGCTGCCCTGCCCGTGGTGGACCTGCTCAACCAGGCGCTCCCGGCGGCGCAAGGGAACCCGGTGCTCTACTGGGCGCTCATCTTTGGTGCCGATTTTGGAGGAAATCTGACCTACGTGGGAGGGGCGGCGAACATCGTGGCCGTCGGCCTGTTGAGCCAGGCCGGCTACCGGGTCAGCTTTGGCCGCTTTATGCGCGACGGCGCGTTGGTGGTGGTAACCACATTATTGGTGGTTACCCTCTGGTTGTGGATCCGATATTAGGGAGAGTAGGGCGAGATGGGCACGATCCTGTGTGCGACGCGAGGCGGTGTAGATAGTCAACCAACTCAACGGCGAGCGATCTCCCTGGCGCAGGAGCGAGGAAATCGATTGGTGTTTCTCTATGTGGTGGATACCACCTTCTTGAATACGGTTGCGGCCCCCCTGGTGGTGGATGTGGCCTCACAGTTGCGTCAAATGGGGCAGTTTCAACTGGCGATGGCTCAGGAACAGGCAGCCGAGCAGGAAATTGAGGCCGAAATCGTTATTCGCCAAGGGCCGCTGCGGACTGAGCTGATACAGGTCGCTCAGGAGGTCCAGGCCTCGCTCATTGTGTTGGGGTATCCCAAGGGGGAAGAAGCGCGGTTTGATGAGGGCGATTTCCAGAATTTCATCGGTGAACTCACGGCCAAGACAGGGGCAGAGGTTGTGATCGTTGAATCATAATTCGCCAGAGGTCTAGAATGGGTACACAACTGCTGCTTCAATTCACGTTGGCCCTGACCATGATCATCGTCGCCGCCAAGGCGGGCGGCTATCTGAGCACCCGACTGGGCCAACCGGCCGTGCTGGGTGAGCTGCTGATCGGTGTCGTCCTCGGTCCGACCGTGCTGGACATGATCCATTGGCCCTTGCTGGGTGGTGGGCATCTGGAGGAAGTGTTCCGTTTGCTGGCCCATCTCGGGGTGTTGTTGCTGATGTTCATCGCCGGTCTGGAGGTGGAGCTGGAAAGTATGTTCGAGACGGGACGACCTGCTATCCTGGCCGGCCTGTTGGGCGTGATCACGCCCGTTGGACTGGGTACACTGGCAGTGCTACCCTTTGGCTTTGGGGTGCCAGAAGCGCTGGCCATGGGTCTGGTGCTGGCGGCGACCAGCGTCAGCATCTCCGCCCAGACGCTGATGGAATTGGGGGTGTTGCGAAGTCGTGTAGGCATGACCCTGCTGGGGGCGGCAGTAGTCGATGATGTTCTGGCCATTCTGCTTTTCTCCATTTTTACGGCTCTAGTCCTGGGGGGTGGAGGTGGGGTGCTGGCTGTGATTTGGGTGTTGGTCAAGATGATTGCCTTCCTGGGGCTGGCGACGGCCTTGGGCATATGGGGTTTGTTCCGTCTGGGTGCTGTGGTCGATCGCCTGCCGATCAGCGAGGGACTGATGGCTCTGGCGTTTGTCATTGCCTTATTGTACGCCTGGGCGGCGGAGGCATTGGGAGGCATGGCGGCTGTCACCGGTTCCTTCCTGGCCGGACTGCTGCTGGCCCGGACGCCGCTGCGCCGCTCTATCGATGAAGGAATGCATACCCTGGCCTATACCTGGTTGGTTCCGGTCTTTTTTGTGAGCATTGGACTGGGAGTGAATGCGCGGGGCCTGGAGATCGAGGACCTGTTCCTGGCTCTGACGGTACTGGTAGTCGCATTGGTTTCCAAGGTGTTGGGAGCGGGCCTGGGCGCCCGGCTGGGAGGTTTCTCTCTGCGCGAGGCGTCGCAATTAGGGGTGGGCATGGTTTCGCGAGGTGAAGTGGGGCTGATCATCGCAACAACCCTGATGGACGATGGGATCATGGACGATCGTGGGTTTGCAATGGTCGTGCTCATGGTATTGGTCACGACATTGCTGACTCCGATTATGCTTCGCGCCATGTTCTCCACTGCGCGCCCTCGCTTTCAGCCGGAGGAAAGCTGAATCCTTGAAAGGGAGGATGGGATGTACCTGATCGTGTTTGTGCTGGATTGTATCGAACACTGTACCGATCTGCTGCGTGCCTGGGAAGAAGCTGGAGCGATGGGAGTGACTATTCTGGAAAGCACCGGCCTGGGTCGGCTGCGGACGGCCATGCGAGACGACCTGCCGCTGATGCCTTCTCTGCGAGAGATGCTGGCCGGTCAAGAGATGCACCACCGCACCCTGTTCACGGTGGTGCCGGATGAAGAAACGGTGCAGCGGATCATCCGGGCGACGGAACAGGTGGTGGGCAATCTGGAGCACCCCAACACCGGGTTCTTGTTCACTGTGCCGGTGAGTCAGGCGTTGGGGCTACGGAAACCGGATCGTCGCCGGCGCTGATGCCAGGAAGGAGCCTGGCCCTCTTTTCCGCTCGTGGCGAATGCGGTGTGCGGCAGAGGTAAACGACTCCTCGGCGGGGCAAGACATGTCAGACCAGAAGCAAAAGACGGTGGTAGCGGGGGCTCTGGGCGAGTGTGTCCACGTGGCCGGGGTCATCCATTTCCTGCGCTTGGCCCAGGCGGCCGGCTGGCGGACGGTATTTCTGGGTCCGGCCGTGCCGGTGGAGCAGTTTGTGGCGGCTGCTGTCCGCGAGGGAGCGGACCTGGTCGGGGTGTCGTATCGTCTGACCCCGGAGACCGGGGAACTTCTGCTTGGTGAGTTTGCCGAAGCGGCCGATGAATTGCATGCGGCTGGGGTCCGTTTCGCCTTTGGCGGCACCCCGCCACTGGCCGAGCGAGCGCGCGCCCTCGGTTTTTTTGAGCGCTGCTTCGACGGAAGTGAGCCGGTCGAGGCGGTGGTGGCTTACCTCAAAGGACGGGACCATACCGTGCCGACTGAGGCAGACTATCCCCAGACAACCGTGGAGCGTATCCTCTGGAAAGCGCCGTTCCCACTTTTGCGCCACCATTTCGGTCTCCCCACGGTCGAGGCTACCCGGCAGGGGATTGAACGGATTGCCGAGGCGCGGGTGCTGGATGTGATTTCGTTGGGGATCGATCAGGAGGCCCAGTCCAATTTTTACCATCCGGAACGGCAGGACCCCCGCCGGATCGGGGCGGGGGGCGTCCCAGTGCGAACACCCGATGACTATCGCGCGCTCTATGCTGCCAGCCGACGGGGGAACTATCCCCTGCTACGCACCTATTCGGGCACCGACGACTTTATCCGGCTGGCCGAAATGTACGTCGAGACGATCCATATTGCCTGGTGCGCCATCCCCATCTTCTGGTTTAACCAGATGGACGGCCGTGGCCCCTGGGATCTGGAAGGTTCTATCCGCGAACACCAGCGGTTGATGGCCTGGTATGGGGAGCAGGATATCCCAGTGGAGCTGAACGAACCGCACCACTGGGGGATGCGCGACGCGCCCGATGTGGTCTTTGTCGTATCGGCCTATCTGTCCGCGTATAACGCGCGGGCCTTTGGGGTGGGCGACTATATTGCTCAGTTGATGTTCAATAGCCCTCCGGCCCTTTCGGAGCGCATGGACCTGGCCAAAATGCTGGCCATTCTGGAGATGATCGCTCCCTTGACCGGGCCGGACTTTTGCATCTGGCGCCAGACACGTACTGGCTTGCTCAGTTACCCGTTGGACCTGGATGCCGCCCGTGCCCATCTGGCGGCCAGCGTATACTTGCAGATGGCCCTGCGACCGCACATTGTCCATGTGGTCGGTCACACCGAGGCTCATCACGCTGCCACTGCCGACGACGTAATCGAGGCCTGCAAGCTGGCCCGCCGGGCCATTGAGAACGCTCTGGCTGGCCAGCCTGACATGACCGCCGACGCGGCTATTCAGGAGCGTGCTGCCGAACTGGTCCGCGAGGCTCAGGTGACTCTGGCCGCGATCCGCGCCCTGGCCGATCCGGGCGTGCCTGACCCGCTCATCGATCCGGCTACCTTAGCCCGGGCGGTCACGAGCGGGCTGCTGGATGCTCCCCATCTGCGGAACAACTCCTTTGCACGGGGCCAGATTGTCACCCGCATTGACCCGCGCGGCGCCTGTGTGGCGGTGGACCCTACCGACGGGCGGCCGCTGAGCGAAGAGGAACGGATTGCCCGGCTGGGCATTCCCCTGGTTTGAGACCAGGATGGTCTGGATGGAAAGACGGTTGGAACAGGAGAAAGATGACTGACACGACGCATTATGCTGTGATCGGCGCGGGGCACGGTGGCAAGGCGATGGCCGCCCATCTGGCGCTGATGGGCTATCCCGTTACGCTGTACAACCGCACTGCAGCGCACGTGGAGCCGATCGGCAAGCGCCGCGGGATCGAACTGGAGAGCTTTGAAGGGGGACCGCGTGGTTTTGGCCGGCTGGCCCATATTACCTCTGACATGGCCGAGGCGCTGGCCGAAGCCCAGATCGTGATGATCGTAGTTCCCTCCTCGGCCCATGCCGATGTTGCTCGCCTGGCTGCGCCCCACCTGCGGGATGGGCAGATCGTGGTGCTGCATCCCGGTCGCACCCTGGGCGCCATTGAATTCAGCCATGTCTTGCGGAAACAGGGCTGTCACGCCGATGTGACTGTGGCCGAAGCGGAGACTCTGATCTACGCCAGCCGCTCTGACGGACCGGCGCAGGCGCGCATCTTCAGTATCAAAGAGGCGGTCCCCCTGGCGGCGCTGCCGGCGAAGCGCACCCCACAGGTGCTGGAAGCCCTGGCTCCAGCCTACCCGCAGTTCATCGACGGCGGAAACGTCTTGCAGACCGGCCTGAACAATATGGGGGCTATATTCCATCCGGCCCTGACCCTGTTGAACGCCGGTCGCATCGAGGATACCGGCGGTCAGTTTCAGTTCTACATCGAAGGGGTGACGCCCTCGGTGGCGCGGGTACTGGAGGTTCTGGACCGGGAGCGGGTAACGGTCGCGGCAGCGCTGGGGATCCGTGCCCGGACAGCGCTGGAATGGCTCAAAATGGCCTACGATGCTTCAGGAGACAACCTTTACGAGGCGATCCACAATCAGGTGGGTTACTATGGCATCATGGCCCCCCGCAGCCTGAACCACCGCTATATCACCGAAGATGTGCCGATGAGCCTGGTACCCATCGCTGCCCTGGGGCAGCGGTACGGCGTCTCGGTGCGGGGGATGGACAGTATCATCCGCCTGGCGTGCATCATCCACCAGACCGATTACTGGCGGCGGGGACGGACATTGGAAAAATTGGGGATCGATCAGATGAGCGTCAGTGAGCTGACACGTTACGTGAATGAGGGAGTCAGGGAATAGCCAGCCATGCCGACGAACCTGCCTCCGGAGTATTTTGAGGCGGAACGACGCTTCCGCGCCGCCGAGACGGTGGCTGAAAAGATTGCCTGTCTCGAAGAGCTGATCAGCACCATCCCGAAACACAAGGGGACCGAGCACCTGCGCGGCGACCTGCGGCGCAAACTGGCGAAACTCAAAGCCTCGGCTCAGCAGTCGTCCAAGGTCTCCAGCAAACGGGATTCGGCCTTTCATATCAAAAGGGAGGGGGCCGGGCAAGTGGTGATGGTCGGACCGACGAATGTGGGCAAGTCGGCATTACTCACCCGCCTGACCAACGCGACTCCGGAAGTGGCCGAGACGCCCTTTACCACCTGGACACCGATTCCCGGGATGATGCCCTTTGAAAATATCAAGGTGCAGGTGATCGACACGCCGTCGCTGGACCGGGAGTTTGTCGAACCGGCGCTGATGGCCTTGATCCGCCGCGCGGACCTGGTGTTGCTCGTCGTCGATTTGCAGGCGGATGCCATCCAACAACTGAATGACGCGGTCCGTCTGCTGGCCGAACACCGGATCGCGCCTCGCCACTGGCGCGACCGATATTCCGAAGGAGAGCGAGTGACCTTCCTGCCCTTCCTGGTGTTGGCCAACAAGTGCGATGATGAGCGCTACGACGAGGATTATGAGATTTTCTGCGGGCTTCTGGAGGAGGAATGGCCGGTGCTTCCGGTTTCGGCCATCACGGGCCGCAACCTCGAACTGCTGAAGCGGATGATCTTTGAACGGCTGGACATCATCCGCATCTATTCCAAAGCGCCTGGCCGGGAACCGGACCTCACTGCTCCGTTCGTTATGAAAAAAGGGAGCACGGTGGCCGAATTCGCGGAAAAGATCCACCGCGATTTCTACGAGCAACTGAAGGCAGCCCGGGTGTGGGGCAGCGGGGTGTACGATGGTCAACTGGTAGGGCGCGATCACATCCTCAATGATGAGGATATTGTGGAATTGCGCATCTAGCGAGGGCAGACCTTGCCTGGAGCCGTGTTTTCCTTTTGGGTAGCGATGTGGTACAATGGGTGCAGGGTACGGAGTGGCAAACGATGGCGAATCAATTGTCGAGTATGGTACTCTTCCTGGTGGCCCTGGTCATCTCGATCAGCGTCCACGAGTGTGCCCACGCCTGGTCAGCCTATGAGCTGGGCGATCCCACGGCGCGGAGGTTAGGCCGCCTGACGCTCAATCCGATTGCTCACCTGGACCCACTGGGAGCGCTGATGATCCTGTTCATGGCCTTTAGCGGCTGGGGGATCGGGTGGGGCAAACCGGTGCCGGTCAATCCCTACAACCTGCGGACGGATCCTCGGGTGGGTATGGGCCTGACTTCGGTGGCCGGCCCCTTCTCGAACCTGGCGTTGGCCGCCCTGTGTGCGATCCCGCTGCGGTTGGTGGGGCCGCTGCCCGGCCTGGTGAGCGCCTTGTTGTGGACTCTGGTCTTTACAAATGTCAGCCTGGCCATCTTTAATCTGATCCCTTTGCCGCCGCTGGATGGGTTCAATGTGTTACAGGGGTTGCTGGCCACCTTCCGGACGCGATGGGCGTACGAGTGGGGCCTTCGGCTCGATCGACTAGCTCCCTATGGTCCTGCGCTGCTGATCGGGTTGCTGTCGTTGGGTTGGTTCACCGGGCTGAACCCGATCGGCCTGATCCTCGGGCCTCCTACGCGGGCTATCTTGCGAGTGTTGTTGGGCTAGGGATGTCGGCCTTGTATCGGATCCGGCAGTTTGTGCAGGCTACCGGGGCCTGGAGGCAGCCAGTAGAGGCGGATGAGGTCGAGCGTTATCTACCGTCGGCGGCGGTGGCCTTGTTCCGGGCCATGCCGGCCTATGATCGACGCCATGCCCTCAAGGTGCTGCATACCCTTCAGGCGCAGGGCCACACCGACGCAGACTTGATGGCGGCCGCTTTGTTGCACGACGTGGGCAAAACGGTGGGATGCCGCCACCCACTGCGGCTGGGACACCGGGTGATGGTGGTGCTGCTGCGGGCGTGGGCGCCGGGGGTGTTGGAGAGGATCAGTCGGGACGGAGCCGAAGGGTGGAGAGAACCGTTCTATGTACAGCGCCATCATGCCGCTCTGGGTGCCGAGTTGGCGCGGCGGGCCGGCTGTACACCGCGGACGGTGAACCTGATCGAAAGCCATGAATCGGCCCCGGAGGAGATTTCAGATCCTCTGGGGAGAGTGTTGCAAGCAGTGGATAGCGTGAGTTAAGGAGAGGGTAGACAAAGACAATGGATCGAATGAAACCGCAAGTGACAATTGTTGGCCTGGGCCTGATCGGTGGATCGATGGGCATGGCCCTACGCCAGGCGCAAGTGGCCTCGGTAGTGGTAGGTCATGACAAGGATCGGGCGGTCAGTGAACAGGCCAAAAAGATGGGGGCGGTGGACCGTACCGAGTGGAACCTGATCTCGGCCTGTGAGGAGTCGGACCTGGTGGTCCTGGCCATCCCGATCGGGGAGATTCTGGAGACGTTCAAGGCACTGGCGCCCTATCTGCGGCCCAACTGCGTCTTGATCGACACGGCCACTCTCAAAGTGCCTGTCCTGGACTGGGCGGCTCAGATCTTGCCCGAGTCGGTTCATTTTGTGGGGGGCAATCCGATCATCGGCGTCGGCTCCAGCACAGGGGGGCTCGCGGCGGCGCGGGCCGATCTGTTTCACAAGGCGGTGTTCTGCCTGGTGCCATCCCTCAAAACTGACGCCGAGGCGGTCAAGCTGGCCATTTCCTTGGTCAGTGTCCTGGGAGCGAATCCGTTGTTTCTCGATCCGTTCGAGCACGACGGTCTGATGGCGGCGGTCGAGCATCTGCCTGGGATTCTGGAACTGGCCCTGCTCGAGACGGTGATCCACCAGCCAGCGTGGCGGGAACTACGGCGGGTGGCAGGCCTGTCCTTTGAGGAAAGTACGCGCCTGATCGCGGCAGACCCAACGGCTTTTGGCCCCTTGTGGTCGTTAAACCGTGACAACCTGGTCCGCTGGATCGATGCCTTTTCGGCCTCGCTGGCTTCGATTCGGGAGAACCTGGTTCAGAACCAAGCCGAGGGGGTCTCGGCACGCTGTGGCGAGGCATCTCAAGAACGGGCGCGATGGCTGCACGACCGGGCAGAAGGGCTATGGGAACAGGGGCCTCAGACGGAACTGCCCGAACGGCCCAACTTGCTGGATACCTTCCTGGGCAGTTCCTGGCGAAAGATGCGAAAACGAGAAAAGTGATATGCCCAGCATCTCATTGGTCTTGCCGGCATACAACGAAGCGGACAATATCGAGCCATTGATCGCCGAGGCTGTGCCCGCGTTGGAGGCGAATGCAGAGGATTACGAGATCATCGTTGTGGACGACGGCAGCAAGGACGACACGGCGGCTGTTACCCGTCGGGTGATGGAGACCAATCCGCGGGTTCGGCTGGTGCAACATCCAAAGAACCAGGGGTTTGGAGCGGCGGTGTTCAGCGGGTTTACCCACGCCGTCAAGGACTGGATCTTTTACACCGATGCCGACCGCCAGTTCGTACTGAGCGAACTGGCCAGGTTCGTGCCGTTGATGGACCAGGCTGACCTGATCGCCGGCTATCGGGCTCCCCGGCGAGACCCGCCACTGCGAGTGCTGTACGGCAAGGGATGGAGCCTGCTGTGTACGCTGCTGTTTGGCTACACCGTGCGCGATGTAGACTGTGGATTCAAGTTGTTCCGCCGAGAGATCATCGAACGGCTTGCCTCTCAGATTCAGTCGCGGGGGGCTACCTTCAGCATCGAGTGGCTGGTGCGGGCCAAGCGAGCCGGGTATCGCTTTGTCGAGTTGCCGGTCACGCACCGGCCACGGGTGGCGGGTAGCCAGACCGGAGCCAATCTCAAGGTGATTGGGCGCGCCTTTCGCGAATTGGTGCGTTTCCGTCTCCAGTTGTGGCGGGAAGGCGCGGTTCAGAAGGAGATGAGAAGTTAACGGCACGGTGATGGCGGGCCCACCGCTACCCCCCTCCCTGAGCCGGGGAAAAGGCCGTTGGGCATGGGTTGCCATGCTCCTGCTCGCCTTCGGGTTGCGGGTCGCTCACCTGGACGGGCGAGAGTTTTGGTTCGATGAGGCCCTGAGCGCCACCATCTCGGCCATGGGCTGGAAGTCCACCCTGGCCTATGTCCAGCAGATGCCGTTTGAGCATCCCCCTTTCTATTACCTGGTCCTCTATCCTTGGCAGGTATGGACCGGTCGCAGTGAGTTTGCGCTTCGTTTCTTTTCGGTCTTCTGGGGGGTGCTGTTTATTCCCCTGTTCTATCGGTTGGTCCGGAGACTGAGCGATCGGCATCTGGGCTACCTGGCTGCTCTCCTGGCGACGCTGGCTCCTTTTATGGTTGCCTATTCCCGCGAAGCACGGATGTACACCATGTTGCCCTGTCTGGCCGTGGGGGCGCTCTATACGTTTCTCCGGGCCATCGACAGTCGTGGACAGCCGGGCTGGTGGCTGTTGCACGGCGGACTGCTCATTGTCGGGATGGCCACTCATTATCTATTTGCCGGGCTATGGCTGGCTCTCCTGGTGTACCTGTTCCTGGAAGCGGCTCAGCGGAGGTGGAGTGCCTGGGGATTCCTGATCCAGGCGATCGTGCTGGCTGCCGTCTTGGTGTGGGGCTATGCCACTCCAGGGCTGCGGGCCTCTCTCTTCCGGCTAGCGCAGGGCGAGGCAGCGTTCGATCTGGCGTACAAACTGAACAAGATCGTGCCGACGCTGATCCTGGGCGAGATCCCGGGAGCGGAGATACCGATCTTGGCTATCCTGCTGGCCGTAGGGGGATGGGTTTTGGCGCTGACAGGGGCCTGGTATGCCCGGCGAGAGGGCCTTAATCCCCCGGCCTGGCGGTATGTCCTGCTGGTGTTGGTGGTTCCTCTACTGACTTCTCTGGCAGTTCCCTATGGGGTGCTGGGTCGGCATCTGGGATATACCCTGATCGCCTTGCTCATCTTCATGGCGCTTGCTCTGCGGGCGCTGGCGCGTTGGGGACGATTGCCGTTGACGATTGGGGTGCTGGTGGTCATGTCGTTTACGGCCTATGGTCTGATCAGGCACTATGGCGACCGGGGTGGGGACCTGCGCCAGGCCATGGCCTACCTTCGCGATAGAGTGGATTCAGGCGATGTTCTCCTGATTCCTCAGCCAGAACAGCGCTATCTGATGGACTACTATAACCGGGACGGCTGGCCGGTTCGCTACCTGCCTGAGCCGGACACTCCTCTCACTGCGACCGGGGTCGAAGAGACGTTGCGCGAGATCATGGACCATTATTCCCGGGTGTGGTTAGGGCCGATTGGGGCCTGGACTGCCGATCCCGACTTGCTGGTGGAACGGTGGCTAGCGTCGCACGCCTTCCAGGCGGAGAAGGTCTGGTTCCCGGCGAGTAGTTCAGTGTCTCTCTATTTGGGCGGTTCCCAGGAACTGATGCCGATCCGGTTGGAACCGCTGACCTGGGGTGGCCGCATCCGACTGCAGAGGCTCCAGGCCGGTCCGATGGAGGTCACAGCCGGCGACGCGATCCGGTTACGTTTTGTGTGGCGGGCAGGCCTCGATGTGGAGGAGCGCTATGCGGTGATCGTCGAGTTGGTAGATGAAGACGGGCAGGTCTGGGCCAGGCGCCGGGGTGAGCCATGCGGAGGCTGGTGCCCGACCGATCGTTGGGTGCAGGGGCAGAGGCAAGAAGATGCCCATGCGCTTTTGATCCCGGCGGGCACCCCACCGGGCACCTATCGGGTGCAGGTGAGGTGGGAACCGCTGCCGGGTGGGCCCGCTCTCCCTCTGGAGGGAGTCTCTCAGTCCGGGGATCGGGCGACGGTTGTCGAAGCGAGAGTCCTGCCTGCCCCAGCGGGTCAGCAAGAGGCGCGGGCGACGCCCCATCCGCTGGAGGCTGTCTTTGGCGCGGCAATCAGCCTGATCGGATATGATCTGACCCCAATCGAGACCAGACCCGGCGAAACGATCCACGTGGAGACCCATTGGCGCGCCGAGGCCGGTCCGGAGGACAACTATGCCCTGCGGCTCGAATTGGTGGACGGCTCGGGTCAGGTGGTGATGACATGGCAGGGACCCCTTGCTACCCGTTTGTATCCCACCGACGCCTGGCAACCGGGCGAGTATGTGCGCGGGCAACACTCCATTTCTCTGCCGCATGATGTGGCTCCGGGTCGGTATCAGGTGCGACTCTCGGTAGTCACCCCCTCAGGCGAGTCGTTGACGGTCTACGGGGAACGTCCCCGCCGCTGGCTGGGTGGATTGATCCAGGGCAAGGAAGAGCTGACTGGCGATCGATTGACCTTGACAACGGTGCAGGTGCGGGATCGGGAGCGCCAATTCCGGCGGCCGGCGATCGCCGTGCCACTGCGGGCCACCGTGGGCAAGCAGGCTCATCTGCTAGGGTACGACCTGGATCAGAGCCAGGCCTATCCGGGGGGCTGGTTATCTCTCACTCTCTACTGGCAGGCCGGTGGACCGATGAGTCGGCCCTTCAAAGTGTTCACGCACCTGGTGGATGCGGAGCGGGTGATCGTGGCACAGCACGATGGACCGCCGGGAGAAGGGTGTTGTCCGACCCATACCTGGGTAAAGGGAGAGATTGTTATCGATCCGCACCAGATCCCGCTTGGTGCCGATCTCGAACCGGGACCCTATCAACTGGTGATCGGTATGTATGACGAGGAAACCGGGCAACGGCTTCGGGCCTCTACCCCTGCCGGGGAACTGTTCCCAGACAGCCAGGTCCCGCTGGGCGGCGTCCGTATTCGACCTCGCTCCGTCCCAGGTGGCCCGTTGACTGGACCGCAGTTTGATTACCCGTATTATAATCTCCTGCCCATAATCCCAAAAAGGATGAGGGGGCAATGAGCAGCCCTCTTCCAGCCCCGGAGCACAAAGCGGCTTTTGTCCGGGAGATGTTTGGCCGGATCGCTGGCCGATACGATCTCATGAACTGCCTCATCAGCCTGGGTCGGGATCGGGCGTGGCGGCGCTATACGGTGGCGCAGGTGATGGACTTGCGGGGCACGGACGAAGGGTCTTGGACCGGCCGGATCCTGGATGTGGCGACGGGGACGGGAGAACTGGCGCTGGAGGCGTTCCGCCAAGGGCGGGGATGCCAGATCGTGGGGCTGGATTTTGTGTCGGAGATGTTGGTTCGAGCCAGGCAAAAAGCGATCAAGGAACAAGCCAGGCTGGAGTGGGTGATGGGCGACGCCTTGCGGATTCCCTGCGCCGATGGCGTCTTTGATGCGGTGGTCACCGGATTTGCCTTGCGCAATGTGACCGACATCTCGGCTGCGTTCACCGAAATGGCCAGGGTCACGCGCCCCGGAGGGCGGATTGCCTGTCTGGAGATGGCTCGTCCCCGGCTGCCGCTGTTTCGTCAGCTTTTCGCCTGGTATTTCTATCGGCTGGTGCCGCTGCTGGGGCAATGGATCGCCGGGCAGCGGTCAGCCTATACCTATCTGCCCCATTCGGTGAGTGTCTTCTTGAGCCCGGATGAAATCGCGGAAGTGATGCGTCAGACCGGTTGGGACCGGGTCCGATACCGGCGCCTGATGGGGGGGACGGTGGCCGTCCATGTGGGAGTGCGGGTCGCCTCCGTCCGGCAAGTCTGAGGCCAGAGCGATTGGCGTTGCTGGGAGGGAGCGATCCGCCCTTTTCTACATGGCCCAAGGACGGCTTTGGCAGCTCCAGGGAAGATTTGACAGGGAAGAGTTCGGCGGTATACTGTACGCGGCGATGAAAGCGGTCCAACTGGTGGAAAGTATCCCACGCTACCTGCTGACCAAGGCCATCGGTACGTTCTATCGGCCGGCCTTTTGGGGGCCGCTGGCGATGCTTTGCTACCGGGAGGTGCCCGAACCTTCCCGCCCCGGTCCTCGATGGGTGAAGGTCCGCACGCGCTACGGCGGCATCTGCGGCAGCGACCTGAACACCATTCTATTGAGGGACAGCCCTGTGCTGTCGGCTTTTGTCTCTTTTCCATTTGTTCCAGGTCATGAAAATGTAGGCGTGATTGTCGAGGCGGGATCCGAGGTAGATGGCTTCGCCGTGGGCGACCGGGTGGTAGTCGAACCGTTGCTGCCGTGCGCTACGCGGGGCATCGCCGAGCCGTGTGAATTCTGCCAGCGGCACGAGTTCTCGCTGTGCCAGAACTTTACGAGTGGGGATCTGGCACCAGGTTTTGGCATCGGGACCTGTCGTGATACTGGGGGAAGCTGGGGACCGTATTTCGTCGCCCACCAGTCGCAGCTCCTGGCCGTACCCGATTCGGTCAGTGATGAAAATGCCCTGATGGCTGAACCGTTTGCCGTCGCCTTGCAGGCGGTGCTCGGTAACCTGCCGGCGGAAGATGAAACCGTCCTGGTGTTGGGAGCGGGGGTCATCGGGTTGTGCACGGTCGCCGGGTTGAGGGCCGTGGGCAGCGGGGCGCGGGTGGTGGTGATCGCCAAGTACCCCTTCCAGGGGGAGATGGCCCGCCGGCTGGGGGCGGATATGGTGATCGATCAGCGAGCGACCGACTATTACCAGGCGGTGGCCGAGGCTACGGGCGGCGCGCTCTACCGGCCGGTGTTGGGCAAGAGGGTGTTGATCGGTGGCGCGGATCGGGTCTACGAGTGCGTCGGCAGCGACGGCAGCATTGATGATAGCCTGCGCCTGGCCGGTAACGGCGGCACGGTAGTCCTGGTGGGTTTGGCCGCCATCCCCAAACGAGTGGACTGGACTCCGATCTGGATGAAGGAATTGACGGTCAAGGGTCATTTCTGGTGCAGTACCCAAGTGTTCCGTGGCCAGCGAGTGCGGACCATGCGGTTGACCCTGGATTGGATGGCCGAAGGCAGGCTGGACCTGGCCCCATTGGTGACCCACCGGTTCAGACCGGAGGAGTACCGTCGGGCTCTGGCGGTGACCACCGCCAAGGGGAAACACCGGGTGCTCAAGTCTGCCTTTATCTTTGAGTGATGGAGGAAAATGGCATGAGTTTCAGTCAAGAGGAGCGGAAAACAGCCCAGGCAATTCACCCGTGGTTGCGCTCTGTCCAGGTCGCGGTGGTGCCCGGCCCGACCACCCCTCTGGTGCAGGAGGTGATAGAAGGTCTGAAACGCGAGTTCCGTCGCCTCGGCCATCAGGTCCAGGAGATGCCTGATCCCAACACCGATGCCATCTTGACCACCGCCCACTTTAACGAGCCAGTATCCTGGCGCGAATCGTTGCTCTTGTTTGCTCGCCAGCGATTCCGCCTGCACCGAACGCCGACCGTGTACACGCTGGTGCAGGTGACTCCTGCCAGCTTTCAGGCGTGGCTCGATCACTTTGCGAGAGTGTTAACCCGGGACCCGCCCGATCCGGCCGACTATGAGTTTGCCGGGCTGGCTCCTCAAGCGTATCGCGTTCTCTGGGAACAGGGCCGCCGCGGCGGTCCCATCCTGGCTGTGGAGCGGGTGGTGCAGGCTCAGACGAAAAGCATTCGGGTCTTGCTGGTGGTGGGTGATGAACGGCCGTTGGCGGTGTACCATTTCGATCTGGTCGGTGCCCACCCGTGCAGCCAGGCCGAGACCTTGGAATTGTTGTATGAGGACGTGGTCCTGCGCATGGTGACCACGCTCAGCACTCGGGAAGTGAATCAACATCAGGTGGTAGGGGACCCGATCCCCCGCGGTCTATGGCAACAGCTTCGCACGCCGGCGGCCATGGGTGAGGCCGCCCTCCAACTGGGGGCCCGCCGCTTCTTTACCGAGATGGTGCGCATCGCCGATCTGGTGCAGGTGCCGGTGGTCTCGGATGCGGTGGCCAGCCAATACAGCGAAGGATGCTTTGCCACCTGGGACCCGACGATCAACACCCTTGTGGCCACGGTGACGGGCAGCGCTCGACCTGTGGAAAAGGGCAAGATCACCGAGGACGACCTGGCGGTCATCGTCGGGGTGCGGCCCGATGGCCTGGGGGCCCTGGTGCGCCCGGTTGAAGGGAAGCGGAATGACCCTCCATCCACCGAGGCGGTGGAGATGATGGAGATGGACCGGGCGCTTCCGACGATGGATCTGGACCCAAGCTGGGGTATCTCCATGCCGGTGCCGGTGGTGCGTTCCAAGCTGCACGGCCATCGGGGCATGGCCGCCTACGATCCTCGCTGGGTGGAGTATGTGCCCCTGGATGCCCCGTACTATCGCTATCCGGTCTCGTGCGGCACCGATGCTCAGGCGCGGGGCATCCGGGCAGCGTTTGCCCGATCGGAAGCGCTGCAACATCCTGCCGATGCCCGCCAGGTGGTGTTTACGGTCCTGCCAGGCCATGGGGTGGTCATCGCTGAGAAATGGGTGCCGGGCAAGGAACCCTTCCAGACCATCTGGGAGTATATGGACTCCGGCGCTCTGGAGGTGGAGAATATCATCCCCCAGGGACCGATGGAATACATCCCGGCGGTCGATGGCCGGATGGTCCTCCGATCTGGGTGAAGGCGACAGATCGTCTGATCAGTCTGGCACGTTCGATGAGGAGGTTGCCCTAGACCAGATCAGGCGGCTGACTGCCTGACGAACAAGCGGAAGCCGTAAGACAAGGAAAAGCACCAGGATGGCCGCGTACCCCAGCGGCTCGCGGCTATCTTTGACTACACCCCAAAAGTAGATTACGATCAGGGCGCCAGCCAGGTAGACCATGCGGTGTCGCCGTTTCCAGTTCTTCCCCAACCGGCGCTGCCATCCCTGGGTGGAGGTGACTGTCAACTGCAGCAGGATCAGCCCGGCCCCTATCCCTGCCCACACTGGAGGCGAATCGAGCAGGACGGAGCGCAGCAACTGGAGGTCAAAGCGGTAATCGAGTCCGACAAAGGCGGCCAAGTGGAGGCCGGCATAGAAGGTGGCATACATCCCCAGCACCATTGGCGCCCGCCCTCCCACCCTCCAGCCGGTCAGAGCACGGATGGGTGAGCTGACCAGCGATAGTAGCAGCAGGATCAGAGCGGCCTTGCCGGTGATGGACATAATATGCTGGGTGGGATCGATCCAGAAAATCCCTTGCCGGGCTGCCCAACCCAGGTAGAGCAACGGCGCCAGCCCGGCGAGATGCACCCCCATCGACAGCCAATGAGCGCCGAGCCGCTTCAGTAGTACCATTCTCGCCGATCCAGAGGCTGGTAAAGGTGCGCCACCTCTTCAGCGTAGCCGTTAAAGAGCATGGTCGGGATGCGCCTGTCCTCGCCGATGCGACGCTCACTGGCCTGGGACCAGCGGGGGTGGGGGACCTGGGGATTGACATTGGCGTAGAAACCATATTCCTTGGGTGCAGCGGCCATCCACAGCGATACCGGCTGTTCCTCGACTAGATCGATGCGTACGATCGACTTGATGCTCTTGAAGCCGTACTTCCAGGGCACTACCAGACGCAACGGCGCGCCGTTCTGCGGCAGCAACAGCCGGCCATACAACCCGGTGGCCAGGATCGTCAGGTCATGCATCGCCTCGTCGAGGCGCAGGCCTTCGACATAGGGCCATGGGTAGAACGAACTCTTCTGGCCGGGCATCTGTTCTGGGTCGTAGAGCGTCTCAAAGCGCACGTAGCGGGCTTGTGACAGGGGCTCGACCTTGTTCAGCAATCGGGCCAGCGGAAACCCAATCCATGGGATGACCATGGACCAGCCCTCGACGCACCGCATCCGGTAGATCCGCTCCTCTTGCTCGAACTGATAGAGGTCTTCCAGTCCAAAGGTCCTAGGCCTGGCCACCAGACCCCCTACCTCCACCGTCCAGGGGGCGGTGCGGAAATTGCGGGCCAGTCGGGCCGCGCCCTCCTTACTGGTGGAGAACTCGTAAAAGTTGGTGTACCGGGTGATCGCCTCCCACGGGGTGAGCGGCGCGCCCAATTCATCGCGGTCGCTGCTCAAGGGCGGCAGGGGCGGGGTTGAGGTTCCTTCAAGGGCAAGCGGACCGGCAACGGTCAGGGCGGTCGGCTCGGTATGGGCATCACTACAGGCAGCCAACAACGAACTGGCTGCCAGCGCGACCATGGCAGCCAGCAACTTGCGCCGGGAAAGATAGACGTGTTCTGGCGTAATCTCAGATGGCTGGATCGGGATCATGATTCAGGTTCATTCCTCATTATCTGAAGTCGCCTGGCGACTTGTGCCGTGCATGCCCCAGGCATTACCTTTAAGGATAGCAGATCGGCCATGCCGGGTCTGTGAGCTATATCCCGTTGACGGGGAAGGATGCGACAGCTCATCGACCGCTGCCTCTTACCAGACCGCAATGCCGATCGATCCACCTGCCAGTGTAGCGATGGTATCTGCTTCAGAGTAAGTCATGTTGGCTCTGTGTCTTGCATTTCTTCGACAGTCCGGTATAATGGTAGTGCAGATGTGCAATTGTACAACCCTATGGGGGGGATAACGATGGAGTTTGTGGTGGATACATCCGTCATCATTGCCGTACTGGTCAACGAACCGCAACGGAGGGCGCTGATCAGGATTACTCAGGGTGCTCATCTTCTGGCGCCGCCTTCCGTGCCCTGGGAGGTTGGCAATGCGTTCGCGGCGATGATTAAGCGGAAGCGACTCACCGTGACCGAAGCGCTGGAAGCCATAGTGGCGTATCGCCAGATACCGCTACGGTTGGTGGAGGTGGAACTAGACGAGGCGGTACGGGTCGCTGGAGAGTCCGGTATCTATGCATATGACGCCTATCTGATTCGCTGTGCGCAGAAGTACAAGGCTCCATTGATTTCATTGGATAGGGAATTGGCGGGAGTGGCGGAGAGGCTGGGTGTTGACGTCGTAACAGTGGAGGGATGAAGATGGAGGTGTACACCTATTCGGAGGCGCGGCAGAGGTTAGCCGAGCTGTTGGAAAAAGCGGTCCAGGACGGGGAGGTGAGGATCCGTCGGCGGGATGGCCAGGTGTTTGTTGTGCGGCCAGAGCGGACCGAGGGATCACCGTTCGATGTGGAAGGATTGGACTTGGAACTAACGGTAGAGGAGATTGTGGAGGTGATCCGAGAGGGGAGAAGAAGGTTCGGCTAAGTGACATGCGCTTATTCCCTTCTTTTCATCCCCAGGGTAGAGGGTTCAGCCGGTAAGTACCACGCGATAGGCCTGCCTGAGGGCTTGGCTCGAGGATGGTTCCAGGTAGAGCGACCGAACCCGGTCCCGATGGCGCCATTAGCAAGCCCGACGGGCTGGTAGGTGCATCTTGCTGGGGAGTAAAGCCGGGTGACACAAGTCGGCGGTGCATTGGACGTTCAGAGGCGGGGCAAGAGGTGGGTGCGGAGCTTTCTCTTTGCGGTTCCGATCCATTCCCCGCTGGCGCGGCTGCATCTGATCAGCAAGTTGTTCGCCGTCCTGACCCTCTCCGGGGTTGTCATGCACACCATCCGCACCCGCCATCCGGATCCATTGGGCGCGCTGGCGATGCTGCTCCTGGCCCTGCTGGGTCTCTATCTGGGTGGCGTCCTGCGCTGGGTGTTTCGTTCGTATCTACTTGTCATCTTTCCAGCCCTGGTGGGCATGGCTTTGGTGTGGGTAATATTCAGCCCGGCCCTGGACGGGGAGGTCCTGATGCGCGTCCCTGTCTATTCAGGGATGGTGTCGGTAGGTCTCGCCTTGCGATGGGGCCTCCTGATCGGATGGGCGGCCGGCTGGTATCTCTGGCGCAAAGGACTCTTCTGGGGTCTGGTGGGCGGGCTGGCCTTCTCGATCCTGGTGACCACCCTCATCGGCAATCCGGCCCTCACCCTGGCCCAATTTCGCGTTTTTCACCCGTTGCAGATCACTGTCACCGAGCAGAATCTGATCGTGGCTGTGACGAAAGCGCTGGGGTATGGGGCGATGATGCTGCTCTCGCTCCTGCTGCTCATGACCAGCCGGGACGTCGAGATCATCGGTGTCATGCGTCAGTTGCGCCTCCCTTACGTGGTCAGTTTTTTTGTGGCGACCATGCTGCGAAGCCTGAGCATGGCCCTCCTGGACTACCGTACCATCCGTCAGGCCCAGATTGCACGAGGGATCGGGCTCCGGAGAAAGAACGTCCTACAGGTCATCGCTGACCTGGCTTCCATGGCTGTGCCGTTGACGGCGACCATGCTACGGCGCTCCAGTGAGGTGGGGGATGCAGCTCTCATCCGTGGCTTTTCTGTGCACGGCCCGCAACCCACCGAGTTCCACGAGGTGCAGCTCTTGACCGGGATCGATTGGCTGGCGATCGGCGGATGCGCCGCGCTGTTTGTCGGAGTACTTGCGTTCCGGGTGAACCTGACCGGGTGGGTCGGAGCGATGCGATGACGGTCATGGTTCGGGTCGAGGAGGTCTACTGGCGCTATCCCCGTTTCAGTGCTCTGGAGGGTGATCGCTGGACGTTGAACGGCATCAGCCTGGAGGTCGAACGGGGCGAGTTCCTCGGGATCGTCGGCCCTAGCGGTGCCGGCAAGACGACGGCCTGCAAAGCGATCATCGGCCTGATTCCCCACGGACTCAAAATCCCCTTTCATGCCTATCATGACTATTGGAAGGGCAGCGTCTGGCTCGATGGCGAGTTGGTCACCGGCCTGGCCCCAGATGGAACCGTCATGGGTGGCCGGCCTCGGGGCAGACTGCTGGGCCGGGGTATTGTCACGGGCAAAGTCGGAATGGTCTTGCAGGATCCGGAGACTCAGTTCCTGATGATGAACCTTTTGCACGAGGTTTCGTTAGGTCTGCAGTTGATGGGTCTGCCCCGGGACGAGATCGAGCGACGCGTCCGGCAAGCACTGGAAATGGTAGGTCTCGGATCCCTGATCGACGATGCCGGATACATCCATCCCCATGATCTATCCGACGGTCAGAAGCAACGAGTGGCGATCGCGTCGTTTCTGGCGATGCGACCCGAACTGTTGATCCTGGATGAACCGACGAGCGACCTGGACCCGCGCGGCAAGAGCGAGGTGATCGAGACGGTGCGTATGCTGCGCGAGCGGCATGGCATAACCGTCATCCTTGTCGAGCATGATCCGGCGATTCTGCACCGCTTCTGCGATCGGATCGCCCTGATCGATCAGGGGGAAGTAAAACGGATCGAACCCGCCTCCCAGTTCTATCGGCACGTCGATCTGCTGGAAGGGTCCGGCATCCACCGGTTCGAGGTGTCCGAAATTGCAGTCCGGAGCGGGTGTTACTACCGGGGTCAGGTGCCGATTTCTATCGAAGAAGGTCTGGAGTGCTTCCCGAAAGATCTGGACCGTTCCTGGCAGCCGCCGGATCCTCCCCCGGAGGGGGAGGTGGTGGTCGAAGTCAAGAACCTGGAATATGTGTATGAGGACGGTACCCGGGCACTGTGTGGCGTCGATTTTCAGGTGCATCGGGGCGAGGTGCTCGGGCTGCTGGGCATCAACGGGTCCGGAAAAACCACGGTGGCCAAGGTCTTGAACGGCATCTATACACCCACTGCGGGCACGGTCCGCGTCCTGGGCATGGATGTGACCCGGCGTTCCGTGCGTCGTCAGCTTCCCCGCTATGTGGGGTATGTGTTCCAGAATCCGGACCACCAGATCTTTACCCGGCGCGTATGGGACGAGGTGGCCTATGGCCTGAAGAACCTGGCTGTTCCGGAGGGCGAGAGGGAAGAACGGATCCGGCAAGCACTGGAGGCGGTTGGCCTGACCGCTCAGGCCGAAGAGGACCCTCTCTTCCTGGGGAAGGGACAGCGGCAGCGCCTGGCGGTGGCATCGGTCCTGGCCATGCGCCCGGAGATTGTGATCGTCGATGAACCGACGACCGGACAGGATTATCGCATGGTCTGCGGCATCATGAGGTTATTGGAGGAGCTTCAGCGGCAAGGGAAGACGGTGCTGATCATCACCCATGATATGACTCTAGTGGCTCACTATTGCCAGCGGGTGGTGGTGTTGTGCGACGGACGGGACCGGTTTACCGGCGCCCCTCGGGAACTGTTCTCAAATCCGGAACGCCTGCGCGCCACTCAACTCTGTGCTCCTCAGGCCATCTCCTTGAGCATGGCGATGCGAGAGCGCTATCCAGACTTTCCTCTGTTGCTCAACACGCGGGAGTGGGTTCAGGCGCTGGAGCGATATCGAGCCAGTTAGGGGCTCACCCGGCCTGTAGGATAGGATGCGGACGGGAACGGAATGTCAGAGATGTGCGGCAAACCAGCGACACCGTACGGATTACGATGGAATCCGGATCCGCCGATCACCGTCATTAGCCTGGTAACCTATGCGGTAGCGGCCGGGGTGTATACCATTCTCTCCTGGCTGGGAGTGATTGTCCTGCCACTGGGGATTGTCAGCGTCTCTGCCCTCTTTGTGGCGATTGGTTTTGGCATTCCCTTTGCCATCTGGTTTGGCGGCTGGGGGCTACTGATCGGCTACATTGGCTCGTTCCTGGGAGCCGGTATTCTGGCCGGTACGCCGGTGTTGCTGGCGATTCCCTTTGGCTTTGTGGACTGGATCCAGTTCGGGGTGCCGCTGGTGGCCTACCGGGTCCTGGCGCCAAGGTTGGGACTGCATCCGCTGGGGAAGGATGTGACCAGCCGGAAAGGGTTCCTATTCTTCCTCGTCTTTGCGGTCGTAATTCCCAATGGATTGGGTTCTCTGTATGGCATCGCCATCCTCTATGCAGGAGGGTTGGTGCCGCCCGGCGCGTTCTGGCCAGGGGTGATGGCGTGGTGGATCGGGAACATGATTGTGACGGTGATCATTGCTCCTGTGCTGTTGCGGATGTTGACGCCGGTGATCGAGCGCTTTGGATTGGCGACGTATGGAGTGATTACCTGATGAACGGATATGAAGAACAAAAGCGAATTCGTGTGGTACTGATGCGTGGAGGTACCAGTCGGGCGTTGTTTGTAATGCGCAACGAACTGCCCTCAGATCCGGAAACCCGCGATCGGGTGATCTTGCGCATGTACGGCAGCCCGGATGTCCGGCAGATCGACGGCCTGGGGGGTGCCGATCCGCTGACCAGCAAGCTGGCGATCATTGGCCCGCCGACTCGCCCAGACGTCGACGTAGATTATACCTTTGGTCAGGTGAGCATCACCGCGCCACTGGTGGACTATGCCGGCAATTGCGGCAACATCTCGGCGGCGGTGGGACCGTATGCCATTGATGAGGGCCTGGTCGATGCAGTGGAACCGGTCACCACGGTGCGCATCCACCAGACCAACACCCGGTGTCTCCTGGTGGCCCAGGTGCCGGTGCGGAATGGGCGGGCGGCGGTCGAGGGAGAATACGCCATCGACGGGGTGCCCGGTACCGGGGCCCGCATCGTGCTGGACTTTGCTGACACGGCCGGAGCGGTCACTGGCCGGCTACTGCCGACCGGGCGCCCCAGCGATCGGTTGGATGTACCCGGAGTGGGTCCGGTGGAAGTCTCGATTGTGGATGCCGGCACGCCGTGCGTCTTTGTACGGGCTAAGGACATGGGCCTCACCGGCACCGAGACACCAGCCGAGATCGAGGCCGACAGGGCCCTGAACGAGCGAATTGAGCGCGTCCGGGGTACGGCAGCGGCCCATATCGGGATCGTCGATCACTGGCAGGAAGCAGCCCAAAAGAGTCCCTACCTGCCGTTTCTGGCAATGGTCAGTCCACCGGCAGATTACATGGCTTTTACAACCGGCCAGACGGTCCAGGCGGAGCGGGTGGACCTGGTTTCCCGATTACTTTTCATGCTCCGCATGCATAAGGCATATCCGGTGACCGGAACGGTGTGCACCGGCGCGGCGGCCAAGATTCCGGGGACGATCGTGTACGAGGTTGTCTGCCCAGAGTCCCGCGAGCGGTCCCTGCTCCGCATTGGTCATCCGGCCGGCGTCATTGAGATCGAGGCAGCGGTTGAGCTTCAGGCCGAGGCGCCCAAACTGGTGCGGGCTTCTCTCGGTCGCACGGCGCGCCGACTCATGGAAGGGTACGCGTTCGTGCCCTGGAGCACGTATGCGAAGACTTAGAACTCCTTGTAGACTACCTCTTCGTACCAGCTTTCGACCAGGTTCTTGTGACGCAGTTCATCCTTGGCCATGGCCTCGAACAGTTCTCGCACCTCACCTTCGTTTTGCCCGGCCAGATCGCGATACAGTTCGTAGGATTGCTGTTCCTTCCGGCTGGCAAAGATACATACATCCTGGAAGGTTGAATCAGGTCCCAGCGGTTTGACTACCAGGTGATCGCCGATCTGGTAATCCTGGATCGGCGCTTGCCGCAACCACCAGACCTGGCGACGCATCTGGCCTGGGTTAGCCAGCATCCTCTCCAGAGAAGCTTTGTGTCCTAATTCCTCCTGGGCCAGAGTGCGGAGCATCTCCTGGATGTGCTTGGCTTTGACCCGTTGGACGGCGTCGGTATAGAGCTGGTACGATTCGATCTCACCTTGGATCGCTTCTTGCAGGATTTCCTCAATGGGGGTTGTGCTCACGGATTTCCTCCTTCATTTTAACGCGTTCGGAAAATCGCTCTTCGCTCTCTGGCGCGCGGCGCGAGAGAGGGATAGCTCATGGTTGGGCCAACAGCCGATTCACTTCACGGATCAACCGCTCGGGTGGGATGGGCTTGGTCAAAAAGGTGTCCAGGTGGAGTTGTTCGTCGGTGGGAAAGAGCTCGGCATAATCCACGTTGGCGATGGAGGTGATCATGATGATGGGAATCTGCCGGTAGGCGGGGTGCGTCCCGAGTTGGCGGGAGACGGTGAGCCCCTCCAATACGCTGGTCATGATCACATCGAGAAGGATCAGATCGGGTTGGTCGGCTGCGATCTGCTGCAGCGCCTCATCGCCGTTGGCCGCGCTGGATACAACATGTCCTTCCCGCTCCAGGACTTTGCGGGTGGCCGCAACAAAGTCGGAATCGTCATCTACGATCAGGATCTTGGCCATCTTAGATACACTCCTTCCGAGTGAGGTGCGCCTCATATTCGGGACGGAAATGGCGCAGGGACGAGACAATCGGGTTGACTACGGCGTCGCCCATGGGGCATAAAGTAAGCCCTCGCACCCCCTCGCACAGTGCTTCCAGCCGTTCGATATCGCCTGGCTGTCCCTGGCCGCGCACCAGGCGGGTCAGGATCTCTTCCAGGCGTTGGGTTACTGTGCGACAGGGCGTACACTGACCGCATGATTCGTGGGCAAAAAAGTTCATCAGCCGGCGCGCCACTTCGACCATGCACGTCCCTTCCTCCATGACGATGATCGCGCCTGTGCCCAGCATCGAGCCGGCGCCGGCCAGCGACTCGAAATCCATAGGCAAGTCGACCTGATCGGGCATCAGCATCGGCGTGGAAGCACCGCCGGGGATGATCGCCTTGAGAGGCCGGGGGCCACGCATGCCGCCAGCGTATTCTTCGAGGATGGTGCGCAGCGGAGTGCCCAAGGGTAGCTCATAGTTACCTGGTCGGCGGACGTGGCCACTGACGCAAAAGAGCTTGGGCCCCGGGCTCTGTTCGGTGCCAATGGATCGGTACCATTGGGCGCCGTGGTTGACGATGTGGGGCACATTGGCCAGCGTTTCGACATTGTGCACCAGGGTTGGCTGTCCCCAGAAGCCCATCTGGGCTGGATACGGGGGCTTGATCCGTGGCTCGCCCCGTTTCCCCTCCAGCGAGTTAATGAGCGCCGTTTCTTCGCCGCAGATATAGGCTCCAGCACCACGATGGACGGAAAGGTCCAGGTCAAACCCGCTGCCCAGGATATTTTTGCCCAGGAAGCCGTGGTCGTAGGCCTCAGCGATGGCCTTGATCCAGCGCTTGATGCCGAGCAGGAACTCGCCTCGGATGTAGACAAAGGCGCGGTGGGCGCCGACGGCATAGGCGGCAATGATCACTCCCTCGATGATCGAGTGAGGATCGTGTTCCACCAGCAGACGATCTTTGAACGTCCCCGGCTCGCCTTCGTCGGTGTTCACGCATACATACTTGGTCACCGGCTCCTTGGGCATAAAGTTCCATTTGACGCCAGCCGGAAACCCGGCCCCGCCGCGTCCGCGAAGACCGGACTCTTTGACCAGGGCGATGAGCTCGCTCGGGGTCATCTGCAGGGCTTTGCGCAGCGCCGTGTACCCTCCCCGTTCCAGATAGACGACGATGCGCTCCGAATTCGGGATGCCCACGTTCCGGGTCAGGATCGGCTCAAAGCTGCCCATCGCTCTGCCCTTTCTAGCAACTGGTCAATCAGCAGGTCCACCTTTTCCGTGGTCAGATTCTCGTACAGTTCGTCGTTGACGCGCATGGCCGGCGCGGTACCGCAGGAGGCAAGGCATTGTACCGTCTCCAGGGTGAACATGCCATCGGGAGTGGTCTCCCCACACTCGATCCCAAGCTTGCGCCGCAGGTAATCGACCAACCGTTCTGCGCCATCCGCCAGATAGCAACTCAATCCGGTGCACACCTGGAGTAGATAGCGGCCTACTGGCCGGGTACGGAACAGGGTGTAGAAACTGGCGGTGCTATAGACATCCGCCGGGGGCACCCCCAACCGTTCTGCCACCCGCTGGAGCGATTGCGGGGAGAGGTACCCCTCTTGCTCCTGCGCGATATAGAGTGCGGCAAGGAGGCGGGCCCGTTGGGCTGGATCAGGGACGAACGTTCCTGATGGCATAAAAACCTAGTCTCCTTTCTGTCAATATGTATGGTGCTACGAGGTAACCCGGCGCACAATTTCGTCCAGTGCCGGCTCGATCAGGCGGGCCGTGGCTGCCGAGAGATCCCGGCCAAAGTCAAACTGATGGCCACGCAGCGATACCAGAAGCGCCTCGGGCGTGCAACCGTACAGCACCTGGAGCAAGGCCATGAACAGGCCTGGCGTCAGATGGTGGGTCAGGGTGGAGAGGCGCTCCTCCGGCTCCACCGGCGCGCAGTGCAGGTCCTCCCAGTCGGGCTGGACGTGAGCATCCACAAACACCAGCCGATCATAGTTCATGGCCACATCCAGCAGTTCCGGCGCCAGTTGGGCCAGGAACACCGAGTCAACCCGTCCCCCTAGCTCCTCCAGCCCGGTCTGGTCGGGCTCGAGCAGCGGCTGCCTTAGATGGCGGCGCAGCGCCTGGATGACGTGATAGGCTGCGCCATCATCCTGGCGGTCTAGATTGCCAACGCCCAACACTAGACTCCGCGTCTTCCTGGCCTGTATCATTCCTGGCCCTGTCTCCCTGTCATCCGTGATGGCGTGAGGAGCGACTAGCGCGCCACCTGATCCAACACGGTGCCGTCTGCTGCTACCAGCGTGACCTGCAGCGGCATTTGTCCGAGAGCGTGCGTGGCGCACGACAGGCAGGGATCGTAGCAGCGGATGGCAGCCTCCACCCGGTTCAGCATCCCCTCGCTCAGCTTCTGGCCGTTGACGAACTGGCGGGCTACCAGGCCGGCTGCCTGGTTCATCGCCCAGTTGTTGTTGCCGGTGGCCACGATCAGATTGACACGGGTCAGCAGGCCGTCCGGATTGGTCCAATACTCGTGGAACAGTGTTCCACGAGGGGCTTCGATGACCCCCACGCCATGGCCGGTCAGCGTCGTGGATGGAAAGGCACGCACCTCAGTGGAAAGGATGTCGGGATCGTCCAGTAGCTCGCCGATCCGCTCCAGGGCGTACAGGTCTTCGATCAGCCGGGCGTAGTGATAGTAGAGCGAGCCTTCCACCGGTTTGCCGCCATTGATCTGGCGGAAGAGCTGGAATTCGGCATTGGCCAGCGGTGTGTTGATTCGGTCGGCGACGTTCAGCCGCCCCAACGGTCCCACCCGGTAAACACCTTGCGGCCAGCCCAAAGGCCGGAAATAAGGGAATTTCAGGAACGACCAGCGCTCCACATGCTCGGCCACATACGTCTTGTAGTCGGCAGCGTCGAACTGGACCAGCACCTGGCCCTGGGAATCCTTGACCCGGATCTGGCCATCGTAGAGTTGCAGGCCACCGTGTTCGTCCACCAGGCCCATGTAGTTAGAAGGGAAGGTGGCGAAAGAGGCGGTCAGGGCCGGGTCTGCTCCCAGCAAGTCCTTGGCCAGAGAGATCGCCTCCTGCACGTAACCGATCATGGTCTCGCGCTCGGCGGCGATGGCGTCGCGGTCCTGGCGGCTCAGCGGGCCATTGACCCCGCCTGGCACGCACAAATTGGGATGAACGCGCTTTCCGCCCAGGCGCTCGATGATCTGCTGTCCATAACGGCGCAGGTGGACGGCCTTGAGAGCCAGTTGGGGATTGGCCTCGATGATGCCAAACACGTTGCGCCGCGCCGGATCGGCGTCAAAGCCAAAGACCAGATCGGGCGCTGCCAGGTGGAAAAAGTGCATCGAATGGGACTGGACCACCTGTCCCATGTGCAACAGTTCGCGCAACAACACCGCCGGCCGGGGCGGCTGAACACCGGCCACCCCGTCGCATGCCTTGGCCGAGGCCAGGTGGTGACTCACCGGACAGATGCCGCAGATGCGTTGCGTGATCTGGGTCATCTCAAAATAGGGCCGTCCCTCGCTGAACTTCTCCACACCGCGGAATTCGTCTACGTGGAGGTAGGTGTTTTCTACCTCGCCCTGATCGTTCAGATGGATAGTCACCCGCGCATGGCCCTCGATGCGCGTGACCGGTTCAATCGTAATCTTTTGGACCATCACAGATCTCCTCTAGTTCCTGTCTCCGATATCCACCATCGGTCTCGATGTCTGAGACGCCGGGCTAGTCATACCTGAAGAGTTCCGGCGGCAAGACCACCGGAACGCGGCCGGCGAGCAACTCTGAGAGAGCGTAAAAGAGAGCATCGGCGCTCGGTGGGCACCCCGGGATAAAGAGATCCACATGGACCACCTTGTCCACGCCGGTGACGGTCTCCAACGGCACGCCCAACTCGGGCGAGTCGGGGATGCAGCCGTCGACCGTGGTCTCGCTTTCCAGATAGGCGCGCTGCAGCGCCGCCTGCGTGCCGACCAGGTTGCGCGTGGCGACGATGCCGCCAAAGGTAGCGCAATCGCCGATGGCAATCAGGAACTGGCATCGTTCCCGCATCTGCCTGGCCACCTCGATATTATGAGTGTTGCTGATGGCTCCTTCGAGGATGCCTACCGTCACCCCTTCTTCCGGCGGGTGCTTGAGGTCCGTAACCGGACTGGAGGTGAACTCAACCGCTTCCAGCAACTTGACGATCCGCTCGTCGATATCCAGCAGCGACATGTGACACCCGGCACAACCCGCCAGCCAGTCGGTCGCGATCTTGATTTTACCCATCTTCTATCTCTCCTATCTTGTTCGGATCCTCGGACCCGGCTCACGATCTCGTAATCTGGGACTGGGCCAGCTCGCTCAGTTCTTCCAAGGAGCTAGGCACCTTCTGACCGAGATGTTCGGCCAACGCAGACAGGATCTGCCAATCGGGCCGGGCTTCACCAGTTGGTGGTATAGCCGCATTCACGGTCTGGATTCGTCCCTCGGTGTTGGTCAGGTGTCCGGACCGCTCCGCCCAGGTAGCCATCGGCAAGACGACGTCGGCCTGTTCAGTCCAGGGCGAGACGTAGCTGGCCTGGACGACAGTAAAGACTTCGTTGGCTGTCCGGGACCCGGTCGGCGGTGCGCCAGGAGTCTCCTCGCCCAGCAGGAGCAGCAGCGCTTCCACATTGGTCGGGAGCGAGGCTGGTTTGAAGCCCAAGGCGGCCGCTGCCCGGGTGTTGACCCCTGGCTCCAGCGGGATGAACGACGCCCCGTTGATGCCGATCAGAGCTTCGGCTGCTTCCGGGGTGAGTTCCGCGCCATAGACCACCACCGGGCGGTCGGCCCGAGCGGCGATCTGGGCTGCCTCACCCACCTGGGTCCGTCCGAAGTGCTGGTGGGCAAAGGGAGCCAGTCCGTTTTGCGGGTCATCTACTATCACTAACCGCGCTCCCCGGTCCACTGCGCGCTTGATCAGGAACGAGGCTACCGGTTGGTCAGCGACCGGGTCGGCCCCGACCAGCAGGATTAGGTCGGCCACAGGCAAGTCAGTCAACATGCCCTGGGGCTGGAGACGAACGGGCAAAGCCTGCTGCCACAGGCCGAGATGAGCCGCCGGCCACCGGTCCTGCGCTAGCTTTGCCAGCAAGTAAAGGGCCTCGTTGGTGGCCGCACCAGTGGTCACCACGCCCAGCCTGTCGGGGGCGATATTGGCCAGCCGCCCGGCAACGGTCGCCAGTGCTGTCTGCCAGTCGACCTCTTCCCAACCGCCGTTGCGGCGGATGCGCGGTCGGGTCAGACGGGCACGCGAATCATACAGCGGATCGAACCGGCCCTTCTGACATAGCAATCCGCCATTGGGCGCAGCATCCCAGGCTCCTTCCAGTCGCAGGATGTGGCTCCCTCGAACCACTACCTCCATGCCGCAGCCCAGGCTACACTGACTGCACGTCGTCACTGTGCGCTGGGTCTGGACGTTGCGTCCCATGAAGGCGCTGCGCTTGTCCACCAAAGCACCGGTGGGGCAGACCTGCAAACAGGTGCCACACGATACACAGGACGATTCGCCAAAGGGGACATCCAGGTCGGCGGTGATCATGGTCTTGGCACCCCGCTCCCGCATCCCCAGAGTGTGGTTCGCCACCAGTTCGCTACAGGCACGCACGCAGCGGCGGCAGAGCACGCAGCGGTTGTGATCCATCATAAAGTATTCGCGACTGGCATCAACCGGGAAGGGCCGGGTATAGGTCGGATAGATCCAGTGGTCCAACCCGTACATGTAGCCCAGGTCTTGGAGCTCGCAATCGCCGCTCATTGGACAGTACATGCAATAATGGTTTCGTTCCGAGAAGAGCAGCTCCAACACAAAGCGCCGCGCCTTTTCTACCCGGGGCGAATGGGTTTCAACTGTCAACCCCTCAGTTACGCGGTACGTGCAGGCCGGGTGCAAAGGCTGGAATTTGGAAATCTCGATGAGACAGATGCGGCAGGCGCCGATCGGTTCCAAGGCCGGATGGTGGCACAGCGTCGGGATCTGGATCCCGGCTTCGGTGGCAGCCTCCAATACAGTTTGCCCGGCTCTGGCCTGCACCGGCTGTCCGTTGATGGTGATGTTTACTCTCTTGGTCATCAATCGTCCCCCTCTTTCCTTATGGTAAATGCGATGGTTCCAGAGGTGCCAGGTCGTGTCGGAAGGGCCAGGACGTGGCCTGGACCGCCTTGAATTCCAACCCCATTTCTTGGAGCCATTCCAGATCGCAGCGCAGGCAACGCTTGCATTCCTCCTGGGCGGCCCGTTCTTCCAGACCCAACTCGACCTCGCGGAAGTTGCCCTGGCGCTCCGCCACAGCCAGATGGGGCCTGGCCGGAGGCCGTGCATCGGCATATTCTTCCAGGTTAAACGGTTGGTCAACCACCTCGTACCCCGGCCGGGTGATGATCGCTTCCACCTGACCGGTCCGGAGATAGTGATCTACGGCACGAGCGACCGCATTGCCTTGAGCCACGGCCTCGACCACCGTGGCTGGCCCGCTGACCAGGTCACCGGCGGCAAACACGCCGGGTCGCGACGTACCCAAAGCATCGTTCACCGCCACGGTGTTGTCCCGGCGCACTTCCACCTGACCGTCCAACCCGGCCAGGTCCGGCAACTGGCCGATAGCCGGGATCAGGATATCCAGGGGCAGGACGAACTCGGAGCTGGGGATGGGCACTGGCCGGCGTCGTCCGGTCCGATCAAAGTCGCCCAATGTGTGGCGGAGACACTCCACCCCACTAACCTGTCCATCGCCCAGGATGCGGATCGGGTTGGTGAGAAAGTGGAAGATGATCCCTTCCTCGGCGGCAGCCTCGATCTCTTCAGCATAGGCTGGCATCTCGTCGCGGGTGCGGCGATAGAGGACATGGACCTGGCTGGCGCCCAGGCGCCAGGCGGTGCGCGCTGCGTCAATGGCTACATTGCCGCCGCCGACCACCCCCACCCGCTTGCCGTTCAGGTCGGGGGGATGATCCAGGGCCACGTCCCGCAAAAAGTCCACGCCGTGGATCACACCTGGCAACTCTTCACCTTCGACGCGCAATTTCCCACTTTGGTGGGCACCGAGAGCCAGCACCACTGCCGAGAAACCGCCCTCTGGCGAGAGCAGCGAATCAAGGGTAAAGTCACGGCCCAACGCCTGGTTGCAGCGGATCTCGACCCCGGCGCGTCGGATGTTGTCGATCTCGATATTCAGGATCTCCCGCGGCAGGCGATAAGCGGGGATGCCAACGGCCATCATCCCGCCCGGCACGGGCAGCTTCTCGAACACCGCCACCCGGTAGCCCTGCTGGGCCAGGCGCAGCGCGGCGGTCAGGCCAGCCGGACCAGCGCCCACGACGGCTACCTTCTGTGGCTTGGGATCGCCGAGGATCGGCGGGGTCCATGGGTGATCAAGTTCATGATCCGCCATGAAGCGCTTCACCGCGCGGATGGCGATCGGCTCGTCCAGATCGCCCCGGCGGCACCGGTCCTGGCAGAAGGCGGGACAGACCCGGCCGCAGATTAGGGGGAAGGGGTTGGTGCGGCGATGGATCTCCAGGCCCTCAGCGTAGCGGCCCTGGGCCACCAAAGCGATGTAGCTGGGCACGTCCACGTCGGCCGGACAGGCGTTGATGCAACGGGCGCGGACCAGTTCTTTGCATACCCCGGCCGGGCACCGTTTCTGCACGATGTGGGTGCGGAATTCATCCTCGAAATAGCGCAGCGCGGCCTTGATCGGTCCCGGCGTCAGTTGTCCCAGGGCACACAGGCTTGCCGTCTCCATTTGATCCGAGATTTCGCGGATCGTATCCAGGTCTTCCAGACGGCCACGGCCCTGGCTGATGCGGGTCAGCACCTCGAGCAGGCGCTGACCGCCCACCCGACAGGGAATGCACTTGCCGCAGCTTTCGGCGCTGGCAAAAGTTAAAAAGAACTTGGCGAACTCGACCATGCAGGTGTCTTCATCCACAACGATCATCCCCCCGGACCCCATGACCGCTCCCACCTCCTTGAGCGAGTCAAAGTCCACCGGCACGTTGAGGTGTTCGGCGGGGATACATCCGCCTAACGGGCCGCCGGTCTGAACCGCCTTGAACTTTTTGCCAGAGGGGATGCCGCCGCCGATGTCAAAGATGATCTCGCCCAGCTTGATACCCATTGGCACTTCGACCAGACCGGTATTGTTCACCTTACCGGTGAGGGCAAAGATGGCCGTGCCGGGCGATTTGGGCGAGCCAATGTTGGCAAACCACTCTGCACCATGCAGCAAGATCTGGGGCACATTGGCATAACTCTTGACGTTGTTCAGGGTGGTGGGCTTGCCCCACAGTCCGACGACGGCGGGGAAGGGAGGGCGGGGGCGCGGTTCGCCGCGCCGACCCTCGATCGAGGCCAGCAACGCGGTCTCCTCGCCACAGACAAAGGCTCCAGCTCCTTCCTTGACGGTGATCCGGAAGGAAAAGTCAGTGCCGAGGATATGGTCGCCGAGCAGGCCGTATTCCTCAGCCTGGGCGATGGCCACTTTGAGGCGTTTGATGGCCAGCGGATATTCGGCCCGGCAATAGATATAGCCCTCGCGGGCGCCGATGGTGTAACCGCAGATGATCATCCCCTCCAGCACGCTGTGGGGGTCGCCCTCGATGATCGAGCGGTCCATAAACGCGCCCGGGTCGCCTTCGTCAGCGTTGCATACCACATATTTGACGTCGCTTTGGGCGCGGGCAGTGAATTCCCACTTGAGCCCGGTGAGAAAGCCAGCCCCGCCCCGCCCCCGTAGCTTGGAAGCCTTGAGTTCTTCAAAGACCTCCTCCCGGCTCATCGAGGTCAGCACTTTGGCCAGGGCCTGGTAGCCGTCGCGGGCGATATACTCTTCGATATTCTCCGGGTCGATCAAACCACAGTTGCGCAGGGTGAGGCGCAGTTGCTTGCTGTAGAAGGGGATGTCGCCATAGAGGGGGACCGGTTCGTGGGTGTCGGGCCGCTTCCAGGCCAACCGGTTCACGACGCGGCCCTTGCGCAGCGTCTCATCCACCAGTTCGGGCACATCGGCGGCGTGTACCTGGCAGTACAGGATTCCCTCCGGGTAGATGGTCATGACCGGCCCCATGGCACAAAAGCCACGGCAGCCGGTGTGCACCAGCCGTACCTCCTGCACCATCCCCTGGCGACGCAGCTCCTCTTCCAAAGCACGGAAGGTGTCGATCGACCCAGATGCCTGGCAGCCAGTGCCGCCGCAAACCATGACGTGGGCGCGGGCTGGCGGCCCGCTCAGCGCCGCAGCAGTCCACTCGGCGATCGGCCGGCCAGCGAGAAGATGCTCTTCCACCAGTCGCCGCACCATCTCCGGGAGCACCTGGACGTAGGTCACCGGCTCTTCGCCAGCCCGTTCGACCCGGACCACCGGCGCCTGGTCGGGCAGGCCCAGCTCCGCGTCAAGCGCGATCGGGACCTGAAGGCCGCACCGCGCGAGTTCATCTTGTAGTGCGCGCAACGTCTCCCGTGCGCCGGCAGCCAAGCCAGCGTCACCCATGCCTACGACCAATCGCACCGCAGCCGGAGTCCGGACAAATAGTTCGCGCCTGACTCGCTCGTGCAAGGCATACAAGTCTTGAACACTCTTTAGTTTCGCCATTTCTCTCTACCTCTCGGAGCAGAACCTTGGGTTGCCTCGCGTCCACCCAAGTTTACTGGAGTTGATCCACGATCTTGACCATCGTCTCTGGTACGAGATGGCCCACCACCTGGTCATCGACCATGGCCACCGGCGCCAGACCGCACGAGCCGAGGCAATAGACTACCTCGTAGGTGACCCGATAGTCCGGAGTTGTCTCTCCAGCGCGGATACCCAGCCGGTTTTCCACCGTGCTAATAATGCGACCTGCCCCCCGGACGTGGCAGGCGGTTCCGTCACACTGACGAATGATGTGCCGACCACGCCGGGTAAGATAGAACTGGGCGTAGAAAGTCACCACCCCATAGACTTGACTGAGGGGGACTCGCATCTCACGAGCGATCGTTTCCAACACCGGTTTGGGCAGCCAGCCATACAGTTCCTGGGCTTTCTGTAGCACGGGAATGAGCGCTCCGCGCTGTGCCCTGTACTGCTCCAGCACCCTGTAAAGAGGGGTCAAATCTAAAGGTTCCTCGGTCATATCATTCCTCCGTTGTTTCTGGACCTTATTGCCCTGAATAGCGTGCCTGCCACTGGCCTCCTCGATATGGACCGTCGGGCTATCTTAAGGCGCCTCCATCCCTGCATCGTGTGACCCTTGCAGGTTGTTCAAAGTATGTGAAGTTTAGCACAAACTATGAGGGCTGTCAAATTCCGTTGACCTGGTCGGTCAAGGCCGGAGCGTAGCAGACTCCGGCGGTGCCGGGGCCGGTGTGGACACCCAGCGCAGGAGAAAGTTCGGCGATCAGCGATTCCACGGTTGACAGGCGCGCCTCCACCAATTGGCGCAGCTTCTGTGCCTCGTCCACGGCGGCGGCGTGGACATAGGCCACACGCAGCCCACCGAGGCGGTTAGCGGCGGCCTCGACCCACTCGGCGATCTTTTCATAGGCTCGCCCCCGACTGCGCGCCTGACCGAGGGCGACGATCTCGCCATCTTCCATGCTGATTAATGGCTTGATGTTCAGCAGGCTACCGACCAAGTGCTTGGCCTTGCCGATCCGGCCGCCCATGTACAGATATTTCAACGTGTCGGCGGTCTGGATCATGCGCGTGGTGGGGATCATGGCTTTGACCCGCGCTACGATCTCGGCCAGAGATCGGCCGGCCAGAGCCGATCGAGCAGCCTCGATCACCATCCACCCCTGGCACATCGACACGTTGAGGGTGTCTATGACCTCGATCTGAAGGTGGGGGAGACGTTCGCGGAGGATGGATTGCGCCACCTTGGCGGCTTGATAGGCGCCGCTGCCCTTGGAAGTCATGTGGATGCTCACGATCTCGGTAACTCCCTCATCCTCGGCCAACTGCTCATAAATCCTTACATAATCTCCTGGACCGGGGCTGGCCGTGGTGGGTAGTTCGGTGGCAGTAGCCAGCCACCGGTAGAAACTTTCCCGTTGGGCGGTGACCAGGTCGCGGAGCACCTCGCGACCACGATGAATATAGTAGGGAACCCAATGGATCTTGAGGGCCTGAATCAGTGTGTCGGGGATGCTGGCACAGCTATCGGTGACAATTGCCACGTTGGGCATGGTACATACTCCAGAGACCGCCAGGGGGACACCCTGCGGGTAATCTAGAAACATTATATCAGCCGTGCCCGTCGTTGTCAAAACTCCTCGCCTCGTTCGGTGGTGCTCACTGTGAAGGGCGACCGTTACGTAGCCGGCACGATTCTGAAAATTCATCCATTTTCCCTCTTGACAAGTCAATGCATGTACGCTATAATCTATATGCATTATGCATATAGATGGGAACATCAGAAAGGTGGGATGAAATGCCCCAGCGCCGCCATCGTTGGCAATGGGGACAGGAGGGGAGAGCCTGTCCAAGACGGATCCACCGCTTCCTGGAGCCGTGCCTGTTGTTGCTCTTGCACTATGGCGAGAGCTACGGCTATCAGCTCGTCGATGGGCTCAAGGAGTTCGGCTTTGAGCAGGTTCCGGTCGACCTGAGCACGGTGTACCGCGTGCTGCGCAGCCTGGAGGATCAGGGGTTGGTGAGCTCGCGCTGGGATACGGAAGGAACCGGCCCGGCCCGTCGCCTGTATAGGATTACGGAAGAGGGGGACCGGTTCCTGGCCTGGTGGGTGGAGGACCTGCGGGAGACGGACCGGATGTTGCATCACTTTCTGACCACCTACGACTCGCACATGGCAGTCCATGACTGAATCCGGTGAATCGAGATATTGATTGAATTGCGAAATTCTCATTGATGAGGAGGGATGAGCATTGGTTACTGAAACTGCAGTGCGTCAGGCGCTCGAGGGGGTCATGGACCCCGAATTGCACAAGAGTTTGATCGAGTTGGGGATGGTTCGTCGGGTGCGGATCCAGAAGAACCGGGTCAAGATCAGCCTGGCACTGACCACCCTGGGCTGTCCGCTCCGGGATCAGATTGTGGAGGATGTCAAACGGGCAGTAGGTGCTCTGGAAGGCGTCGAAGGGGTCGAGGTCGAGCTGACCGAGATGAGCAAAGAGGAAAAGCAGCGGATCGGGATTGGCGTGCTCCAACGGGAAAAAGGCGCGCTTGAGGAACTGAACCAGATCCGCCGGGTGGTGGCGGTCATGAGCGGCAAGGGGGGCGTGGGTAAATCGCTGGTCAGTGGGTTGCTGGCCCTGGCGCTGCGCCGCGAAGGCTACCAGGTGGGTATTCTGGATGCCGACATCACCGGTCCCAGCATCCCGAAAATGTTCTTCCCCAATGGGGCGCGGTTGGGCTTTGGTCCCTTGGGGCCCATTCCGCCGCAGAGCAAGACCGGCATTAAGGTTATGTCGATCAATCTGCTGCTGGAACAGGAAGACATGGCGGTCATCTGGCGCGGGCCCCTGGTCAGCGGGGCGATCAAGCAGTTCTGGGGGGATGTCTTCTGGGGGATGCTGGACTATCTGGTTGTCGACCTGCCTCCCGGCACCTCAGACGCCTCGCTGACGGTCATGCAGTCGCTGCCGATGTCGGGCATTGTGCTGGTCAGCTCGCCGCAGGACCTGGCGGGCATGGTGGTGCGCAAGGCGGCGAATATGGCCCGGCAGATGGGGACCCCGATCCTGGGGCTGATCGAGAACATGAGTTACTTTGAATGTCCCGATACGGGCAAGCGCTATGACATCTTTGGCCCCAGCCACGCCGAGGAGATGGCTCAGCGGATGGGGATCCCGTTCCTGGGGCGCTTGCCCATCGATCCCGAGGTCGCCCGCTTGTGCGACGCGGGGCGGATTGAAGACTATCGGTCGGATGCCTTTGCCCGCATCGCCCAAGAGCTGGTGAAGCGGATCCCTGAAGCCAGGCCGTCCATCTTCGTAGAGAGTAGTGCTAGTTAATAATAAGTCAGAAATCATGGAAAGAAAGGAGGTGAACAAGATGCCAGCAGGAGATCGAACCGGACCGCTGGGCATGGGGCCGATGACCGGCCGGGGCTTTGGCTACTGTGCCGGATATCCTGCCCCTGGCTGGGCCTATCCGTGGCCGGGTCGCCGCTTCTTTGGCCGCGGCGGCTGGGGTGGTGGTGGCTATGGATGGCGGCACTGGTACTATGCCACCGGGCTGCCCCGCTGGGCGCGATGGCGTGCCGTACCCCCCGCATGGGCGTACGGTCCAGCCTATGCGCCGCCCTCCCGCGAGGAGGAGATTGAGGCGCTGAAGAACCAGGCGGAATGGCTGAAGGAGCAACTGGATGCCATCAACCGGCGGATGGACGAGCTCAGCCAGGAGTAAGGAGGCCCATGCACAAGCGGAGCAGGGACGGGCCGACAAGGATCCGGGCTCGTCGCCCGTCCCCGCTCTCCCCACCTAGAGGTAGGTGGTACCATGATTATAACACGAGCATAGGAGATTGAGCAAATGCGAGTTGTAGTCTCTTCCCAGGGTAACAACCTGGATGCGCCGGTCAGTCCGGTGTTTGGCCGTTGCCCGGTGTACCTGTTTGTGGATACCGAGACCATGGAGTGGGAGGCGGTGCCTAACCCGGCGATGAACCAGAGCGGGGGTGCGGGCATCCAGGCTGCCCAGTTCGTGGTCAACCGGGGCGCTCAAGCAGTTTTGACCGGAAATCTGGGTCCCAATGCCTTTGAGGTGCTGCAGGCCGCCGGCATCGTGGGCTATCTGGTCTCGGGCGGTACCGTCCGCCAGGCGGTGGAGGCGTTCCAAGAGGGTCGCCTTCCATACTTGAGTGGAGCGAGCGTGGGGGACCACGCCGGGATGGGTGGTCGTAGTAGCTTGACGGGGCAGCGGGCGGGGGGCCGGGTTGATCCGTTGTCCCGACCGTCAGTCAAGGAAGTGGAGCTGGCCAGTCTGCGCGAGAGGCTCAAGAGCCTGCGGCAGGAACTGGCTGAAGTGATGACACGGATCGAGCAGTTGGAACAGGAGGGTTAACTAATGCGGATTGCGGTTTCGGCTGACAACAAGAACGGACTGGACAGTGTAGTCAGTCCTCACTTTGGACGCTGCCCCTACTTTGTCGTGGTGGACCTGGATGGTGACCAGGTTCGTGAGGTCCGCGAAGTGGATAATCCCTACTATGGCAATCACCAGCCAGGCCAGGTACCCGCCTTCATTTCCAGCCTGGGCGCCCAGGTCATGCTGACCGGCGGGATGGGCGGGCGCGCCATTTCCTTCTTTCAGCAATATGGCATCGAGGGGGTGACCGGGGCCTACGGCACGGTTCGGCAGTCGCTGGAGCGCTATCTGGCTGGGCAGTTGCGGGGCGCTGCCCCGTGCCGGGAGAGCGTGGCCCATGGCCATGGCTCGTGGCCGGCCGAAGGCCAGTACGAGAAGGATGAACTGGCCCGCTTGCAGGAAGAGGCGGAGATGCTGCGGCAGCAGTTGGATGAGATCGCCCGGCGTTTGGAAGAGCTGGGATAGGAGGTCAGTATGGGACGCGGAAGGGGACAGGGACGAGGACAGGGAAGGGGGGCTGGTCGAGGCCAGGGACCTGGCCGGATGGGTGGACCGAAAGCCGCTGGTCCAGGCGGTTTCTGCCTGTGTCCGGCGTGTGGGCACAAGGTGCCCCATCAGGTTGGACAGCCCTGTTACACGGTCCTCTGCCCCAAGTGCGGTACTCAAATGATCCGGGAATAACGCCGGTTGTGCAGGTCCAGAACCGGACGTATTCATCCCAGGGAGCAGGGATGGGCGGTCGGAAAGAGTAGGGCGGGCGAAACGAAAGGAGCCCACGCGTGAGTGAAGAAGTGGATAGCTGTGTCAAACCGGCTGGGGGACCATTGGTGGCAAAGGCAACCCCTGAGAAAGCAACCGTGACAGAGGAGGTGCCAATGACGATCGCACGGACGGGTAAGGAGGCTCCAGACTTTGAGGCGACCGCTTATGTCGCCGGCCAGGGATTCAAGAATATCAAGCTGTCGGATTATCGGGGTCAATGGGTGGTGCTATGCTTCTATCCCGGCGACTTTACCTTCGTCTGACCGACGGAACTGGCGGCGGTCGCTGCCAGGTACGATCAGTTCAAGGCGCTGGGGGTCGAAGTCTTGTCGGTCAGCACTGACAGTCGCTTTGTCCACAAGATCTGGCAGGAGGAAGAGCTGTCCAAGATGGTAGAGGGCGGCGTGCCCTTCCCGATGCTCTCTGACGGTGGTGGACGGATCGGGACGGTATACGGGGTCTACGACGAGGCAGCTGGTGTGGACATCCGTGGCCGGTTCATCATCGACCCCGATGGCATTATCCGGGCGACCGAAGTGCTCACCCCTGAGGTAGGCCGCAACCCCGACGAACTGATCCGCCAGATCAAAGCCTTCCAGCATGCCCGGGCGACGGGCGAGGTGATGCCCTCCGGCTGGCAGCCGGGAGGGAAAACCCTCAAGCCCGGCCCCAATCTGGTCGGCAAGGTCTGGAAGGAGTGGAAGCCCTAACCACCCGCTCCGCCGCCCAATTGCTGCTCCCGCCGACGGGGGTCGGGGAATCCCCCCGACCCCCGTCTGGAACTTGGCACCGGTCTTGGGATGTACACTCGGATATCCCACGAGCACGGAGGACCAGGCAGTTGATCGAGATTACGATCCCCGGATATAAGAGGCTCGTCCTCGAACACCTGGTAGTTGATCTGAACGGTACGGTGGCCCTCGATGGCGAGGTTCTCGCCGGCGTGGCTCAACGGCTGGCGGTGCTCTCGGCCTCTCTCACCATCCATATGATCACCGCCGATACCCACGGTCGGGCGACCGAGATTGGTCAACGATTCGGGCTGCGGCTGCTGCTCATCCAGGCCGGCGACGAATCCGGCCAGAAACAGGCATGGGTGGAGCATCTGGGGGCGGATCGAGTTGTTGCCATTGGCAACGGCGTCAACGACCGAGGAATGCTGGCGGCAGCGGCCTTGGGCATCGCTGTTCTGGGACCAGAAGGGCTGGCCACGGCTGCTCTCCAGTCCGCTGACTTGGTAGTCAGCCGGATCGAGGATGCCCTTGACTTGCTGATCCGTCCCCACCGTTTGGTGGCTACGTTACGGCGCTGAGCCAGATCTGAGGAATTTGGTATGGCAGATTCGATGATCATTGCCATCGCCAGTGGAAAGGGAGGCACTGGCAAAACGACCGTGGCGACCAGTCTGGCGCTGTCGATGGCAGAGCCCACCCTCTTCCTGGATTGCGATGTGGAAGAACCCAACGCGGCTCTCTTTCTTAAACCGGTCCTGAACCACAGCGAGGAAGTAGGCATCTTGATCCCGAAGGTGGACGAGGATCGGTGCACCTTTTGTGGCCGTTGTGCCGAGGTGTGTGTCTGGCATGCCATTGCCGTGGTTGGCAAGAAGGTGCTGATCTTTCCGGAACTGTGCCAGGGCTGTGGCAGTTGCACTTTGAATTGTCCGGAAGGTGCCATCCATGAGGTGCTGTATGTAACGGGCAGGTTGGAATCGGGGTGGGCTGGCCCGATTCAGTTCGGCCAGGGCACGTTGAATATTGGCGAGGCAATGGCGGTGCCGGTCATCCGTCAGTTGAAGCAGAGGTACTTGCCGGCGGTGTATGGCAGGGTGGCCATTCTCGATGCGCCGCCCGGCACTTCCTGCCCGGTGGTAGAGACAATGCGCGGCGCCGATTTTGTGCTTCTGGTCACCGAACCAACACCGTTCGGGTTGCATGACCTGCGCCTGGCGGCGGAGGTCGCACGCGGCGAATTGGGCTTGCCCGTGGGGGTGGTGGTCAACCGGGACGGGATCGGCGATACCGGTGTGGATCAATATTGCGCGGCGGAGGGGATTCCGATCCTGATGCGCATTCCCCATGATCGGCGCATCGCGGAAGCGATCTCGGCTGGCCAGGCGCTGGTCGAGGCGCTGCCCGAATACCGGCCGCGGTTCCAGAATCTGTACCAACAGATCGCCAGAGAGCTTGCCGTTCGGAGGAAGGGCCGATGAAGCAACTGGTCATCCTCAGTGGGAAGGGTGGTACAGGCAAGACCTCGGTGGCGGCGGCGCTGGCCGATCTGGCTTCTCGGGAGCTGCGTATCGGCCTGGTGGATGCCGATTTGGATGCGGCCAATCTGGAACTGGTGTTGCAGCCGACCCGCCTGGAGGAACATACTTTCATGGGCGGGCAGGCAGCGGTGATCGACGCGCGCCGCTGCATCGGGTGCGGTCGCTGTGCCGAGGTGTGTCGGTTCGAGGCGGTCATCCCGGGCGAGGACCGCTACCGCATCGACCCACTGGCCTGCGAGGGGTGCCTCTCGTGCGTCTACCAGTGCCCGGAGGGGGCGATCCGGAGCGAGGAGCGGCAAGCCGGGCTGTGGTTCCGCTCCGACACTCGCTTTGGGCCGCTGTTCCATGCCCATCTCTTTGCCGGACAAGAGAATTCGGGTAAACTGGTCACGATGGTCAAGCAACAGGGCTGGTTGCTGGCGTTGGATGAGGGCCGCGATCTGCTCCTGGTGGACGGGCCGCCGGGGATCGGCTGCCCCGTCATTGCAGCCAGTGCCGGCGCGGACCTGGCGCTGCTGGTGGCGGAGCCGACCCTTTCAGGCGTGCATGACCTGGAGCGGATCCTAAGGACAGTCCACCACTTCCGTATCCCAGCCCTGGTCTGTATCAACAAGGCGGACCTGAATCTGCAGCAGACGGCTGTGATCGAGGTGTTTTGTGCGGCCCAGGGGGTGGCAGTGGTGGGGCGGATCCCGTATGACCTGGTAGTGACCGAGGCGATGGTCCAGGGACAGCCGGTGACCGTCTATCAACCGCAAGGGCCGGTCGCTGCCGCGCTGCGCCGGGTATGGACTGAGGTGCGCAAACGTCTGAGCGGATCGGAAAGGTTTTGAGGATGCCCGATGTGTCAAGCGACAGTTTCCCTTCTGCGCGGTGGTCAGAAAGAGGAGATCATGCGGGATGTGATCCTGCTGGAGCCGGTTGATGGGGGTGTGCGGTTGCAGGCGTTTTTTGAGGAACCGGTGGTGGTGCGAGCGAGGATAGGCCGCATCGACTTTTTGAAGCACACCGTCACACTGGTTCCGGTGGAGGGAGAACAGGATGGCGACAATCGGCGAGCTGGAGAAGCTGCGAGTGCTGCTGCCCCACTGGATCGAACATAACGACGAGCACGCGGACGAATTCCGTCTCTGGGCCGATAGGGTCCGCGCCGCTGGTCAGGAAGAGGTGGCGGAGGAGATCGCCCTGGCGGCCCAGCAACTGGGGTGGGTCAACGAGGCGCTGCGGGCCGCGCTGCACAAGTTGGAGGGACTGCCATGAGCTTGGTCACGGCACAGGTCAGTCTGTACCCACTTCGGCAGCCGGCCCTAGGTCCGGTGATCCGCGACGCAGTGCGCACCTTGCGCGCCCAGGGCCTGGGGACCCGTCTCGGCGAGATGAGCACGCTGGTATGGGGCGAAGAGGCAGCGGTCTTTGCTGCCTTGCAGCAGGCATTCCACCAGGCCGCCGGGCAGGGCGAAGTGGTGATGGTCGTCACCCTGTCCAATGCCTGCCCTCGACCCGGTACGAGTGAATCCGTCCAGGGCGATGGGGGAGGATGAGCACTTCCTACACCGTCTTTGATCAGATCGCAGCCCGCTATGAGGCCTGGTACGAGACGCCGGAAGGACGGAGGGTGGACCGGCTGGAAAAGGCAGCGCTGCGCTGGCTGATCCAGGATCTTGATGTTCAGCATGTGCTGGAGATTGGCTGTGGGACGGGCCATTTCAGCCGCTGGTTAGAGGGCCAGGGGTTGAATGTGGTGGGCCTGGACCTGTCAGCCGCCATGCTGGACCAGGCGCGGTCGCGGGACGGTCTCGCGTGGGTGAGAGGTGATGCCCATCGGCTTCCCTTCGCTGATGGGTGCTTTGACCTGAGTTTTCTGATCACCACCCTGGAGTTCCTGCCGCAGCCGGAGGTGGCTCTGGCAGAGGCGATGCGGGTCGCCCGGCGGGGCCTGATCCTGGGTGTGCTGAACCGCTGGAGTCTATTGGGTCTGCAACGGCGCCTGGCCCGACTCTGGCGGCGGACCACTTACGACACCGCTCGCTTCTATAGCGTAGGGGGATTAAAGCGTCTGCTTCGTTCCGTGGCCGGCAACCGGCCGACGCGCCTGATCTGGCGTACGACCCTCTTTCCACAGTGGGGGCCGTGGTCGGGCGCAATCCTGCCAGTGCCGTGGGGCGGATTCATCGCCTTGGCATGGCTCTACAGCCCGGAAGGAGAGCAGGCCTGAACCCATCGACATTGGTTGTGCGAGGCGACGCGCCGGTGAAGGCCGGCTGGGAGGAGAAACGTAAAGATATCTGGTTTATGCCTACAAACAGATGGAGGGGGTGAAGTACGGTGATCCAAATCCGTGTCGAGTATTGTGACGGCTGCGGCGCCTGCGTGGAGATCTGTCCGAGCGGTGCGCTCTACCTGGTGGATGGCAAGGCTACGGTGGACGAAGCGCAGTGCCGCGAGTGTGAGCTCTGTGTCTCTACCTGCCCCAGAGAGGCGATCGTGGTCGTGGGTGAGCGGGTGCGGGAGGCCGAACCGCTTCGGCTGCCGGCGGTCCAGCCCGAGCCGATGGCGGTGCGGGTCGGGACGGAGTCGGCATCCCTGCTGGTCCGCTCTCGGCTGCTGCCCCTGGTCGGTGCGGCCTTGGTCTGGGCGGGACGGGAGATCGTGCCTCGCCTGGCCGATTATCTGGTCTCAGGCCTGGACCGTCGCATCATAGGCCGACGCCCGGCGGGAGGACGGTCGGGCGCTCGGGAACCGACCCGTGGAACCCGGTTTCGGTCGGGGCCACACCGCCATCGCTGGCGAGGAGGGGGCCGATGATCCAGATCACCTGTGTGGTTGACAATTCGGTTCGGCCCGTTTCTACGCTGTGGGGGGAGCATGGCCTGGCCTTCCTCATCGAGATGGAAGGCCAGCGGGTGCTATTTGATACCGGGGCCAGTGGAGCGGTGCTGATGCACAACTTACGCGAGTTGGATATTCCGCCGGCCAGCATCGCTGCCCTGGCGCTGAGTCATGCCCACTTTGACCACACCGGGGGTCTGGAAGCCTTTTTGAGGGAGCGTCCTGGGCTGCCGGTCTACGCCCATCCCGACCTGCTGCGGGGGCGGTTCTCCCGCCGGGGCCAGGAGGCAAAATCGGTAGGCCTGCGGCTGACTGAGGACGCCCTGCGCCGAGCGGCCGATCTTCGTCTGAGCGATGCACCCCAGGAGATCGTGCCTGGTGTGTGGACGACTGGCGAGATCCGGGACCGGCCCGAACCGGAGGGTCGCGCTCCTCACCACTGGATCCGGGATGGGGAAGGCTGGGCGCCGGACCCCTACCGCGATGACCTGGCGCTGGTGGTGGACAGTCCGGCCGGGCTGGTTCTGGTGTGTGGTTGTTGCCATGCCGGGTTGCTCAACACCCTATTGCACGTACGGCGAACCTTTGGTCGGGACCCGGTGATGATCCTCGGTGGGAGTCACCTGATCAGCGCCGATGAGGCGCATCTGCAGCGGATCGTTCGGTTGCTCCGGCCACTGGGACCGCCGGCCCTCTATCTGAACCATTGCACCGGCATTGCCGCCTACGTGGCCCTAGCCCACGCCCTGGGGGAGCCAGTGCATCCCTGCCCGGCCGGCACGCGCATCCGTTTGGGCGAGGAGTCGGCGGCAGAGGTGATCGCCGTCTGCCGGAGCGATCGGCGCAGCGACCCCAAGACCGATGTGGGCGAGGGCGAGCTCCGGGTTGACTGGGGCCTGGTGGGTGATGCTCATGCCGGACCTCCTCAGCCTGGGCGATGGCAGGTGAGCCTGCTGGCCTGGGAGAGCGTGGAGCGGCTGAACCGCGAGAAGGGACTGAACGCCCGACCTGGCAGTTTTGCCGAGAACCTGACCACTCGCGGCCTGGACACGGCCGCCCTGGCGGTGGGCGATCGGCTGGTGATCGGCGACCAGGTGGTGTTGGAGGTAGAACAGATCGGCAAGCCGCCGACGCTGGCTCACACCTATCAGTTTCGAGGTCACTCACTGCTGCCTACCGAAGGGATCTTTTGCCAGGTCGTCGCCGGTGGCATGGTGCGTCGCGGCGACCCGATCCGCAAGCAGGGAGACTCCGGTGGCTAGTTCCCGCCGAACAGGATGGATCACCGCAGCGCTTCTGGCGGCGGCCATCTTTGCCCTGCTGGCAGCCATCGTCACCCGGCAGGCTCGTCCGGAACGGTACCGCGAATTGGCCGTCGGCGAGAGCGAGACCCTCCGCGCCCAGGTGGTGGACGTGGTGGAGGAGGGGACGGTCGTGCAAGGTGACCTGGAACAACCCTATCAGCGTCTCCGTTTACGGGTGCTGAGCGGAGCCTTGGCCGGACAGGAGGTGGAGGTCGAGCACGGTCTGCTTGGCCTGACGAACCAGAGCCGCATCTTTCGCGTCGGCGATCGGGTGTTGGTTGAGCACAGCCGGACCGCTGATGGTGCGGACCTCTTTTTCATTACCGATTATGTGCGTAGTCGGCCGCTGTGGTGGCTGACATTGCTTTTTGTCACGGCAACGCTCTTGCTCAGCGGCTGGCAGGGGGTGCGTTCGCTGATCGGCATGGGGATCAGCCTGGTGGTCATTACCGCCTTTATCGTGCCGCGCATCCTGGACGGCTGGGACCCGGTCCTCGTTGCCATCCTGGGATCAGTGGGGATGATGGGCATCAGTCTCTACCTGGTCTATGGATGGAAAGCCAAGACTCACGTGGCTGTGGCTGGGCTCTTCCTCAGCCTGATCTTGACCGGACTGCTGGCTGCCTGGTTCGTGGGCTGGGCGCGGCTCTCCGGTTATGGGGCCGAGGAGGCCGGATTCTTGCAGGTGGCTGGGGCGCGGCTGGACCTCCAGGGGCTGTTGTTGGCCGGGATCATCATCGGTACGCTAGGAGCGTTGGATGACGTAGCCATTAACCAATCGTCGGCCATCTTTGAACTGCACAGAGCGAACCCGAATCTGAGTTGGCGGGCGCTTTTTCGGCACGGGATGGTCATCGGGCGCGATCACATTGCAGCCATGGTCAACACCCTGTTGCTGGCCTATGCCGGAGTGGCCTTGCCGCTTCTCCTTCTCTTCTCGGTCTATAGCGAACCGCTGAGCGCCACTCTCAACCGGGAGATGATCGCCGAAGAGATCGTGCGCACCCTGGTGGGCAGCCTGGGACTCCTGGCGGGGGTGCCGTTGACCACGCTGATCGCCGCGTGGGTGGCCCAGCGCTCGCCCACGGCCGATCGGGCTGCGGGTCGACAACCGATCGACCGCTCTCCCGAGCGGTAGGGATCAAAGTGGTGTCGTAGGCTGCTGCCAAGTCCAGCATGCAATGGAGTGGAGGCTTTAGCCGGTACGGAATCACGCACAACCCAGTGAAAGCTTCCGCTTCTGGGACATTCCGCAAGGCCACAGCGGGCTTGTCAACCTACTGTGCACAGCCGCAGCAGAGTCAAAGGGACGACACGAACGTAAGGGAGGTGTTTCGATGTCTGCCACGGATGAAAAGGAGATTGCCCGCCTGCAAGCCTATTGGCGGGATGAGGTCGAAGCCGCCCAGGTATATCAGAAGCTGGCCGAAGCGGCTCAGGATGAACGAACCCGGCGGCTTCTGTTGGAGATGCGCGATGCGGAGCAGCGTCATGCGGCGCGTTGGGAGGCGCGCATCCGCGAGCTGGGGGGCACCCTGCCACCGCCTCCGTCCGACCGGCGAGCCCGCTGGCTGGGGTTCCTGGCCCGCCTGGGCGGACAGCAGCCGATCCTCCGTCGGTTGGAAGCGGTAGAGCGGGGGGCGATGGCCGGCTACGGAGTCGACCTGGCTGACGCCGAGAGTGCGCGCATCGCGGCGGAAGCCCAGGCCGATGAGCACGGACACGCCATTGCCCTGCGGGCCATGGGCAGACCGCAAGCCCAAGGAGTGGAGGCGATCCTCAGTCGGGAGCGCTGGCATCGTGGGGGCGGTGGGGCGATGCGCGATCTGATCTTTGGCATCAACGATGGGCTGGTTTCGACTCTCAGCCTGGTGTCGGGGGTGGCCGGGGCCGACCCAGGCCGGGCGATCGTCCTGCTGGCCGGCTTGGCCGGTCTGCTGGCTGGCGCTATCTCCATGGCCGCCGGGGCCTATATCTCGACCAAGTCGCAACGGGAAGTCTACGAGGCAGAGGTGGCCCGCGAGCGGGAGGAGATCGAACAGGAACCGGAGGAGGAGAAAGAAGAGCTGCGCATCCTCTACCAGCTCAAGGGGTTCAGCGCCGAGGAGGCGGAGCGGATGGTCGAGCGGGTCAGCCGGGAGCCGGAACTCTTTCTCGAGGGTCTGGTGCGGGACGAACTGGGCTTAATGCCCGAAAGTTTTCCTAATCCATGGAAGGCAGGTGCCTTCTCCGGGGGATCGTTCATTCTCGGAGCCATCGTCCCGCTAATCGGCTATCTCTTCCTACAGGGGCTGCCGGCTCTCTTCCTCTCGGTCACCCTGAGCATCGTCGCCCTCTTTGTCATCGGCGCGCTCAAGACGGTGTTCACCGGCCTGCCATGGCTCAAGAGCGGTCTGGAGATGGTGGGTATTGGCATTTTTGCGACGGCGATTACCTACCTGATCGGTCGTATCTTTGGCGTGCAACTGTCATAGAACCGTCCGCCGCCAGCTCTCAGATTCATAGAAGGTGTCAATTCTGATCAAAATCCTCGACTCCCGAGCGAAAGGGAGTAGAGGCTTCAGACAATTCTCCGGCTAAAGCCTCGACTCCCGCGCATCCGCACACCAATCCACATGCGACTTGCAGAATCGAGGAAGGTGGAGTATCATTGCAATGCATCGGAGCCACCAGAGCGAGAAGGGATGAATAAACCATGGCGATCACAATTCTCGGCCTGGGACCCGGTGGGCCGGCGTATCTGACCCGCGAAGCATGGGACCTGCTCTGTGAGGCGGACGAAATCTATCTGCGCACCCGGCACCATCCCATTGTCGCTGCATTGCCAACCCATCTGGTGCTTCATAGCTTTGACGAGCTGTACCAGCAAGCTGACGACGTTGCCGAGGTGTATGAGACCATTGCACAGCGGATCATTGCCTTGGGGCAGCGGCCTCAGGGGGTGGTGTATGCAGTTCCAGGCCATCCGTGGGTAGGCGAGTCCTCGGTCCAGCGCATCGTCGCCCGCGCGCGCCAGATCGGTTTGCCGGTGCGCCTGGTCGAAGGCTTGAGCTTCATCGAACCGACACTAGCTGTCCTCGAGGTGGATGCGCTGAACGGTCTGCAGGTCGCAGATGCCAGCGATCTGGCAGCCGCTCATCATCCGCCGCTCGACCCCGACCGACCGGCGCTCATCGGACAGCTTGATAGCCAGCAATTGGCCAGCGACGTCAAACTGACGTTAATGAATGCCTACCCGGATGAACACCCGGTGACCTTGGTACGGGCTGCCGGCACGCCCCAGTGCACCCGGATGACGATTCCTCTGTACGAACTCGATCAGGGGCAGCCGCTGGACCATCTGACATGTCTATACGTACCGCCGCTACCCCACCCTGGCGGATTGCCGGCCCTTCAGGAGACGGTGGCCCGGCTGCGGGCGCCTGACGGTTGCCCGTGGGATCGAGAACAGAGTCATCAAACGCTTCGTTCCAATTTGCTGGAGGAAACGTATGAAGTCCTGGCCGCCCTCGATGCCGATGATCCGGAAAGGTTGTGTGAAGAGCTGGGCGACCTGCTGATGCAGATCGCGATGCATGTCCAGATCGCTACGGAGGAGGGTACGTTTCGGTTTGCCGATGTGATCGGCCGGATTGACGCGAAGCTCAAACGTCGCCATCCGCATGTCTTTGGCGGCCAGACCGTTCAAGACTCGGCTGAGGTACTGCGCAATTGGGAGGCGATCAAAGCGGACGAACGAGTGGCAGAAGGGCATGCGCCGCAATCCCGCCTGGAGGGGGTGCCGTCAGCGCTACCCGCCCTGGCCCGCGCCCAGGCGATTAGCGATCGGGCGGCGCGGTTGGGCTTTGACTGGTCGGACGTCGAGGGGGTGCTCGACAAGGTTGTTGAAGAGGTGCGTGAACTCCGCGCCTGTGAGGATGCGGCGGCCCGGGAACGGGAAATGGGCGATCTGTTGTTCACGCTGGTCAATCTGGCTCGCTGGCTGGGGGTGGACGCTGAGAGTGCCTTACGGCGTGCCTGTGACCGCTTCACTCAGCGATTTGCCCAGATGGAACAGGAAGCCCGTTTGCAACACAGCGATTTTGCCTCCCTAGCCCCGGCTGAGCAGGAAGTCCTCTGGCAAAAGGCCAAGGCCCAGCAAGGGGAGGGCAGCGCCTGATTCGGTCTTCTGTGGATCATTGGGTCGGGTGTCTTGTGAAGATCCTTGTCACTGGAGGGGCCGGATTCATCGGCTCGCACGTCGTGGATGCCTATGTGGCGGAAGGCCATGACGTGATCGTTGTGGACAATCTGAGCTCGGGAAAGCGGGAGAATGTGCATCCGGCGGCCCGGCTGGTGGAAATGGATATCGGTGAGCCTAACCTTCTCGATCTGTTCCTGGCCGAACGGCCAGATGTGGTGAACCATCACGCAGCCAACCCGAGCGTCGTCACGTCATTGCGACAGCCTCTGTTTGATGCGACCCAGAACATCCTGGGGACTCTGAATCTGTTAGAGGCGGCGCGTCGAGCCGGCGTGGCCAAGTTCATCTATAGCTCGTCTGGTGGGGCGATGTATGGTCATCCCCGTTACCTGCCGGTCGATGAGACCCATCCAGTGAACCCCGTTTCCCCGTATGGGCTGAGCAAGTATACCGGCGAGCGCTATGTAAGCCTCTATGGAACGGCGTATGGCTTGCGCTGGACCAGTTTGCGGTATGCCAACGTCTATGGCCCGCGCCAGGACCTGTGCGGGGAAGCGGGTGTCGTGGCTATCTTTTGTCAGAACCTCGTGGACGGAGTTGCCCCCGAGATTCACGGGGATGGAGAGCAGACGCGAGATTTTGTGTACGTAGACGATTGCGCACGAGCGAACGTGCTGGCACTGGAAGGAGGCGACGGCCAGGCGTACAATGTGGGTACCGGAGTGAACACCAGCATCCGCATGCTATTGTGCACTTTGATGGAAGTGACGGGTCGCATTGTGGAGCCCAGGCATGGCCCCCCTCGGCCGGGCGATGTCCGCCATTCGCGGCTGGATTGTACCAAGATTAAACAGGAGTTAGGCTGGCAGGCAGAGATCGATCTTGCCGAGGGCCTGGAACGAACGTGGAGCTACTTTTTGCAGAAAGCGGCGGGTTGTCGCTAGCCGATGAAACACTGGTACGCGGTATACACCAAGCCGAAGAAAGAGGCCCAGGTTCATGCGCTGTTGCAGGAACAGGGGCTGGAGACCTATCTGCCTGCCGTGCGGCGCAAGGTCCAACGGCGGGACCGACCCGAGTGGGTGGTATACTTTCCCTGCTACCTCTTTGTCCGGGTTGATTTCCAGACCACGCCTCGCTCCTCCATTGACTGGTTGCCTGGGGTGCGGCATATCGTTCGCTCCGGAGAACAACCCACGGTGGTAGCCGACGAGATTATCGAACTGATCCGTCAACGACTGGACAATCTGGAGATTGTGGGGTATAGTGATTTGAAGCAGGGCGACCGGGTGCGGATCACCGCCGGGCCTTTGCGGGACCTGGAAGCGATCTTTGACCGCCCCCTGCCGCCCAAGGAACGGGTTCGCATCTTGCTGGATGTCATGGGCCGGATGACGCCGGTCGAGATCGATCCCAGGCAGGTCGAGAAGCTCTAGATAGCGTGGTTTTCGCCTGGCTCCCTACCTTCTCAGCGAAGAGAGGGTGGGGGAGTCCGGGTTTAGGTTGGGCCGGTCTGACGGACAGAGTTTGTCAGATCGGCGGAGCCTGCCCACAATTTTGCCCATCACATGGAGGACTAGATTGAGGATTTTGATAACCGGGGGGGCCGGTTTCATCGGGAGCAACCTGGCTCACCGGCTGATCGGACAGGGCCATGACGTGGTCGTCTATGATAATTTATCGCGGCGAGGCGCGGACCAGAATGTCGCCTGGCTGCGAACCGAGCACGGCGATGCCTGGAGGTTGCTCCAGGCGGACATCCGCGATTTCGAGACGCTGCGTGAAGCCGCAGCCGAGGTGGAGGTTGTCTATCACCTGGCTTCCCAGGTAGCGGTGACAACCTCTGTGCAAGACCCACGGTACGATTTTGAAGTGAACGCCCTAGGTACCTTCAACGTATTGGAGGCAGCGCGGCTTTCGGACCGCCGTCCTATCGTCCTCTACGCTTCCACCAACAAAGTCTATGGTGGGATGGAAGAGGTAGCCGTGATCGAGGGCGAGACTCGGTACGCCTACCGTGATTTCCCCTACGGCATTGCCGAGACCCATCCTCTCGACTTTCACTCGCCCTACGGTTGTTCCAAAGGAGCTGGCGATCAGTATGTGCGCGATTACGCCCGCATCTATGGCCTGCCGACGGTGGTCTTCCGTCAGTCGTGCATCTATGGTCCACGGCAATTCGGCGTCGAAGATCAAGGATGGGTTGCCTGGTTCCTGATTGCGGCCGTGACCGGCCAGCCGATCACCATTTACGGCGATGGTAAGCAGGTGCGCGACGTGTTGTGGGTGGATGACCTGTTGGACCTGTACCAAAAGGCGGTGGACCAGATCGAGATCTCTGCCGGGCAGGTCTATAACGTGGGAGGTGGACCGGACAATACTCTGGCCGTGTGGAGCGAGTTGGGGCCGATGCTGGAGGATATCCTGGGTCGTCGCATCGAGGTGACCTACAGCGACTGGCGTCCCGGCGATCAGCGTATCTTTGTCGCGGACATCCGCAAGGCGGAGCGGGAGCTGGGATGGCGGCCCCGGGTGGGGAAGGAGGAGGGTGTGCGCCGCCTGGCAGCCTGGGTGGTGGAACATCGGCAGTTGTTTGTGTAGTGAGTAACATCCCGAAGACCACCTCGTTTCGGTGTACGGCTGAGGAGCGGGAAAGGCTTCTCTCGACGTTGCGAGAATCTCTGGCGACCAGAGAGAGCATCGTGTTTGCCTACGAGTACGGCTCGTTCTGGGTATGGATCTGAAGCCATTGCGTCACGCGGCTCTGAAGGAAGCGATGAATACAACGGTTGTTTCTGGAAAAGGATGATTTCGTGGCTTCTTATCTGGTGACCGGCTGTGCTGGCTTTATCGGATGGAAGGTGGCCGAGTTCCTGTTGGCTGAGGGCCACACCGTTGTCGGGGTGGATAATCTGAACGACGCCTACGACGTGCGCTTGAAGCGATGGCGCCTCACCCGGCTCCAGGACCAGCCGAATTTCACCTTCCACTGGTTGGATATCACCGACCGATCCGCGTTAGAACGTTCAACGTTCAATGTTCAACGTTTCGACGCCGTGATCAACCTGGCGGCACGCGCCGGGGTGCGGCCCTCGGTGGAGAACCCGTGGGTGTACTATGAGACCAATGTGATGGGAACTCTGAACCTGCTGGAGCTGTGTCGGGAATTGGGGATTGCCAAGTTTGTCCAGGCCTCAAGCTCCAGCGTGTATGGTCAAGGGAACCCGATGCCCTACCGCGAGGATCAGAACACCGACCATCCGCCTTCGCCCTATGCGGCCTCGAAGAAAGCTGCGGAGACGTTGTGTTCGACCTATCATTCTCTCCATGGGCTGGACATTACCGTCCTCCGCTACTTTACGGTGTATGGTCCGGCGGGGCGGCCGGACATGAGTCCGTTTCGCTTTGTGCAGTGGATCAGCGAGGGGCGGCCGGTGACGATCTATGGCGATGGCACGCAGTCGCGGGATTTCACCTACGTCGACGACATTGCGCGCGGTACCCTGGCTGCGCTCCGGCCGCTAGGCTTTGAGGTGATCAACCTGGGATCGGATCGGCCGATCGGGCTGATGGATGCGATCCGGGTCATCGAGAAGCTGGTCGGTCGGCGGGCGCTGGTGGAATACCAGCCGCGCCATCCGGCGGATGTAAAGGATACCTGGGCGGAGATCGGCAAGGCGGAGTGGATGTTGGGCTGGCGGCCGGAGGTAGCCTTTGAGGAGGGAATGGCGCGGGTGGTGGAGTGGTATCGCGAGAATCGGGCGTGGGCGCGAGAGGTAGAGACGGGGTGAGAGACTGAAGGGCTGGTGAGGGTGGATTAATGAAATGCCAATTGGCCTGTAAGCGGAGCATTCTCAATGATCAGGGCTGAAGTCATCTGCAAAGGTTTGAACAAGCTGGACGAATGCCTGGCAATCCTCCAGGGGCTGCGCTCGTACACGTTCGAGGAATTCAGCGCCAATTGGTAAGATGAGAGAACTGGCTGGGATGGGAAAATATGAATTTGGCCGCCTGTTAGGGGAGCGAAGCATTGTGTGGCATTATGGCCGGGAGGAACTGAAGGACGACCTGGCGTATGCGCGTGGTGAGCAACACTTTACCGGTCCTCAACCCGGTGATTGTCGGTTGGCTTGCTCTGCTTCACGAGCAATTCGGAGAGGTACGGATTCCGGCAGCGGTCTTGGAGGAGTTGTGCCTCACCGAAGATCTGCGCGGCTCTGAAGCGGTGCAAGAGGCAGTACAGGCGAAGGCGGAATGTGTGCTGTTTGATGAGCGGTAAGGACGAAAGGCTGCAAAATCGCTGGGGTTAAGGGTTACGGGGACTCTAGGGGGTTTTGATTCGCGCCCAGCGTGAGGGCAAGATGCCAACGTTACGAGAGCCGATGGAAGAACTGCAGGAGAAGGCAGGTTTTCGCATTGGAGCGGATTTGTTTGCTGAGTTGCTGAGAGCGGCCGACGAAGAATGAGCGCCTGCCATTTTCTTAAATCGCGTGGGCTACATGGGGGATGGTGGCAGCGATTCAGGTCGTCGAGAAGCTGGTGGGCCGGCGGTCGCTGGTGGAATACCAGCGCCGTGGCATCCGGCGGATGTGAAGGATACCTGGGCGGAGATCGGCAAGGCGGAACCGGATGTTGGGCTGGTGGCGAGATCCGGTTGAGACTTTTTGCGACGGGACGAGTATGCTAGCTTCCACAAGTGACATGGATGATGTTGTGAGATAGAATGGGGCGGTCAGTCAAGGTCAAGGGAACAGCAATCGCATACCTGCTCTCTGGAGGGTTCAGGTTCTTAAATGCGGCTGCTAGGAACAGGTTGGGTCAGGGAGATACAGCGTAGATGTCTGAGGAAAAGCGGTTGAAGGTGTTGTTTATTACTGCCTGGTATCCCACAAAGGAACACCCAATAGAGGGCATATTTGTGCGGGAGCATGCCAGAGCTGTTCGGCTTTACGACGATGTTGTTGTGCTCCACTGTGCAGGACCAGATCAGGGATTGAGCAAGCTTTGGCGGTTGGAATTGGAGAGCGATGCCAGCCTTACACAAGGCATTCCAACCTATCGAGTATGGTATCGGAGATCGAGGCTTCCCAAGGTTTCTTACTTGGGCTACCTTCTTAGTAGCCTCTGGGCGTTCGCTACCGTTGTAAAAGGTGGATTTCGTCCAAACGTGATTCATGGGCATATTTATCAAGCAGGCGTGCCAGCGGTTCTAATTGGCAGGATGTTCCGTATTCCGGTGATCATAAGTGAGCATTACTCTGCTTTTCCAAGGCATTTACTCTCCCGTCGCGAACTCTTGAAAGCACGTCTTGCGTTCACTTCGGCAGATCTCGTTCTACCTGTAAGCTACGCACTAAAAAATGGAATTGAGCACTGTGGCATTCGGGCAAAGTTTGAGGTTGTGCCGAATGTCGTTGATGTGTCTCTGTTCCATCCCCCCGCTAGCAGGAATTCCGCACATGCGCTGAAGAGAATCCTGTTCGTGGGGTTGTTGGATACTACTCACATAAAGGGGGTGCCAGATCTGCTGCAGGCGTTAGCCCGGTTACGAGAAGAGCGGAATGACTGGCATTTAGATATCGTGGGGGATGGGCCTGCGCGTGATGAATATGAACGACAGGTTCTGGAACTTGGGCTTGCTGGCAAGGTTACGTTTCATGGTATCAAATCCAAGGAAGACGTTGCTGAGTTTATGCGTCAGGCAGACTTTTTCGCATTGCCCAGCCTTTGGGACAATTTGCCCTGTGCAGCGATTGAGGCCGTGGCAAGTGGGTTGCCTATAGTTGCGACTTGTGCAGGCGGGATCCCCGAGATCGTTAAAGATACGGAAATGGGTTTCCTTGTACCACCGGGCAATGTGGTTGAGCTATCGAAAGCGATGGTGCGGATGATAGAGTGTTTAAATGAATTCGACCGCTGTGCAATTGCGGAGGAGGCCCGCAATCGATATGGGTTCGAGTCAGTGGGCGGTTTGATGCATTCTATATATGCGAAGTATGGTGGGGGATGACTCTAACCGTTTAGCTCCCGAGAAGCTTGTTGCAGGCGGACAACAAGGATTATCCTTGCCCGATGCAGAGCAGGAGAGTTTGAACTTTTAGAGGTCCTGAGCATTTCTCAATGACTCGGAGAATCGTCGCATTGGTAAGAGACAAAGGCAGTAGAGCTACGTTTGCTCGAAATGTCACCTTAACTTTTTTTGTTCATGTCTTCTCTCTCCTCTTAGGAATTGCCACTTCTGCGATTATTGCCCGCCAGTTAGGGCCCGAGGGCAAGGGTGTCATGAACCTGGCTCTATTGTTGCCCGGGATGCTGGGGCTTTTCTTGAGTAGTGGGATTGGAGTGGCGAACGTGTACTTTGTGAGCTCGAGGCGTCTAAATGTGCCTACCCTTACAGCGAACTCCACTTGCTACGCTATGCTCTCCTTACTTGCTGGCGTCGGTATAATGGCCATTTTGGTTCCCACAGGTTGGCTGCAAATGTTAGTGCCGGGGGTTCCCATCTGGATCGTCCTGCTGACGATGTTGGCGCTTCCGATCGAGTTGCTCCGTGGTTACTTCAACGCAATTCTACAAGGACTCCAACGAATTATTGCTGTCAACATAGTCAGTCTGGCTCAAAGTGCACTGGCGCTGACGTTCACTTTTGTGCTTGTTCTTGGCTTCCAACTGGGTGTGCTTGGTGCTGTCTTGTCTTCCTTGATGGCTGGAAGTATGGGCCTCATGAGCGTAGCTGTTCTTTTGCGCCGGGAAGGAGGCGTTTTCAGACCACGCCTGGATTTTATTGTTATGCGCTCGATGCTGTCCTTTGGCCTGCGAGGGCATGTGGGTAACGTTCTGCAATTCTTCAACTACCGCCTAGACCTGTTTGTTGTAAACTATTTCCTGGGACCGACAGCCGTAGGAATCTATAGCGTGTCAGTACGGCTTGCCGAGCTGTTGTGGTATCTTCCGAATGCGGTAGGCTTTGTTCTCTTTCCGAAAGCTGCAGCTAGCAAGCCGGAAGCGCTAAATGTCTTCACACCGAGAATCTTACGCACAACACTGGTTTTGACGGCGCTGGGCGCTCTTGGACTCGCGCTCCTCGGCCGACCTGTCATACAGTTCATATACTCTTTCGCTTTTATTGAGGCTTATGTTCCGATGCTCGTGCTCTTGCCCGGTGTGGTACTGTTGGGAGGTTCTAAGGTACTGACTAATGAGATCGCTGGACGGGGCTACCCGCATTACAATTCCATAACCTCTGGCCTGGGACTTATACTGACATTGCTGCTGGACCTGCTGTTCATTCCACAATATGGTATAGTTGGTGCCTCCTTGGCATCCAGTCTCGCGTACACAGTGATTTTCTTTGCTGCAGCTACTTGCTATCGCGCTGTTAGTCGAAGGTCGGAAAAAATTGCACCTATCGGGTCGGTCGAACGATAGATACGGACCACAGCAATTCCACGTGGCTGCGGCAGGGCTGGTTGCCGGGCAACACCCGTAAGACAGCCTGTGGGGCTGGTGGATGACAGGACGCTGGGGGGAGATGAAACCGAAGGTGCCGAACCAAGTGCTCTTTATAGTGCATGATTTTCCTCCACTGGGTGGCGGCAATGTGATGCGTGCACTAAAATTTATCAAGTATCTACCCGAATTTGGTTGGCAGCCTATCGTTCTCACGGTTGACAGCAAGTACTACCGGCCAGATTTACTGGATTATGCGTTATTAGAAGACCTTTCCACAACGACCCCAGTCTACCGGACTCGTAGTCTTCGCAAGGGGTACGAGCAAACGACTTCCGTTCGCCGATGCGCGCCGAGCAACAACAAAGCTCGTGCTGGATGGTTGTATAAGGCCGAGGACTGGTTAGTGGGTGGGTTAAGGATGGATAACTTTCCTGGCCTCCGCTGGTTGCCGTATGCCTGTGCACACGCTCGAGTCGTTTTGGATCAAGCGCAGCGTGTAGACTTGATATTCACTACCTCACCACCGCACGATGTTCATATGATCGGGCTTGTGTTGAGTAAGACTTATCGCTTGCCTTGGGTGGCAGACTTTCGCGATGGATGGATGGGTACTCAGATGTTTGTGTCACCCCATCCTTTGCGAAGATGGTTTGATAGAACTTGCGAGAGGTGCGTCATTTACAATGCGACGAGAATCATTTGTGCAACTGATCCCATCGCTAATAACTTCAGCCAGCGTTATCGGGAGGCAAGGAACAAGATTCATACCCTATATAACGGGTTTGACCCTGGTGACTTTGAGATGCACGGCCCAACGTCAAATGACGAAAACACGTTCTGTCTTGCATACGTGGGGTCAATGGGCTTACCGCATCGGAGTCCCGAGTTCTTCCTTAAGGCTGTCCGTTCTCTGGCCAGTAAGAATAAGGCTTTTGCGCAAAAGTGCAGAATTAGGTTTGTTGGACCTGTATGGCATTTTGACCTTACTGGTATGATCCACAACTTTGGAGTCAGTTCATTGTGCTCGGCCGTTGGGGCTGTTTCCCATGAACGGGCTGTACATTTGATGCAACAGGCAGATGTTTTGTTGTTATTCCTTAACGATCACGGGTTTGGTAGTGATAGCATACTGACCGGTAAGTTTGGCGAGTATGTTGCGGCTCGGAAGCCGATTCTGGCAATGGTTCCAGAGGGAATCGCCGCGGATTTTATACGACAATACGAGCTTGGCATTGTTGTCAGCCCTAATGATGTGACTGGCATAGAGCAGGCACTGTGTGAGCTGTTCTATCGCTGGCAGAGAGAAGAGTTACGGAATCCGGATGTCTCGCAGTTGCTAGAACTGTTCAATCGCAGGCGAACCACAGAGAAGTTGGCGAGGATTTTTGGCGAGGCCATATTGTCCAGTGGGGTCTAAGAGAAAACTGTTGAGCCCCGAAAGACGACAGTAACGATAATGGAGAGTTAACCTTGCGGACCTGCCCAACAGGGTATTCGACCGTAGGTGAGCAGAGCGGTAATCTGAAGGTGGGTGTTGTGTTGGTGAATTGGAACGGTGGCGAGTTGACAATACCCTGTATCAATTCGATCCTGGCTTCAAGTTATGCCCCGTGGCGAATATTAGTTATTGACAACGCTTCAACAGATGGATCGCCGGATCAGATCGCCAAGGTTTTCCCTGAGGTAATCCTTATCAGGAACAAAGAGAACCTTGGGTTCGCAGGGGGCAATAACATTGGTATTCGCGAGCTTATGCGAGCTGGTGCGGACTTGGTATGGATCCTGAATAATGACACCGTTATTGATGAAAAGTGCCTGGAGGCATTGGTACGGCAGATGGAAAAGGAACCAGACATTGCGGCCGCTACAGGAAAAATCCTGTATGAGACACCGCCAAATCGGATATGGTATGCTGGAGGATACTGGCGGTACTGGTCTATGACCGCTCCTCACCGAGGACGGCTGGAAGTGGACAAAGGACAATACGACTGTGCGGCTGATGTGGATTTCATTTCCGGTTGCTGTATGTTGGTGAGGCATTGGGCCTTGGAAAGAAATGGCCTATTCAATGAACGGTATTTCGCCTACTTTGAAGATGTTGAGTGGTGTCTACGGGCGAGGAGTGCTGGCTTGCGTCTGCACTATGTTCCAAAGGCTGTCTTGTGGCATAAAGTCGCAGCTAGTGTACACAAAAATGCGATGGGTATAAGCGGTGGAAAGTCACCACCGCTTGTGTATTACCTGACAACCCGTAATCATATCCTTTTGATTCGTCAGTATGCCGATTGGCCTTGGCAATGGATGTCAGCGCTGGTTTGTCTGCTGACTAGTCGTCTCTATTTGTCCTTGGGTCTAACTGTACTGGGGCGGTGGGACAAATTGCATAATCTGTGGCAAGGCGTATATGAAGGTTTGACAGATGGTCTGTGCTGTGACGTGGCTACGTAAAGGTTTTCTGTTCTTGGCAGTGGTAGCCGCGACAATGCCTCGGCTGGTGGGCTCAGCCTATCTCAACCTGGCATCCGTTTATCTGTTCCGTGGATTGTCGCAGAGTCATGTCTCTTTTTCGTATACAGCCGAACGTGCAGTATACGTGACAGAGGAAATAGGAGCGCGGGAATTGCAGCGAGCTAGTACATGGGCTAAGGCGGGATCAAACGTTGACGGTGATCATCCCCGTCTTCTCTGTGTGGCATTACGTGCAGCGTTCGGCCGTATGGACTGGGGCGAGGTCGTGGATTCTGACTCGTCTTGTGACGATCTCAGCCTTAGAGCTCGAGCAGCGCCTTGGGCGGCCGTGGAGGGTCTGCGGCAGCTGCAGCGAGGCCGGCTTTCAGAAGCGCGGTATAGCTTCCGTCGATCTCTTGTCCAAGGCACAGGATTACTGAGCTTGTCCTTGGATCCATGGTTAAGGCAGGTTCGCGAGTCAGACGTTGACAGCCAGCTTGCTGGGACAGTGCTTCAGGCTGATGCTCCTCGCTTTCTTGTCGGGCGTATGGTGAATTATGAATGGCGTCCGAGTCCAGAACCTGTCTCCAAAGATTGGATGCTGGTGGGATATGACCTTGACGAAAGAGCGTTAGAACTCGGAGAGATGGTTGGGATGTCTATCTTCTGGCAGCCAAGAAATCCGGGTGCCCAGCCAGAAGCGGGTTGGCTGCGGGTTGGTGATTTCTGGCGTGAGGATTTGCGCTTGGTGAATCTGATCCCGGACGCGGGCTTTGAGTGGGAGGCAGAGGGTCAACCGGGCTGGTATGGTCCGTCTGATGCAACTCGGATTATACGCGTCGAGCGTAACGGCTACATGACCTATGCGAAAGCGATCATGGCGAATCCAACTGGTGGAGGTACGATCGTCTCGACTCCAATTATGCCATTAGGGCGCGATTGCGCTTACCTGATCGGGGGATGGGTACGTAGTGAAGGCGGAGGTCCAACCTTGAGCGTAGTTTGGGCTGGGCTCGAGGATAAACCCGACGATCGCGCATTTCTTAACCTAATGGAGGGGATCAGAGACCTGCCATGGACTCACGTTTCTGTGTTGGTTACTTCTCCTAAATCCGGAGCACGTGGGGTCTCAGTTTATGCCAGTAACTGGGCCGGTATTCGGCCTGAGGCTATGCGCCTTCCGGCACTCGTGGTGGTTGACAATATATTTCTAATTCCACTTTCGGTTCCCGGTGCAGCCAATCCGTGTGCCTTCTACGGCCTTAACAATGAACAGTGAGCCGTGGTTGGTTAGGCAGGCCAGCAGAATAGTGATAACAGGATGAGCATTTCGGCGCCACCCTCTCATGGGCTAATACCCCCGGTGATCAAAACAGTGCCTTTCAGCGCCAGTGAAATGTTTCGCGCGACCAGGCCAGGTAGCTGGTATCGTTCAAATTGGCTTCGAACTGGACTGGGGCTGATGGTTCTCGTGACTGTTCTGACTGCCCTTGCGACTGAAGCAACTTGGGAGTATTTGTTAGGCCAGCTGTCTCTAGCTCTAAGTGTATATGTATCATTATACATCCTATCCGACCGCCCCTTGATTAGCCCGATCCAGGCAGTCGTATTCGTTTTCTACTGGTGGTTTGGCGTCGCTCCGGTGGTTTCTGCTGTCCATGCTTACCTGGCAGGGGCTCCAATCCGCGCTATCTATTACCAGGAGACGGGCAAGGAGGCGCTATGGATTGTGGCTTTCGGATTACCCCTCTATGCTATAGCGGCTAGACGGACTCTAGATTGGCTGGAAGAGAGAACTCGCCATGCCCGTTTTCTGATGCCAGATGGGTATTTCTACAAGCCTCGCACTTTGCTCGTCTATTGGTGTGTGGGATGGCTGGCTTCGGTGGCAGTCCGAGGATTGGAGTTGCTTGGCATTCAGGGTATCACTGAAGTCAACTACCTTGGTGGAACGAGAACAGATATCTGGGTGGTAGGTGTCTTGCTCCAGATGGGGAGGATTTCTGACTTTGCCACTGTAAGCGTAATGGGCTACCTAAGTGCGCCGGCGCGATCCGTCCCGTGGTGGCTTAAGGCCATCGGCGTAGCCCTCATCGTGCAGGCGATGGCAGGTGCACTTACCAGTGGCATGAAGTTTGCCTTCGTCAGTCTATTTCTAGTCATCATATGCGCTCGTCTATCTACTACTCAGCGCCTTCCGTGGCGTTTCGTGCTATTGGTTCTATTTTTATACCTTGCCATAGTCGAGCCGTTTGTCATGTCTGCACGTCAACTGGCCACAGTGGTTCATGCATCCACCTCCTCAGAGCGAGAAGCCATCTTCCTTGATTATTTTCTTGAGGAGGGTATTAAGATACGGAGTGATTGGCGTGACTGGAAGGTGAACTCCTTGTTTCGTGGCATCTATCCCCTCGCAGGTGAAGTGGTGCGTACAACGTCTTTGCTAGAGGGTGTATGGGACGGATCAACGATCTTATGGGGGCTTGAGGTCATCGTGCCCAGAATTTTGTCCCCGGAAAAGCCCGAGTCATCGATCGGTAATTTTTTCTCCAGGACGGTCGGGGTTTCGGCTGGTATCACCTCGCCTCAAGATTACATCAACAGCGTTGCCATAAGTATTCCGTTTGAACTTGTCGGGAATTTTGGATGGTGGGCCGGGGTCTTGTTCTTCCCGCTGTTTGGCTTGCTGTGGACATTCATTTGTGGTTGGCTACTTTCGGCGTCGAGGATCTCGGATCATCCTCTATCACCCATGTTTGTTATTATGACAATGGGGGTTGAACAACCTCTGGGTAGCTTTCTGGCTAGTGTTCGGAATCTCGTCATGCCTTTGGCCGTAGCCATGTTTCTTTGGATCTTGCTTCGCAAGAGACTGTAAATGGTATTAGGATTCAGGGCTTTAATAGGCCATAAGGCGATACAAATGGTGTGAGCGATTCTATGCAGCGCACTAGGTTGCGGATCGTCATCCCCACGCTCCACTATTTCCCTGATTTCCCTAGCGGTTCAGCCCGCCTCGCGTTTGATGAAGCGCTGCTACTAGCTAACCTCGGTCATGAAGTGTATGTTCTCACACAGGACATTAGAGGGGTTATGCCGGAATATTGTTTGCAGGATGGCCTTCATGTTCTGCGTTATCCAAGCCCACGGGCTGGCGTGTTTGACCCTAGACGCATAACAATGCATCAGGAGCGAGCGAAGGACTTGTTGTCGCGCTACGTTGGCAATCAGGTGGATCTGGTCCACGGGCACTCTTTACTCCAGTTCGACGGTACCTTGTCGCTGTATTATGGAAAGTGCAGGCAGGGCTATTCTGTACATTCACCGGTGCTCTTGGAGATGCGGGCTGCCAGTCGGGGAGTGCCGGTGCTAAAGCGTTGGTGGTTGAGAATGGTCGGGCGCTTGGCACATCGGATTGAGCGCCGGTGTCTAGCGAGTTCTGATTTCATTACGGTCGAATCTAACTATACAAGTTCTCTGCTGGGGGAGCTTCACGGTGACAGAATACTCAAGAAGACGCGGGTGATTCCAGGGTGGGTCGATGTGGAGAGATTCAGAATTATTCCCGATCGTGAAGAAGTGAAGTCCGCGTTGGGATGGCCGACAGATGTTCCTGTTTTCTTCACCCTGCGGCGCTTGGAGCCCCGCATGGGATTAGACCGTTTACTGAAGGCGCTGCATCAGGTCAAGCTAGCAGGGTGGCGGTTTCACATGATGATTGGGGGTGACGGCTCGTTGCGCACCCGGTTGGAGAGACTGACGTTCGAGCTGCAACTCGATAAGCAGGTGTGCTTCGCTGGCTTTGTGCCTGAAGAGAAGCTGCCTCTGATGTATGGCGCGGCCGATGCATTCATTTTGCCCACGGCAGAGCTAGAGTGTTTTGGTCTGATTGCTTTGGAATCCCTGGCTTGCGGACGGCCAGTATTGGCGACGCCTGTCGCCGTGATACCTGAGCTTCTGGGTCACTTTGAACCGCGATGGATGGCTCAGAACGCCAGTGAAGATGGTATAGCGCAGTTGCTAATAGAGTTCCTGAGTGGGAAGCTGCCATCATATGAGCCGGAGTCGTTGAGACGCACAGTGGTCAAGCACTACTCGAAAGAACGTGTGCTTGAAGAATTGGTAGCAGTAGCTTTGTCTGCAGGCAGACTGTAAGTGATTTCTATCCGAAAGACTTTACACTTTGACAGATTAGCTGCATCGGGCAGCGACTATGCGCCTGTGGATATGCCTTGTGGTTGTGATTCGAAGCAACTGAACATTCTGCACTTGGTCGCTTCGGTCGGGCAGCGTTCAGGAGGAGTCGGTCAGTCGTGCCTTGATCTTGTCCGGCACCAACGCGTCCTAGGACTTAATACGACAATCTGGAGCCTCACTTCATCAACCGAGGCAGCTCAGACCGCTGGAGACTATGGGCTAGATGGAGCGAGTGTTGTCACTTATCCGGTTCTGGGGCCGCATTCCATTGGTTATAGCTCAGCTATGGAGAAAGCGATTGCCTCGGGCAGGGGAGCCATGTATGATGTTCTTCATCAACACAGCATCTGGATGGCTAACTCGCGTGCTGCCAATGAGTGGCGCGCCGCTTTCGGACGCCCAACGGTGGTAGCCCCTCATGGTACACTCGAGCATTATGCACTAAAGCGCTCGGCTTGGAAGAAATGGCTTGCAGCAGTTGCCTACGAGAACAAGAATCTCAGGTCGGCGTCTTGTTTGCATGCTACTTCGAACAGCGAGGCGGTCAGCTTTCGCAGATTTGGCCTTGTCAATCCAATAGCGATCATTCCAAATGGTGTTTCCGAAACGTGGCTCCGCAGTACGGGTGACGCGGAGTGCTTCCGCCGTCGCTTCGGCATCCCGCCAGATCGACCATTCTTTCTGTTCCTTTCCAGAATACACCCGACAAAAGGTTTACCTTTGTTGCTGAAGGCTCTGTCAGGTCTTGGGCAACGAGGCAAGGACTGGTCTCTCGTGATCGCAGGGCCGGATGAATGCCGGCACACAGAAGAACTTCAGGCTTTGATTCAGAGCCTAGGCATCGACAAACAGGTCATATTTGTCGGTCCACTTTATGGGCAAGACAAACGTGATGCTTTTGCAGCTGCCGATGTCTTTATCTTGCCCACCTATAGCGAGAACTTTGGCCTTGTCGTCGCTGAGGCTCTTGGTGCAGGTGTTCCGGTGTTGACGACACGAGGCGCACCATGGGAAGAGCTAGAAACTCATCAGTGCGGCTGGTGGGTAGATGTGGGTGAGATGGCCATTCGGGATGCCTTGTTGGACGCCATCCAGCGCTCGAAGGATGAGTTGGTGGCAATGGGACAGCGTGGCAAGGTGTTGGTTGCCGAGCGATACACCTGGCTGCAAGCAGCGCAAAGATCGCTAGAACTATATCATTGGCTATTGGGTCGAGGTAGGAAGCCAGACTTTGTGATAACCGATTGATGCACATTGTAGCAGTGTGTTGATTCGTGGATTCTTCGGATGCTTTTTTGAATTTGACATCTTTTGTGGTCTTCTGCTTGCGGCTATCAACGTTTTCCCCAAAATGAGTAGCGAAAAACTCTCTTGGTTGTTGTCACTGCTGGCAGAGAATTCAGGTGCCACCCAGATCGGGCGGGAATAACAGCCCTACAGGTTGGATTAGCGGCAAGGAGCTGGTACTTGATGTTCACAGGCAAGACTCTCCTCATCACCGGGGGCACCGGCACTTTTGGCAATGCCGTCCTCGACCGGTTTCTCAATACGGACATTGGGGAGATCCGCATCTTTTCCCGCGACGAGAAGAAGCAGCATGACATGCGGCTGGCCTACAACAATCGCAAGCTCAAATTCTACATTGGTGATGTGCGCCGGCCCGAAAGTTTGCTCGATGCGATGGCCGGCGTGGATTTTGTCTTCCACGCCGCTGCGCTCAAGCAAGTGCCCTCTTGCGAGTTCTATCCCATGGAGGCGTTGTTGACCAATGCCGTGGGCGCGGAAAACGTGATGAACGCTGCATTAGCCAGCGGCGTCAAACGCGTGGTGCTCCTGAGCACGGACAAGGCCGCCTATCCGATCAACGCCATGGGCATCTCCAAGGCGATGATGGAAAAACTGGCCATCGCCAAGTCCCGCGTGGCGGCCGATCGCGGGTGCGTTATCAGCATCACCCGCTACGGCAATGTCATGGCCTCGCGCGGCTCGGTAATTCCTCTCTTTGCCGAACAGATCCGGGCTGGTCAGCCGCTCACCGTCACCGATCCCACCATGACTCGTTTTATGATGAGCATTGACGATGCACTGGACCTGGTGCTTCATGCTTTCACACAAGGGCAACCTGGCGATCTGTTTGTCCGCAAGGCACCTGCCGCGACCATCGAGACTTTGGCGTTGGCAATGAAACAGGTTTTTCAGGCTGATAACCCGATCCGGATCATCGGCACACGCCATGGCGAAAAAAAGTATGAAACCTTGCTGACCCGCGAGGAATTACTCCATGCCCAGGACCTCGGCGACTATTATCGCGTGCAGGCCGACAATCGGGACCTCAACTATGCTCTCTACTTTAGCGAAGGCAAAGCCTCGTTGCCGGAGGAAGATTATAACTCGCATAACGCCCGGCGGCTGAGCCTGGCGGAGATGGTCGAGATGCTGCTGGGGCTTAAGTTCATTCAGGACCAACTGGCGGAGATGAGAGAGCAGAGAACTGGCGTCAGGCTGGCTGCCGGCCTGTGACTGGACGCTCCCATGAACGTGCTGGTTACTGGATCGAGAGGCTTTATCGGGAAGAACCTGATCGCGTGGCTGGCCCAGGAGACAGATGTACAGGTCCTGGAGTTTGATCTAGAGCACACCCAGTCGGAATTGGCGGAGCGACTGGCGGTGGCGGATCTGGTTTACCATCTGGCTGGCGTGAATCGGCCCCAGTCGGTGGAGGAATTCCATACCGGTAATGTGGAGCTGACGGCTCAGATCTGCGAACTGTTGCTGCGCAACGGCCGGGTCACGCCCATTGTGTTCTCCTCCTCGATCCAGGCGGAATTAGACAACCCGTATGGTGTCAGCAAACGTTGGGCTGAGGCGGTGCTGGCCGACTATGCCCAGCGCAGTAGCGCAGCCGTGGCCATCTTCCGCCTGTCCAACGTCTTTGGCAAGTGGTGTCGGCCTCACTACAACTCGGTGGTCGCTACCTTTTGCTACCAGATAGCTCACGACCTGCCGATCACGATCTCTGACCCCAGCCGGGAGGTGCCGCTGGTGCATGTGGACGACGTGGTCCAGGCGTTCTTGGAGGCAGGTGAAGAGATCACAAGGCAGAAGTCAGAGGTCAAAGGTCAGAGGTCAGAGGTCAGAAAGCGTCGAGACACCTTGCATTTCTCGCCGTTGGCCATCAAGGATCTACCCCTGACGGCTGGCAATCCCTCGCGAGCAACCCTTGTCTACTGCGAAGCACGGCCGATCTACACCGTCACGCTTGGCCGGCTGGCAGATCTGATCCGCTCCTTCCGTGCGAGTCGTCAGACGTTGGTGGCTCCGGATTTGAGCGATCCGTTCGTTTATAAGCTGTATGGCACCTATCTCTCCTATCTGGAGCCGAGTGACTTTGCCTATGACCTAACGCAGCGCACCGATGCCCGAGGCGCGCTCGCCGAGTTCATCAAATCGCCTGCTTTCGGTCAGATTTTTGTCTCGCGCACAAGACCGGGCGTCACCCGCGGCAACCATTTCCACCACACCAAGGCCGAGAAGTTCCTGGTACTGGAGGGGGAGGCCGTTATCCGGTTGCGAGCGATCAGGAACCAGAGGACAGGGGTCGGAGGACAGAGGTCAGAGGTCGGGGATCAGGGGGCAGAGGGTGGTGGGCAGGGAGTAGAGGTGGTCGAGTATCGGGTGTCGGGGCGGGATTTTCGGGTGGTGGACATCCCGCCCGGTTACACCCACTCTATCGAGAACGTGGGGGACGGGGAGCTGGTGACTTTATTTTGGGCCAGTGAGGTCTTTGATTCGGACAAATCGGATACATATTACGAGCAAGTATGAAAGTTGCTACGATTCTGGGTACGCGGCCTGAAATTATCCGCCTATCGCGGGTCATGGCTGCGCTGGACCGCTATACCGATCACGTCATCATCCATACTGGTCAGAACTATGACTATGAACTGAACCAGATCTTCTTTGAGGATCTGGAGATCCGCAGGCCAGACCTTTTTCTGGATGCTGCCGGCCAGACGGCGGCGGAGACCATCGGCTTGGTCATTGCACGGTCCGATGCGGTATTGCGCCAAATTCAACCCGATGCGGTCCTGATTTTGGGCGACACCAACAGTTGTCTGGCGGCGATCGCCGCCAAGCGGTTAAAAATCCCTGTCTTTCATATGGAGGCCGGCAATCGTTGCTTCGACGAGCGAGTGCCGGAGGAGATCAATCGGCGCATTGTGGATCACATCAGCGATGTCAACCTGCCCTATTCGCAGATCTCGCGCGAATATCTGTTGCGTGAAGGGCTGCCGCCTGACCGGATCATTGTCACCGGCAGTCCGATGTACGAGGTCCTGCATTACTATATGCCAAAGATCAAGGCATCCGATGTCCTGAAGCGGCTGAACTTGCAGGCTCAGGAGTATTATTTGGTCAGCGCCCACCGTGAGGAGAACGTGGATGATCCGCAGCAGTTCGCTGCGTTGTTGGAGGTGCTGACGAACCTGGCAGAGATGGGGCATCGCGTGGTCGTATCTACGCATCCCCGTACGCGCAAGCGCATTGAAGCGACCGGTGTGGTGTTGCCGACCCGAGTAGAGCTGATGAAGCCCTTTGCCTTCTCCGACTATGTCCATCTGCAAATGCATGCTTGTGCCGTACTCTCTGATAGCGGTACCATCACGGAGGAGTCGTCCATCCTCAACTTCCCCGCGCTGAACATCCGTCAGGCGCACGAGCGGCCGGAGGGGATGGAAGAAGGGGCGGTGATGATGGTGGGGCTGGAGTGGAAACGCGTCCGGGAGGGGTTGGCGATTCTCGAAGGCCAGTCGCGCGGTGAGCGACGTACTCTGCGTATCGTGGCCGATTATGCCGTTCCCAACGTATCGGAGAAAGTGGTTCGTATCATCCTGAGCTACACAGACTATGTCAACCGGGTAGTGTGGCAAAGAACGATTGGAACGGGGTGCTGATGCGTATCTTGCTTCTGACTCAGTGGTTTCAACCTGAGCCTACGAGCAAAGGGTTGCCTTTTGCCAAGGCGCTGGCAGGGCGTGGACATTACGTGGAAGTGCTCACCGGCTTTCCGAACTATCCGGGGGGCAAGTTGTATCCTGGCTATCGAGTCCGTCCTTGGCAGCAGGAAATCATGGAGGGCATTCCCGTGAATCGGGTGGCGCTGTATCCTAGCCATGACCGGTCTGGACTGCGCCGCATGGCCAATTACTTGAGTTTCGCGTTGGCCGCCCTGACCCTGGGGCCCTGGCTGGTATCAAGGCCTGAGATCATCCATGTGTACAACCTGGTTACGTTGATCCCCGCAGCTCTTCTGCTGCGATGGATATTCAGGGCCAAAGTGCTGTTGGACGTGCAGGACCTGTGGCCCGAGTCTGTGATCAACTCCGGTATGTTGAACAATCGGCTACTTCATCGGATTCTGACGGCAGGCTCCATCTGGGCGTATCGGCAGGCTGACTGGATTACCGTTCAGTCGCCCGGCTTTCAACGGGCGTTAATACAACGCGGCGTGTCATCGGACCGGATCGAAGTGATCTATAACTGGTGCAATGAGGCTGAACAACGCCGTGCTCCGCGTGACGGGGCACTGGCCCAGCAACTGGGCCTGGACGGTCGTTTCAATGTGCTCTTTGCCGGCACGATGGGGGTCATGCAAGGTCTGGATACTGTCCTGGAGGCAGCGCGACTTTGCCATGGGCGTGTGCCGCAAGCTCAATTTGTACTGATCGGAGGTGGGGTGGAGCGAGATCGCCTAGAAGCCAAGGCGACTGCCATGGGCTTGACCAATGTGCGGTTCTTGCCCCGCCAGCCTCCTGACGGTATCGGACGTTTCTATGCACTGGCGGACGCGCTGCTCGTACATCTTAAGGATGACCCCTTGTTCCAGATCACCATTCCGTCCAAGACTCAAGCGTACCTGTATATGGGCAAACCGATCATCATGGCGGTTCGGGGTGATGCTGCAGAACTGGTTCAGCAGGCTGGGGCAGGATTGATGTGCGCGCCTGAAGATCCTGTCGCGCTGACCGACGCGGTAGCCTGCCTGGCAGCAATGGCTCCCGAGGAACGGGAACGGCTTGGGCGCTCTGGAGCCGAGTTTTATGCCCGGAATCTGTCCATGGAGGCCGGGGTCGATCGGTTTGAGCGACGGATGCAGCAGATCGTCCATTGCCCGGGCCCGAGACGGTGATTCGAGATTTGAACGCACAAGTGGTGGTGCCAGGTCTTGGAACACAGCGATCAATTGAACATGCGGCAAGTGCTGCAACGCCGACGCGAGACCCATCGGAAAACGCTCCAACAGGACGTGGAACGTCTGACGACGGCCGCCGCAGCGCTGGGTGTCCAGCGGGTGGTCTTGTTTGGTTCTCTGGCACGACAGGAGGCGCGTTTGACGAGCGACCTGGACTTTATGAAGCGTGAGCCACGCCGAGGTGTGCGGTGACTGATCGGCCCACGTTCGATCTGGCTGCCAGCCGGTCCTATCTCAGGTCCCGTCAGGAGCGGGAGTTTCGCGTCAGAGAGCAACGACGGCAGGAGGCGTTGCAGGCTGTGCGCGCGGCGGCTCAGTCTGTCCTGCCCCGCTTTCCTGGGGTGCGCCGGGCCTATCTGTTTGGTTCAGTGCTGCGCCCCGGCGCAATGCATGCTATGTCGGATGTCGACGTTGCCCTCGAAGGCGACCTCGATGCGGAAGCCTACTTTGCTGTCTGGCGCGAGCTGGAAAGGGCGGCTCCAGGTTGGCAGATCGAGCTGATCGAACTGGGCGTTGATGTATACGTTTCCGCTCGCGTGCGTGAACAAGGGGAGCTGATCTATGAACGTGCAGATTCGGACGCTGAAAGCTGATATTTCGGCCGATCTCGAGGCAATCTCCGAGATCTATCAGGCAATCCATCAGTTTGGAGCAGACCTGCGTGATGAGCGCGAACGCATTGTTGTTGCCTACTATCTGCACAATCTCTACTGCGCTTTCGAGAGCATTTTTGAGCGCATTGCGCAGACCTTTGGCAATCAGATTGCTGACCGTGCTGGTTGGCACGCCGATCTGTTGCGTCGGATGACGTTGGACATCGAGGGGGTGCGTCCACGCGTGCTGAGCGCGCCAGCCTATGACAGCCTGGACGAACTGCGTCGTTTCCGCCACGTGTTCCGCAGCGCGTATCGCCTGCGACTGGATGCTGACCGACTGGCTTTGGTATATCGAAAGGCCCAGGCCTTGGAGCATGTCTATCGCGCTGACATTGAGCGATTTCTGGCCTTCCTGGATGACCTGCTGCAGGTCGAGGATGAGTGAGCACAGAAGTATCCCGGTGTCCGATGGCGTCTACCGCCGCTACGGCAAACGCTTGTTGGACCTGGCGCTGACGGTTCCCGCGCTCGTTCTGCTCTCGCCGCTGCTGGCGCTCATCGCCGTCCTAGTGCGGGTGACGATGGGCGAGCCGGTGCTCTTCCGCCAGCAGCGTCCCGGGTTGCACGGCCAGCCGTTTATTCTGTACAAGTTCCGCACCATGACCGACGCCTATGACGCTGAAGGTCGAGTCCGTTCAGAGGCCGATCGTCTTACCCCGTTGGGCCGCTTGTTGCGGAGCGCCAGCCTGGATGAACTGCCCGAGCTGTGGAACGTGCTCAAGGGGGAAATGAGCCTGGTCGGCCCGCGGCCGCTGCTGATGAAATACCTGGAGCGCTACACGCCAGAGCAGGCCCGCCGCCATGAAGTGAGACCGGGCCTCACCGGTTGGGCGCAGGTCAACGGCCGGAATGCCATCTCCTGGGAGCAAAAGTTTGCCCTGGACGTGTGGTATGTGGACCATTTCTCGTTCTGGCTGGATCTGAAGATCATGGCGCTGACCGCCTGGAAAATCCTGAAGCGTGAGGGGATCAGCCAGCCGGGCCATGTGACGATGGAAGAGTTCAGAGGTTCCTTGTAATGTCTAAACCGACGACGATAGTCTACACAAGTCATGCTCGGGAAAAGTTCGAGCTTCTGGCTCGCTATGGCTTCCCAATCACCCAGCAGCAAGTAGAAGATACAATCCGCGAGCCCACTTTGGTAATCAAGCAAACCGGTGGTAGACTGATCGCGCAGAAGGAGATCGGCCAACACCATCTGTTGCGTGTGATTTACCGGATAGAAGGACAATTCGCCATTGTGATCACCTTCTATCCGGCGCGGAGGAGGCGTTATGAAACTTAGCTATGACCGCTCTGAGGATATTCTAACCATCGAGACCACAGAAGAAGGCGTCATTGAATATGCCGAACAAGTAGAGAGCTTTATCGCGCACTTTAGTCACGATGGTAGACTGCTCGTACTTGAGATTCTAGATGCCAGCGAATTCCTGACCAATGTCTTCAAGAGTACGGTCCGTGATCCGGGAGAAAAGTTGCTGGTGACCGCCTAACGGATTCGATGATGGCAAACCGGGAGATTATCACACCGCAAGCGATGGCGAGCAGGCCATCGGCTGTGCAAAGGCCATCCTGCGCTTCTGTGCAGATTGCCTTTCTCGATAGGAACCAGGCCATCGCGGAGCTGGTCGAATGCGCCGGACGGCTGCTAGCGTGTGATGATCGGGTACTTGCGGTCGGGTTGTTCGGTTCGCTGGCCCGGAGCCAAGCCCTGCCCAGGAGCGACGCTGACCTGCTCATTGTGAGAGAGCATCCCCAGCAACGCTGGTTCGACCGCATCCCGAGTTATGCCGACGCCTTTGCAGGCGTTTCGTTGCCGGTGGATGTCTTTCCCTACACGGTGGAGGAACTCAGGCGGATGATCGCGGGTCGTTCCGGCTTTCTGCGCACTATCCTGAGAGAAGTGATTCCCCTCGGCGGGGATGCTGAGATTTGGAGCGACTTATCAGGGGTCAGAGCTCGGCGGTCAGAGGTCAGGGATCAGGGGGATGACGGATGCCGATCAGGTCGGCGAAGGACTTGATGGTATATCAGAAAGCCTATCAACTGGCAATGGCGGTGTTCGAGGCAAGCAAGGAGTTCCCACCGGAAGAACGGTTTGCCTTGACCAGCCAGATTCGCCGCTCGTCACGTTCGGTGTGCCTGAATCTGCGCGAGGCGTGGGCCAAGCGTCGCTATGAAGCACATTTCGTGAGCAAACTCACCGATTGTGACGGCGAAAACGGTGAAACTGACTCGTCGCTCGATTTTGCCCGGGATTGCGGCTACATCAATTCCGATGAGCACGCTCAGCTCACTGCCCTCTGCGCGGAAATCGGCAAAATGCTCGGTAGCATGCTCAACAACCCCACCCCATTTCTGATCTGTGACCGCTGATCTCTGACTTCTGTGGCATCAGCCAGCCGGGGCATGTGACGGTAGAAGAGTTCAGATGTCAGAGATCAGCGTCAAGGGGGATGGATGTGAGCATCTATTGGCTTGACATCAGGGAGGCGCAGGCGCGAATTCACTAGGCAGCGCAACGTTTGGCGGAGAAGTACCCGGAGATCGAGGAGATCTGGCTCTTTGGATCACTGGCGTGCGGCGACGCGGTGCCGAGGAGTGACGCGGATTTGCTGATCGTCTTAAGCGATAGCGACCTGGCGTTTTGGGCTCGCTCCGTACGGTATCAGCCCGAGTTTTGCGGGATCGGCGTGGATGTACTGGCGTACACTTGCGCTGAACTCTTGCATTTGCGAGACGAGTGCGGAGGACTGTGGCACGAGGTAGAACGTGAGGGCATCTGTTTGTTTTGGCGAGTGCCCTGAGGAGGGCGGGTGAGCATCCGGCAAATCGCCATTTATGGAGCTGGAGGATTCGCGCGGGAGGTGGCCTGGCTGGTTCAGGCCTGCAACGAGGGAGTTGAGAGATACCAGGTCGTTTGTTTCATTGATGATGACGTCGGAAAACATGGCACAATCCTCAACGGCATCCCCATTATGGGCCTGGAGCGCGCCCGCCAGCGATTCCCCGAAGCGCGGGTGGTCGGCGGTGTGGGCAGTCCCCAAACCCGCCAACTCCTCATGGAGAAGGCAGCCCGGGTTGGATTCGAGTTCGATACAATCATCCATCCCAGGGTGGAGCGGTCCGCCTGGATCGAAATCGGCGCGGGCACGGTGATCTGCGCCGGGAATATCTTGACCACCAACATTGTCCTGGGGCGACACGTACAGATCAATCTAGATTGCACCGTCGGCCATGATGTGATCATGGGGGATTATACCACGTTGGCTCCGGGAGTCCACGTGTCGGGATGCGTGCACCTGGGTCGGCGGGTTTATGTCGGCACTGGCGCGGTGATTATCAACGGCACGCTCGAGGAGCCGATCCGGATTGGCGATGATGCAGTGATCGGTGCTGGCGCGTGCGTGATCGGATCGGTACCGGCTGGCGTGACGGTGGTCGGGGTACCGGCGCGCCCGTTGCCGCGCTCCCAATCATGAGGGACGAGACGAAAGCGTTGATGAGTGAAGAACACAGACGTCTGGTGGTCTATGGCGCCGGCGGCCATGCCAAAGTGGTGCTGGCGACGATCGAGGCCGAGGGAAAGTACCAGGTGGTCGGTGTGCTCGATTACAATCCGGCCAGGCATGGTCAACAGGTCTATGGCTATCCGGTGCTGGGGGGCTGGGAACAGCTCGAAACGCTGCAAAGTCAGAACGTCTATGCGGCGTTTGTGGCGATTGGCGATAACGAGCATCGGGCCCAAGTGGCTCGGCGATTGATTGAGCATGGATTCGAGTTGGTCACGGCGATCCACCCATCAGTTGTCCGCCTGCGGGGTTCGTGCATCGGTCCGGGGACGCTGGTCGCACCGTATGCATTCGTCGGGGGCGATTGCACCATCGGCGATGGGGTTATCATCAACACGGGCGCGGTGGTGGGGCACGATAGCAGGGTCGGTTCCTGGGTACACATCGGCGCGGGTGTGATTTTGGCCGGACAAGCCCGGGTCGGGGACTATTCGTTCCTGGGCATCAGCGCGTCTGTGTTGCCCGGAGTGACGGTGGGTCGGCGGGTCATAGTCGGGGCCCATGCCGTGGTCACCGAAGACCTTCCGGACGATGTCACCGCGGTCGGGGTGCGGGCGCGGATCATCAAACAGAGGTCGCCTTGAGTAGATCCCAGATGTCCATTCCCATGTCGTCTCCAGACATCACCGCCGCTGAGATCGAGGCGGTCAACCAGGTCCTCCGCACCCCGTATTTGAGTATTGGCCCTCAACTGGAACAGTTCGAGCGGGCAGTGGCTTCCTATGTGGGTGTGGCCCACGCCATCGGCGTCAATTCTGGCACGAGCGGTCTGCACCTGTGCATGATCGCGGCTGGGGTTTCTGCCGGCGATCTGGTCATTACGTCGCCTTTCTCGTTCGTGGCTTCGGCCAACTGCATCCTGTACGAACGGGCGATTCCGGTCTTTGTCGATGTGGACCCGGTGACGGGCAATCTGAATCCGGTCAGTGCAGCGGAAGCGGCTCACGACCTGAATCAGGGAGGGCGGATGGCCAAGCGCTGGCTTCCCCGATCGATGGCTGACGCTCCGCGCGGCAAGCTGAAAGCCATCCTGCCGGTGCACTCCTTCGGACAACCTGCAGATATGGCACCGATCCTGGAGACCGCCCGCCAGCGTGGGGTGATGGTCGTCGAGGATGCGTGCGAGGCTTTGGGGGCGGAGTACCGGGGGCAGAAGGCCGGCACTCTGGGCACGGCGGCGGTTTTTGCGTTCTACCCGAACAAGCAGATCACCACCGGCGAAGGGGGTATGGTTGTCACCGACAGTGACCAGTGGGCGGCTCTCTTGCGTTCGCTGCGCAATCAGGGGCGCGACGTGTTCGACGCCTGGCTGAACCACACGCGCCTCGGCTACAACTACCGGCTGGATGAGCTGAGTGCGGCCTTGGGACTGGTGCAAATGGGGCGCATTGAAGAACTGCTGGCGAAGCGCGAACGGGTGGCCGGCTGGTACAACGAGCGCCTAGCCGACCTGGAGTGGATCGAGCGGCCGCCCATCGTATCCACCACAACGCGCATGTCGTGGTTTGTGTATGTCATCCGGGTCAGGCCGCCGATCAGCCGTGACGAGGTCATGCGCCGGCTGGCCGAGGTTGGCATCCCCAGCCGGCCTTATTTTACGCCGATCCATCTCCAGCCTTTTTACCGTCAGCGGTTTGGCTATCAACGCGGTGATTTCCCCGTGACCGAGTATCTGGGCGATGTGTGCCTGGCCTTGCCGTTTTCAAGTGTGATGCAGGAAGAGCAGGTGGACCAGGTGTGCGACCGGTTGCGGGCTGCGGTGATGGCGGCTCTTGGCAGTGCGGCGCCTGGTTCTGCCCCGTAGCCGGGTTGGGGTCTCAGATTCTTATACGGTTCAAGTAGAACGATGCTGGCTCTGCGCAACCGACACTTTTTTGTTATCGATCTGATCCTGCTACCCGTCACTGCCGTGTTGGCCTTTGCGATACGGCTTGACGCCCGGGGGATGGAAAGGTATCTGTCGGCCATGGCGCTTTTTGTTGCTCTGGCCGTGCCGATCAAGCTGATTATCTTCCGCTGGTTAGGGCTCTATCGGCGGTTCTGGCGCTTTGCCAGCGTGGATGAGCTGCTGCTGATTGCCATGGCGGTGGGCATGAGCCTGGTGATCATTTTGGCGCTCATCCTGGGGGTGATCGTGCCCTTTCAGTGGATCAAAGGCTTCCCCCGCTCTGTCCCGTTGATCGACGCCTTGCTGACCTTCGGCGTGGTGGGCGGGCCGCGCTTTGCGGTGCGACTGGCCGAGAAGAGACATCAACAGGAAAGGCGTCGGAAATGGAAGGGGCCGGAAAAACGGGTGCTAGTCATGGGGGCCGGCAGCGCGGGGACGACCGTTGTCAAGGAGCTGCAGGCCAACCCTCACCTGGGATTGGTGCCCTTTGGATTTGTAGACGATGACCAGCAGAAGCACGGGGTCCAGATCCTGGGTCTGCCGGTCCTGGGGGGGAGGGAGCGCATCCCGGATTTGGCGCGGCGCTATCGTATCGATGAAGTGATCATTGCCATGCCGGCCGCGCCGGGCGCGGTGGTGCGCGAGATCGTCAAGATCTGCCAGCAGGCCGGTGTTCAGGTTCGCACCGTTCCCGGTTTGTCCGAGATCCTCTCTGGTCGGGTCAGCATCAGTCAGGTGCGGAAGGTGGATGTCGAGGACCTGCTGCGTCGGGAGCCGGTACAAACCGATACTCTGGCGTCGGAGCGGATGTTGCGCGACTGCCGGGTGTTGGTGACCGGGGCGGGAGGATCGATCGGAAGTGAACTATGCCGACAGATTGCTCGCTACCGCCCTGCCCTTCTCATCCTGGCCGGACATGGCGAGAATAGCATCTTTGCTATTGCGAATGAACTTCAGCGGCAGTGGCCCGAGTTCCCCATCCGCCGGGCCATTGTGGATATCCGCGACTTCGACCGGCTAAGTCAAATCTATGAGACGTATCGGCCTCAAACAGTCTTTCATGCCGCAGCCCATAAACATGTCCCGTTAATGGAAGAGAATATCGCCGAGGCGATCACCAATAATGTGCAAGGAACAGCCAATCTCCTGCATCTGTCCGAACTCTATGGCGTGGAACGCTTTGTCCTCATCTCTACCGACAAGGCGGTGAACCCTTCCAGCGTCATGGGGGCAACGAAATGGCTGGCTGAACGGCTGGTCCAGGCGTCAGCGCGGCGGACCGGTTCCGCGTACGTCTCGGTGCGTTTTGGCAATGTGCTGGAAAGCCGGGGGAGTGTGGTGCTCCTCTTTCGGGAACAGATCGCCCGCGGAGGGCCGGTGACAGTAACTCATCCGGATGTGTGCCGCTACTTTATGACTATACCTGAGGCGGTACAACTGGTCTTGCAGGCCGCGGCCCTGGGTCAGGGCGGCGAGGTCTTTGTCCTGGATATGGGGGAACCGATCCGGATTGCCGATCTGGCCCGGGACATGATCCACCTTTCCGGGTTGGAGGTGGGCCGGGATATCGAGATCGTGTATACCGGGCTGAGGCCGGGCGAAAAGCTGATGGAGGAGCTGGTTGCACCGGGTGAACAGGTGGTGCCGACCTGTCACGACAAGATATTGTCCCTCAATGGGACCGGGGATTGGGGCACTGCGGAACTGGAGCAGGCGGTGCAGGGACTGATCCACCTGGCTCGCCACGGGGACGAAGGTCAAATCCGCGCTAAACTCCGGGAGCTGGTGCCGCATTACAAGCCCTGTCCCTCTGGGCCGGGAGGCCGGATGTGAACCCACAGAATCCAGAAGGGTTGGAATTGCTGGCGCGGTTATTGGCCGGCAATTCGCCGGGCGTGGAGATCGATTGGCAGGGGGTGCTTACGCTCGCTCGACGCCACGCGGTCCTGCCCCTTCTATACTGGGAGATCACCCGGCGCCAGGCCGCCGGCCTCTGGGACTTCTCGGTCCCCGGTGAGCTCTATGAGAAATTGCGCCGCGATTTTCTGGCAGCGGCGGCCCGGGCGATGGTGGCGGAGCGGCAATTGGCCCAGGTGCTCCAGGCGCTGGCCGAGGCCGGCGTGTCGACGCTGGTGGTCAAGGGCGCAGCAATGGGAGCCTACTATCCGGATCCGGCGCTGCGGAGCTACGGCGATCTCGATGTGGTGGTGCCCCACCATCAATTGGAGCAGGCAGCAACAGCGCTGTCCAGGATCGGCTATCGAGGTTCGGATCAGAAACAGTGGCGTCTGGCCCATCATTTTCATCTTTCGCCGTTGCATAGTGAGGATGGCCGACTGACCGTTGAGATCCACTGGCAGCTTGCCCGACCGAATCAACCATGGACCCTACCGATGGAGGAGCTATGGGCGCGGGCCATCCCCTGGTCGGTGGCCGGGCAACCCACGTTGCGCCTGGACGCGGTGGATACCGTGTTGTACCTGAGCCTTCATACCCTGATCCACCATCTGGCGCGGTTGGGATTGCGCCCACTATGCGATCTGAGACAGGTAATAAAGGACTGGGGGCCGCTTGAGTGGCAGGCCCTGGTCAGGCGGGCGGTGGAGTATCGCTTGGCGCGGGCGGTGTATCTGATGTTGAGGCTGGCGGAGCAGATTTTGCAGGTCACGGTGCCGGCGCAGGTCAAAGAGGGCCTCGGTCCAGGCCTGGAGGAGCCCTCGTTGACGGAGTGGATCGCCGGCTTTCTGGCCTCGGACTCGCCATCGGCGCCGCACATGCCAGCCAGCGCCGTCCAGGCCTGGGCGCACGGGGCGGGGTCTAAGAAGTTCCGGTATTTGTGGCGGCGTCTGTATCCGCCGCGAGAGGAGATGGCATCCATTTATGGCATACCGCCGGATTCGCCCCGCATCTGGTGGGCCTATCTGCAGCGTCCGTTTGATCTCCTCCGACGCTATCGCTCGGCCCTGGTACACATGGTCCGAAAGGACCCGAAGGCCATCGCCGTGTGGAAGCAGGAAACCTGGTTGAGGAAGTGGTTAGGGGAAGTGGCGTGACGGAGGGGCTGTCTACCAAGTTGTCCTTTCGCGGGAATATGGTATAATCTTCCCGGGTCAGGTTGGCAGCGGCGGGTCGTCATATCCAAACGGAGAACGGATCAATGGAACTTGTACAGTATTGGCACTTGGTGCGCAAATGGTTGTGGCTCATCGTCCTGGGGAGCGTTCTAGCTGGTGGTATGGCGTTTGTCGTCAGTCGAAACATGACGCCGGTCTATCAGGCCAACACGACTCTGCTGATCACGCCGGGCGGGGCGCAGGGGCTGGATAACTACACGAATCTCATGGCCAGCGAACGACTGGCCCGGACCTATGCACAATTGGTGGTCAGCCCCTCTATCCTGCAGCAGACGTATCAGCGGGTAGCAGAAATCTGGGGCGCAGACGCAACTAACCGAAGACCACTCTCTGGCTTTTCGGTTTCCGCCGAACCGGTCCGGGACACCCAGCTCTTGCGCATCGCCGTCACCGGCACCGATCCGGAACTGATCGCCGTGGCAGCCAACACGGCGGCTCAGGTGTTCATCGAATGGCAGACCACGATCCGCAAGTCGCGGTATGCCGACGCCCAGGACAAGCTCACGGCCGAGATGCATCAGGTGGAGGCCAACATCCAGGAACTCGAAGCCCAGATCCAGGCGCTTGAGGCGGAAGAGAGTGAGGATAATGCGGAAACAGTGGCTCGCTTGCGGGAGGAACTGACCCGCTATCGCAGCAGTTACTCGGCCTTGCTGAACAGCTACTCCAGCCTCACCCTGTCGGAAGCCAGTTCGGGGGATACGGTCACGGTCGTGTCGGAGGCGGTGCGACCGGCAGCGCCGATCCGTCCCCAGGTGATGCGGAACACGATACTGGCGGCCATTGTCGGCGCCATGTTGGCCATCGGCGTGGCCTACCTGGTTGAGTACCTGGATGATACGGTCAAAACCCCTGATGACCTTCGGGTGGCCGATCTGAATGTCGTCGCTGCGGTGCAGGAGATGCATCTCAATAGCAAAGGACCTGGCCGGGAACCGTTTGTCCTAAAGGAGCCGAAATCGCTCGTGGCCGAAGCGTATCGCACCCTCCGCACCAACCTGCAGTTCTCGTCCCTGGATCGTCCCTTGCGCAGCCTGGTGGTGACCAGCGCCGTAGCCACGGAGGGGAAAACGACGACGGCTGCCAACTTGGCGGTGGTGCTGGCTCAGGCGGGCAAGCGGGTAGTGCTGGTGGACGCTGACCTGCGCCGTCCCTCTGCCCACAAGTTATTTGGCCTGTCCAATCGCGATGGACTGACCACGGCCCTGGTGCAGGACCCAGGCCAGTTGGATGGCTATCTGCAGGACACCCCAGTGGAGAACCTGCGGGTGTTGACCTCGGGGCCGGTTCCGCCCAACCCCCAGGAACTGTTGGGGTCGCAGCGCATGGAGGAGCTGCTCCGCCAGCTCGAGCAGGCTTCTGACATTGTGCTGGTGGATACTCCACCCTCTCTGGTGGTTGCTGATGCCAACGTCTTGGCCGCTCGCACCGACGGGGTCTTGCTGGTGGTCAATGCCGGAACGACCCGCCGGGCGGCTATTCAGCAGGCGGTCGCCAGCCTGCGGCAGATCGGGGCCCACGTGGTGGGCGCTGTGCTCAACCGGGTGAATGTCCGGGGCGGCCGCGGGTACTATTACTACTATTCCTACTACTCCCACTACTATCGTGACGAAGAGAAAGATGGCAGGCGCAATCTGATCGCTCGCCTGCGGCGTCGGAGGCCGCGTTCCACTCGCAGCGAATCGACCGAGGGTGTGCCGTCTGAGAGTCGGGAAAAGGAGGAGTAGCATGGGCGAGGGGCATCCTCAATCCAGCCCCCGACTGCGAGCGGTTTTTCTTGTTCTTCTTCCCGTTTTGGTACTCGTCATTGGATTGTTACAAGTTCAGCGGGCTGCTGCGGCCGACCCGAACTGTCCGGTTCCTCTGACCGAGCGGCAACGATATGGATTTGTGGCGACGTCCGCCAACTGGCCACAGCAGTTCGACTATGCGTCTCTCAATGCCGGCTGGGTGGTGGACTTTGCCTATCGGACCTACAGTGGGCCCCCGCCCGGTCTCGATCGGGCGTTGGTCATCCGCATCCACGAGGGCTATCGGGTGGACCCGGCACGGTTGGGCCCGGTGGTGGATAGCAACCCGGGCGTCATCTGGCTGATCGGCAACGAGCCGGACTGTGTCTGGCAGGACAACGTCCGGCCCGAGGAGTACGCCCGCATCTACCATGACCTCTATGCTTTTATCAAGAGCCGGGATGCAAGCGGCCAGGTGGCAGCCGGGGGCATTGTCCAGCCGACACCCCTGCGCCTGGAGTACCTGAACCGGGTCCTGGCCGCCTACCAGGCCCGCTACCGGCAGGCGATGCCGGTAGATGTATGGAACATCCACAATGCCATACTCAACGAGGTGAGTTGTGACTATGATCCCGGCAACTGTTGGGGGGCGGGGATTCCGCCGGGCATTGACGCTCCATTTGGCGAGGTCCGGTTGATCGACGACAATGACAATATGACCCTGTTCCGCAATCAGATCTGGGCCTTCCGCCAGTGGATGGCCGACCATGGCTATGGCAGCTACCCGCTGATCGTCACCGAATATGGGGTCCTGATGCCGGCGAGTTATGGCTTTGGTCCGAGCCGGGTGAACACCTTTATGAACAACACTTTTGCCTTTTTCCAGAACACGACCCATCCCAGCCTGGGCGATCCGACGGACGGTTGGCGGCTGGTGCAGCGCTGGGCTTGGTTCAGTCTGGATGTGCCGCCCTGGAATCCGATGACAGGGGGCTTTAACGGCAACCTCTTTGATCCGGATACGACCTCGAAAACGGTCTATGGACTGAACTATAGCAACCAGACGGGCGCGTTTCCTCCGGTGGAATATGCAGATCTGGCGCTGGGCGCCTGGCGGGTGGGGCCCACGGTGGATCTGGCCGGCCCTGGCCAGCCCATCACCTGGACGGTTCAGATTCGGATCGTGAACCTGGGGACGGCCGATGCGGGAGGGTTTACCGTTCGTCTGACGTACACCGGCCCGGTGAGCGGTGTGCTGGAACAGACGATGTCCGGCCTGGCTCACTCTTCGGCGGCGTGGCGTACGTTTGTCCTGTCTGACCTGCCAATGGGCCGCTATGACCTCTCCCTGGAGATCGACGCCGCCGCTCAGGTGAACGAATCGCGGGAGTGCAACAACCAGGCGATGATGACGCTCATCGCGCCGCAGTTCCGCTATCAGCTTCCACTGGTCCCGAACCTGCGGACGGGGGCGTCGGTGCAAGGCGTCGCTTCCTCGGCGCCCGTTCGGGAGTCGGGGGTTCCATCTAAAACGACAGAGGCTGCCTCGGTGGAGCCCGGCTTTCGGGAGTTCCCGGTGCCGACTGCGGCCAGCTACCCCGGGCAGATCGCCATCGACGGCCAGGGCCGGGTATGGATCACGGAGCGGGATGCCAATCAGATCGCCCGCTTTGATCCCCAGAGCGAGACCTGGGTGGAATACCCCATCCCCACCGCCAACAGTCAGCCGTGGGGACTGGCTGCCGATGGGCAGGGCAACATCTGGTTCGCCGAGACGGCAGCAAATCAGATCGCCCGGCTGGTGGAAGCCAGCGGCGCGGTCACCGAATATCCGGTTCCCACGCCCAACAGTCAGCCGTGGGAGGTGGCCGTCAGTGGGAACGTGGTCTGGTTCACGGAAAAGGCGGGGAACCGGATCGGCAACCTGGTACCGGGCACGGGAGCCGTCACCGAATATCTGGTTCCGACCGCGAACGCCGAACCCCGCGGACTGGCGGTTTCGGGCAATGAGGTATGGTTTGTCGAGGGCGCGGCGAACAAGCTGGGCCGGTACAATATCAGTACCGGGCAATTCTTCGAGGTGGCCAGGCCAGCCGGCAGTCTCCCCCAGGACATTGTGTTAAATCCAGTCGGCCAACCCTGGTTCACCGAAGCGGGCGGGAATCGGATAGTCAAGTTCGAGCCGTCTACCGTTGGGTGGTGGATCGTCATCAACGCGGTGACGCCCAACAGCGAACCGTACGGCATCGCCATGGAAGGCAGCAAGGCGGTGTGGTTCACGGAACGTGCCGCGAATCGACTGGCGCGCTATGATGCTGCTCGCAACCGCATCTTTGAGTATGTGCTCCCCACGCCCAACAGCGCCCCGACCGGGGTGGTGGTGGACGGCAATGGTTGCGCCTGGTACGCTGCCCCCGGGGCCAATCGCATTGCTCGCCTGTGCCCCCCGCCGAACCGCTTCACCTATATCCCGGTGATCTACAAACGCTGGTAGAGCCTGGTGTGAGTCCTCAGACCCCTCGTCCGATCGAGCGCAAGAGCGCTCCCCCTTGGCTGGTCTGGCTGGAGATCGGAATGGTCTCCTTGGCCGCCCCGTTTTTGCTCTTCCCGACCTTCCAACGGCGTGGGACGGTCACCGCTCTGGCTGCCCTAATCCTGGTCTGGATGTTCCGATGGTTGGTCACCGGCCGGCCCGGCGCCCCGACTCCTTTGGATGTCTCGCTGCTGGTGTTGAGCCTGACGATTCCCATTGCCGTCTGGGCCTCGGCCTTGCCAGAAGTGACCCTTCCCAAACTGACCGGCCTGATCCTGGGGCTGGCCGTCTTGCGGCTGACCACTGCCGCCGTGCGCACGCGGCGCGGTCTGACAGGTGCGACGGCTGCCTTTCTGGTCGTTGGTCTGGGGGTGGCGATATTCGGGGCGCTGGCTACGGCATGGCCAGACAAGTGGCGGGCGGTGGAATTCTTGCTGAATGCTCTCCCGCAATGGTTGCAAGGCCTGCCGGGTGCTGAAGCGGGCATCAACCCCAACGAGTTGGCCGGCGCGTTGATCATGGTGATACCGGTGTCATTGGCAATGCTTGTGGCGCCGACGGCCGGACATCCATGGCGCGGTTGGGCGGTGCGCCTCCTGGGATTGTTCCTTTCGCTGTTCCTGGGTGTCTTGCTTTTCCTCACTCAATCGCGCAGTGCCTGGATTGGCCTGGCCGTGGGGTTGGCGACGATGATCGGCCTCCGCTGGCGCTGGGCGCGCATTCTGCTTGCGGGTGCACTCGCGGCGGTGGTCCTCATCCTGTGGCGGCTGGGACCTGAATCGGTTATGCAAAGGCTCTTTCAGGTGGTGAATCAGAGCGAAATCGGGGGACTGGTCGGCACAGTCAGCCTTGAGGGACGGATGGAGATATGGAACCGGGCGCTATATGCCATCCAGGACTTTCCGTTCACCGGCACGGGGTTGGGGACCTTTCGCCAGGTGGTACGAGTGCTATATCCTCTGTTTCTGATCGGTCCGGATTTTGACATCGGCCATGCCCACAATGTGTTCCTGCAAGTGGCGCTGGACCTGGGGCTGCCGGGGCTGATCGCCTATCTGGCGCTGGTAGGGACGGCCGGATGGTTCTGCTGGCGGGCCGCGCAGTCTGCAAGGAGCCCGGACCGATGGCTGGCCGTTGGCGTACTGGGTTCTCTGGCCGCGTTCCACACCTACGGAATGACCGATGCCATTGCTCTGGGCGCCAAGCCGGGCGTGGTCTTTTGGTTGCTGGTGGCCCTGGCCGTGCTTCTGGGGACGATCGGCCAGAGAGCAGAAACGGATTCACACGAAACCATGACATCGGCTGAGGCAGCAGACGGATGATCGACGGGTGGGGCGTTTTCAGCCAGGCACTGTGGATTATCGGCCTGGCGGTCAATCTGGCGGTAATCAGCACGGCGAACTATCAGGCCCAGGTGGAGCGGGTTCGCTTGCGACAGAAACTGGGCGAAGCTGGGTTCCAGCTTGGGATCAACCTGGGCATGGTTCTGTTTTGCGTGGGACTGCTTCTTGCCGGACGTTCCTGGTGGGAGAAGGCGCTGTGGGGCCTGGTGGGCGTGTCATTTTTGGCCCAGTTGCTCTGGGTCGGGCGCGTAAGGTTCTTGGCCTCCTCACGCGCCGTACTTCGAGAGGAAGCGTCCCAACCCGAACCTTCAGCCGAAACCGCGAAACCGCGCTCAGGGGGACCGCGCCGCTGGCTGGGCATGGTATTCCTGGTGGCAGGGGTGTTGATCCTGCTGGGCTGGCTGGTGGTGACCAGTGTCCAGGTGTTTCAGCATACCCTCTCGCTCCGTGCCCATCTCCAATCGTTGGAAAGGGTCGCGCGGGGCAACATCAGCCGGTTAGGGCCGGCTGAATGGAAAGAGGCTGGAGGCCATCTGACCGGGATGCGCCAGGACCTGGAGGCCTTGGATGCTCAGCTAGGGCCTTTTCTGCCGCTGGGACGTTTCCTGGGCTGGGTACCGACCTATGGAGGGGACCTGGCGGCAGCTCCTGATCTCCTGGACTTGGCGGTGGCGATGGTCAGCGCCGGGGACCGGACATTCCGTGCTCTGGCGCCGGCTCTGGACCTTCTTGCTGGCGAGGAATCCGGTACGGACGCCGGGGCAGCAATAACCGAGCGCTTGCTTTCGATATTGGAGACGGCGCAACCGGAGTTGCAGGCGGCGCAGCAAGAGCTGGCGATGGCCCAGGAACTGCGGTCCCGTCTTGACCGGAACCGGTTGTCCCCCCAAGTGGCTGGATTGCTCGATCGGTTGGATCGCTATGGGCCATGGTTCGAGACGGCCGTGCAGGGGGCAAGCCTGGCCCCGGGCCTGTTGGGGGCGGAAGAAGCACGAACCTATCTCATCCTGGCCCAAAACAACCAGGAATTACGGGCTACTGGCGGCTTTATCAGCGGGGTGGGTGAACTCAGAATTCGGAAAGGGCGTTTGGAATCGTTGACGTTCAGCGATAGTTACGCGGTGGACAACCTGGCGGTGCCCCATGATCTGACTCCGGTTGATTTTCAGCGGACTCTGTTCGGACAGTTGTGGTTTTTCCGGGACACGAACTGGGATCCGGATTTTCGCACTTCGGCCCGGCGCGCCCTGGAAGTCTATGCCCGGGACCGGGGGGTGCGGGCTGATGGCGTCATCGCTCTGGATCTGACCGCCCTCCAACGCCTGGTGAAGGCGGTGGGTCCGCTCCAGGTGGAAGGCATTGCCGAACCGGTGACCGGTCAGAATCTGCTCCAGGTGCTCCGCCAGGAATGGGGCCGGTCGTCGGCCGAAGAGGGGCAAGAATGGCGTGAGTGGTGGCTGCATCGCAAAGATTTTATGGGTCCTATCGCTCGGGCGCTGATGGAAAGGCTCACAACAGGTCGAGGCTTGCAAGCAGCAGCCTTGATCCCAGCCTTGATCCAGATTCTGGAGGAGAAACATCTGCTGATCTATATGGCTGATCCTGAGGTGGCCGAGTTGCTGCGCGCCAGAAACTGGGATGGAGCGTTGGTAGCCCCGCCTGCATCGGATGCCTTGTTGGTGGTAGATACGAATGTCGGTTTCAACAAAGTGGATGTCAACATTGAGCGCTCGATTCATTACCAGGTGGATTTGACGACTCCAGAGAACCCCCGGGCGCAACTGGTTCTGACCTACCAGAACCAAAGCCGCCGCGTGGCGGAGGCGTGTATCCAGGAAGCGCGGTATGGCCGTACCTACGCCGACATGACCGAGCGCTGCTACTGGGACTATGTTCGAGTGTATGTGCCCGCGGGTAGTCAGCTTGTATCGGGACCGCCACCCGCCCTGCCGGCCGGCAGCCTGTTGGCTCGCAGCGGCGAGGCCTACCCTCAGCCGCCGATCAGTCCGACGCTCCAGGCTGACGATTGGGAGGTATGGACGGTGTTCTTTGCCCTGGAGCCGCTGGGGCAGCAGACGTGGACGTTTGTGTATGACTTGCCGCCTGATGTGTTGGATTATAGTCCCGATGGGTCGGTTCGCTACCGACTTTGGGTTTTCAAACAACCCGGCACGGGAGCCGCGCCGCTTGAGGTAGAGCTCGTGCTGCCAGCGAATAGCAAAGTGGTGAGTGCATCGCCCAAGGATCTGCCTGTGATCTCCACCGATTTGAAGGTGGACCGCACGTTCGAGCTTCTGTTTCGAAGGGAGACCCGTCCATGAAGCGGAGAGATGACCGATGGACCTGGATCGTGGCCCTGGCCGGGATGCTGATCATCCGGTTACTCGCCGGGGGTGGGGGAAGCGATCTGACCGTCCAGGCTGACCGTCCGAACCAGACGATCCCGACTCCAACCACGCCGGCTCCCCCGGTTGCCTCACCGACGCCCAAAGCTACATTCACCTCTGTGCCCACGGAACCGCCGGTCACGCCTCGGCCGGCGACCGAAACAGCACCGGCACTTGATACTCTTACGCCGACGGCGATGCCGGTTTCGCCGTCACCCACCGCCACTGCCCCGGTCCCCGGCACCCCATCTCCATCGGTGACTGTTCCCGGACCGACGGAGACACCGACTGCCACCTCTGAACCAGAACAGAAACCCGTTTCGGTCAGTCCCACTTCCCCGATACCACCATCGGCCCCGGCATTAAGCGTCACCCCAGAACTGGCGCAACCCACTCCGGTTGCCTCCAGGGAGGTCGCGCCGACTCCGGAGGCCACTGCACCGACGCCTCCTGCTGCGGAGGCTCGATCCGGATGGTGGTCCTGGCCGTACCTGTGGATCGCCGTGGGTTTGATCTTGATCGGCGCCGGATTGGTCATGCTGGTGCGACGGCGAAGCTCATGACCATTGGTTCGCCCTCCCGTCGATCGGCGATGCTGGCGTTAACGCTGGTGATCGTGGGGGCGGTTCTGATCGGATGGAGTCTGGTCCGCCTGTGGCCCCACGTCGTTCCTCAATCCGGCCCGGCAGTCACCGTGTCGCCCACCGTTCCACCTGCGACGGCTACCGAGCCGATCCTGCCTCCTGCCCCCACGGGGCTGTCCCTCGCTACTCAGGAGCGGCCCATCCACGCCACCCCCTCCCCTCGCTTCCAGACTGCGTCCCCGACGGCAACCGCTGTGGTAGGAGCCGGGCTCTCCCCGACACCGTCGGTGGGTCCGGGGCCGGTCACGCTGGCGCCATCCTCCAGCTTTACTCCGTCCTCTGTGCCTTCGGCGACGCCAGTACCAGTGTCAAAGGGGCTGTATTCCTTGCGACAGCGATTGGGCGTTGGCGCCTCGAGTCGGCGCGTGACACAGGAGGTCGCCCGCGAACTGGAGTTCGGTTGGTACCTGGACTGGACGGCTCGGGCCGACGCGTTTCGGTCGCCTGAGGTGGAATATCTGCCCATGATCCGGATCAAGAACGGCCAGCCGCATCTGAAGGGGGACGCCCTGCGCCAGGCGGTGAAGGCTCTGCCTGGAGCGGTATGGCTGATTGGCAATGAACCGGATGTCAAATGGCAGGATAACGTCCCGCCAGAGGTGTATGCCCAGGTCTATCATGATCTGTACGACCAGCTCAAAGTCCTCGATCCCGCCTGTCAGGTGGCCATCGGCGGCGTGTCGCAGCCAACCCCTCTGCGGATGCGGTACCTGAACCTGATTCTGGAGGCGTACCAGAGCCAGTACGGCGAGCCCATGCCGGTGGACGTGTGGAACGTGCACAACTTTATCTTGCGTGAAGAACGGGATAGTTGGGGGGTGGACATTCCCCCGGGCCTGACCGAGCAGACTGGCATCCTGTATGAAATCACCGATCACGATGACCTGACCATCTTCCGTCAGCAGATCGTCGAGTTTCGGAAGTGGATGCGGGACCGAGGCCAGCAAGATAAACCCCTTATCGTCAGTGAGTACGGGATTCTCATGCCCAATGAGTATGGATTTCCCGCGCGCCGAGTCGAGCAGTTTATGGTGGACACCTTTGAGTTCTTTCGCACAGCGGTCGATCCCGCGTTGGGTTATGCCGCCGACGGGTATCGACTGGTGCAACGTTGGTGCTGGTTCAGTCTGGCCGATCCCCGCTATCCAACCGGCAACCTCGTCCAACTGGAGAGTGGACAACTGACCCCCCTCGGCAAAGCATTTCGATCCTACGCTGAGTCCCCCCACTAACAGCCTATCCGAAAACTCGGACTACTCCCGCCGCGCCACGGCCCGATGGCGGACTGTCGCCCGCTGTGAGCAGGTCTTGGGCTGGTGCTGGCAGGAAGCCTCTCGGTGTGACCATCGGCCGCCCTACCGGGAGCCATCGTCTCCGCCAACTTGATCCGGCTGTTGCAAAGTAGATTGACAAGCCCGTTGCGGTTTTGTGGAACAGCCCAGGAGAGTGGACGCCTTCGCTGGGTTCTGCGTGATTCTGTTCCGGCTGAAGCTTCCACTCCCAGCGGGTGTTGGACCTTGCAGCAGCTCTAGCCGACCACGCCAGTCGGCTTGACAGAGGTAGTGCTATCTGCTAAAATGATACCGACCGGTCGGTATCATTTTCGGAGAGAACAATGGCTACCCAACGACGAGGAGAAGAAACGCGTTCCCATATTCTGGACGTTGCCCTGGAATGTTTTGCCCGAAACGGCTATGACGCCACCAGTGTAGCAGAGATCTGCTCTCAGGCTGGTGTCACCAAGGGGGCCTTCTATCATCACTTCTCGGGCAAGCAGTCTCTCTTTCTGGATTTGCTGGAGCGCTGGTTGCAAGGCGTCGATGTCCAGTTGGAAGAAGCCCACCTCGAGGGGCGGAGTGTGCCGGAGGAGTTACTTCATATGACGGCGCTGGTCGGGCGGGTCTTCCAGGAAGCGAGAGGGAAACTTCCAATTTTCCTGGAGTTTCTGACCAAAGCCGGGCAGAGTCCTATCGTCTGGCAGGCGACAGTCGTACCCTTTCGCAAGTATCAGCGGTTCTTTGCCGGTCGGATCCAGCAGGGGATTGAGGAGGGGGCATTCGAGGCGGTGAATCCAGAAATGGCAGCCAACGTCCTCTTGTCTTTTTCGGTCGGGTTGGTGGCGTTGGGTCTGTTGGACCCCCATGGCGCGGATTGGGCCCAGGTGGCCCAGGAAGGCATGAGGATCATGCTGGATGGACTGAGAAAGCATCAACGCGACTCAGCGATGAACGATAACAAACCACGAGAAGGGATGGGAAGATGAAGGTATTGCTTACTGGAGCATTTGGCAACATTGGCCAGAGTACACTGGCCGAGCTCATTCGAAAAGGGTATACGGTACGCTGTTTTGATGTCCCCACCCGGGCCAACCGGAAGGCGGCTCGCCGATTTCGAGGTCAGATCGAAGTGATCTGGGGTGACTTGCGCCGCCCGGAGGATGTGGCGGCCGCAGTGCGTGATCAGGAGGCAGTGATCCACCTGGCTTTTATCATCCCCAAGCTGTCCGTCACTGGGTTCGAGTGTGAGGAACACCCGGACTGGGCGTGGGAGATCAATGTCGGCGGCACCCGGAATCTTCTGGAGGCGATGAAGGCGATGGCTCAGCCTCCGAGACTGCTTTTTGCGTCATCGTATCACATCTACGGCCGCACTCAGGATCAACCGCCACCCAGAAAGGCGACCGATCCGGTCCAGCCGGTTGAACATTACGCTCATCACAAGATCGAATGTGAGGCCATGATCCGTGCCTCTGGACTGGAATGGGCTATCCTGCGGCTCGCTGCGACGCTGCCTATCGCCTTGAGGCTGGATCCAGGGATGTTCGATGTGCCGCTCTTTAACCGGATGGAGTATGTGCACACGCGGGATGTAGGTCTGGCTTTTGCCAATGCGGTCTCTCATCCGGATGTGTGGGGCAAGATCTTGTTGATCGGGGGAGGTCCCCGCTGTCAGTACACCTATGGAGAGATCGTCCGCCGCGTATTGGAGAGTATGGGGCTTGGGATGTTGCCGGAAGAAGCGTTTACCAAAGTCCCGTTCCCTACCGACTGGATCGATACAACCGAGAGCCAGCGGCTTCTCCAGTACCAGCGGCATACCCTGGATGACTATATACAGGATATGCTCAGCCAACTGGGCTATCGGCGGTACCTGATCCGCGTGTTTCGCCCGCTGATCCGGTTCATGCTGTTGAGACAATCGCCGTATTACCGTCCGGCCCAGGCGCGATGGTTCACCGTGCTCAGCCAGGGACTCAAGATGCTGAAGGGCAAGCCTGGTAGGGTTGGCATCCATTAGGCATGACCTTGGGGAGAACTTGCCGACCCGCATCGGGCGCGGCTGTCTTGGGTGAGACAGCCGCGTTTTTCTTATAGGTCGGAATCGTTGAGTGGAACGACTCTTCAGCCTGAGCGGAACTCGACGGCTCTGGTTTGCCTGCCTTGGATTCATCAAGTATAATGGAGGGGATGTCGCAGACGTAAGAAGGAACCCTTCTAGCAATGGCGCAGAGGAGGACCCAATGGATTTCAAATTGACCGAAGAACAGAAGATGATCCAGGCGATGGCCAGGGATTTTGCCCAAAAAGAGATCAAGCCGATTGCCGCCCGGATTGACGAAGAGGCGATCTTTCCTGTCGAAACAGTCAAAAGAATGGGTGAGCTTGGGTTTATGGGCATCGAGATCCCGGAAGAATATGGCGGGGCCGGGATGGATACGATCAGTTACGTACTGGCGGTCATCGAGATCTCCAAGGCGTGCGCTTCACACGGGGTGATCATGTCGGTCAACAACTCTCTGGTCTGCTATGGCCTGTATGCATTTGGCACTGAGCGGCAGAAGGAAACATTTCTGGTCCCCCTGGCGAGTGGGAAGAAGCTAGGGGCTTACTCGCTGACCGAGCCCCAGGCAGGTTCTGACCCGGCCAGCATACGCTGTACAGCCGAATATGATCCGGTTGCGGACGAATATGTCATCAGTGGGACCAAAGCCTGGGTGACGAGCGGTCCTAATGCGGATGTGATTATCTTGTTCGCCATGACCGACCGGAGCAAGGGGAGCCGGGGGATTTCAGCCTTTATCGTCGATACCAAACGTCCTGGTTTCTCGGTGGGCAAAGTGGAACCCAAACTGGGCATTCGCGCGTCTCATACTTCAGAACTGATCTTTGAGAACTATCGTCTACCAGCCTGGCACCGGTTGGGGGACGAGGGGATGGGGCTCAAGATCGCCCTGGCCATCCTGGATGCCGGGCGGATTGGCATTGCGGCTCAGGCGGTTGGCATCGCCGAAGCTGCCTACGAGGCAGCTCGCGACTATGCCAAGGAGCGGGAACAGTTCGGTCAGCGCATTGCCGAGTTCCAAGCCATCCAATGGATGTTGGCTGACATGAAGACACGTATCGAAGCATCTCGCCTGTTGACCTATCAGGCAGCGTTGGCCAAGGAGGAGGCGAAAAAGTCGGGACAACGCTACAGCCTTGAGGCTTCCATGGCCAAGCTCTTTGCGTCGGAAACGGCGATGTGGGTGACGACCAAGGCCATCCAGATCTTTGGAGGCAATGGCTATAGCAAAGAGTATCCGGTGGAGCGTTACTTCCGGGATGCCAAGATTACGGAGATCTATGAAGGGACCAGCGAAATCCAGCGGCTGGTAATAGCCCGGAGTATCCTGTCGTGAGAGGAGTCGTGGTAGATTCTCTTGCCTCTTGAGCCAGGGATAATGCTCGATCTGGGAATTGTCATTGTCAATTACAATGTCCGCGATCTTTTGCGGGAGTGCCTGGCGTCGGTCCTGGAGAGCCGGGGGGATTTTACTTTTGAGGTGTGCGTGGTGGATAATGGCTCGGGGGATGGCAGCGCCGAGATGGTGGCTTGCGACTTCCCCCAGGTACGCCTTATCCAGGCGGAAAACCAGGGCTATGCGGCGGGAAACAATCTAGGGTTGCGCGCCTTTGGGTTTCGGGACAAGCGGGAAGCGGAGAGCAGCGAGGATCAAGGAGAAGCGGAGGCGCTGCCCCGCTATCTATTGCTGCTGAATCCTGATACCGTGCTGCCGCCGTCAGCCCTGGCCGATATGCTCGCCTTCATGGAGGAGCATCCTCGGGCGGGCGTCGCCGGCCCTCGTCTGGTGCGCGAGGACGGCAGCCTCGATTATGCCTGTCGGCGGAGTTTCCCCACGCCGGAAGTGGCTTTCTATCGGTTCTCTGGCTTGAGTCGGTTGTTCCCGCGCAGCCGGCGCTTCGGTCGCTACAATGTCACCTACCTGTCGCCCGACGTAACGACCGAAGTGGACTCGGTCGTCGGCGCCTTTATGCTGATCCGCAGCGAGGTACTGACCCAGATCGGCCTGCTGGATGAACGATATTTCATGTACGCTGAAGACCTTGACTTTTGCTATCGGGCCAAGCAGCACGGCTGGCAGGTGTGGTACAATGCCGACGTGGTCGTGCTCCACTACAAGGGTGAATCAAGCCGACAAAGAAGCTCGTTCGCCACCCTCCAGTTCTATCGAACAATGCGCTTGTTCCACGATAAGCACTACAAAGAACAGACCTTCTTCCTGGTGAACTGGATGATCTATGCGGCGGTGGCTCTTATGGGCGGGTGGGCGCTCTTGCGGGATCGAATGCGGCCAGCCGGTCAGCGGGGCGTGGCCTCGGCAGTCCCAGTGAGTGGGGGAAAGAGATCGAAATGAAGCATAGAGCGAATCTCTTGTTCACCGTGTTGCTGGTACTCAACGACGCGGCCATGGTCGTTGTCGCTTTCTACCTGGCCTATTGGCTGCGTCGCGTGGTGCCCGTGCCTCCAGCCATCAATATTGCACCCTTTGCGAATTATGCCACGATGGTGATCATCCAGGTCATTGTCATGATCACCGTCTACTTTTTCTCCCGCCTGTACGACTTGAAACGGACCATGCCCCGGCTGGATGAATTCTACCGCCTCTTCGCGGTGACTTCGGTGGGCACCCTCATCACCGTGGCCCTTACCGCGATCCTGTTCAAGAACAGCACGCTCGAACTGGACTTTCCTCGGGTGATGATCATTTATGCCTGGCTTCTCACGGTGTTCCTGGTTGCCCTTGGTCGGTCCGTGCTGGTGATGGTGCGGAATTGGCTCCGCCGACGAGGGATATGGACAGACCGGCTGCTGATCGTAGGGACCGGGGATGTGGGACGGATGATCTTGCAAAAGGTTCGGCAGATGCCGCAGTTGGGCTATCAGGCCATCGGCTTTGTGGACGGGGAGCTTCCTTCGGGTCAGGAGATCATGGGCGTACCGGTGTTAGGCACGGTGGAGGATATCCCGGATCTGATCAAAGCTCACGGCATTCAGGAGGTAATCATTGGCCGTCCCGAGCTGAGCCATGAGGAACTGCTGGACATCATCGCCCGTTGTGAACGAGGCCAGGTAGGGATCAAGATCTTCCCGGATCTATTCCAGATCATTGCCACCGAGCTCAGCATCGGGGACCTGGGCGGGTTACCGTTGCTCAGTGTACGGGATGTCGCTCTGCGGGGTTGGAAGCTAACGCTTAAGCGGGCGGTGGATCTGGTGGGCAGCGCGGTGCTGTTGGTGCTGCTTTCGCCGTTCCTGATGCTGGTGGCACTGGCTATCAAGCTGGATTCGCGAGGGCCCGTCTTCTACGCCCAGGAGCGAATGGGTCTGGATGCCAAACCGTTCTGGTGCCTGAAATTTCGCTCGATGCACACCGAGGCTGAGAAAGACGGACCCGGTTGGACCGTCGAGCAAGATCCGCGCGTGACGCGCCTGGGCCGGTTCATCCGTCGCTTTTCAATTGATGAGCTGCCGCAACTGATCAATGTGCTGTTAGGGGAAATGAGCCTGGTGGGTCCACGGCCTGAGCGACCGGTCTACGTCGAGCAATTCCGGCGCAGCATCCCTCGCTACATGGACCGCCACCGTGAAAAAGCGGGCATGACCGGCTGGGCGCAGGTGAATGGGCTTCGAGGGGACACGTCTATCGCCGAGCGAACCAAGTATGATCTATGGTATATTGAGAACTGGTCGCTCTGGCTTGATTTCAAGATCATGCTTCGGACTCTTTTGCGTATCTTTGGCGATCGTCACGCTTATTGAGACTGACTGGCCCTTTCCTGGTCCGATCGTTTGGTGGTGATCGCCTTTTTGATCTCATCTAGAAGCATCTCGACCGACAATGGTTTGGTCAGATATTGATCGGCTCCCAAACCCAACACGTGTACGCGGTCCTTTTCCTTATCCACGGGACTGGCGGTGATCACCACAATGGGGATGGAGCGGGTCGCCTCGTTCCCTTTGAGTTCTCGAATCACCTCGTAGCCATCCAGTCCAGGCATCTTGAGATCAAGCAAGATCAGGTCCGGTGGGTGTTGTTGCACCAGGTCCAGGGCCTGTTGACCCTCCGAAGCGGTCCCCACCTGGTAGCCATGGAACGTCAGCGCCTGTTTCAAAAAGTCCAAAATATCAGGATCGTCATCCACGACCAGCACCTGGTCGGCCTGCTTGGTTCCAGCGCGGGATAAGGCCTGGCGGACGCTGTGCAGCAGCTTTTCCTCATCGAAGGGCTTGACGACATAATCCACGGCGCCAAGGGCATATCCCTCTTCGGCGTGGTTGAGAATGGAGACCAGGATGACAGGGATCGGCGCCGTCACCGGATCTCTCTTGAGTTGTTCCAACAGGTCGAATCCGTCTTGACCAGGAAGCATGATGTCCAAGGTGATCACCTGAGGTTGCTCTTCTCTGGCCAACCACAATGCGTCCTCGCCACTTCCGGCGAGGAGGACCTGGTATCCTTCCAACTCGAGATGTCGTCGCATCAGGAGTGCCAGGTCAGGATCGTCCTCAACAACCAGGATTTTGGATCGGCGGCCGCTCACGGTGGCGGGCTCGGGAGTCAATAATTCCGGCGGGATCTCGGGTGTAGCGTGAACCGTGCGTGGCAAAGTGAAGCTGAAAGTAGAACCCTCTCCAAGTTTGCTCTCGACCCAGATCTGGCCGCCCAATAACTCTACGAACATCTTGACGATAGACAACCCCAGACCGGTGCCACGGACCTCTCGCACCAGCGGATGATCGACTCGATAGAAGCGGTCAAAGATCCGCCCGATATCGTCTGGGCTGATGCCGATGCCGGTATCGCTCACATCCACCTGGACAAATCCTTCGGTGGGCTGCACCGAGATGCGGACTCGACCTCCACTGGGCGTATATTGCCAGGCGTTCGCGAGCAGGTTGTTCAGTATCTGGGTAACGCGGGCTGCGTCCCCACGCACCTGGGGCACGTCGGGTGGCGCCTGCCATTCCAGCGTCAGGTCTTTCTCGCGATATTGCTCCTGAAAAGCGATGACTGCGTCGGTGATGATCTGGCCCAGGTCCAAGGGCTCGATATTGAGACGTAGGCGCCCCGTTTCGATCCGCGAGATATCTAGAATGTCGTTCACCAGAGCGGTCAGCCGATCGGCGTTCGATTTGATGATTTGCAAGAAACTGCGCTGGGCATCGGTAAGGCCCCCGGCCATGCCCAGGAACAGCAGATCGGTATAGCCTTTTATCGAGGTCATGGGAGTGCGAAGTTCGTGGGACACCGTCGAAATGAATTCGTTTTTCAGCCGCTCTACCTCGGCTTCCCGGCTAATGTCCTGCAGGGCTGCAACCAGGCCGGGCGGCTCCCCGCTGGCTGTGATCAGGGGTGTGATGTGCACCATCAGCACCCGATTCCCCGCTTCCAGGCGGACTGTTCCGCTTTGCAGGAGCTGGTTCTCATCCTTGGTCTCCAGTCGGGTGCGGAGTTCATGGTAGAGAGCCTGGGCAAGCTCGCATTGAGATGGTGTAGTTCCCAATCCCAGCATGAACCGGAAATGCCGTCCCTCGATCTTCTCTGCCGAGAACCCCAACAGCTCTTCAGCTACCGGGTTGACCAGGAGCACCTGCCCAGCGGGGTCCAAGACTAGAACGCCGTCCGCGATCGACTCCAGGATGGCCCGGTTCTTGGCCGCTTCGGCCCGCAGCACCTGGAGCATCTTCCCCAATTGATCGGCCTGTTCCGTAATGTAGCTGTATAAATCGGAGTTGTTGACCGCCACCGCAATCTGGGCCGCAGCGGCGGTGACCAGCCGCAAATGGTCCTCTGTAAAGTATCCGATCTCCGGATGTCCTAATGTAATCACGCCCAGGATGTCGCCGCCGCCCAGGGCCAGGGGAGCAGCGATGACTGACCGCACATTCAGGGTCGTTCCATTGATCTCGATCCAGCGGGGATCCTCCGCAATGTCGGGGACGAGCACTGGGGTGCGGTGGTCCAGGACCCAACCGGCCAGGCCCACGCCACTGCGCAGGGGAGTGCGCTCGCCTTTCCTTGCTCGCCCCTCATCGGGCCCCAGCGCCGCTCTCAGGTGGAGATAGCCTGTTTCCTGATCGAGTAAGGTAATCGTGCCATACTGAATTCCTAGCGCTTCTGCGAAGAGCTGGAGGGCGTGCTGGAGGACCCGTTGCAGATCGAACATGGCACTCAATTCACTGGTAATGCGGTACAAGGTTTCGGCCCGATCTCGTTGAATTGTCAATTCGTGCAAGGCCTCAGCCAGATCTCGCGTGCGGGCCTCGACCCGGTCCTCGAGTTCATTGCTCAGATTCACGATCCTCCGGTAAAGTTGGGCATTGCGCACAGCCACAGCCACCTGGGCGGCAATCGTGGACAGGAGGGCCAGCTCTTGTTCGCCATAGAGGCCTTCTCGATCGTAGCTCTGAACTGCCATCACTCCGACCACCTGGTCGGCAACGATCAGCGGCACTCCCATCCATGACTGGGCCCACTCTTGCGGTGACTCAATCCCATGTTCCTCATAAAAGGCCATCTGCTCCTGCCTACTTCGGAACAGCACCGGCTGACGGGTACGGATCATGTAGCCGATCAATCCTTCTTCTAATCTATATCGGGCCGGTGGTTCCGGTTGGCCATCTTTCAAAGCGTAGGCCAGTTCCCACTCGTCACTACCTTGGTCATGGGTGGCTACCAGGAAGCTGGTAGTATCCAGAACCCGCCCCACCTGCTGGTGTACGGTTTGCAAGAGATCGTCCAGTTGTAGAGCACTGTTGATGGCCCAGCCGATCTCGTTGACCGTGGCCAGTTCCTGCACCCGTTGCTGTAGCTGTTCGAACAAACGGGCGTTTTCCACGGCGATCGCTGCTTGATTGGCAAAAATGGAGAGCATTTCCAAAGTAGAACGGGAGGGGCGTTGGCCATCTTGCGGACCGTCCACAGAGATGTAGCCTAACAGTCGCCCGCCAGCGCCTCTCAACGGCGCCAGGAGCATGTCGTCCGGGTGCCACTGTCCCTCATGCCACTCGCGGATGGCCGGCATGGGAACCAGCGTATGGACCTCGGATTCCCAGTCTTGTTGCTTCTGAAAGGGGAAGAAGTAGCACAGGCCCTGGCGATACTCCTCGCGAAAGAGCCGTTCATAGCGTTCTGCCGGTTGAACGACTGCTTTCATCTCCTCGAACATGGCCAGGGGCACGCCAGCCGCTGCCACCCGATGGACCATCGGAGGAGTGCCTTTGATCACGTTGATGACTACATAGTTAAAGCCCACTGTCTCCTGGATCGCGTAGGCAATCTCTTCCAGGATCTCTTCCAGGGGAACATCGGCCCGAAGCTTGTGGCTGACCTTCAGCAAACTGCCCATCTGTTCGCTGCGGCGCCGCAAGGCAGCGTTGAGTTGGACCTGTTCCTCGTAACGCATGGCATTGCCAATGGCAATCGATGCCTGTTCGGCCAGCGCCTGGACAAAATTCAGGTCCTCTGGGCTGAACGCCTCAACCCTGGTATGTTGCAAATGGATCAGACCCACCGTCTCGCCTTCGTACAAGATCGGCACAGCCATTGATGAACGTACGTCGGCCTGGGGCCAGGCTGCATCGCTCTCGATTCCAACATCGTTCATGAGCTGCGCCCTGCTGCTCTCCAGAGCCTCACGGGTGAGGCGGCAGTGCATCGGATCCAGGTTCGCAAGGACCTGCTGTTCTTCGGTTGAACCTCCATAGGCGGTGTGCAAGGTGAACTGTCCGGAGCTTGGTTCTTTGATCATGACATATCCACGAACTGCCCGGGTGGTCTGAGCCGCTGCTTCGAGGACCACTCGCAGGATGTGGTCTCGATCCAAGGTAGCCGTCAGCTCGCGAGCGATATGCTGCAGGGCCATCCATTCTTCCATCTGAGCGGGCGGCTCATGGTCAAGACGTCCGTCCGGGTTGCGGCAAGAAGTGCGTTCCAACTGTTCTCGGGAGGAGTGCACGATCAAAGTCAATCCCACGTAGATCAACAGACTACCGATGAGCGGCACCCAGAACGATCCGCTCTCCAAGGTCCAGAACGATCCGTTCTCCAAGATCCAGGAAGTTGACCCTGAGCAGACAAACAGAAACCAGACAATACCATTTGCGGCCAGGGCCGGCCCCAGGTCCAGGCGGGCGGCTATCAGCCCGATCAGGCTGCATCCCCACAATGCGGCCTGCATCGGGGAGCCACGGGTCCCCCAGAAGGCCCAGCCGGCGAAGGCGATGTCCGCTGCCGTCCATCCCCAGCCTTTCCACTGCGCCGGGCAAAACCGAGCCAATCCCCAATAGGCGGCAATATGACCTCCCGCGGCCGCCACCAAAGCCAGGGCCCTGAGCCAGTCGCGCTCCAACGCCGCATAGCTTACGGGGAACAAGATTGCTATGCGCAACACCCAGACCAGGGCGTGCTCAATAGGATTGTGGGGCCAGATAAGCAGGTTCCTTTTGTTCGTGACTCTCGGTTGCAACCTGCGTTTCCTCCTGGACACGGGGAAAGCTCCTTAGCCTATGCCCGTTGGGTTCAACCACGACGTCGCGCCTCGGCCGCCACCTCGGTGATCTCTCGAATGTCGGAAAAAGGAACGGTGTCGTGCTGGATCTGTCCAATGGCTAATGTCATCAAAGGCGCTCGCTGCGTTCTGCCGCTGCTGTCCACGATTTCGACGTAACCGCGCTCCCGATCCTTGAAACTATAGAAAGTGACAACCTCGTTCTGGAAACGTTGTTGGAGGCGAGCCTTCATGGGGGCAGCGGCCTCCGGGGTGGTGATGATCAGAAAATCATCCCGGCCGATATGGCCGACAAATTCGGTCCCGGCGCCGAGTTCATCCACGACCTCGGTGAGGAGCATCGCCGTGAAACGCAGTACATCATCACCGGCCACGAACCCGTAGACGTCGTTGAATTCGTCCATGTGATTGACCCCGATGTACAACAATGCCCAATCCTTGCGGCGCATAAGCTGACGAAGCTGGTCTTCAATCAGTTTACTGCTAGGCAAGCCGGTCACCGGGCTGGTCAGGCTCAGTCGGTTAGCTCGCTGGAGTGAATTCTGTACCCGGAGCAGCAAGAGCTGCAGATCGAAGGGTTTGGTGATATAGTCATCGGCTCCCAGTTCCAGACCGGCAATCTGATCGCTCCGTTCGTCCCGCTGGGTCAGGAAGATAATCGGGATGTGGCTGGTGCGGAGGTTGGCACGCAAGCGACGGCAGACCTCATATCCATCGATGTCGGGCAACATGATATCCAGGATAATCAGGTGAGGCAGCTTGCGCCGGCATATGTCCAGCGCTTCTTCGCCACGGAGGGCGACCATCGTTTCAAACCCCTGGGAATCGAAATAGATTCGTAGCATTTTGGAAATATCCACGTCATCCTCGACGATAAGTAAACGACCCTTGCCCATCTCGCTTCATTCCTCCCTTGCCCTTGGATTCTTTCATCTCTCGCAGTGCCTAGCCGGCTTTTGCTGGTATCCATCAGTTTCTCAGATTTTGACATACAATGCCTGGTGAGCTTTCTGCTTAACCCGTGCGATCATTTCAGGGGTCAGGTTCTTTCCCAGGCTGTACAGATTTGAAAGGTGAAACCCGTGTTTCCGGGCCAGTTGAGCGATCTCGTCAATTCGTTGCAGAGATAGTTCTTTGCCGAGAGTAAAACACTCGTACCGCCCTTCCAGGGTAAGGATCATCGTCTCGGCCATACAGCCGTAGACTGTGCCTGGCGGAAGGCCAATGTCAAACCCGAGGTTCATTTCTCCGGGAACAGCCGCCACTCCGCCATCGATCAGGAGCACATCAGTTCGCACTCTGCGGACCTCAGGGTGGACGCTGGGAGGGCGGGCCACATCACACACGATGGCTCCCCGTTTGAGGTGCTCCGGTTTGATGATGGGGACCGTCGCACTGGAAACGGCCACCACCAGATCGGCTTCCGAAAGGGCGGCGAGATCGGTGGCGACCACGGCCTGAGTTCCAAATGATTCGACCAGGTGCTGCACTGCCTGTAATCGATCTCTGTGGCGGCCGATCAGGATCAGTCTGGGAACGTTTCGGGCAAGCAAGTGGCTGCACGCTTTTCCCAAAGAGCCTGAAGCGCCCACGATCGCGGCCGAGCAATCTGTCAATTCGATATTCATCCGCTTTGCCGCCTCATGAACCGCCTCCATGGTGAGAGCGACGGTATAGCTGTGGCCAGTCGTGACCGGTATCGACAAGCGGTTCGAAATGGTAACGCCGGCATCTCCGACGACGGAGGTAAAGGCTCCTAACCCCAACAGCCGGGCGCCTAGCCGTTCAGCAAGATGGCCCGTCTGGACGATTTTGTCATAGGCGGTGGACAGGGGGGCCTGGAGCATCTGTTTTGGTGTGAGAGGGCAGGCCAGCAACCAGCCTTCGATCTCTTGTCCCGTGGCTTCCGAACGGATGCCGGTGATGTGGGCCAGACGGACGGGAGGAAAGAAGCGGGAGCCAAAGTCTACCACGGACGGCGGCAGCCTGCCCAGCAAGGGAAATTTGCGGGCGACATCCCTTTGAGGTTCGACAGGATGGACTATAAAGGCAAAAGAGGTCATCCTTACCGGTCCAGACGATGAATTACTTGCCTTCTATTCCGTCCGTTCACCAGCTATTAACGCGGGTAGAATCTTGGATGCAACCCGGCGTCGGGCCATCGAAGATGGTCGCTGTCCTCGTAGGTGACATTGTGCGAAATCACAGACCTCGTATCCGTGTGGGCCAGCACTACATCTGATTCGATGGTTCTGGCCGGATAAATGGTCAGATCGGCCCCGATACGGCAATGATGCCCGACACATCCCCCCAGCACAGTCATGCCCACTTCTTCCAGTTGGCCACGATGGAGAGTCCGAAGTGGCTTGGGGATCAGGTTAAAGTCGGTAAAGGTTGTGCCTGCACCGACGAACGAATCCCGTCCAACCACACAGAATTGGAGACAGGCGTTCTGGGCCACCATGGTGTCTTCCATCAAGGTGGTCATGAACAGCGAAGCACGGAACGGGAGATAACAGCGATCGCCGACGACGCTGATCAGCAGTTTGTTCCCATGCAAGATACTGACATTGTTGCCGATGATGCAGTTCGAAATGACCACGCCAGCCCCGATGTAGACATTGTCGCCGATGACGGTGGGTCCCTGAATCACGGCCGTGGGATCGATCTGGGTGTTGCGGCCGACCTTGACCAGTTTGGAGCAGGAGAGAAACTGTTTCCGTTCCAGCAGGGCCCTCCAAAAGATCGAAAGCCGCACACCGAGTTTGTCCAGACTTCTCTCCATCCGCGCCCCCTCGGCCAGAACGCCAAACAGGCAGTTGGCGGTAAAGATGTGCACCCAGTTCTCAATGGATAGGAAAGCCCGCAAGGGAATCTGAAAAATCAGATCCCCCTTCTCGTCCGACATATGCGTGGGGACGTGGTAGGATCCAAACTCGTAGGCACCCGTATCGATCACCAGAGGTCGGGTGATCTCTTCCAGTCCGCGGGGGTAATACCACATATTGGCCACGTAGACATCGCCTTCTCGTCGAATGCCACTCTGCAGAGGCAAGGCGTGCCTGTTGATGACCGGATCGTCCAAGGAAAAGGCCACACGGCATGCTTTTCCCAGCCTTCGAGCTTTAGCCAGAAAGGTCTCGATAAACGCCTGGTCGAAAAAGAGGTTATCCTGGTAGATCAAAGTCTCTTCGTATTGGTCGGGCGGAATCTGCTCAAAGAAATCTACCTCAAGCTCCGAGGTGCAGCACGGTTCGAGCAAATCCTTCTGATGCAGCCACAGCGGCTTGTTCAGCACCCTCAGATCGCGTGCCGGCTCGTTGAACGGTGAGATCTTGCGTTTGTCACGAATCACTACTATTCTCATGTTGCCCCACTAGTCCAGGGGCCTCTTGCCCACCCGGTAAGTGCAGCTTGGATCTCCCTTGGCAATGCACAGAACCTCTTCCACCGGGATGTTCTTGCCGCCTGTCACCCAGTGCAATCCCTCTTGTAAGAGGCCCAACCCACCATAGCAGATTGGGATTTCAGCCTTGCGTCCCCAGCACACGGGACAGCGGTCAATATGGTAGTAGAAGTGGTTCGCATCCTCTTCGATCCGGACGATTTGATCGCTGGTTTTGTTAAAGGTCTCGGCCATCGCATTCAGGCCGATCTTGACCTTGACCCCCAGTGGGAGCAAACGGAATGCCAGGTCCGCAATGCCCATCACTGCGGCAAAGTCTTTGAGCGCATAGTACAGGCCCGCCCGTCCGGCTCGGATGGCCAGTCCCTTTCCGCCCCGTGGTCCGTACATATCTTCCAGTGCCTGGTTGAGGGCTCCCATCTCATCAAAACTCCAGCCGAGGTCCAGGTTGTTGGGCGGATAATTGTTGATCCGATGGCGCAGCCTGGCATAGTTGAGCACTGCGTTCACTCCATTTTTCCCCATCACATCTTCCAGGGCCAGCAGGAACATGCGGCCCATTTTGTTGGGCCAATAGTATTGTGGAGTGAGTATTCGGTTGTCCTGTTCGTCATTGTCTGTCATTCGCGTGCCAGCTTTAAAGGTTTCGGTTCTCCACAGGCCATCGGGTCGCTTACGAGGCCAGAAAATCCATCAAGATGGAATAGAATTGCTCAGGCTCATCCAGCATAGGGAAGTGTCGGGAGCCGGCCATCATCTCGACTCGCGCTGCCGGTACGCTATCGAACAATTCTGCCTGGCGGGGGTCCACGATCTTGTCGCCTCGTCCATACACCCCCAAGGTGGGCATCTGCAATTCTCCGATTCTAGGTCTCAGATCGGTGTGATGGAGCGAGTGAATGCTCCACAGAAAAGATTCCAGGGTCATTTTGGATAGGTCGTGCATGAGCAACTGATACCACTGGCTCCAATTGGCAGCGATCCAGGGAGCAAACAGTTTGATACCCAGACGCAGCAGTGAGGGGGAGTTCCAGACGAGAAAGGCGATCCATGGATACCCGGCGAGCTTCAAGAAGATGTTTAATGAGCGGCCGTCGATCGGGGAACCGACGGCAGCTACCTTCTCAACCCGTTCAGGATGATCGAGGGCCAGGTTCAAAGCCACTGTCCCTCCCATAGAATGGCCGATCACCGGCGCACGGGAGATGCCCAACTGCTCCATGAACTGATCCACCAGGTCCACAAAATCAGCGAGTGAATATTTTTCTCGGCGTTTATCCGATTCGCCAAATCCCCAGAAATCCAAGGCATAGGTTCGGTATCGGGACGAGAGGGCTTCCATTGTGCCCAGCCAACACCCCCAGGAACCGAGCCAACCATGGAGCAACACCACCGGCCTGCCCCGGCCTACCACCTCATAATGGACGATCCCCTGATCGGTAACGACCGAGCTCAACGTCTCTCTCTGATGCGGACCTGTGCCTGAGGGCTTGTCAGATCAGCCGCCCCAAATCCTCGGCAGCGCGTCGCATGTCAAGGAATACTAACCCCAACTTGGCGTCCGGACGGGCAAGTACTGTAAGGACAGCCTCTTCTCCTACCGCACTCAGGATCACATAACCATTCGTTCCACGGATATATACCTGTTCGAGCGTCCCCCGCCGGAGCTCACTGGCGATCCGTTCTCCCAGGCTGAGCATGGCTGCGCTCATCGCCGAGACGCGCTCTTCCTCCACATCCGGGGGCAGGGCCGAGGCGATGATCAACCCGTCCACGCTGACCAAAGCCGAAGCCTCGATGTCGGGCGTGCTGTGCTGCAAATCTTTGAGCCGTACCACCATCTGTTCTGTGCGTGTACGTGGCATAGAGCCCTACCTCCTTGCCGCCAAGGGCGGATGATACCGCACGGTCAGCGCTCGCTTATTCAGGCACCGTTTCCAGAATACTATACAATAGTTCCAGCAGAACCTTCTTTACACTCTCTTTGTCGGTGGCCACACAGGGCAGCACTTTGACCCCAGGATGGATCTTGAGAGCGATGCGCAAATCCTCCACCGGCCATGCATCTGCCAGGTCCTGCTTGTTCGCCGCTACTACATAGGGCGTGTCGGCATAAGTCCGAAACACATCCAGAATCTGTCTCGCCTCGCGGAAGGTTTCAGGGCGTGTGCTGTCTACCAGGACGATAAAGCCCAGCATCCCCTCCGAGAGGATCTCCCACATGAAATCAAAACGCTTTTGCCCAGGTGTCCCAAATAGATACAGGACCAGATCGTTATCCACCGTGATCCGGCCAAAGTCCATGGCCACCGTAGTTTCCTTTTTGATCCGGGATGAGGTATCGGTAATCTTGCGTTCGGTCGAGACGACCTCGATCTCGCTTACGGACCGAATGAATTCCGTCTTGCCTGCGTTGAACGGCCCAGTAATCACCATCTTTACCGTCTGCATCTCTGCGTCTATCCTATTTGTCTTCCATCGGTTGAGATACTGCCACACACGGGACGCGTGTTGAGCTAGATGCCAGAATCACAAACGCTTGATGCGGTTGATCAACTTGTGGATGACCGAGCGTTTGGCTGCCGGCGAGCGAGAAACCATTTCGGTGACCGGGGGTTGCTTCGGCGGCAGACCTTCGGGCTCCACGATCTCGACCAGGCCGACCTGAAGGAGACCATAGACCAGCTTGCGAATTTGAAATTCATCCATGCCGATCCGCTGGGCGATCTGTTTGATCGAGTTGCGAGGGTTGATATAGGAGATGACCCGCCACTCGTCCACGGTGAGGTTGATGTTGCGCAGTTGGGTTTGAGGACGATCGGTAAACTTGAGGGCCATGTTCAGGTCCGGCAATTCGTCTTTGAGTCGTTCCCACTCCTTCATCCGGCGGCTGCCTTCGAGGATGATATTCTCCAGGTCAATGGACACGGTGATCACATCCTCAGAGGGCAACCGGTTAGGCTCAAAATGGAACAGACCATCGGACCAGGCAAACAGGCCATACACAGTCTCCAGGATGTCGCGTCGGACGCTATCCACGATATCACGTTGGCTCAGATAACCAGCGCTGATGAGGAGCATAGCCAGTTCCTTGTCGCTGCGATCGGCCGCGTGTTGGCGGATGCCTCGCGCCTGCTCCTCGGTAAGCCGACCTGCACGGGCCAACATGCTGGTCAGGTGCCCGTCCTGGCCGCTGGTAGCCGCGTACACCAATTTGCCTTCTCGGAAGAACAAGGACGTCACACCGGAAGGAACCTGGATGGTCAAGGCACCGGTCTTGCGGGCCAGATGAATCAGATTCAGGAGTTGGGTTGTGCTAAAGTCCCTGAGGTTGCCTTTTAGCGCCATGTCGATCGATCCTCAACCCGCCATCAGATTGGGCACAACACTTGGACCGAGGGATGAACGGCTGAGCCCCGGCCTGCTCCCGGAAACCATCTTGGCTCATTATACCCGGTCTCTAAGGATATGTCAACCGTCTTACGGGTCCAATCCAGAGGCGTAATTGACTTGGGCTCCAGGCGGACTTGAAGAAAAATCCTTGGCTGTGCTATAATGGGCAACGCTCACTACGAGACGAAAAGCTGTTCCGAGCCAGGGAGGGCCAGTCCGAATGGATGAAAGACGAAGAGGATGGGGAATGGCGGCCGTTGCGGCGGGGCTTTTTCTGGTTGCTCTCTATCTTGGGAGCTGCCTGGCGCCCAATGACGGCGATGTGACGCCCACGCCGACCAAGACGCCGCGGCCTATCAGTACCCTGGCCTCGGTGCTCCCCACCTGTACTCCAACGCCCTCTCCGTCGGCCCTTCCGGCCTTGGCCGTAGCGCCAGTCTCCACCGATGTCCTGGTCTTGAATCCGACAGCAGTAGTGACCCCAACCCTCACCCCGTGGCCCACGCTGGCTCCAGGAATTTGTCCCCTTACGGGCAAGCCGGTGAGCGATCTGGCTTTGTTGGAGCGACGTCCGCTGGCCATCAAGGTCCAGAATGCGACCCTGTCTCGTCCTCAGTTCGGTCTGCCCCAGGCTGACCTGGTCTACGAACATCTCTCTGAAGCCGGGATCACCCGTTTCACGGCTATTTATCTCTGTCAGCAAGTCCAGAAGGTCGGGTCTGTCCGCAGCGCGCGCTTCATTGACCTGGAGATCCCGGCGATGTACAAGAGCCTCTTCGCCTTTTCTGGAACCAGCCCCGGCTTGTATCCCAAGTTCAAAAACGCAGACTTTCGAGAGCGTGAATTCTGGTACGATCAAGGCATCCATTCGGAAGGGTTTTATCGTGACCAGGAGCTACGCGCCAAGGGGGTTCCGATCGAGCACACCCTTTTCGCCGATGCGGTCAAGATTTGGGAGATCGCCGACCGATTGGGGATCAATCAGCCCCAGGATCTGCAGGGATTGGCGTTCTCGGCCGAGACGCCGTCGGGCGGCGAGCCAGCTCCTCATATCCACATTCCATATCCCCATCGGGATATGATCGTGGACTATTACTATGATCCGGCTCTGGGTGTGTACCGTCGGTGGGACGGGAATCAACCCCATGTGGACGCAGCAACGGGTGAACCGATCACGGTCACCAACGTCGTCGTCATCTATGCCAACCACGTAGACGCTGATTTCTACGAGGATTATCCACGGACCAACCATCCCTCGGTCCAGATCCAGTTGTGGGGCACCGGCCCGGCGGTCATCTTTCGCGATGGTCAGGCGTTTGAAGGGCTGTGGGCTCGTCCGAAACGAGAGGACATGGTGGTCTTTCGCGATCCAACTGGACAGGTTCCCATTCCGTTGAAGCCAGGCAATACCTGGATTCAACTGGTCCCGTTGCCAGGCCACCGTTGGACCTTTGAAGTGACATGGGATGCGCAGCCTGAGCCCTGAGTTGATTCAATTGTTAAGGAACCATATCCGCAGCCTGTGGGCCCGGATGCCATTGTGATTTGGATTATAGCATACGGCTCAGTCCGACACAATAGGCTTTTGGTAAGGGATGGGGGGCAGTCAGGGGCGAACGGATATGGTGGAGAGGTAACAGGTTGCGTGTCTGCTCGAGGAATTGGCCAGGGCCCGCGAGAACTGTCCGGCCGTGATGGTCCGATCGCTCACCATGTGCAGCCCTGGCTCCAGGCCAGGGTGAAACTGATGCCTGACCTGTTGGTTCAGTCACCCCCCTGGGTTCGTGCCGTGTTCGATCATGCCTGGGTGCCGGTGCGGATGCTGGCTCAACAGCTCCAGTGTTTGCCCGCTGCTTTGTGGGCGTTTCTCCTGAGCTGCCAGGGAGGTTACGTGGTGCTCACTGCTGGCGAGTCCCAGTATGCTCCCGGCCCCGCGACCCTTCGGCGTCGAACGGTGCAGAATGTAGCTTGGATCTCGATCCAGGACCTGGCCCGGAACAGCGAACGGCCGCTTCACATTATCGGCCATCTGATCGATCACCACCTGGGATGCGCGGGCGAGGAGGGCCCCTGGTTCTCTGAAGGAGGAGGGGTAGTGCCGATTTGGAGGGAAGAGGGGGCGCGACTTCAGGGATTGTTTGCGCTCGGTTATGGGGTCGATGAGATAGCGCGGTTGAGCCTACGCGATTATTTTGCCCAATCGCTGGCTTATTATTGCCGGGACCGAAAGCATCTGAACATGGTCGATCCACCAATGGAAAGATGGCTTCGTCACACATTATGGAATCGAACCTTCTGGCAAGTTGCTGTCCAAGGACAGCGTTCATCCGATACGTGAGGGAAGGTAGACCGTGATCACTTTGGGTCAGATTGGACTGGGCCGCTGGGGACCGAATGTCCTGCGCAATTTCATGAGCCTACCTGGCGGTCGGGTGAAGAGATGTTGTGATCTGGACGAACGGGCTCTGGCCAGGGCCAGATCGTCCTATCCCGATTTGCAGATCACCACTGAGTATGGCGAGCTGCTTGACGATCCGGAAATCGATGCGATCGTGATCACTTCGTCAGCTCGCTCGCACTATGCGCTGGCGAAGGCGGCTCTAGAACAGGGAAAGCATGTTTTTGTGGAAAAGCCGCTGGCATTGCGCGTAACGGAAGGGCAGGAGTTGGTTTCTCTGGCGCGGAAGCAGGGCCTGCGCCTCATGGTGGGGCACCTCCTGCTGTATCATCCGGCGGTCCAGCGGCTGAAGGCGTATATCGACAGTGGCGAGTTGGGCGAGATCCGCTATATCTATTCACAACGGCTGAATCTGGGACAGGTCCGTCAGGATGAGAATGCGATGTGGAGCCTGGCTCCGCACGACATTTCGGTCGCCCTCTATCTGTTAGATCGGGAGCCCGAATCGGTCAGCGCCCAGGGACGCGACTATCTACGCGTCGGCGTGCCCGATCTGGTCTTTCTGACGATGAGCTTTGCCAACGGCGTGCTGGCTCACTGCCATGTAAGCTGGCTGGACCCCCATAAGGTGCGGAGCTTTACCGTGGTAGGGAGCAAAAAGATGGCGGTGTTCGACGATATGGCCGGTCGTGAGAAGCTGCGCATCTTTGATCAGGGGGTGGATTTCCCGGAGGTGGGGTATGGCGACCTGCACACGTTGCGCTTTGGCGATATCTATATCCCGCGTATTGACATGACCGAACCACTGGCCCTGGAATGTCAGCACTTCCTGGAGTGTGTCCGGGATGGAAAGACCCCTCTAACCGACGGAGAGAACGGCCTGGCTGTGTTGCGAGTGTTGACGGCTGCCCAGCAATCCCTTGATCGAGAGGGAGAGCGGGTTGTGCTTCAAGACGTTGCAGGGACTTGAGGGGAGAAGATGAGCCAGGCGAGCATTGATCCGACCGCTGAACTGGGAGAAGGTTGCCACTTGGGGCAGAACGTTGTGGTGATGGAAGGAGTCAGACTGGGAAAAGGCGTCGTCGTCGGGCATCACGTGGTTCTCCATCCCGGCACAGTCCTGGGGGACGAGGTGACGGTGGGGGATCACAGTGTGCTGGGTCGGCAGCCCAAGCCGGCCAAAACGAGCACGCTGAGGTCTGCCGACGAACTCGCGCCGCTGGAAATCGGGTCCGGCACCACCGTCGGTAGCGGCGTGGTGCTCTATGCGGGAACTCGCATTGGCTGCGATTGTTTCATCGCCGACCATGCGTTCATCCGCGAGAAATGTGTGATCGGTGATGCGGTTTTAATTGGTCGCGGGGTCACGGTGGAAAACGAAACGACCATTGGCTCCTACACCAAGATCCAGTCTCAGGCGTACATCACTGCCTGGACCACCATTGAGGATCACGTCTTTATTGCTCCCTGTGTGGTGACGACCAACGACAATTTCATGGGACGCACGGCGGAGCGCTTCAAGTACCGGAAGGGGCCTACCATCCGATATGGCGCCCGGGTGGGAGCGAACGTGACTCTACTGCCGGGCATTACCGTCGGCCGAGAGGCGTTTGTGGCCGCGGGTTCCGTGGTCACCCGGGATGTGCCTGACGAGACGCTGGTGATGGGGAGTCCGGCACGGCCGGTGCGGGCGGTGCCGGAGCGGGAGTTCGTGGAGCCTCCTGCTGGATGAAAACGACCACGTATGGGTGCTGATACGTTGACGAAGGCCCGCTTGCTGTTGATCCGGATCGGGAAAAGGGGGGCCTTTGTCCGCCAGGTGAGTGTGACTTTCCTCGCCCAGGGCGCCACCCTGCTTCTATCGCTTGGCACGACGGCCATCCTGGCCCGGTGGCTGGGGCCTGAAGGCAAAGGGATCGTCTCTCTGGCCTTGCTGGTGCCAGGGATGCTTGCCCTCTTTCTAAACGGAGGGGTTGGGATCTCGAACGTCTATTTTGCTGGCTCACGGCGGTATGATGTGCCGACCCTTACTGCGAACTCCAGCGCTTTCGCCCTTCTGGCGACCGGCCTGGGAGCCATCCTCGTGGGTGGGTTGGCAGCCACCGGCTGGTCTGACAGACTCCTGCCAGGGGTCGCACTCGGGCTTCTCCTCATCGCGATGCTCGAATTCCCCATCCGACTTCTCATGGGCTACCTGAACGCGATCCTGCAGGGCTTGCAGCAAATTACCCTTGTCAACCTGATCACCCTTTCCGATGCTGGGCTAACTTTGATCTTGACCATTGCCTTCGTCATCGGTCTGGGAATGAGCCGGCTGGGAGCCATCCTGGCCTCGCTCGGAGCTGTGACCATCGCGGTGGCGATCCTGTACCTGTTGATCAGGAAAATGGGCGGGAGGATCAGGCCTCGCTGGGACCTGCCCGTCATGCGTACCACCCTGTCTTTTGGGTTGCGGGGGTATATCGGCAATGTGCTCCAGTTCTTCAACTATCGGCTGGATATGTTCCTCGTCAACTATTTCCTGGGGCCAGCCGGGGTGGGGATCTATGGCGCTTCGGTGCGCCTGGCCGAGATGTTATGGTATCTTCCCAATGCGGTGAGCTTTGTCATCTTTCCCAAAGCGGCGGCGACTCGACCGGAGGCGATGAACCGGTTTACTCCACGGGTCTTTGCCTTCACGTTGGGGCTGACGATCCTGGGCGGGGTCGCGTTGGCGGCATTGGGCCGGTTCCTGATTCTCCTTATCTACTCCTCCGCCTTTCTTGACGCGTACATCCCCCTGCTGGCTTTGTTGCCCGGTGTCATCCTGCTGGGCGGGGCGAAGGTGTTGACCAACGAGATCGCCGGCCGGGGCTTTCCCCACTATAACTCGATCAACGCCGGGCTATCCCTGATCCTCACCGTGATCCTGGACCTGGTGCTGATCCCTCGCTACCAAATCCTCGGCGCCTCTCTGGCCTCGAGCGTGGCGTATACGACCACCTTTGTAACCGCGATCGGCTTTTTCTTTTGGGTCAGCCGCCGGGCGAGCCGGACAAGTCCATGAAGCAATTGCTCTGCATCGCCTATTACTTTCCTCCCCAAGGAGGGGGCGGGGTTCAGCGGGTGACCAAGTTCGTCAAATACCTGCCCCAGTTTGGCTGGCAACCCACCGTCTTGACGGGTTCCGCTCCCGGTTCTCTGGTAGACCCATCATTGGACTCGGAAGTGCCAGCCTCGACGCGGATCGTGCGGGTGCGAGGATGCGTGCTGCCGCCGGCCTGGCCGTGGCGACTGCGCCATTGGCTGAAACGGTGGTGGTTGGTCGTGGACGAACAGATCGGCTGGTTGCCCTTTGCGGTACGCAAGGGGCTGGCTTTGCTGCGAACTCGGTGCTACAGTGCTCTCTATTCGACTTCGGCCCCGTATACCGATCATCTGGTTGCCCTGCGGCTGAAGCGGACTACTCAGCTTCCCTGGGTGGCCGATTTCCGGGACCCTTGGATCGATAATTTCGCCATCCAATTTGCTACTCCCCTCCATCGGGCGTGGTGCGAACGGCTTGAGCGAGAGATCGTGAGCACCGCCGACCGCGTGTTGGTGGTCAGCGAGCCGATGCGTCAGAAGTTCCTCGAGCGCTATCCCCAGCGAAAGCCCCAGCACATCATTACCCTGCCGAACGGCTTTGATCCGGCTGATTTTGAGGGCGTGGCTCCTGCTGCGCGTGACGAGCGTTTCACTCTGGTGTACACCGGCAGCCTGTATGGTCCACGAAGCGCCGGCTCCTTTCTGGCGGCTGTCTCCAAGCTATTGGAGCGGGGGGTGATCCCGCGAAGTAACCTCTCCGTCCGATTCGTCGGGAATATTGGACCCGAGACGGCCCAGCAGGTGGCGCGGTCGCAGTTGACCGATGTCGTGGAGCTGCGCGGATATGTTCCCCATCGGCAGACGATTGCCCATCAACTGGCGGCCGATCTGCTGGTGTTGATCGTTGGCTCTGGACCGGGCAGCGAATCGGTCCTGACGGCCAAGATCTTTGAATACCTGGCCTCTGGCAAGCCGATTCTGGCGCTCATTCCACCCGGGGCCGCAGCCGATCTTCTGGCCGAAGCGGGGGTTGGACGGATGGTTCCCCCGGATGAACCGGAAGCCATTGCAGCAGCGTTGGCTGACCTATTTATCGAATGGCGGCAGGGCCGTCTGCAAGTCACGCCTGACCCTTTGGTGGTTGCCCGGTATAACCGTCAACTCCAGACCGCCGAGTTGGCGCATATTCTGGACGGACTGGCAGATGAACGCCGGTAACCGCACCCAACCAATCGCATTGGTCACCGGGGCCGTCGGATTCACTGGTCGTCATCTGGTGAAGTGCCTGGTGGACTCGGGTTACCAGGTGGTGGGCCTGGATCAACAACAGGCAGCGATTTCGGGGGCTATTCTCCATGTGGGGGATATTGCAGATGCCGGATTCGTGCGCAGCTTGTTGGCGGTTGTCCAGCCGACCGTCATTTTCCACCTGGCTGCCTTGACCAATCCTCGCCTGGACTACCCGGAACTCCACCGGGTGAATGCGGTAGGCACGCTGGTCCTGCTCGAGGCAGTGCATCAGGTGTGTCCAGATGCGATCGTGTTGGTTACCAGCACCAGCGCCGTGTATGGGCACGTGCCAGTGGAGGCGCTGCCTATTGGCGAGGACTGGCCATTCCGGCCGGTCACCCGGTATGCCGTCAGCAAGATTGCCCAGGAGATGCTGGCTTATCAACAATTCGCCGAACATGGGCTGCGCGTGATCCGCAGCCGGGCCTTCAATCTGACCGGGCCCGGGGAAAGCCCTCATTTCGTGACGTCGGCCTTTGCCCGACAGATTGCCATGATCGAGGCGGGAAGGCAGCCTCCGATTCTGTATGTGGGCAACCTGGAGACCGTGCGCGACTTGACGGATATTCGCGACGCCGTGCACGCTTACCGTCTACTGACCGAACGAGGGAAGCCAGGGATGGTATATAATGTCTGCTCCGGAAAGGGGACGGCGATTCGCTCCCTCCTGGATGAGATGCTGGGGCTGGCGCGCGTATCCAACATCTCGGTCCGGTTGGACCCGGCCCGCTTGCAGCCAGCCGATGTGCCGATCCAGGTAGGTGATGCGACGCGGTTACAGCAGGCCACCGGTTGGAGGCCGACGATCCCTTTCCGGCAAACGGTGCAGGATGTGTTGGACTTTTGGAGAAAGCGAATTGATGAGGAACGATAGATGAACTGGCAAGGCAAATCTGTCCTGGTGACGGGAGCGGGTGGGTTTATCGGAAGCCACCTGACCGAGCGTCTGATCCGCGAGGGGGCGCGGGTGCGGGCCTTTGTGCGGTACAATTCCCGGCATGACATCGGGTTGCTGGCGTTGCTACCGGCAGAGCTTCTCTCGGAAGTAGAAGTGATTGCTGGGGACCTGCGCGACAGTGAGGCGGTGCGCCAGGCGGTGAGGGGAGTGGAGATCGTCTTTCATCTGGGAGCTCTGATCGCCATTCCCTACTCCTATCACCATCCCCGGGAAGTGATCGAGACGAACATCCTGGGCACGCTCAACGTCCTGATGGCGGCCCGGGAGCTGGGAATCCAACGCATCGTCCACACCTCCAGCAGCGAAGTGTATGGAACGGCGCAGTACGTGCCGATTGACGAGAAGCATCCCCTTCAAGGCCAATCCCCGTATTCGGCGAGCAAGATCGGCGCAGACAAGATCGCCGAGAGTTTCTACCGATCGTTTGGGGTGCCGGTGGCTATTCTGCGCCCGTTCAACACCTATGGTCCCCGTCAATCGGCTCGCGCTGTGATCCCGACCATTATTGCCCAGGCGCTCACCTTGGACTGTATCCGGTTGGGGGCGTTGGACCCACAGCGGGACTTTACCTTTGTCGAGGACACGGTGGAAGGTTTCCTGCGGATGGGTCTGGCCGAAGGGGTCGAGGGGCAAGAGGTGAACCTGGGCACGGGGATGTGCCTCTCGATTGGCGAGCTGGCTCACAAGATCTTGGGACTGGTGGGGCGCGATCTTCCGATCGTTTGTGAGGAGGAGCGGCTACGCCCACCCCAGAGCGAAGTGTTGCGCCTCCATGCGGACGCCCAACGGGCGCACCGGATGCTAGGTTGGCAGCCGCGGGTTTCGTTGCATGAGGGACTGGAACGCACGATCGCCTGGATACAGGATCACCTGGAACTCTACCGCCCCGAGGTGTACGAATGGTAGGCATGAAAGCGGTCATCCTGGCCGGCGGAAAGGGCCGCCGCCTGGCTCCCTATACGACGATCCTGCCCAAGCCTCTGATGCCCATCGGCGATGTTCCGATCCTGGAAGTGGTGATCCGCCAGCTCAAGCGGGCTGGCTTTGGTCAGATCACCATGGCGGTGGGCTATCTGGCGGAGCTGTTGATGGCTTACTTTGGCAATGGGAACCGATGGGGAGTAGAGATTTCCTATTCGCGGGAAGAGGAGCCGTTGGGAACTGCCGGCCCCCTGAGCCTGATCGATGGACTCGATGAACCGTTCCTGGTGATGAATGGCGATCTGTTGACCACACTTGACTACCGGGCGCTGTGGGAGTATCATCGGACGCGGGGCAGCATCGCGACGCTAGCGACCTTTCAGAGGGACGTCAAGGTGGACCTGGGAGTCATCGAAACCGATGAGGAAGGCTGGGTTCGGGGGTACATTGAGAAACCCACCTATCACTTTTCGGTGAGTACCGGCATCTATATCTTTGAGCCGGCGGTTCTGAGCCATATCCCCGCCGGGAGGCGCATGGATCTGCCCGATCTGATTTTGAAGCTCCTGGCAAAGGGGGAACGAGTGGCTACCTATCGGTTTGATGGAGTCTGGCTCGACATTGGGCGGTTCGAGGACTATGAGCGGGCGGTAGCCGAGTTTGAGCGGGACCGGACTCGATTCATTTCGGACGAGTGAGTGATGCGGCTGTGCTATATAGCGAACCCCAATAGCATCCATATCCGGCGCTGGGTGCAGCATTTTTCAAGGCGAGGCCATGAGGTTCATCTGGTCAGTACGCGCCCGCTAGCGGGGCCGGTTCCGGCCGCTGTCGTTGTGCATCAGATCGCTGCGCCCTCTGTCCCACGACTGCGGAATCTGGCTTTGGGGTTTGCCGTCCGGCGTCGGGTGCGCCGCATCCAGCCGGACCTGGTCCATGCGCATCAGATCAGCCCCGATGGCTGGCTGGCGGCGATGGCTGGCCACCATCCCTTGCTTCTCACTGCCTGGGGTTCGGACCTGTTGTTGGCTCCGCACAAGGCCCATCGTTACCATTTGCTCATCCGCTGGGCGTTGCGGCAGGCCGATTATGTGACCTGCGTCTCCGAAAGCCTGGCCCAGGTAGCCCGCTCGCTGGGGGTCGATCCGACCCGAGTGGAAGTGGCTCCGTGGGGCGTGGATACGGAGGTGTTTCATCCGGGTCCGCCCAGCCCTGAACTGCGGCGGCAGCTCAGTCTAGGCCCGGGTCCGGTGATTTTGAGCATCCGCGCCCTCCGGCCCGTCTACAATCCCCTGGTGATCGCCGAGGCCATTCCGCAGGTCCTCCAACAGGTGACTGAGGCTCAGTTCGTGATCCGGTCTCATCTGTATGAACCGGACCTGCTTGTCCAGTTCCAGGCTTGTGTGCGAGAAAGCGGTGTGGCGGACCGCGTCCGCTGGGTGGGAGAGTTGCCCGACGATGAGGCGATAGCTGAACTATACCGGCTTGCTACGGTGGCTGTCTCTGTGCCATCGTCGGATGGCATGCCGCAGTCGGTTCTGGAAGCGATGGCGTGCGGGGTGCCGCCGGTAGTGAGCGATGTGCCCTCGTTGCATGAATGGATCGAGGAGGAACGGGAGGGCCTGTTTGTGCCGGTGGGGGATAGCCAGGCCCTCAGCGTGGCCATTGTCCGGCTCCTCCGAGACGATGCGTTGCGGCAACGCCTGCAAGCCCACGGTCTGGAGCTCATCCGCCAACGGGCAGACAGGACACAGTGGATGGCCCATGCAGAAGCAATCTATGAGCGACTGGTGGCGGAACGTTCCACCCAGGCAGCGCATTGAGGACGGTTCGTTCGAGAATGCGCTGGAGATGTTGAGACTCGGCTGATCGGTACCATGAGACGCTCGATTGTGCACCTGACTGCTGTCCATCGTGCGTTCGATCCCCGCATCTTTTACAAGGAATGTCGGACGTTGGCCCGTGCAGGATATGACGTCACGCTTGTGGCTCCAGCCGAATATCGGAACATGACGCGCGACCAGGTGCGGGTCATTGGGGTTGCCCCAGCGCGTTCGCGGTGGCAACGACCTCGCGTGTGGTGGTTCCTGTTGCGCCAGGCTGTGCGGCAGAGGCCGGCCGTGGTCCATCTGCACGATCCAGAGTTATTGCTCATGGCCCCCTGCCTGCGGGGAGTATTGGGCTCTTCGGTGTCAATTGTCTATGATGTCCACGAGTACCTGGTAGATTCCGTTGCCCAAAAGACATGGATCCCAGATCGCTGGCGTGGCATCGTTGCCCGTCTGGTTCAGATCACAGAACGGGCTTTGGGTCATTTTGTCGACGGCCTGATCTTTGCCGTGGAGGAACAGGCTGCTCTCTATGCGGGCTGGCGAGCGGCGCGGACGGTGATCCACAATTACCCAGAACTCTCGGCATTTGCCGATGCCAGGCCAGTGCCGGAATTGCCGCCCGACCGTTTTCGGCTGATTTACATCGGCTCTCTATACGCCCGGCGAGGGATCATGACCATGCTGGAGGCGCTCAGCCTGCTGAAGGAACGCGCTCCGGAGGTGTTGCTGGTTTTGGGAGGGGCCTTTGACAGCCAGGATTTTCGGAGAGAATGTGAGGCGTTCGTTTCCGCTCACGGGTTGAACGGCCATCTGCTGCTTCTGGACTGGATCGATCATGCCAAGGTCAAAGACTACCTGGCCAGCGCAGATGTGGCCTGGCTGCCCGGTTTGTTGGGGCCCCAGTACCAGCGCCGCAGCATCAGTACCAAGCAACTCGAGTACATGGTGGCCGGTTTGCCGATCGTGGCCGGCGATCATCCGCATCTTCGGTCATTCATCGAGGAAGCGGAGTGTGGTCTGCTGGTAGATGCCAGCCATCCAGCCGCCCATGCGGAAGCCATCCTGTGGCTATACCAGCACCCAGCCGAGCGCCGAGAGATGGGGGCCCGGGGCCGACAACTGGTGCAGACGCGGTACAACTGGGAGATCGAGGCAGGGAAGCTGCTGGAGTTCTATGAAGAGATCGTTCGGGTCTAAACTGAAAGTGGCCTCGGTGGTGGGGGCCCGTCCCCAGTTTATCAAAGCAGCACCGGTCAGCCGGGCTCTCCGGCGGGTGGCCCATGAGGTGTTGATCCACACCGGGCAGCACTATGATCATGGCCTGTCGGCCGTCTTTTTCGAAGAATTGAACATCCCCCCACCCGACTATCATCTCGGGGTGGGTTCTGGTTCCCATGGCTGGCAGACCGGCCAGATGCTGATCCGCCTCGAGGAGACGTTGCTGATCGAGCGTCCAGACTGGGTGCTGGTCTACGGCGACACGAACTCGACGTTGGCTGGCGCTCTAGCAGCGGTCAAGTTGCATATCCCCGTGGCCCACGTGGAGGCCGGTCTCCGCAGTTTTAACCGGCGTATGCCAGAGGAACCCAACCGGGTTCTGACCGATCACGTGTCGGATCTGCTTTTTTGCCCCACCCAGACAGCGGTGGATAACCTGCATCGCGAAGGGATCTGCCGGGGGGTCCATCTGGTGGGAGATGTGATGTACGATGCGGTGCTGGACCACCTGGCTCTGGCCGAACGGCAGTCTGACATATTGACCCGTCTAGGACTGGAACCAGGCGGCTATGCCCTGGCCACGGTTCACCGCCCGGCCAATACTGATGACCCAACCCGGCTGCAGGGCATTCTCACGGCTCTGACCCAGATGGAATGGCCGGTTATCTTTCCGGTGCATCCCCGAACACGGCAGCGCATGGCCGAATTCGGACTCGACTTGGGCCGGGCGGGCCAGAATCCGAGATTGATCGATCCGGTGGGCTATCTGGACATGTTGATCCTGGAAAAGCACGCTCGTCTCATCCTGACCGATTCCGGCGGTGTGCAGAAGGAGGCCTTTTTCTTGGCTGTGCCCTGTGTGACCCTTCGAGAAGAGACCGAGTGGGTGGAGACGGTCGAGGCTGGTTGGAATCGGCTAGTCTCCTGTGATCCGGCCTCGATTCTACAGGCCGCTCGCCAATTCAGGCCGTCCGGGACACCGCCGCCGCTCTTTGGGGATGGGCGCGCTGCGGAACGGATCGCGAGCCTTCTGGCAGGCTGAGAGGCGGCGCGGTTCTGTCTGGTGTCTGACACGGGATTTGACAATTCCCCGGCCCTGCCTTACAATGAGCCTCAAAGTCGGTCCAGGCGAAATTGACCGTGATGTTCTATGCATATCCTCTATTTGAGCCAATATTTTCCTCCTGAAGTTGGAGCCACCCAAAGCCGGGCCTATGAAATGGCCCGCCATCTGGTCTCGGTCGGACATCGAGTGACACTGATTGCCGAAGTGCCGAACCATCCATCGGGCATCATCCCACCCGAGTACCGGGGCAGGCTGTACGAGCGAGCGGACCTGGACGGGATCGAGGTTATCCGGGTGTGGGTCAAAGCCTCACCGACCAAGACGAGGGCCACCCGAATGTTGTTCTATCTGAGTTATATGGTGACGGCGTCGCTGGCCGGGTTGACATTGGCCGGAGGTCGCTACGACATTCTCTATGCTACCTCGCCTCCGCTGTTCGTCGGAGGGGCGGCGCTGGCGCTGAGCGCAGTCCGACGTATTCCATTGGTCTTTGAGGTGCGCGATCTGTGGCCGGAATCGGCGGTTGCCCTGGGAGAGATTTCCAGCCGCTGGGCAGTGACAATGGCTGGTAAACTGGAAGAAATGTGCTATAATAGGGCGCGCCGCATTGTCGTGGTCACGGAGGGCATCCGACGGCGCCTGGAAGAGCGAGGTTGGGGCGCCAAACTGGAGTTGATCCCGAACGGGGCGAATACGGAGTTGTTTCGGCCCGATCCGCAGGCAGGCCGAAAGGTCCGGGATGAATTGGGGTTAACCGACAAGTTTTTGGTGCTGTACGCTGGCGTCCATGGACTGGCCCAGGGGCTGGAGAGCGTCCTGGAAGCAGCGGCTCTCCTTCAGGAAGTCGAGGACATTCACTTTGTGTTCGTGGGCGAAGGGCCAAAGAAGGCCGACCTGATCGCCCTGAGGAACCAACGACGGCTGACAAACGTCACCATGTTGGCCGAGCGGCCCCGTTCGGAGATGCCGGCGTTTCTGTCGGCGGCGGATGTGGCGCTGGTGCCGCTGCGCAAACTGGACCTCTTTGAAGGAGCTGTGCCATCCAAGATGTTCGATGCCTGGGCCTGTGGCTGCCCGGTGCTGCTGAGTATTGACGGAGAAGCCCGTCGGATGCTGGAGAGGGCTGACGCCGGGCTCTTTGTTGAGCCGGAGAACGCCGAACAGATGGCGCAGGCCATTCTCCGGCTCAGCGGCGAGCGCGAGCGGCTACGACGGCTCGGAGAAAACGGGCGGCGCTTTGTGGAGACGCACTACTCGCGTCGGCACCTGGCCGAGCGCCTGGAGGCACTGTTGTCAGAAGTGGTCGGGCTAGGATAAGGGAGTCTGTTAGATACTCGAACAAGAGAGGGATACACCTGATGCGCATCCTGGTCACAGGGGGGGCTGGGTATATCGGCTCCAATCTGGTTGATACGCTCATCGCCGATGGCCATGAAGTGTTTGTGGTGGACAATCTGTCCACGGGCAAGATCACCAATATCCAACACCTGCTGGGGCATGATCGGTTTCATTTTGTAAATGACACCATCTTGAATGAAGAGTTGATGGATCGGATGGTCGCAGCAGTGGACCAGGTGTACCATCTGGCCGCCGTGGTTGGGGTCAAGTATGTGGTCGAAGACCCCCTCAATGGCATCTATACCAATGTCAAGGGTACGGAAGTAGTTCTGGAAAAGGCATACAAATACTGGAAGCGGACGGTGGTGGCCTCGAGTTCGGAAGTGTACGGCAAGAGCACAGCCGTACCGCTCCATGAAGCAGCAGACCGGTTGCTGGGACCGACCACGGTGGCCCGTTGGTCGTATGCGATGGCCAAAGCGATAGACGAGCACTTTGCCTTTGCCTACGCCAACAAGGGCCTGCCGGTATCGGTGGTCCGCTATTTTAATTCCTACGGCCCTCGTCTGGACCCGAAGGGCTATGGGAGCGTGATCGCCAAGTTTATCACCCAGGCGCGGCTGGGTCAGCCGATCACCGTCTTTGAGGATGGACAACAGACACGCTGTTTTACCTACATTGAGGATACCGTACGGGGGACCATTCTGGCGGGCACGGTGCCGGCAGCCATTGGGGATGTCTTTAACATCGGATCCGATCAAGAGACCAAGATCATCGAGCTGGCGGAGATGATCCGCCGCTTGGTTGGTTCCAAATCGGAGATCATCTCGGTTCCCTATCGAAACGTGTTCGGAGAGAACTTTGAGGAAACGCGTCGTCGGGTTCCAGACACCCGACATGCGAAAGAAGTGTTGGGGTTCTATGCTGAGACCCCCTTGGAGGTTGGATTGCGCAAGACCATCGCCTGGTTCCGCGAGGCATGGCCCCGCCATAAACTTGCGCCAGGGCGTACGGACCTGGCCGGGTATTTTGATCCGGGCGAAGAGGGATGAGGATATGCGCAGTAGATTGAGTCAATTTTGTGATCAGGTGATTGAAGCGGGCTGGCTGGCGGCGCTGATCATTGTTCCGCTGTTCTTCAATATCTATTCGCAACGGGTATTCGAACCAGACAAACTTTCCTTGCTGCGATCCATTGCCGTGTTGATGAGCGTGGCCTGGATCGTTCGCGCTGTCGAGCATTGGCGCCTTCGTCGCGCAGAGGGACTTCCTCAGGCAACAGGACCTTCCGCGTGGCAGCGGGTGCGCCATACCCCTCTCGTCTTGCCCACTTTGTTGCTGGTAGCGGTGTACCTGATCAGCACGGCCACCTCGGTGGTGCCCGGCGTGAGTTTCTGGGGTTCCTATCAGCGCCTTCAAGGGACTTACACCACTTTCTCGTATCTGGTGATCTTTTTCCTCATGCTGGACGGGCTTCGCACCAAGAAACAACTGAATCGGTTAATCACGATCGCGATCCTGGTGAGCTTCCCGATCGCCTTGTACGGGCTGGCCCAGCATTTCGACCTGGACCCGCTCCCTTGGGGCGGCAATGTCTCCTTCCGCGTGGCTTCCAATATGGGCAATGCGATTTTCGTCGCGGCCTATCTGATCCTGATTGTGCCGCTGACCCTATCGCGCCTGCTCGAAACCTGGAAAGAGGCGACCGGGGACCTTGAGGCGAAAGAGGGAGTCGCCGGGGTTGCGGCGTTTGCCTGTCTGGTGGCGGCTTTGCTGATGGCCATGGTCCTGGGCCGGAAGGAGGGGATCGCCACCTGGCTCTCCTGGATGGTTTTGCTCTTCGGAACGGTCCTCTCGGCGGGGATCTGTTTCTTGCGGCCCGTGGAACGGCGCACCCAGGTGCTGGCGATCTTTTTGCCATTGACCTTTGCCTTTCTGGTCGGTTTTGTCTGGGTTTTGGAGATTCCCTTTCCGCCAATGAATCCCAGGTACTTTGGCTGGGGATTGTTGGCTTCGCTGGTCTTTTTGGTGGCGATGGTGCCCTTTGCCTACTATTTGCGCAAGCCGGTTTCGCGGGTCCTGCTCCTGGCCGGCTATTCTATCATTTTGATCGCTCAGGTGGTGACCATTTTCTATACCCAGAGCCGGGGACCTCAGTTGGGACTGCTGGCAGGGATGTTCTTCTACCTGGCACTGTTAGGGCTGATCAAACACCAGGTCCGTCTCTCCTGGCTGGTGAGCGCCGTGGCCATTATTGGCGCCATCTTGTTACTGATCTTTAACCTCGGACAATCTCCTCTGCTGGATACCCTGCGGGACATGCCGTACGTGGGCCGACTTGGGAAACTATTACAGACGGACACAGGTACGGGCAAAGTCCGGGTCCTGATATGGCAGGGCGTGGTCGAGATGATGTCCCCCCACCCGCCCCTGGAAGCTCCACCGGATGAAGGGTGGTCGGACTCGTGGAATGCGGTGCGGCCCCTGATCGGGTATGGACCCGAGTCGATGTATGTGGCTTACAACCGCTTCTATCCGCCCGACCTGGCTCACGTGGAAAGGCGGAACGCATCGCCCGATCGCTCCCACAACGAGACCTTTGATGCGCTGGTAAACACCGGCATCATCGGCCTGATCGTGTATATGCTGCTCTTTACCAGCCTTTTCTACTGGGGCTTCAAGTGGCTGGGGCTCATCCGCACGCCAGCCTACGGGAGGACCTTCCTGGGCTTGTGGTTAGGCGGCGGCCTGGTCGGCGCGGCAGGGGCCTGGATGTGGCGCGGTCCCCTGTACATTGGCGTGGGCCTTCCGGGAGGGATGATCCTGGGGATGGCCCTGTTCATGTTGCTATTGGTTGTGCAGGCGACACGCGACCCGGAACTGCTGCGTTCCCTGGGGGGGCGTTACTCGCTGTGGATGCTGGCGTTGGTCGCTGCCACGGTGGCCCATTTTGTCGAGATCCACTTTGGGATTGCCATCGCTGCCACACGGACCTATTTCTGGACCTATGCGGCGCTCATGGTGGTGATCGGTACGCGTCTGGCGGTGCAACCGGGCGAAGAAGCAGTTGCCAAGCCGGTAGTGGTCGCCGCAGAGCCAACGGCTACCAGACGTCGCCGCCGGACGACTCAGAGACCTGAGCCGGTCGAGCGCCCGACAGGTGATCGAAACTGGTTGGGTGCCGCGCTGGTGCTGAGTATGGCAGCCATTCTCATCCTCGGCACCTTGCTGTTTGACTATATCACCATTCAGGAAGGAAACCCAGGCCCGTGGTCGACTGTGTGGAGGTCCCTTACCCAGAATCGCGGACAACCTTCGCCGGTGATCTTGGTCCTGTTCCTCGGCACCTGGGGCATGATCGGCTTGATAGGGTTGGGGGACCTGCTTCGAGAGAATGGTACGGAGAGGAGGCTGCAAGACTGGATTTCGGCGGCAGGACTCTTTGTCCTGATCACGCTAGGCGGAGTGCTGGTGTTCGCCGTGCTTCATGCCATGCGACTCAGGCCGGTGGTGATCACCTCGGCGGACGCTCCGAATCCCATTTCGCACACAATTACGTTCTATTACATTTTTGCGTTTCTTACAATCTTGCTTCTGGCTTCAGTGCTTTCACTGGTGTCTGGTCGCCCGAGCAAGTTCTGGCGCTGGACCGGAGGACTGGCCGAGTTCGGGGTCGTGGCCCTGGCGGTGATCTTGCTGGTGGCGGCGGGTGTGGTGATCTACACGACCAACCTGAGCATCATCCGCGCCGATATCATCTACAAGCAGGGCCTGAGTTCGGAGAAGGCCGGACATTGGGATGGGGCGATCTACTTTTACGATCAGGCGGTCCGGGTGGCTCCAGATCAGGATTTCTATTATCTGTTCCTGGGACGGGCGTTCATGGAGAAGGGCCGGGACAGCACCGGGCAGGAGCGGGAGAGATGGTTTCAGGAAAGCGAGCAGGCCTTGTTGAAGGCCCGCCGCATCTCCCCCTTGAACACCGATCACTCGGCGAACCTGGCTCGACTCTACCGCACCTGGGGTGGGTTGAGCCAGGGGGATCGCCGCACCGAACTGCTGAACAGAGCGCTCGATCGCTATGCTGACGCCACCAGCCTGAGCCCGCACAATGCCGGGTTGCTCAACGAGTGGGGCCAGACCTACTTTGTGCTGGGCGACCGCGCGCGTGCAGAAGAGATGTACCGTCGATCGCTGGCGCTGGATCGTCAGTTTGCCGACACTTATCTTTACCTGGGCGAGCTCTACCTGCAAGCGAAAGAGTGGGAGGCAGCGATCGATGCCTACCAGCAGGCGATCGCGATCAAACCGAAACTTCCCGAGGCGTACAGCGCGATCGGCTATATCTACACCCAGAAAGGAGACCTGGACGCTGCCCGGCAGGCGTACGAAAAGGCAGTCGAGCTCAGGCCGAACGACTTTAACAATCGCAAGAACCTGGCGATTCTCTATCAGCAGTTGGGACGGACGAACGATGCCATCCGCGAAGCCACTGAAGCTCTGGCCCTGGCTCCTCAGGACCAGAAGCAGGCGATCGAGAATTTCCTGGTCCAACTCGGACAGCCCCGGCCCGGTATCTCCACGGAAGAGGCCCAGAAGATCCAGGAGTTGCTGAGCGCCGGTCAGCAGCAGATCACGGCTCAGGACTGGGCGGCAGCCGAGCAGACCTATCGCCAGGTGGTCGAACTGGAACCCGGCAACGTCCTGGCCCACAGTGCCCTGGCCTACATCTATGCCAAGTCTGGACGGCTCGACGAGGCGATCACCGAGAATCTGACGGTGCTCAGCCTGGTTCCTGGTGATTACTCCAGCCACAAGAACCTGGCTATCCTCTATCAGCAAACGGGCCAGGTGGCCGAGGCCATCTCCCATGCCGAACAGGCCCTGGCCGTTGCTCCCGAAGCGGACAAGGCGGCGCTTCAGGCCTTCATCAGCCAGATGAAATCGCTTCAGGCTAGCTCAACGCCCACCTCGGCGCCGGGGAGGGCAGCCGATCGACCGCCGGCCGAGCGCAACCAGATGTACTCAGCGCCGCCGCCGATGGCGATCGACCCGGCCCGGTCTTATCGCGCGACTATCGTCACCAGGAAAGGGAACATTGTGGTCCAACTCGCTGCGGACCAGGCTCCCCAGACGGTCAACAACTTTATCTTCCTGGCGCGGGAAGGCTTTTATGATGGGTTGACCTTCCACCGGGTGGAGAAGCAAAGCGGTTTTTCGCTGATCCAGGGCGGCGACCCGACCGGTACCGGGCGCGGCGGCCCTGGGTATACAATTCCTGCTGAAATTGGGCTGCCCCATGAGAAGGGCGCGATCGCCATGGCCCGGCTGCCTGATGAAGTCAATCCCCAACGCGCTTCTTCGGGTAGCCAGTTCTATATCTGCCTGGAGTCCATTCCCTTCCTGGATGGAGCGTATACCGTCTTTGGCTATGTGGTCGAAGGACTGAATGTGGCCCAATCGATCGTCGTGGGTGATGAGATTCTGACGGTGGTGATTACCGAGCAATCGCCTTAACCTTTTGAGGACAAAGCGATGAGTGGTTTGGCAAGTACCGATGTGACGGCCTATATGTTGATCTTTGCCACTGCTCTGGTTGTGGCGGTGGGAGGTACTCCGTTGATGCGCTACCTAGCCCTGCGTTTAGGGATCATTGATCAGCCGAACGCGCGCAAGATCCACATCAACCCGATTCCTCTGTTAGGAGGAGTCGCGATCTATGCCGCCGTGGTCGCAGCGTTGCTTCTCTTTGGCAACCGCTTTCGCTTAAGAGAATTACTTAGTATCCTGGTGGGGGCCAGCCTGATGTCGTTTCTCGGCCTTTGGGATGACCGACACAGCTTGAGCCCATTCCTCAAGCTGATCGGCCAATTCCTGGCTGCTTCGATCCTGGTACTGAGCGGGGTGCGAATCAGTACGTTTCCATGGACGGTGGTCAATATCATCGTGACACTGGGCTGGATCGTGGTCATCACCAACTCGATGAACCTGCTCGATAACATGGATGGGCTGTCCGGAGGGATCGGGGCTGTGGCGGCCATATTTTTCTTGCTCCTGGCGGCGATGAATCGTCAATACCTGGTGGGAGCGCTGTCGGCCGCACTGGTCGGGGCTTGCCTGGGTTTCTTGATCTATAACTTTAACCCGGCCCGCATCTTTATGGGGGATGCAGGAAGTCTGTTTCTGGGATTCGTGCTGGCTGCGGTCGGCATCAAGCTTCGCTTCCCAGAAGGGGTCAAGATCGTGACCTGGATGGTGCCGGTCTTGATCATGGGCTTGCCCCTCTTTGATACGGTCCTGGTGATTATCTCTCGGCTGCGCCGGGGATTCAATCCGTTGACCACCCCGGGCAAGGACCATATCTCGCATCGTCTGGTGGCGATGGGCTATACCCGTCGCGAAGCGGTTCTCATCTGCTATCTGATCTGCGCCGGATTGGGAGTGCTGGCCATTTTTGTCACCCAGGCTAACATCATGGAGGGGTATATTGTTGGCAGCGTGGTGGGCCTGAGCGCTCTATGGGCTCTGTGGCGTTTGGAGCAAGTCAACTATCCAGGTAAGGAAGCGCGGGGTGATTTCCTGCACAGGAAGGTTCATTGAATGGATTCCTGTACCTCCCCCATTGCCGAACGATCGGGGCTGCCCGATGCAGGGGATCGTTCCCAAGCGATCGTCGCACCGGCACCAGACCTGGCGGATGCGCCGCCAGCGATCCCTCAGGCCCGGCCCGGTTTGTCTTGGAGGGGCAAGCTCTTTCGTTTTCTGATCGTTTTACTCGTTCTGGGGATCAGTGCTGTTATCTTTGCTTTCCGCGATCGATTCGCTCAGCTGGCCGCGGTCGGGTATTCGGGCATCTTTCTGGTCAGTCTGTTGGGGAATGCGACGATCATCTTGCCGGCGCCCAGTCTCGCGCTGGTCTTTGCCATGGGCAGTGCTCTACCCCCGGTGTGGGTGGGGCTGGTAGCCGGGGTGGGCGAAGCACTGGGCGAACTGACCGGCTATGCCGCTGGATTTGGCGGGCGCGCAGTGATTGAGAACCAAAGAGGGTACGATCGCCTCAAGGCCTGGATGGAGCGGCGGGGTGGGATCACGATTTTTGTCCTCTCTGCGATTCCGAATCCGTTCTTCGACCTGGCGGGGATCGTGGCCGGCACCCTGGGATATTCGCCCTGGCGTTTCCTGCTCTTCTGCTGGCTGGGAAAAACGATCAAGACAACTGCGGTGGCATTCGCTGGTTCCCTGTCCATATCGTTCATCGAGCAATTCCTGGGCTAAAGCTTCCGTCAGATTTCGATGGTCTCCAAGGGGCGGGTGGTACCCAGGAGTGTGCCCAGCCCGGCTTCATGAATTGCCTGGGATAGCCGACGCGGGGTGCCCCGAAAATCGAGGAAGCCACCTAAGGTCATGCCGCTATAGTGGATCGGAACCACCACGCGAGGCTCCCCCAGAAGCCGCAAAGCCTGAGGAGCCTTTCGGGGGCCAAGATGACCCAGATGCACGCCGAGGCAGCGCAGGTCTCCGATGGGTAACAGCACGGCGTCCAATCTCCAGCGGCCTCCGATAGTGCGAAAAAGGTCCCGGTCTAGAGAGGTATCCCCGGCAAAGTAGACCGTCCGGTCCCCCTCAATGATCAACCCCAGTTCGCCGCCGCGATGTTTCGCCGGAACTGCGGTCAATCGGACTTTTTTGAACGTGATCGATTCCCACTCGTGCAGGCCCCGCACCGCGCGCAATCCCAACCGGGTAGCCTTCTGGACCTGATCGGCTGGCATCCACACCGGCGTGTGAGGATCCAGGTGTCTGAGTGCCGCCGGATCGAAATGGTCCAGATGGGTGTGAGAGATGAATACCAGATCTGGACGGGGCATTCGGTCCCAGGTGTACGACTGGGGAGCTTGATGGATCCCAAGGATGCGAAAGACCGGATCGGTGACCAAGATGAACCCCCCGGTCTCGATGACGGTCATTCCCCAGCGGATGTAGGTGAGCCTCACCGTCCCGTGCTTCCTTCCTAGAACCCAGGGTGGGGGTGCTTACACCAACTCGAAGCGCGCGGTAAAGTGGCGCAGGAACCGCGTTTCGTATACAATGCGCACGCCACGTAACGATTCCCGGTTCTGGTACAGGTTGATGATGGTGTCAGCCACATAATCCAGGTGGGACTGGGTATAGACGCGACGGGGGATGGCCAGACGGACCAGTTCCAGTTCGGGGAAGATCGTTTCCCCGGTCTGTTCGTCCTTGCGGGCGAACATCACTCCTCCAATCTCGACAGCGCGAATTCCGCCCTCCAGGTAGAGGCCGATCACCAACGCCTGACCTGGGAACTGGTGGCGCGGCATGTGGGGCAGGAAACGCAAGGCATCCAGATAGACGGCATGCCCGCCTGGCGGTTCGACAATAGGAATACCGGATTCTAACAGTCGGTCGGCCAGATAGCGAGTGTGCGCCAGGCGGTAGGCCAGATAGCTCTCATCCAGGCCCTCCCACAAGCCGCGGGCCATCGCTTCCAGGTCACGCCCGGCCAGGCCGCCGTAGGTGGGGAAGCCTTCCCGCAGGATCAACTCCTGGCAGGCGCGCTCGTACAGTTCCCGGCTGTTCATGGCCAGGAATCCGCCGATGTTGACCAGGGCATCCTTCTTGGCGCTCATAGTACAGCCGTCGGCATAAGAAAAGATCTCGCGGGCAATTTCCAAGGGGCTCTTGTCCGCGTATCCGGGTTCGCGGAGCTTGATAAAGTAGGCATTTTCGGCGTAGCGACAGGCGTCAATGAAGAACAGAATGCCGTACTCGTGGAGAACGGCGGCCGTCTCGCGGATGTTCTGCAACGAAACCGGCTGCCCGCCGCCCGAGTTGTTGGTGATGGTGATCATCCCCAGCGGAATATTGCGAGGTCCCACCCGCTCAATGAACGCGCGGAGCTTGGCAATGTCGAGGTTCCCCTTGAACGGATGATGGCTGGTTGGGTCCTTGCCTTCGTCGATCACCAAGTCCACTGCCACCCCACCCCGCGCTTCGACATTCGCCCGGGTGGTGTCAAAATGCATGTTGCTGGGTACGTGTAGCCCCGGCCGGACCAGAATCGAAAAGAGCACGTTCTCAGCGGCGCGGCCCTGGTGGGTGGGCACAAAGTACTGGAAGCCAAAAATCTCCTGAATGGCCGTTTCCAGGTTGTAAAAGTTTCGACAGCCAGCGTATGATTCGTCACCACGCATCAGGCCGGCCCACTGGTAGTCACTCATGGCCGAGGTGCCGGAATCGGTCAACAGGTCAATGTAAATATCTTCCGCCCGGAGCAGAAAAGGGTTATAACCGGCCTCGGCCAGCAGCGCAGCCCGTTCTTCCCGGGTCGTCCGTCTGATGGGCTCAACGGTCTTGATCCGAAACGGTTCTGGAATAAAGTGGGCCATGATTATGACTCCTTTGTCATCTCGGTTGAGTTCCGGGATATTATACTATAGGGGGATGGAAAGCGAAAACTGGTCCGCAGGTGTAGCGGAAGCTGGCAGTATCAAAGTACGGCGAGTGAAAGGGTTCGTTGCTTTCGAGTCAAAATGTCAAGCAGCTTGCTCCTTTCCTTGACCAAAGGGTATGACCTCGCTATAATGTTGGATACAAGAGTTTGTGGTCCAGCGTTAAAGCTCACGGAGTGACGATTGGATGGCGGGAGACATGCGCCCTTTTTCAGCTTTTCAAGTCCAGATCACATCTCGTTGCAACCTTTATTGTCGCATTTGCACCAGGACCTCGTTCGCAAAGGGCTGGGTCGAGGGCGACATGGATATGGTCACCTATCGAGCTGTGGCCCGCGCTTTTCCCTACGTCAAACAGGTATATCTGGACGCGTGGGGCGAACCGTTGCTCAACCCACACTTCTGGGAAATGGTGGCCGTGGCACGGGACAATGGCTGTTCGGTTGGGGTGACGACCAATGGTGTGTTGCTCGATTCTCGCGTCGCTGAGCTGCTGGCACGGAATCTGGATGTCGTTGGGATTTCTGTGGATGGGGCGACCGCCGATACATACGAAAGAATGCGGATCGGGGCGCGGTTTGAGAAAGTGGTCCAAGGGATCCAGGATCTGGTTGCGGCCCGGAAGGCTTTGCGGTCTGACGGCTTGCCGCTCATTAGTCTTCTATTTCTGAAAACGAACGAGAACATCCACGAATTGCCTGCATTCGTGGACCTGGCAGCAACCTTGGGCGTGGATGAGGTGATTGCGTCTAACCTGAGCTATGTAACCCAGCCGGCTCACGACTCGCTCAAGGCATTCTCCCTTCATGCTCCTTCTCCGGCCCACATCGAGATCCTGGAGCAGGTCCGATGCAAGGCGAAATCCAAGGGACTGGGTCTGCGACTCTATCCCCTGGCTCCGAAGCGGGTGCCGTTCTGTGAAGCCAGGCCTTTGGAAGAGCTACATATCACCTGGGAAGGATTGGTTGCTCCTTGTGTGTACCTGACCCTCCCTGTCGCCGGGGATATCATTTTCAGGGTGTACGAGGGAGTTCGCTATCGGGTGCCCAAAACGCATTTTGGCGACCTACGGGTCTCAACGTTGCTTGAGATATGGGAGCGCGAGGCTTACCGGCAATTTCGGGAACCTTTTGCCAAGCGGTCGGCTGCCTGCGGAGGGGCACCATTTGGACCCAGCGGAGATGGGGGATTCCGGGAATTGGACGGTCCTGCCTTCGATGCTGTAACCCGGTATTCGTTGCCAGATGCATGCCGGGGTTGCTACAAAGCGATGGGTCTCTGACCTCCGAGGGGATTCCGAGAGTCTAGGTTTCGGAAGAAATCTTGTCTTGCCATCATTGCTGCAGAGAGCGGCGGGCTCGATTTGCAGAAAAAAGCCCCGCGTAGGTTTTCTACCGGGGCCGACCGGAGTCACAGCACTTGTCAAAAGGCTCCTCGGGGAGGACTCGAACCTCCAGCCAACCGGTTAACAGCCGGCCGCTCTGCCGATTGAGCTACCGAGGAATAATCAAAATAATTATACGTGGGCTGCCTCGATCTGTCAAATCGATCAGCCGAGATAGTCTCGCAGTTTCCGACTCCGGAGTGGATGGCGCAATTTGCGCAGCGCTTTGGCCTCAATCTGACGAATCCGTTCGCGGGTGACCCCAAAAGCCTGGCCGACTTCCTCCAAGGTGCGACCCTGCCCATCCTTCAGACCAAAGCGCATCTCTAGGACCTGGCGTTCACGCGGGTTGAGCGATTTAAGGCTGGCCCGCATTTGTTCGCGCAGCAATTGCTTGGAGGCTGCATCGTCCGGCTCAAGCATCGAGTCATCCTTAATAAAGTCTCCTAGATAGCTGTCCTCTTCGGTACCTACCGGGGTTTCCAAGGACATGGGTTCCTGCGAGATGCGCAGGATCTGTTCGACCCGGTTTGCAGCTCGACGTAACTTGCGGGCCAAGATGGGATCCAATGATTCATTACGGGCCAGCGTGGCGAGGATCTCTTCCCGGTCTTCTTCATCCAGGCCGACGATACTACCCATTTCCGGGTCCAGGGCGATGTCTTCCGAGGTTGGCTCCCGTCCCAGTTCCTGTTGCAGCCGTCGCTGAGCGCGGATCAGGTGGCTGATCGTTTCCACCATGTGGACCGGAATGCGAATCGTCCGGGCCTGGTCCGCAATGGCGCGGCTGATAGCCTGACGGATCCACCACGTGGCGTAGGTGGAGAACTTGTATCCCATGGTGTGGTCGAATTTCTCGACGGCCCTCAGCAGGCCGATATTCCCCTCCTGGATCAGGTCCAGGAAGGACATTCCGCGACCAAGATAGCGTTTGGCCACGCTCACCACCAGACGCAGATTGGCCTCCGCGAGACGTTGGCGTGCTTCCTGTCCCTTTTCAACTAGAGCCTGCAAGGCGGACAGTTCCTCAGGAGGCAAGGATCCATTATTGGCCAGGCGCCGACTGGCTTCGTCGCCCTCGCGGATAGCTAACGCCAACTGGATTTCCTCCTCAGCCGAGAGCAACGGTACCTTGCCGATCTCGCGCAGGTACATCCGTACCGGGTCGCCTCCCAATTCGAGGTCTTCCGGCAGGTCCACGAGGAGATCTTCGCCTTCTAACTCTTCGGCCATCTCTTTTTCGAGGGCGCTGAGGTCCTTGAGCTCCGGCCCCTCTCCCTCGTCTGCCTTGGCCTCGGCGAGACCTCGGTTCAAAAACAGGCGGCGCAGCTCCGTTTCCTCTTCGGCTACCTGATCTATGTCATCGTGTTCCTGATTGATCTCAGAAGTCTCTTTCATGGCCTCTGATACCTGAATCTCACTGACTTGCTCCTGATGTCTCTGCTTCCTTGCTGGTGCATTCCAGTGGATTCGCGGCGATGTGAGAGAATGGTTGATCCACCGTGCCACCTGATTGTCGTGACATTTCTTATGCACTCAACATGCGGATACTTCTATCGTACTGCTGTCGACGGCCCGAAATGGAGCGATCATTGATCACCCGCTGCAAGCGGCGGAGCCGAGCAGTAATGGCAATGTTGAATTGCCCATATCGGCGAAAGGCCTCGCGGTCGCCTGACGCCTGGGCTTCTTCGTGCAAGAAGCGAAGTTCATGGTTTTGGCGTTGCAGATTGCGCACCCGAAGCTGAAGGATGGCATCCAGGACTTCGTCCTTTCGACAGATCTCGGGGACCGGAGGTTGTCCTTCGCGAATCCGAAAGAGAAGGTCCACGCGCTGTTGCAGAGGCTCGTCCAAGGTATCGTAGAAGGAGCCGCGGGCATTGGGGGTTCCACCCTGGGCCAGCCAGTCACGCCAGGCATTCAGGATGGCCTGGTCTTCGGGACGTCCCAGATCGTCGGTGCCGAAAGGGGGCTCTTCCCATGCCTGAAGCGCCTCGTTCACCTGAGCGAGTAGCTCGGGATGAGCCAGCACGAGCGAGAGACAATGCTCGTCCAGCCGGAACACCAGTTTCTCCTCTACTGGCTTCTCAGTCGGCCTGGGGCCGGTTGTGCGGGTCCCGGTGCTCTTGCCCACGACCCGTCGAATCTGTTGCCACAGGGTGCGTTCATCCACCTGGACCATGCGGGCCAGTTGTTGGAGGTAGTGGGTTCTCTGCACCGAATCGCCTATCTCGATGAGCAGAGGGCCGAGGAGGCGTACTGCCTCGGCCTTGCCCTTGGCCGTAGACAGATCCAGGTCTGCGGTGAGGACATCAAAGTAGTAATCCATGACCGGCCGGGCCTGGGCGATCAACTGGTCCCAACGGGTCGGGCTTTCGCGGATCAGTAGATCAGGATCGTAACCGGCAGGCAGGGAGACAATCCGGATCTCGGCTGCCAACCGGTCCTCGAACCGGATTAACCCCTGTGGAGTGGGGACCGGGACGACCTCACGGTCCATGGTCTGGCGAGCCACTTCCAGGCCGCGTAACGTTGCCTGATCTCCGGCAAGGTCCGCATCCAGCGCCAGGACAAAACGGCGGGTATAGCGCTTCAGGAGCGCGAGCTGCGCTTCCGTCAGGGCAGTGCCCATTTGGGCGACCACATTCTGAATGCCGTGCTGGTGCGCGGTGAGTACGTCCATGTAGCCTTCGACGAGGACAGCCTGGCCAGTGGACCGGATGGCTGCTTTCGCCTGATCCAGGCCAAAGAGCACACTCCCCTTGTCGAAAAGTGGCGTCTGGGGCGAGTTCAGGTATTTAGGCGTTCCCTCGCCCAGGATCCGAGCCCCAAAGCCCAGCGTACGGCCCTGAGGATCCCGAATGGGAAAGATCACCCGCCCCCGGAAGCGGTCGTAGTAGCCGCTGCGGTCTTCCCGTTCGATGATCAACCCTGCTTCGGCCACATCAGCTACCGCATACCCTTTGCCAGTGAGATAACGCAACAGCGCATCCCATTGATCCAGGGCATAGCCGACCTGGAAACGGTCGATGGTCTCCGGCTGCAGCCCTCGCTTTTCCAGATACGCCCGCGCACGCGCGGCCTCGTCGCTGTGGAGCAACAGATGGTGAAAGTAGACGGCGGCTGCCTGGTTGATCTCACGCAAGAGGTCCAGGCGCTTCTCAAGCTCCGGTGATTGGGAGCGACGGGGTTCCAACTCCACTCCGGCGCGTTGAGCAAGCATAGCCAACGCCTCACCAAAGCCCAGGTTTTCTCGTTTCATGATGAAGGTAAAGAGATCGCCGCCCGTTCCACAGGCTCCGAAGCAGTGCCAGGTGCCTGTCTCTGGGAACACCACAAAGGACGGGGTCTTTTCGGTGTGGAACGGACACAAGCCTTTATAGTTACGCCCCGCCTTCTTGAGCGGCACGTACGCCTGGATGACCTCCACGATATCCAGTCGTTCTTTGATCTCGTCTACCACACTCATTGTTGTGAGCCGATCTAGACCACGGCGATGGCACAGTCCATCCCTGCCGTGCGATAGGCATAGGCCATATGGGGTGTGTTGTAATGCCAGCCCGGGCGGCCGTCCGGGGTGAGAAGGATGATGCCCCCCAGGCCGTTGACCTTGTCCGCCAGGACCTGAATGGCAGCCTGGGTTGCGACCTGGGGATCTCCTGTCTGCTGCAGGTAATGCAGAGCCAAGCGAGCCAGGTTCACCTTGGCGATACTCTCACCCCAGCCGGTACAGGAGGTTCCTCCATACTCGTCATCGGCATAAAAACCGCTACCGACCATGGGCACATCCCCCACCCGGCCGGGCATCTTGTTGGGAGTGCCACCGGTTGAGGTGCCAGCGGCGATATGGCCGTTTCGATCAAGAGCGACACATCCTACTGTCCCCGTAACCTGGGCCATGGCCGGCTGGGCCGGGTAAGCGCGTTCGTACAGGAGTCGTAACCACCGTTCAAACTCGCGCGGTACGGCCAGGTCGGTCAGTTCGCACAATGGAAAGCCCATCTTCTGGGCAAAGCGAATTGCTCCCTGGGCGACCAGCAACACATGGTCGCTTTTCTCCATCACCGCCCGCGCCAGCCGAATCGGGTTCTTGATGAATTGCACGGCAGCTACCGCGCCAACCAGCAATCGACTGCCATCCATAAAGCCTGCATCCAGTTCGACCTGACCCTCTGCATTCAGGAACGAACCTCGTCCCGCATCGAACGTTTCGTCGTCTTCCATGATGACAATGGCCTGTTCTACGGCGTCCAATGCGGATCCGCCTTCGACCAGGACCTGCCATCCTGCCTCAACCGCCCGCAGGGTGCCTTGCCGGTGTGCTTCAAGCATTTCAGGTGGAATCGTCCCTGCACCACCGTGGACGATGATGGAAGGCCGCATCTTGTTCCTCCAAGCCGATGTCCCGCTCCAGACTGGGCGGGCCCGGTGCCCTTGCGATGGCCCGGTTGTGCAACGCCAGAAATATTGTACTGTACTCTGGAGAAGACGTCAAAAATGGGAGCCTGCGGATACGGAACCTCAGGCTCCTTCCCAGAAGCGGAAGATCACCGTGGCATTGTGTCCGCCGAAACCGAACGAGTTGGACAGGGCGGTGCGGGGGTTGGTCTGTCTGGCCTGGTTCGGTACATAGTCCAGGTCGCACTCCGGATCGGGGGTTTCGTAGTTGATGGTGGGATGGATGATTCCGGTCTCCAAGGTCTTGATGCAGGCAATCGCTTCGACGGCGCCGGCTGCACCCATCAGATGGCCGATCATCGATTTTGTTGAGCTGATGGGAATCCGGTAAGCGTGGGCGCCAAACACCGAGCGGATGGCGCGCGTCTCGGTGCGATCGTTGAGGGGGGTGCTGGTACCATGGGCGTTGATATAGTCAACTTCCGCGGGCGAAAGGCGGGCGTCCTGCAGAGCCAATCTCATCGAAAGAGCAGCCCCTGCTCCTTCTTCATCTGGAGCCGTGATATGAAACGCATCGCAACTGGACCCGTAGCCGATCACTTCCGCGTAGATGCGCGCCCCTCGTCTTTGGGCATGCTCCAGGCTTTCCAGGACAAGCACCCCTGCTCCTTCCCCGATCACGAAACCATCCCGCTCAGCATCAAAGGGACGGCAGGCGCGCTCCGGTTCGTCATTTCTTCGGGACACGGCTCCCATGTTGCTCAGCGCAGCGATCGTCAAGGGATGCATGACCGATTCGCTCCCGCCGCAGATCATCACCTCTACGGTTCCACGGCGGATTTGCTCCGCCGCCTCGCCGATGGCATTGGTGCCGGTGGCGCACGCCGAAGAGAGGGACATGGCCGGACCACGGAGACCATATTTGATCGCGATTTCACCGGCCGCAGCGTTAGGCATGAGCATCGGAACCATTAAGGCGCTGACCCGGCGGGGGCCTCGTTCGCGCATGATCTCCATATTGTCGAGGAGCGTTTTGATCCCCCCGATGCCGGTGCCGATGATCACTCCAATATGACCACTGTGGCTGCTTCCATCAAACGTCAATCCAGCATCGGCAATGGCCTGATCGGCTGCGGCCAGAGCAAACTGCGAGAAACGGTCCATTCGCCTGGCCTGCTTCGAGCCGAGATAGGCAACTGGGTCAAACTCTTTTACTTCAGCCGCGATCCGCACCTCCTGGTCAGATGCGTCAAAGGCGGTAATCGGTCCCACTCCCGAACGCCCGGCTACCAGGCCGGCCCAATAGGTTGCGACATCATTTCCTAACGGATTGATCGTTCCCAGTCCGGTGACTACCACCCGCTTGACCATTCTTTCTCTCTCCCTAAGACGTGAGTGAATGCGTCCCCTCGAATCTTTACATTGCTCATAACACCCATGCTGGACAAAAGATGCGAGCGGGCGATCCAGAGCGAACGTAACTCTTGCAGACAAACCGTGTTTTAGTGGGAGAGGAAGAACTGGAGAGGTGAGATGATCAAGACGCGACTATGCGATCTGTTGGGAATCGAGTATCCGATTCTCCAAGGGGGTATGGCCTGGGCGGCGACTGCGGAGCTTGCCGCAGCCGTCTCGAACGCCGGGGGGTTGGGCATCGTCGGTGCGGGCAATCTCCCGCCCGAGCTGGTGCGCCAACAGCTCCGCCGTACGCGAGAGCTGACCCATCGTCCGTTCGGCGCCAACGTTCCCCTCTTTACGGAAGGGGTAGAGGAGACCCTTCAGGTGTTCATTGATGAAAAGGTGCCGGTGGTGACCGTCGGCGGCGGCAATGCCGGGCCGTATCTCGGTCCGCTCAAACGGGCGGGAATTCTGGTCATCCCCGTCGTGGCATCGGTGGCGCTGGCGCGGCGCATGACCCGCCTGGGGGTGGATGCCCTGATTGCCGAAGGCATGGAATCAGGAGGGCATATTGGCGATGTGGCCACCCTGCCGCTGGTGCCACAGGTAGTGGATGCGGTGAATGTTCCGGTGATCGCGGCTGGCGGCATCGCCGATGGGCGCGGGCTGGTCGCTGCCCTGGCCTTGGGCGCTGTGGGCGTTCAAATGGGCACGCGCTTTATCTGCACCACCGAATGTCAGGCCCACGAACGGTACAAACAGGCCATCGTCCAGGCTCACGATCGAGCAACCATGGTGACCGGAGGCTATTTTGGACACCCGGTGCGGTCAATTCGGGGACCCTTTGTCCACCGACTTGAGGAACTGGAAAAGAGCGGGGCATCAGAACAGGAGTTCCTCTCCTTCGGCACTGGCGCGCTTCGCACGGCCATCGTGGAAGGCAACATTGAGCACGGCTCGGTGATGGCCGGGCAATGTGCAGGATTGGTCCGGGATATTGTGCCGGTGAAGACGCTCATGGAACGGATCGTCGCGGAAGCGGAAGCCATAATCCGTAGCATGGCCGGGTTACTCAAGAGCTGATATCCCCGCATCGTCTGGTCAACAAGTATTCCGTGCGGCAGCCACGGAGGCAGCCCCGAACAGGTTAAGTTCCTGGGTCTACAATCACCTGGAAGCGTTTCTTGTCGCGGGGATTGCCGACCCAGGGCCGGATGTGCTCAAAAGCAATCCAGGTCTCACCAGGCTGCAGGGCACGGAAGTGAAACACCTCCAGCCCTCCTGCGCCTACGGCCTGACGTCTGGGTTCAAACTTTTGAGCGACCAACTCCAGACACTCTGTCCCAGTCCCCGTTTGCTGCCAGACATAACCCGTCGTTGGATTGCCGGCCAAGGCAACGGCGAACTCCTCGCCCACCCGAACTCGAATGGGTTGCGCCGAATCGATGAACGTCCGCATCTCTATAGAACCTCTCGCATCCTATCCTCCGCGCAGCGCTGTGAGCAACCGGGCGGCCACGTTACATCCTGAGGGAGAGGGGGTAGGTGAGGGAGTGCCTGGTGGGAGCACATCCTCCACCCCGTACATGGCGAACTGGCTGTCCAGACCGCATTCCCCATAGCCGATCTTGAACCAGCCGTCTTCCCCCCAGCCCGTACCCCAACTATTCTTGCACAGCCAGCATTGATCGGATTCCGAATATCCTATCACACACACGGCATGGTAGCCAGCCAGATCCCCTGAAGCATAGCGATACACCCCTCCGGTATAACTGAAAAAGTCTCGGTAGACGGCCATGCAGCCGATCATCGGTCCCTTGGTGGCTAACCATTCCTTGCGCGCCCCGACATCGAGTACCTCCTGCCAGCCAGTGACTTTTACCACCCGCTCCCGCCAATCCGCACACGAACCGGAGCAGGGCAGATTGCGGTCTTGATAAGGGAAGCAGGCCTCGTCTGGCACGCCTTTGGTCTGGGCATAGTTCAGCGCATAGCTGGGCCACCAGCCGGTATCGCAGCAGTTGCCACACCCACAGAAAAAGAGATGCGCCTCGGAAAGGTCTGGTTGAAGAGCAGCATTCTTCTGATGGCGCTTGAGCATGACTTCGAGCACGGCCACCGTCCCAAAGGCCACGCAGGAGCCGCAGGCGCGTTGATCGCGGATCGGGGTGGTCCAGTCCACTCCATCCACGTTTCGCCAGTCCCATTCGGGTGGGAAGGCAGCCTCGACTGGAACCTGTTCAGCCATAGACATGGCGATCCGCGCCATCTCCTCAGGGATCAACCGCAGGCCCAGGCGCCGATTCTGCTGCTCCGGCGGCAACGCAGAGAGAGAAGTCGGACCGGCGGTCCAGGCAAACCCCTGCTCGCGGATGGCTCGTTGCAGGTCCATCAGTTCTTCAGACATGGGCGTCTCCTTTTCCAGAGTCAGGGTCTATCCCACCGACGAGATGACAAGCGTCATACGGTTTGGATAACACCATTATACCAGCGGTCCGGAGAAAGGTCAAGGTTCTTTTGCCGGGTTTGACGTCCATACCCTGGCCGTTGTATAATCGCTCTGAACAGGCTGTTCGAAAGGGAAAGCAGATGCCGCCACTGGTGGTAGTCACCGGCGCCTGGGTCGCAGGGCTCATCGTGGCACGGAGCTGGCTGGAGCCAGCCGGCATCGCATCTACGTCGCTCATCTTGCTCGGCCTTCTCCCCGTGGCTGCACTTTTGCTGTGGCACCGCGACCGTTCTATGCGGCTGAGCAGTGTCTCATTTCTGGCCCTGCTGCTGGCAGTCATCCGGTATCAATCCTCACTACCCAACTGGACCAACCCGCGCTTTGTCGGCTACTACAACGATCGGGGCACGACGACTATAGAAGGGATCATCGGGGACTATCCAGATGTGCGGGACACTGTGACCTACCTCACGCTCGATGCTGCATTTATGGAAAGAGAAGGAGAAAGGCATCCTGTCTATGGGAAGGTCCTGGTGCGTGCTCCTCGCTATCCCGAATATCAATATGGCGACCGGATACAGGTTCATGGTCGTCTCGAAACGCCGCCTGAATCTGGTCAGTTCTCCTATCGGGCCTATCTGGAACGAAAAGGGATCTATTCCTGGGTCGAGCGACCCCAAATTGATCGGCTGGCTTCCGGTCAGGGAAATCAACTCCGACAACTGATGTTTACCATTAGGGACCGTGCGTGTGGCTTGCTAGCGCGGTTGATGCCGGAACCGGAGGCCTCGCTGCTGCAAGGCATTCTCCTCGGGGCACGGTCTGGCATCCCGACCGACCTCGCGCAAGATTTCAACACGACCGGGACGAGCCACTTGCTGGTGATCAGCGGGACGAACATCGCCCTGGTTACCGCCCTGTGCTCACGCACCTTTGGGCGAATTGTCGGCAAGCGATGGGCTTACTGGTTCACTATGGCCGGGATTGCGTTGTACGTCCTGCTGGTAGGTGCCGATGCGGCGGTGCTTCGTGCTGGGCTGATGGGCGGGTTATGGGCCACGGCCCTCTACCTGGGACGGCAGGCGACTGCCTATGTCTCGCTCTGCACTTCGGCCCTGGTATTGACTGTCATTCATCCCTTGAGTTTCTGGGACCTTGGCTTTCAGCTCAGCTTTGCTGCCACCCTGGGCTTGATCGTGTTTGCACCGCCTTTTGAACAGGCCATGGCTAGAGGGTTGCAACAGGTGCGCCTTCCTGAACCCGCCCGACAGGTTCTTGGTTTTCTGAACGAGGGATTGGTCCTGACCGTGGCTGCCCAGGTCCTGACCCTCCCTCTCGTGGTCTATCATTTTGGACGGCTGTCGCTCGTCGCTCCTCTGGCTAACCTGCTGGTCCTGCCAGTGCAGGCGCCGATCATGATCCTGGGAGGGGCGGCTACTATGCTGGGACTGCTTCCGCTCCTGGAACCGGTAGCAAGTATCCTCGCCTGGATTCCCTGGCTGTGTCTGGCCTATATGGATGCCGTGGTGCGCTGGCTAGCAGACTGGCCATTTGCCGCATTTGCCGTTGATCAAGCTCAAGCCACGCGAGCTATCGTCGTATACGGGTTGATGGTGGGGATCGCATGGTTCGCAGGGCCTGGCCGGGCGTTCTTCCGTGGCATCAGGGGAAAAGTGCCCGTTTCCCGGCTGTCGGCGATGACTCTGGCCGGGTTGTTGGCGCTTGCGATCCTCGCCTGGATAGCGGTGCTCCGGTTGCCTGACCGCAAGTTGCATGTAGTGTTTCTTGATGTGGGGCAGGGGGACGCTGTCCTGATTACCACCCCTCAAGGGCAACAGGTTCTGGTCGACGGAGGCCCCAGCCCTGCGGCATTGACCACAGCGCTGGGCCGTCATATGCCCTTCTGGGATCGATCGCTGGACCTGGTGGTCATGACTCATCCTGATGAGGATCACATCACCGGCCTGGTCGAGGTGCTCAAGCGTTACCGCGTAGGCGGCTGGATTGACAACGGGGTGATGGGGGACGAACCCATTGCGCAGGCATGTGAAAACCTCCTGGCCGAACGGAGCATTCCTTATTATCACGCCCATGCTGGTGACCGCTTGCAGTTGGGAAACGGGATTGTGCTGGAGGTGTTACATCCGCCCTCTCCTGAGAACGCTGCCTGCCTGTCTGACAACAACCGCTCGCTGGTGATGCGGCTGGTGTGGGAGGAAATCGAGTTCTTGTTTCCAGGCGACCTGGAGGCCGAAGGGGAACTGCAACTCTTGGAGTCAGGGCAACTCCTGTTCGCCGACGTGCTCAAGATCGCCCACCACGGTAGCGGCGATTCATCCACTGCCGAGTTTCTGGCGGCAGTGAACCCCCGATATGCCGTCATTTCGGTAGGCGCGGGGAACCGCTTTGGCCATCCCCATGCTGGAGTGTTGAACCGCTTGGCCGATTTGGATGAGGTGACGGTGTTACGCACCGACCAGATAGGCACGGTGGAATTCATCACCGATCCGTCTCGGCTGTGGGTTCGGACCGAGCAGTAGGTTCATGCTTGGTGAATCGAAACCAGTCTTTTATGGTTAACAGTTCGTTGACTTTACACTAATAGTCTGCTATAATGAGATCAACTTCTCTTTGCGCGGGCGTAGATGGGTGGAAAGACATTCAATGGAGGAAAGGAGGAACCCCCAATGAAAGGCCGAATGCTCTCCCGGGTGACTGTGCTGTTGGTGATATTGATGTTGTTGACCTTGATCGTGCCGGTCGCTGCCCATGCGTCAGGGTTGATCTATGTTGTCCGGTCGGGCGATACGCTGTATAGTATTGCCCGGCGATACGGGACGACGGTGTGGGCGATCGCGGCTGCGAATGGCCTGCCCAATCCAAACTATATCTATGTAGGTCAACGCTTGATTATCCCTACCTCAGGAGGCTGGATCCCTCCTATGCCCTGCGGTTCATTCTATACCGTCCGCTCGGGCGATACGCTCTATAGCATTGCCCGGCGGTATGGAACGACGGTCTGGGCGATCATGATCGCGAACGGTCTGCGCAACCCCAACTACATCTGGGTCGGACAGCGGCTGTTGATCCCCTGCGGCGGTGTAATTCCCAGCGGCATAATTATCTATATCGTGCGGCCTGGGGATACCCTATATAGTATTGCCCGGCGCTTTGGCACCTGTGTTCAGGCTATTGTCCTGGCGAACCGGCTGCCGAATCCGAATTACATTTGGGTTGGCCAGAGGCTGATCATCCCGAACTAGTCGAGAGAGTTTCATTCAGGTTGAACACGGTGTAACGCTCCAGTCGGCAGCGTTGCACCTCTTTGCTGAGTTGACACTCCTTACGGCAGAGTGTAGAAGCGCCCGCGCAGGCGGGATGGTTCTCGGTGCGCGCCCGGCGTTAAGCCCCTCATGCCACAGCCTTGGTCGTCGGTTGAAATTGATCAAGGCCGGGGGATGCTGCCCTTTCTTGAAGAGAGGATTGACTGAGACCTCATGGATGCCAAGGACCTGATCGGCCGATATCAAGAAGGGCAACGGGACTTTGCCCGTGTCAGGCTGCAGGGAGCTGATCTGAGCGGAGCGAATCTGCGGCAGATCAACCTGTTTGAAGCCGATTTGCGCGGAGCCGATCTCCGTCGAGCGGATCTGTACGGCGGTATGCTCGATGGAGCCTGTCTGATCGGGGCCAGGCTGTCGGGTGCTAATTTGGGCGGGGTTCGGCTGTTCAAGGCCGATCTGCGCCAGGCAAACCTGAGCGAGGCGAACCTGGACCAGGCCAATCTGGGTAAGGCCAATCTGATCGGGGCCGATCTGAGCCAGGCGCATCTGATCGGCGCCAATCTGGAAGAGGCCTTTCTGTTCAGTGCCCATCTGCAAAATGCCCTGTTGCGCAAGGCTATTCTGCGAGGTGCCGGACTGGCCGGAGCGGTCTTGACCGGCGCAAGTCTTCAGGGTGCGGATCTGGATGGGGCCGGGCTGGGCGGCGTTGGATTGGCCGGCGCAAATCTAAGTGGAGCGAATCTGCGCCGGGCGAATCTGTACGGCGCGAACCTTGCGGAAGCGAGGTTGACCGGGGCGGTGCTAGTTGCGGCGAACCTCTACGGAGCGCTTCTTTTCAAAGCCGACCTCCGTGGGGCGGACTTGAGCCACGCTGTTCTGGAAGAAGCCAGGTTGGGCGGAGCGAATCTCAGCCAGACGATCCTGGACGAGGCAGACCTCTGCCTAGCTGATCTGGATGGCGCTCAATTGGCGGAGGCCAAGCTCCGCAAGGCAAAATTGATCGGGGCCAAGCTCAAGTTGGCTAACCTGCACGGTGCGGACCTGGAAGGGGCGCTGTTGAGTCAAGCCGATTTGCGATTGGCTGATCTGGGGGAAGCCAATTTGACCGGAGCCAATTTGGTGCAAGCCGACCTGAGTCAGGCCAATCTGCAGGGAGCCAACTTGAGCGACGCCGTCCTCACCGGAGCGATCCTCGCAGGAGCCCGGCTGACGAACGCCATCCTGCCTGACGGAAGAAAAAAGCGCCTGTTCACGAACCTTCAGCGATTCACGCGGGAATAGAGTGCTGACGAGCCTCTAAAGGCCTTCGAGACCTCTAGGGTCTTCAATTTTAGGATCAACGTTGACAAAACCACAGCCCTGTGCTACACTAGCGGCGTGGCGCTTGCTGGCAAAGTGGGCTAATGAGGGAAAGAACGTTCGCTAGTGGCCTGTGGCGTGGTGTGACTTTTCATGGGCCATGGGCCCGATACAAGCCGCTCCGGGAAGGGCGGCTTGTCCTATCTCATGCATCAATTGACGTGCAGTGCTGCGAGAACCGACCTCTGGCTCCATCTTGTGTGGATGGGAGGGTGCCTTGAGTTCTAGTCCTCTCGTTCTGGTCACAGGGGCCAATGGATTTCTGGGTTCCCACCTGACCGAGTTGTTGCTCAGCAAGGGGTACCGGGTGCGATGCATGGTACGCCGCACCAGCGACTTGACCCACATCCGTCATCTGCCGGTCGAATGGGCCTTTGCTGATGTCCTGGATGGCCGAGGTCTGTACCGTGTGTGTGAGGAGGTGGCTGCGGTTTGCCATTGTGCCGCTTTGACCCGGGCTCGCGATGAGGAGACCTTCTATCGGGTGAACGCCGAGGGAACAGAACGGTTGGCGCAGGCTTGTCTCGACGCATCTCCTGGACTGCAGCGGTTCCTCTTTGTCTCCAGCCAGGCTGCGGCCGGACCATCTCGGACCCCGGAGGATGTGAAAGACGAGGGAGATGAACCGCAGCCGATTACCTGGTATGGCAAGAGTAAATGGGCAGCGGAGAAGATCCTGCGGGCCATGGCTGACCGTCTGCCGCTGGTCATTGTGCGGCCTTCGGCTGTCTTTGGTCCACGGGACCGGGATTTCCTAGCCTATTTTGCTTGGGTGCAGCGCGGTCTGAATCTTCAACTGGGGAAACAGGTACGACGGCTGAGCCTGATCTACGTCCGCGATCTGGTTCGGTTGTTAGCACTTGCTCTGGAGAGCGAAGCAGCACTTGGCCAGACCTATTTTGGTTGCGCCTATGAGTGCAGCTACGCAGAGTTTTCGGCGGCTGTAGCCCATGCGTTGGGCAAACGGACCCGGTGCATTCGTCTTCCCGAGTGGGTGCTGCCGTTGCTGGCATTTGAGGCCAGGGTGCAAGGTTGGTTCACCAGTCGTCCGCCCTTGCTCAACCCGCAACGTATCCTTGACCTGCAACAGCCTTCCTGGCTCTGCTCGGCTGAAAGGGCGCGGCAAGAACTGGGCTTTGTGCCAGAGTACGACTTGCTGACGGCCGTTCAGGAGACAGCACACTGGTATCGGGAGAACGGGTGGCTGTAGCTGTAGGGGATGGTCGGATGCCATGGGATTGATTCTGCTGCGTTATGGTGAGATCGGTCTAAAGGGACAGAACCGCCTCTATTTTGAGCGCAAATTGAGGCACAATGTCCGACAATGCCTCAAGGCCAATCAGGTGCCCGGAGAGGTGTGGCAAGAAGGACAACGTCTTTACCTGGCCACCGATCAGGTCGAATCTGCTATCGAGGCGGTGCAGCGGGTCTTTGGGCTGGTGTCGCTCAGCCCGGTTTCTGAGGTGCCGGCCGATCTGGAGGCGATCGGTCAGGAGGCAGTGGAGATAGCCCGTCGGGCTGGACTCGGGCCGGAACGGTCGTTCCATGTCCGGGCTCGCCGCGCGGACAAATCGTTTCCTTTCCGGTCGCCGGAGATTGAGCGGTGGGTCGGCGGCCGGATTGTGGAGGCGACCGGGGCGCGAGTCGATCTGTCCAAAGCGGCCGATATTGAAATCGGGATCGAGGTCCAGCGAAGGCGCGCCCTGGTGTTTGGACAGACCGTGCCAGGAGTTGGCGGGTTACCGCTGGGCAGCCAGGGCCGGGTTGTGGTCCTCCTGTCCCATGGGATTGATTCTCCGGTGGCGGCCTGGTTGATGATGAAGCGGGGCTGCGGGGTGATCCCGGTCCATTCTAGCTCTGATCCCGGCCAGACAGCTCAGGTGGAAGCAATTGTCCACGCATTGAACCGCTATGCCTACGGTTGGGAGCTGCGTCCGATCATCCTCTCCCATCATGAGATCGTCGGTCCGCTGCTTAGCCGTCTGCAAAAGATCCGCGCCGAGCGTTGGGCCTGTATTGTGTGCAAACGGGCCCTCCTGTTGAGAGCCGCTCAGATCGCCGACGAGATGGGAGCGAAAGCGATTGTGACCGGCGATTCATTGGGGCAGGTAGCCAGCCAGACGCTGGACAATCTGGAGGTCATCTCGTGGGGGATCCCGAAGTTGATCCTGCGGCCTCTGATCGGGATGGACAAGGTGGAGATCATGGCTCTTGCCCGCCGGATCGGCACGTATGATCTCTCAATCCAGGCTGCTCCTCCGTGTCCGTTTCTGCCACAAAGCCCGCTTACCCGGGCCAGCCTGCCCAAACTTCAGGCGCTCCTCGAACAGGTGGGCATGGAAGCGGAACTAGCGCCAGGTTGCGCCGGAACCGAAGGTGGAAGCGGTCATGTCTGACAGATGGACAACCCGCTGGAGGCGCCTCACCCTCCTGGCCGCAGGCAATCTGGTGTTCTGGGTGGTGCTGGCGGTGATCGTGGCCATGCTGCTCAGTGATCGGGTGGACCTTGGGCTGGAGACTTGGCTGCGCACCTATCAGGCTACGGCGATCGCCCAGTGGGACCCCGGTGCATCGCGTTCGACTGCGGCCACGGAACAACCGGCTCAAGGAGCTGAAGTGCCCCAACCGCGTGGGACCGAGGCCCTTGCCCGGCACCCAACTCCCACGCCAGGAGAGGTGAATGGGGAGGGTTCTCCGAGCACTCCCCGCATTGACTTCGGAGGTGCCCAAGAGAACCCCTCTCATCCAGAAGCGGGGGTTCCTTCAGCCCAGTCTACCCCCTTGGGCTCAGAGACTCGGTCTTCTCTTCTCATCACCGACCCAGCACTGGACGGCCTGGATGCGCAACTGGGCCATTCGACTGTGGGGAACCGGGTCGAGATCCAATACGAAGAGCCTGCGTTGAACCAGGAAATCGTCGCTTTGCTCCACAACCACCCTGACCTGCCATACCAGCTCTCATGGATCGATCTGGAACCGGGACGGATCATTCTGACCGGCAGTTCTCGGGTGTGGGGAGTTCCGGTCAGCATTTGGGTAGAGGGAACCCTGACCGCTGAGCGCTGTCGGCCCAAGGTCGAAGTACGATCGGTGTACATCGCCAGGGTGTTGGCCCCCCGGTTTGCCCAGGAGTGGGTCACAGCAAGAATTCTGGAGACGATGGCCTGGTTCCCGGCGGACTATCCCTTTTGTCTGCAAGAGGTCCAGTTAGAAGAAGAACGACTGATCCTGGTAGGCGTTCGTCGCTGAAGGGGGGAAATGAGATGAAGGCGGTTGTGTTTGACAAGGAGGCAAGCGGCCAATCACAACTCCGGCTGGTCACCGATTATCCGCTTCCTTGTCCATCTTCGGGGGAAGTGAGGGTGCGGACCACGCTGGCGGGTATCTGCCACACCGATCTGGAAGTTATCCAGGGGTACGCTGCCTTTCAGGGAGTGCTGGGTCACGAATTTGTTGGCGTGGTGGACGAGTCTCCCGTGCCCGGTTGGGTGGGCCGGCGGGTGGTCGGTGAGATCAACATCGGGTGTGGTGGATGTGATCTGTGTCTCGCTGGATACCCGGCCCATTGCCGGCGTAGAACGGTGCTGGGCATCCGCGGCCGGGATGGGGTCTTGGCCGAAGCCTTTTGTTTGCCAGTCGCAAATCTCCATCTGGTTCCTGACGCGGTTCCTGATGAAGTTGCCGTGTTCACCGAGCCCCTGGCGGCTGCATGTGAGATATTAATGCAGGTGCATGTCCGACCCGCTGACCGGGTGGTGGTGTTAGGCGATGGAAAGCTCGGCAACCTCGTCGCGCAGGTGCTGGCGCTGACTGGCTGCAACCTGACGGTTGTGGGCCGACATCCGCACAAGTTAGCGACACTGGCGGCCCGAGGGATCCGCACCCACGTCGGGACGGAGGGCTTGGAGGGCCAAGCCGACCTGGTCGTTGAATGTACAGGCCGGCCTGAGGGCTTCCAGACCGCTCGGCGTCTGGTCCGCCCGAGAGGGATGCTGGTGCTCAAGAGCACTTTTCACGGAACGATTCAGGTTGACTTGTCGGACCTGGTGGTTGACGAGGTCCAGATCGTGGGTTCGCGGTGTGGCCCCTTTCCGGCCGCGCTTCGCTTGCTCGAACAGAACCTTGTCCAGGTGACCTCGCTCATCGAGGCGATCTATCCCCTGGATGAGGCGCTTGCGGCTTTTGAGCATGCCCGACGATCCACCGCCCTGAAAGTACTGGTGCGCGTGGGCTCCTGATCGATTCTTGACGTTCCTCGGCTTCTGGCCTATAATTCTGGAGGGAATACCGCCGATATTCGGCCACAGACATGGAATCCAAGGAGGATGATCTATCATGAAAGACCGTACACTGCTTATGATCCCGGGCCCGATTGAGTTTGAACCGGCTGTGTTGGCGGCCTTGGGCGGCCCGACGACCAGCCATCTAGATCCAGCTTTTATCGAGACGTTTGGTCAGGCATTGGAACGTATGCGTGAGGTCTTTGGCTGTCCGGATGGACAGCCGTTCATCCTGGCCGGATCGGGCACCTTGGCGATGGACATGGCCGGGGCGAATCTGACTGAGCCAGGCGACCGGGTCTTGGTGGTGAACACCGGTTATTTCAGTGATCGTTTTGCTGCACTGCTGGAGCGCTATGGCGCTGAGATCACTCAGGTCCGCGCTCCGGTCGGAGGGCGCCCTTCACTGGATGAGGTAGAGGAGAAGCTGAAAAGCAACCGGTTCAAGTTTATGACAGTCACCCACGTGGACACCTCAACCGGGGTGATCACCGACGTGCAGGGGTTGGCTGCATTGGCCCGACGGTACGAGACCCTGATCGTGGTGGATGGAGTTTGCTCGGTTGCAGGGGAGGAACTGCGGATGAGCGATTGGGGGGTGGATGTGGCTCTGACCGCTTCTCAGAAGGCGATCGGGGTTCCGCCCGGCCTGGCTCTGCTCGTGGCCGGCCCCCGAGCCATGGCCGCCTTTCGGCGACGCACGTCGCCCGTGCGCAATTTTTATGCGGACTGGACGCATTGGTTGCCGATCATGGAATCGTGTGAAGCTCGCAAACCGAGCTACTTCGGCACGCCTCCAGTCAACCTGATCTGGGCCCTGAATGTCAGTCTGGGACAGATTCTGGCGGAGGGGATGGAAGCCCGCGTGGCTCGACATCGCGCTCTGGGCCGGGCCTGCCAGCAGGGGATCCGGGCGCTGGGTCTGGGACAGGTCCCCCTTCAACCGGAATTTGCGGCCCATACGATGACTGCGCCTCGTTATCCGTCCGGGGTCAATGGAGCAGAGTTGCTGGCTCGGATTCGTGAAGCGGGCGTGGTGTTGGCTGGCGGACTGCACCCTGCCATCCGAACCGAGTATTTCCGGATCGGGCACATGGGGGCGGCCCGTCTGGGCGACGTGCTGGCCACCATTGGGGCGATTGAAACCGGTCTGGCGGCCTGCGGATACCAGTTCGAGCGCGGCGTAGGGGTTGCGGCAGCGGCTGCTCATTATGAGAACTAAGTGTCCTGGAGACTGGGCGGGACTAAGTCGCGTCCGACGGTGGGTGGCCGAGTTTGGCCTGGCTCTCGTGATAATGGCTGTGCTGAGCGCCTGTGGTCAGGCGGGCCGCCCACCGGGTCCAGGCCGTCAGATATCAGACCTGAAGCCGGTTCCCCTAAGGCCTGGCGAGAAGTTGCGGGTGGTTGCCACGACCAATATTATTGGCGATGTAGTCCAGAACGTGGCAGGCGACGCGATTCGTTTGACTGTCCTGATGGGCATTGGCGTCGACCCGCATACCTACATTCCCACGCCGGCCGATACGGCTGCAATCCATGATGCGCATCTGATCCTGGCGAATGGGGCTGGCCTCGAGGAGAATCTGGACAAGATCTTGGCCGGGGCGGGTGGTGATGCGGTTTATGTTCAGCTTTCCGATGGCTTAAGGCTGCGAGAGGAAACGGAGGGAGAGGAACTCAAAGCCTCGGGACAGGCCCAGCGTCATGTGGATCCTCATGTCTGGTTTGACGTTCAGAATGTGATCGATTGGGTCCAACGGATCGAACAGGCTCTGAGTGCCCTGGATCCGAGCCATGCCGATCGGTACCGGACCAATGCCGAGGCCTACGTCCGCCAGTTGGAGGAACTCGACGCCTGGATTGTGGCACAGATTGCTACCCTGCCTCCGGCCAATCGCAAAATGGTGACGAACCATCCTGCCTTTGGCTATTTCGCCGACCGCTACGGCCTGGAACAGGTGGGAACGGTCTATCCCATCAGCCCTTCGTCCGAACCCTCAGCTCAGGACATCGCGGCGCTTGAGGATGCGATTCGTGCATTTCAGGTGCCGGCCGTCTTTTCCGAAAGCACGGTCAATCCTAAGCTGGCCGAGCAGGTTGCCAGGGATACCGGGGTTCAACTGGTTCCACTCTTTAGCGGGTCTTTGGGCGGTCCCGGAAGTGGCGCGGAAACCTACCTCGCGATGATGCGCTACAACGTCCAGGCCATCGTGGAGGCCCTGCGAGGGCCATGAAAATAACCCCAGGTCCAGGTCTGAATGGTCCCATAAGTTGAGAGTGGAGAAGATGGTTCCGGCTTTGGAAGTGCACAACCTGAGCGTCCGCTATGATGGGGCTCAAGCCTTGGACAATGTCAGTTTTCGTGTCCAGGTGGGAGAGCGAGTGGCAGTTGTCGGGCCGAATGGGGCGGGCAAAAGCACGCTCTTCAAGGCTATCGTTGGGTTGATTCATCCCCAGGGAGGAGTGGTCCAGACCTACGGGGCCGAGATCGGCTATGTGACCCAGCGTTCCACGGTGGACTGGAATTTCCCGGTGACGGTGCACGACGTAGTCTTGATGGGCCGCATTGGCAAGATGGGCTGGTTTCGCTGGCAACGTCCCCGCGACCGGGAGATGGTGCGGCGCTGCCTGGCCCAGGTGGGGATGCTGGAGTACGCCAACCGGCAGATCGGGGAATTGTCGGGCGGGCAGCAGCAACGGGTGTTTATTGCCCGGGCATTGGCTCAGGAGGCCACGATCTTGCTGATGGACGAACCGTTCAGCGGTGTGGATATGCCTTCGCAGGAGGCAATTCTGGCTCTACTCGAGAACCTGCGAGAACAGGGGATCACCATCCTGGTCTCCACCCATGACCTGAACCTGGCCGTGGAGCGCTTTGATCTACTGGCTCTTCTGAACCGGCAACTCGTGGCCTTTGGCCCGCCGCGCCAGGTGATCACCCCTCATGCTCTGACCGCTGCGTATGGGGGGCAGGCGCTGTGGCGTGGCGAGGACTATGCTCTGGTGATGGGGGACATAGGCTGTTGCGGAGAAACAAGGGATCGGTATGACTGATCTGTTCGAGTCTGTTGTACAGCCATTGCGCTATCCCTTTATCATCCGCGGACTATGGGCATCGTTCATGGTTGGCACCGTGTGTGCGGTCGTCGGGGCCTATGTGGTGCTGCGGGGGATGGCGTTCTTTGGCGATGCACTGGCTCACGCCATCTTGCCCGGCATCGCCGTTGCCTATCTGCTGAACGTCAACCTTCTGGTGGGTGCGTTGGTGATGGGCTTGTTGACCGCCCTGGGGATTGGGTATCTCAGCCGACGGGGGCAGATCAAAGAGGATACGGCGATCGGAGTGATCTTTGCCGCCTGTTTTGCTCTGGGGGTTGCGCTTCTATCGACCGTGCGGTCTTATAGCGTGGACTTGACACATATCCTCTTTGGCAATGTATTGGGGGTGAGCGATGCTGATCTGTGGCTTATCGCTGGCCTGGGAGTTGTGGTGCTGGCGGTTGTGATCCTGCTGTACAAAGAGCTGCTGGTGATCTCGTTCGATCCGGTGCTCGCAGCCACGCTGCGCCTGCCTCAGAATACTCTTCACTATCTTTTGCTGATGTTGATCGCCCTGACTACCGTCATTTCATTACAGACCGTCGGGGTGGCTCTGATGGTGGCCATGCTGGTCACGCCGGCAGCTACGGCATATCTGCTCACCCGCCGCCTGTGGCACATGATGATTGTCGGGGCGGCCATCGGTGCAATATCCTCAGTCGCCGGATTGTACCTTTCCTTCTACGCCAACCTCGCTTCAGGGGCAGCAGTGGTTCTGGTCTGCACCGCCTTCTTTCTCTTGGCATTCCTGTTCGCTCCGCGTCGGGGGGTGGTGTGGGTTCGTATGAGGCACAGGAGATAGTTCCTCCTCACCAGTCAGCCAGGACCAGGGTCCCCCAGGTAGTGGGGTCGCCCCATTTGCGATTGGGCGAGGTCGAGATCATTGTCTCCTGAATGCGTTGCGCCGGGTTATCGTTGTCGGACAGGTTAAGGCAGAAACCGTAGGGCCTTTTCAGTTCAGGAACCAGGTTGAGCACCTCCCAGGGCACGGCCATCTCCAGCACATACCCATTCTCGAACGGCCGGGCTGCTGCTTTGATCTGGACAGGTCCCTCCAGCGAGGCAGGAAGCCAGCAATAGGCTTCGTATGCACCAGTTGTCAGATCGCTGAAGGCCACGCCGATCTGGGTATCATCCTGGTTCAACTTGGTGTTGCGAAAATCACCCATCAAGTCTGTGTCGATCTGGATTTCGACGTCATCGCCGTTGAACAGGTCTTTGCCGTGGGACCGTTGAACATGCCGATCATCGCGGATCACAAGTCCTACATACAGGAAATCATTATCCCAGGCGGTATAAAAGACGGCGCTCAAGTCGTCCATCCCTTGCCAGTGCTCCGGTTTGTGGACCACGTGCTCGACGCCGTACTCGCTTCCGGTCCATTCGTGGGCTGTGTCCAGAACGCCATCCAGGTTCGGAGGCGATTCAGTATAGTAGGCAAAGATCGGCCATCCGTTCTGTGACCGCCATTGGACTTGACTCAGAAAGATCTTTTCCTGTTCGATTCGAGACAGGGAGGGTGGGCTGGTCGGAGTCGGCGTCGGGGGAACGGTGGCAGTGCTGCTGGGGACCAGGGTCGGGGGATGGGTGGGGCTGCCGGGATACACAGAAGGTGTCGCCCCTATGAACGAAGTTGACGTGCCCCTGGCTTCTTCGTGGTCCAGGTTCAGCAAGAGTACCAGCAGACCGACCGCTAGGAGCAGCAGCAACACGGCGAGCCCTCCCAGGAGGCCCCATGTCCAGATGCTCCATTGGCGTTTCTGAGGCAGCGGTGATGGCGGCTGGCGCTGAGGAGGAGGTGGAGGGATGACGACACGCGGGGGCGGGCTAGGAGTTAGCACTGGCTGCAACCCGGGGACCTCCGGGGATTGCAGGGCCTGCCGCAGCGCCGCCGCAGTCGGAAACCGTTCTGCCGGGGCTTTGCGCAGGGCGCGGTCGACTACCAGAGCCAGCCATTCGGGGACAGCCGGGTTGACCGCGCGTAACGGACGGGGCGGTTGCTGTTGGATGCGCTGGATATTACGCATCTGGGCCGCCGGCGTGGTCTCTGTTTCAAAGTCGAGATAGGGTCGCCCGGCCAACATTTCGTACAGGATAGCGCCCAGGGCATAGATATCCACGCGAGGATCGTCGCGTACCCCCTCTAACTGCTCAGGGGCCATATAGCGAACGGTTCCCATGGTTACCCCGGTCCCGGTGTGGACGCGAAGGGTCATCAATTGGTCCGAAACGTGGGCGACTCCGAAATCAGCCAGGCGCACATTGCCCTGCGCGTCAAAGAGGACGTTGGCCGGTTTTAGGTCGCAGTGGATGACCCCCAGCCGGTGCGCATACTCGAGCGCCGCGCAAAGATCAGACACAATACGCACCGCCTCCTCCAGGGGCACAGGCCCATGTCGGAGCCGGTCGGCCAACGAGCCTCCGGCCAGGTACTCCATGGCCAGGTAGTAAGTGCCCTCATCCTGAAAGACGGTAAAGGTGCGGGCAATATTGGGATGGGTCAGGCGCAGGGTCGCACGCGCTTCCTGAATGAAGCGGTGTACCATCTCGGGTTCGCTCACCAGTTGGGGGACCAGTTCCTTGATCGCCACCGTCTCGCCGGTCAGCATTTCACGGGCGCGGTACACATGGCCAAAGCCGCCGCGTCCGAGAACGGCTTCGATCTGGTACTTGCCTTGATCTAGGGTTGCTCCAACCTGTAAAGGCATCTTGCTGCTAGTAATTCACTCGTTTGAAGGTGTTGTCCTGGCTGAAAAAGACGTAAGCTTTGCCGGAATTCTTGCCATCGCTGTCGCGAAAGATGAATCCATGCTCAAAATCCTGCACGGTCGGGTCTCCGTACCCAGGGCCGAAGCCTTGTTCGTCGCCCAGGCCCCAGCCAATAGTTGCACTGGGACCGCCCAAGGAACACCACACTGCGCCAAATCCACGCTTGGGCTGAACCCGGTCAGGAGGCGGAGAGGCAGCACATGAGTACTCTGGATCGCCTTCCTCCCACATGTCCACAAAGTCCTGGTAAGTACCCGATAGGCTGCCTGACTCATAGACTACATAGGCATGGTCGTTGTCCTGTCGCCAGAACATGTGGCCTCGTTCAAAAGCCTGTTCGGCATCCTGGATGACTTTGGGATTCTCGGACAAGGGGCAGCCCAGTTCCTCCCGATACGATTGCCACAGCCCGGCAAAGAGCCCGTGCGCCTCAAACGGACACGGCGGTACGGTGGGCGTTGGCGTGTGGGTGGGGGTGGGCGTTCGGGTGGGAGTGGACGTCGGCGTATGAGTGGGAGGCTTGGGGGTGGGCGTGGATGTCGGTGTGTCGGTGGGAGGGATAGCAGTGCCGCCTGACACCTCTGGAGTCGTCGGAGCCGGCGCAGCGGTGGTCGCGGGTGGAGGAGGGGTGTCACTAGGTGCAGCGCTGGGGGTCCACTCGCTCGTTGGGGCGATCGTTTTCCAGGCCACGGCCACCGCCGTGGTCGGTATGGTGGTGGCCGGCCCTTTCCGGCCTCCGGCCAGAATGGCGACCAACGCGATCAACAACAGGACCAGCACACCCGCTGTCCCGGCCAAAATCCAGAGCATGGGCGAGCTACGGGCTGGGGGTTGTCCCACCATTTCTCTGGGAGAAGACGGCTGCCGAGGAGGTGTCACTGCTGCTGGCGGCGCCTGGCCGGCCAGGGCAGCGCGCAGGGCAGCGACCATATCAGCTCCGCGTTGGAACCGCTGCTCGGGCCGTTTGGCCATCGCCTTGAGTACGACCCCTTCCACTGCTGGCGGTATCCTGGGGTTCAACAGGCGGGGAGGAGGGGGCTGTTCGTAGATCACGGCGTGGAGTGTCGCGTGAGGCGTAGTCCCCTGAAAAGGGACTCGCCCGACCAACATCTGGTAGAGGACCACCCCCAGTGCGTACAGGTCGGTGCGAGCGTCTATCGGCCCGCCGGCGGCCTGCTCTGGACTCATATACTCGGGTGTTCCCATCAGGATCCCGGTCCGCGTCAACTGCTGGGTCTCGGTGGCCGCCTTGGCGATTCCGAAATCGGTCAGCGTGACCCGATCCCCTTCTCCGACAAAGATGTTCGCCGGCTTGACATCCCGATGCACGAAGCCCCGCTGGTGCGCATAATCGAGTGCGGCGGCCACCTGCTCGAGGATCCGTATTACCCGGTCTGGCGGCAACGGTCCCTCTTGCTCAATCAACTGCTTGAGTGTCCGGCCCTCCAGATATTCCATGACGATGTAATAAAGCCCTTTATCCTGTCCCACATCGTGAACGATCACAATATTGGGATGCCTCAACCCGGCGGCAGCCCGTGCCTCCCGCAAGAATCGCTCGACAAACTCCCGGTCGAGCGCGAGTTGTGCAGGCAAGACCTTGATGGCCACATGCCGGTTCAGGGAAGGCTGGTACGCCCGGTACACGACTGCCATCCCACCACGTCCCAGCTCTGCGACGATCTGATAATTGCCTATGGTCTTGCCGATCAAATCTTCCATTCGTCCTCCTGTCGTTCTTCAGGAAAGTATCTCAACATCTCTGGTACCTGGTTCCACAATTGTCTCCTGGTCTGATCGAATTACCCGGCCCTATGGCAGGCAGTAGTCCAGCGCCCCACGAACGTCATGGATGGGGGGTCACGTCACCAGGCCTGGGTCCGGTGGGCTTGGCTGGTGCCTTCGGTTCCTGAGGCGGCCCGATGTAGGTAAAGCTTCGCGGGGAAGCCTCAGCACTTAATCGCTTCCTGTCGCTTCTGCGGATCACCACCACACTCCAAAAGTATTTGCCCACCCCGCCGGCCTTCACCTGCGGCACCTGATCGAGATCAATACTTTGCTCTTGCGCTTCCACTGCCTCGGCAGCACCATTGTGGTCCGTGTCCCCCTCTTTCCAGATCAAGACTTCAAAGGCGTTCCCCTGCCCCAACGGTGCTGCATACTCCCAGCGAAAAGTCTGGATCCCTCGCAATTCTGCTCCATCCTGGGGCGATTGGAGAACTGGAGGGGGAAGGAGCGAGGGCGTGGGTTGGGGTGGTTGGGTCGGTTGGACGGTGGCAGTGGGCGGCCGGCGAGTTGGAGTGGGTTGAGGGCTGGCGACCGACATGGCTGTCTCCGTCCTGGTGATGGTAGGGCTGATCGTCGCCGTAGGGGTCAGGGTCAACGTCACGGTCGGGGTCGGCGTTATTTCCAGAGTGGGCGAGATCACGCCGGCAGGGATGGTGGTCCCGGTCGGGCTCGCCGGAGAGGCAGAAGCGGTGACCCTAGGCGGGATCGCCGGGGTGGAGGTACCCTCCAAAAGTGGCCCGATGAACCGTATACCCAACCAGCCCACCACGGCGAGGGCCAGCACGGCTGCCATACCGACCAACGCCGGAACCAGAACCGATCTGGACCTCCTTTCCTTTTTGGAAGGAGCCAAAGCCGGGGCAGGGACGGTGATTGCTTCCTGGCGAGCGTTGACGATCAAGACGCTGATGTTATCATTGCCTCCGCGTTCATTGGCCAGGGCGACCAACTGCCGCGCTGCCTCCTGGGCTGGGTATTGTAGCGCGATGGCTGCCAGCTCCGGGTCTTCCACGCGACCGGTGAGGCCATCGCTGCACAACAGTAAAGTATCTCCCGCCTCCAACTCACCCTCGAACAGATCCACCTCGACGTCAGACTTGGAACCAAGTGCGCGGGTGACCAGATTTCGCTGAGGATGGCGGCGTGCCTGCTCGGGAGTCAGCAACTTGGCCCGCACCTGTTCTTCTACCCAGGAATGGTCCTCAGTGATTTGCATGACTCCCCTGGCATTAATCAAATAGGCCCGGCTGTCCCCCACATTGGCGATATACACCTTTTGTCCCACGATCACCGCTGCCACCAGGGTACTGCCCATGCCCCCTTTGTCCGGATCGCTTTGAGCCTGCTCAAAGAGCCGGGCGTTCGCCATCCGAATGGCTCGCACCAGGCTGGTGGGTACATCATGGGCTGTGTCGGCATAATACTGTCCCATGGTCCATTCGACGGCCTCGCGGCTGGCCACTTCTCCGGCTTGATGCCCGCCCATGCCATCGGCCACCAGGTAGATCGAGCCCTTAAGCGCCCGCTGGTGGGGATCGGAAGGGATGTAATAATCTACATAATCCTCGTTATGCGAGCGCACCCGACCGACATCGGTCAGCTTGGCCACTTCCAGATCGAACGGCGGAGGTTCGATGGACCGTTGAGTGGTGGCTTCGTCCCGACCTTGGGCGCCCGGTCTCTGCTCCGTTGAATTTCTCATACTTCCTCCGTAACGATTTCTGTGGGGATTGAGGACCACCCACAAGCGTATCTGATCGAAGAGGTTGCCATCCTCCTTTTCCACTTAACCCACGACGTAGGCGATCAGCATGCCGACTGCGGCTAACAGGATCCAGGCCAGGATCGCCAGGAGTGCGATGAGCATCCAGGACTGACCGTTCACCGAGGGCGAAAGCGGCCTGGGTGCCGGGAAAGGTCGAGCGATTACCGGTTCCATGAATGCGAGGCGAGAGGAACTATGGACGCGAGCTTCAGGTCGGACCCGTCTGAATTCAATCACCCCCGGCCACAGACCCCGGCCACAGCGTCCGCAGAACCTGGCCTCGGGAGGATTGGCGGCACCGCAGGCGTCGCAGGAGATGGACCCTGACGTCATCCGGGGCGTGCCCATCGGAGGCGTCTGGTCGCTCAACCACTCGGCTGCGGCCACGAAGGTTAATCTGGCATCCCCCATCGTGACAACGTCTCGGTCGTGCAAGAACCGGGGTCCTGTGATCCGCTCGCCATTCACGAGCGTCCCGTGGGTACTGCCCAGGTCTTCGAGGATATACTGGTCTCCTTGCCGCCAGACCCAGGCATGGCGCCTTGAGGCAAAGACCGCTGTCAAGACCAGGTCGTTATTCGGACTACGGCCAATGGTCGTCAATCGCTGAATCAAGAACTCTCGAATTCCGCCCCTGTCCTCGACGACAAAATAGGCCACACCGATCCCCCTTTCAGAAAAGGACCAATCCGAGTAGAAACCCCAGTCCAATAATCGCCATGATGACACAACCCAACACCAGGGCCACAACCCAAGGACGGAGACCCCGTTCGCTCCCAGACAGAAGCTGGATAAGAGTGTCCAATGCCAGCTTCCAGGTCCTGGGTTGCAGCCATATGACTAGGAGTTCGGCAGGGGTCTGCCAGCTTGCGGTCAGTTCCCGCCCGGAGACTTGGATCAGGATGACGCTAATGTTATCCGGGCCGCCGCGATCGTTCGCTGCCTTGACCAGGGCTTCGGCTGCCTGCTGCGGTGGAGCCTGGATGGCAATATCCAGGATCTCATCATCCAAGAGAGGAGTAGTCAGACCATCGGAACATAGCAGGATCAGGTCTCTAGGCATCAGCTTTACTGGCGGAAACAGGTCCACCTCCACCTCTGGCTTGAGACCCAAGGCCCGGGTAATAAGGTGACGTCCAGGCCAGACCTGATCCGGAGCGACTCCCAGCGCGGCTCCCCACGAATGGTCCCGCGAAAGTTGACGCAACTTGCCATCTCGGATCAAGTACGCTCGACTGTCCCCCACGTTGGCGATCCATAGCTCTTGACGACACACGACCGCTGCGACCAAGGTCGTGCCCCAGTTGCGCCCCTCCCCTCGGCTGGTTGAGGCCGCGTGGAGTGCTGAGTTGGCCATCGCGATGGCCCGCCGTAAACTCGCATCGATCTCGGGGCTGGCGTCCTCCATATAGGCGCGAATGACCAGGTCCACCGCACGCCGGCTGGCCAGTTCGCCGCTTTCGTGTCCTCCCATACCATCGGCTACCAGAAACAGACTCCCCTTTGATGCAAGCCGTTCCAGGTCCTCTGGCTGGAACATGCCCAGCCAGTCCTCATTGTTGGACCGGCGGCGGCCAGGATGGGAATACTGGCCGATCTCCAGACGGAGCAGAGGTTGCATGCCGTTCATCGTTTCACCCCTGAGCCAGTTCCCCTCGGCAAAACGGTATCTGGAGCACCCAAACTGACTGGACTCTCATGGCGACTCACAATTTCGGGCAACGTGCGTCTCCTACTCGGCCCCGGTGATGTCATAGAGAGTGATCACCAGCACTACCGGCTTGCTCAGGATCTCTTTGACCCCGGCCGAAACAGAGAGGCTCCACAGAACCGGATCGGCGACCGGCGAGATTAGTCTGATCTGATGCGGTGTTTTCCCCTCGAAAAATTCGATGGGAGTGGCGATCTGGCCTCCAGAGCTTGTGGCTCCCTGACTCCAGCTCCCTTGGACCGCAACAGACGAACCATCCGCCGTAGAGATTTCCAGTCGGTAGCGATGACCTGCATGCAGGGTTTGATTCACCAAGAGCACCGGCAACCCTGCGCTGGGGCTCGCCTGCTTGGCGACGATGATCGGTTGTGCGCTGACGGGCGGTGGCGTAGTCTTGGCTGCTTCCTGCAGCGACGGTGTCTCGACCAGGGTAATCGTTGGCGCTGCGGCGACTGCTGTCGTGGGAATCACCGTGATTTCGGGCGCTTCTTTACCTGGCTTTTCGCCGGTGAACAGATAGGCGGCAAAGATACCCAAGCCGGCAAGGGCTACCACGATCACGACAAGCAAAATGGCAGCGATTGTCTTCTCTTTCGAACTCATTTGTGAGAATGCCATGGGTTCCCTCCTTGTGACTCTGACGGAAAGTGGCGTGTCGCTTCTCTTCGCCTCTAGTGGAACGAATCGCGGAGGCGTACCAGCCATTCCCGGACCCCACCCAGCAATTTCTGAATTTCCGGGTCGCCGGGCTGAACGTCGATGGGAAAGGTCATCGAGATCGGGATGGTGGTGCTGATCTGAAACGTCTGATCGACATGGACCGGTATCTTGGTATCCACAGAGACACTAGTGCGAATGGGCACATCCACCACGATCGTACCAAGCACGCCAGCATTGATCGGCACCCGAACAGTGGTGTTGATCGGGATGGTTCCTTTGAACGGAAAGACCATGTCCTGCTGAATTGGAATACTGGTTGAGACCGGGATATTCCTCTGGAAATGATATTCATAATGGAACCCCTTTCCGCCCAGATTATCCAGCGCGGCTATAGCCGCATCCAGGCCTTCTACTGCCGTCTGACGCGTATCCCAGAAACTGTATACCATGAAGGCACTCACGGCCAGTGAAGCCAGGCTGAGGATGAAGCACAGAGCGACTATCCATGATAGACCGGCACCAGAACGAGGGGGGACCGGTTCTACCCAGGTTGTGGGGACCGCTGCCATCCGGGGCATGGGGGTGGTGATCCGGTCCTGCTCCGGCATGGTCCCAGTAGGGGTGGGATAGCCAGCTTCCTGAGGGCCCGGCCATGCTTCATTGCCGCTCCATACCACCGTTTCTTCACCGGGGATTGGTGTTTCAAGCGCGGTTTCCCCTGGGTCCTTCCTTCGGAATGGCGTTGGAGGTGTCGGCGTTTTGTGCTCTTCCTGTGTGTTTTGCATGGATTCCCCCTTCTTTATCGGTTCCGATCAAGGATCTGTCTCACCAGATCGTAGGTCTCATAGATTTGGGCCCACGGTTGGTCAAACTCCAGAGCAGTGAAATACCCTTTGGTTCGATTGGTCGTCAGATCAAGCGGGATGAAACCATCCCACGAATAGGCCAATTGCGGGAACGCCCCCCGACCTGCCGTGCGAATGCCGGTGATGCCGACCGAACCCAACGCTTGCGCATAGCTTAACAACCGGGGATCAATATCGGGCAGGTCGGGATCTCCCAGGGCGATGCTCATGGACTGCAGGTATTGCCTGGGGATTTTTCGCAAGTACTGGTCAGGGACCTCCATGACATCCCGCACCGGAAGCACGACCACCGTCCGGCCTTGGCAATCGTTGATCATCTCCTGGAACCGTTCGGGTGGCATCGGGCTATTGGCCAACACCACCAGGAAGTCGTCGTCATATTGGGAAAAGACCTGGACCGTTCCACCGGCAGCCATGGCCTGATACTTGTCAAAGAGGTTGTGGATGTGCCGTTTCCTGGACACCTCCTTGGGTATCAGCCGATCCAGCAACCGCAGGCCGTGGGCCACGGCCTGGCTGTACGTTTCCGGCGAGTGGTACTTGGATCTGCTCCCCTGTTCCACAAAGTGCACGCGCGAGGAGAGACAGCCCTGCTGGTTCCACAGCGCTACGTCGAGAGCGGCGAGTAGGGCCACTACCTCCAACAAGGGGGTCCCATACTTGGGTTCGTGCCGTCCAATCTCCAGGCATTCGCGACCCACCGTCGAAAAGCTGACCTTGTGACCGTGCCAGTGGAAGCGGGTCGGTCGCGAAGGGGCAGGGACCTGTCTAGCCATTTTCTCAATTTCGCCAATCGTCTCATTGCTGGCAGCAGCTACGACCAGATCGGCCTGAGCGAGTAAATATGCCTGAAGGTCTGGATCGGTATAGTCCCATACGGTGACGACAGTGGTCTCCAGCAAGAGGGGATCGACCATCTCCAGAGCAGAAAGAACTAACGGGGTAAACAGGGGTTCCCGTCGTGAATTCTTGACGACCATGATCGGGGGGCCAGACTGTTCGCGGGTTGCTGCAGCCAGGCCCAGAAGGATGAACAACAACGCAATGCCAGGGACATTGCCGGCGGCAAAACCCAAGATCAAGCCCGGAGGATTCTGCTGGAGTCGCCAGGGACGATTCTGGTAGGAAGCAGACCGCAGGAGTGCCCTGGTCATCAGACGCCGCCACTGGCCCTGCTCAAAAAAACGCACCCAACCGGCTAATCCATTCAGTCGTACGAATTGACCCTTTACCGCCTGGGTAAGATGGCAAGACGCGGCGCGGTGTAGATCCTCCACCGAAGCCAGATCGAGCAAGCTCAGGGCAAAATCGAGCATGCCTACCGAATGGCCGGTGCAGGTCGCCAGGCTTTCCAGCACCTTTTGCCGCAAGGGATTCCCCTGACTCTTCCACAGGTCTTGTACTCTAGAGATCGCCTTCAGGAGCCGCACCGACCACTCTTCTGTGGGTACCTGTTTCTGGTTGGACCGAAGAGCGGTGATGATCTGCTGCCAGGCCTCCATATCGAGACGGGGCCAGCGGATGACGACCCCGCCCTCGCCTTCTTCGGGAGGAACCGGCGTTCCCTCTCGAAAATTCAAGTATTCATATCGGGTGTCGGGTCTGAGAACCCGATCTCGAATGGAGGACGGGAACCAAAACCCGTCATATACGGCTGACAAAACTTGACCTCCTATAATTGGCCGGCGCAGCCGGCCTCATCCCACAAGTCCACGCGCTGGATCGTTCCCTCGACGATGTAGGGCGTGTCACGCCCACATGGGCAACGCAATTGGGCATCAGAATGGCCGGTGCTGTTCCGCAATCGGATCTGATCGGTGGTCTTGAAAAAAGAGGGAAACAATGAACCTCCACCCAGCGGATCGAAAAAGGCCAACAGACCTATCACATCGGCACCGTCCAGGATCTCATCATCGTCGTTCAAGGCAACGACATAGACCCACGGAGGGAAGTGATAGTTACCTGCTTCACATTGAGGAGCGGCCCAGTTCGCTTCGGCCATGCCCATCACATCGCGGATGGGAATCGGTTGCCCATCCTCTAGAGCCAGGACCGCTTGCAGGTCGTGGCGGATCTCCTCGGGAGTGTAGGGATATTGATGCTTCAGCCCACCGCCTGTTCCGACCAGGCTCCCGGCGGGCAGGATCATTGGGTTGCCCGGTTGGCCAGAGCCCTCCCCCGACCCGCGTCGGCGAAGTTCCTGGCTCAGGGCATGCAGTTGCACCAGACTTCCAAAGAGCAAGATGGGAGTTCGTTGCTGTCTGGCTTTTTGCAGGAGAGCGATGGTTTGATTCACGGCTCGGGGTTGGACCACTCGTTCATCCATCCAGCGGGCGAACGGATGGCCAATACGCCTTTCGAACGCGCCCTGCCATCCTGGTCGGAAAGTTCGACCGGTGCGGATGCGGACCCGATCGGGATCGGCGGGGAAGGGAATCGTAAAGTGGGCGCGGCCTGCCTGCTGCATGCCCAATCGTTCCGCGCCAAAGCGGGCCGTGCGGGCCATGGCAATCCGCGTCTGGCGGGGCATCATAAAGATGGCATTGTGGGCACTGCCTACCCCCCACACACCGAGTGTTGCCTGGACAAAACATTCGACAGCCAGGTCCACCGTGGGTCGGTCGCGGACCATGATCGTGGCCCGGCCTGACGTGCCGCTGCTGGTTGTCACCTCGAATCCAAAATCCTCATAGATCCTTTCAAAGTCCTGAAGCAACTTCTCCAACGTGGAATAGCGAGGACGGAATCGCTTCCAACGATCCCGTGGTAGTTCAATGGACAACTGATCGCTGAGCCACTGCAGAAAAGCCACCGGTCGCTCCTGTGGGAAAGCGCCGACGGTGCCCACATATGACTTGAAGGTTTGTGCCGTTGGTCGCAGGACGCGGGCCAGGTCCTGGCGCTCCAGGCGGGCCCCAACGCCTCGACTCTCGGCCATGCGGCGATAGGCTACATTGCGGGGATAATGCCAGGCATGGGTTTCGGCGATGGCGGCCAGTAGAAGCCATTCTCGCTGGGCAGCGGGCATCGTCCAAAAGTCGGTGAGCGGCGGCAGGTTGGTCCCAATCATAGTCTCACTTCCTGGGAGCTTATCAGGGTGTCCTAGTAATAGGCAGTCGGTGCCCTGCCCCGTCTGACTCCCCAGGCAAAGAACAGGTTGGAGGCCAGGGCAATCGTCCAGCTTTTCGCGTCCAGGAAGGTTGGGATCAACCGTTGAAGGATGGACAGCGGGGAATAAAACTGGCGATAGGCCCGCCAGAACGCGGCCTCTAGCTCTTCTGGGCTCATCTTGACCGGCCGGTAGACGCAACTCCAGCCAGCATAGCGAGTCCAATCGTTGTGCAACAGACGCCCCTCCTTTTCCATGTCCTCGCGCAGGGCCGTGCCCACCCGAGGCGTGACGATAAACATAAACGCCATGGGCACCTTTTCCTGTCGGAGAAACTGCACGGTTTCCTCAAAGGTCTCCAGTGTGTCACTGTCAAGCCCAAAGACAAGATTCAGGGAGAAAAAGATCCCCCGTTCACGGAGATTGCGCAAGATGAGCTGGTAGTCCTCTACCTGGTTGATCGGTTTGTTCATCTCCAGCAAACTCGCCCGGTTAATGCTTTCCATACCAATGTTCACGTGCTTACAGCCGCTTTCCACCATGAGGTCCAGCAATTCCGGGTCTTTGCCGGTTGCCATGTTGATCAGGCCGGTCCAGTTTACCTTTAGCGGTTTGAGGGCCTCGAACAGCTCCCGGGCCCTGCGTCGGTTGGCGGCAATATTATCGTCAACAAAATAGACAGAGCGTCCGCCGAGCGCTTGAATCTCCTGGATTACTTCGGGCACTGGCCGGAATCGATAGGTCCGGCCGTAGAGCCGGGTGACCTCACAGAAACGGCAATTGTATGGACACCCGCGGCTGGTCTGCACCGGAATAAAATGTTCCACCGCCGGCATCTGATAACGTTTCAGGTCCAGGAGATCATAGCGCGGCACCGGCAATCCCTTCATGTCGTGCAAGATGGCCGCCTGGTACACCGGTCGTAGCGTTCCCCGCTTTCGGTCTTCCAGCAGTTCGGACCAGACCAATTCGGCTTCTCCCACCACGACGGCGTCGCAGTGGGCCAATGCCTCCTGAGGCACTGCCGAAGCATGAAAGCCGCCCATCACCACCGGCACCCCGCGCTGCCGGAATTCGTCAGCTATCTGATAGGCGCGCGGGGCATGGTGGGACATGAAGCTAATTCCGACCAGATCGCACGGCTCGTCAAAATTGACCGGCTCGAAGCATTCGTCCACGATCCTTACTTCCCAGTCAGGTGGCGTGAGGGCGGCCAGATAGGGGAGTGTGATGCCGATCAGCCATCGCCGGGAACCGCGATAGAGCTGACCATCCTCTAGTATGCGGGTTGGGTTGACAAGGAGCAGTTTCACCCTTAGATCACATCCTTCCGTTTTTGAAAGATCACGGCGAGGACAAAGAACACTGCCGCGAGGCTGGTCATGGCCAACCAACGGCTCTGGACCGTCCCACGGAACGCCCGTTCAAAGTTCTCATAAATGGCCTTGATCTTGCCTTCTGCCCCTCGAACCGCCTTTTCCCGGTCTGCTTCCCATTCCCGCAATTCCTCGCCATAATCCAGGGATACGCGACGATACTCTTCACCTTGAGCGTTCCGGATCTCTTCGTATTCCTGGCCTTGAGCCTGCCGCAGTTTCTCATACTGCTCGCCTTGTTGGCGGAGCTTGTTCTGATAGCTTTCCATATCGGCGAACAACCCTGCCGGTTTGGGAATGGGGGTGAACGTAGGGTACGGGGTCAAGGTCGGATACGGGGTGAATGTCGGGGGTTCAGCCGGTTTGGGCGCGCTCAACGCCGCCTGAGCTTCTGTGTTGTAGAATTCGGGGTTGCGAATGCCGGGGAAATAACAGTCGGTAAAGATTTGCTTGCCCATACATCGGCAACCGAGGCGGTCTTTATCATCCTGGGTCAGGTTGTCCCATTGTTCTTTCGGAAGCTGCCAGCACGGATCGTTGATGATGTCATCGCCGATACCGGTAATCCGTACCGAGGCCTCAAAGGCCCAGCGGCTGGAAGCGATCACGCTGATCTGCTCACCTCCTGGAAACTGGTCGAGTGGTAACAACGCCCCAGCAAAGAGGAACTGGGGGACGAGCACGCCCAGTACCAGGAACAATGCGATGTTCTGATTCGGGGCGGCGGCCGAGATCGCCAGGCCGATCATATAGCCCGACAGGGTGCACAAGAAGATCGTCACATATAGCGCCGGATACCCGCCGGGTCCAAGCAGTTGCGGATCGACAAAGATCTTTTTAGTCAGCAAGAACACGCCGGCCTGATAGGCCGCCAAGAACATCCCGATCCAGATTTTGGAGAGGAGGTAGGGCAAAAGCTTGAGCACCACGGTTCGCTCCCGGCGGTAGATGTCCACCTCTTTCACAATCTCCCGCACCGAACTGAGGGAGCCGGCCAGGATGGCGATCAGACCCATCATGAAGAACATCATGATGATCCGTCCGGCATCGCCTTCTGCCAGATCGAACAGCTTCTTGCCCCAGATAAAGTCCAGCGCTCCGATGAATGGGGCCACGGCTAACATCAAGCCCAGTCCCACTTTGTCCTGGGCCATGATCGCCAGATTGCGGGAAGAAAGGATCAGGAACTGGCGGAAGGCAGAAACCGGTCGCTGGCGTCTGGCCCGAGCGGCCGGCGCAGGAGTTGGTGTTTGTCGCTGATCTTTAAGTTCGCGGAGGCGCTTGACCACATATTCTTGATACTGAGGGGACTGGCGATACCGTTGTCCCCACTCCTCTGGGGTGCCGCGCTTTTCCAGTAACTGATAGATATCGTCGAACTCGACCTCTTCTTTATAACGCCGCTCCTCCGGGGTGCGATACTGCTCAAAGTATTCCAATGCCTCATTGGGAGGTCCAAAGTAGGCGAGATACCCTCCCTTGGCGAGAAAAACCACCTGGTCGCACATCATGACATTCTTGGTGGCATGGGTAACCAGGATCACGGTCCGCCCGCCATCGGCCAGGTCGCGCAACAGTTCCATCATTTCGGTTTCGGTACCGGGGTCCAGGCCGGAGGTGGCTTCATCGAGGAAGAACAGGCCGGGTTTAGTAAGCAACTCCACTCCGATGGACACCCGTTTGCGTTGCCCACCGCTCAGGGCATTCAAGGTGTTTTGCGCCTGTTTTTTCAGTCCCAGTTCTTCGATGACCTCCATGACCCGCCGTTTCCGCTCCTCTTTGGAGGTATCGGCTGGCATCCGGAGTTGGGCCGCATAGTCAAGAGCCTTGTAGACGGTCAATTCGCGATGAATGATGTCCTCTTGAGGGACGTAGCCCATCTCGCTCCGATATTCATCCATGTGGGTGTAGAGGTTCTTCCCGTTGACCAGGACCCGCGATTTGGGGCCATTCGCCGGGTTGAACCCGTTGAGTGCGTTCATCAGCGTAGACTTGCCCGCCCCGCTGGCTCCCACGATGGCGACAAACTCTTTGGGATAGAAAGAGAGGGAAACGTCCTTCAACATGCAAGCCGTCTTGGAATACCACTTTTCGATGTGCAAGGCATCCAGGCGGATATTGCCCGCTTCATCAAAGTGGGTGATCCCATCTTCGCGAAAAACGAGACGGAAGGAGGCGATCCGGATCTCATCCCCTTCTTTGATCCAGGCTTCCTTGACCTGTTTGCCATTAACAAACGTACCGTTGTCGCTGTTCAGGTCCCGAAGCCGGAATCGCGCTCCAAACTGCTCAATCACGGCGTGATAGCGGGACACGCGAGGGTGATCCAGGACGAGAACGTTGCCGCTGTGCCGCCCGATGGTGATGCGCCGTCCCGCTTTGGGCAGGGCGTTCATGTCCAGGTATTGGGTCTTGGGGGCTTCTGGTTTCTTGACTACCTCGCCAGGCAGGAATCCAATGTAGGCGCGATACTGGATGACGATCTTTTGTCCAATATAGAGCGTATCCCCGGGGGCCAGGACCCGATCCGTGATCCGCTGCCCTTGGTACACCAGGCCGTTCGTGCTGCCCAGGTCGCGGATGCGATAAGAAGCTCCAAAGCGTTCCAATTGTGCATGGTGACCGGAGACCAGAGGGTCTACTACCTGGAGATCGTTATCGGACTTGCGACCCAAGGTAACGACGTCCTTTTCCAGCGGGAATTTGAGTACCTGATGGGGCAGGTACACGACAAGCCCCGGCCTGAGCGCCGCCGAAATGTGCACCGGCAGACTCAAGGAGGGAAGAGGTCCCTCGTCGGGACGCGCGACCCGCATCTGGAACGAGAAATCCCCGGCGCGGACCACATCTCCGGCGTTCAACAAAGTCGGCTGCTGAGGTACAAGCTGTCGTCCGTTGAGAAAGGTGCCATTCCTCGACCCCAGGTCCTCCACCCACCATCCGTCCCGACCCAGGCTGAACTGCAGGTGGTGGCCCGAAATCTTGGGATCATCCAAAATCACGTCGTTGTCTTTGCCCCGTCCCACCTTCACGATGGGCTGACCCAGGGGCAACTCATCCTGCCCTCCGGTAACAGTCTGAACTTGAAGGATGCTGAGAAGTGCCTGGTGGTTCATGCCCTCTATTTTCTGTCCTCCCGAACCAGAAACCATACGGCCAAACGCGCGGCTCCCACAGCGAGTAACAGGACCAGGCCGATGCCGGTCAGCCACAATCCGACCATCGGCGTAATCTGGATCTCGATAAACTGGCCGAATACCTCAATCACATCAGCCAGCCGCACCCCGAACAGGAGCGAGAGCGACTGGATCTGTTCATAAAACCGGTAATAGTTTATCAGATCAAAAAACATAGCGGCTGCCGCCAGCAGTCCGGCTACTAGGTAGATCACGCCGGGGATGGCAGAGCGGCGGGCCCAGAAGATATCGACGACCCATGTCGCCAGGCTGATCACAGCAACCCCGAGCATGAGTTTGCCATACCCCTGCATCCCGCCGATGGTCTGGCGGATATGAAAGATCGAATCCGAACCGGACAGCGATTCGACGATTTGGGCCAATCCCTGGAGGAGGGGTTGGAGGTTCCGGGAGAGGGAGCCGGTCACTTGCAGCCATGGCAAGACTGCCCCACTGGCCAGACAGACGATGGCAGCAGCGGCTACTCCCTGGACGAACCAAAATGCCATCGAAGTTGCTGTCGAATCCACGGAGCGCGGCCCCGGCTGTGCATGACTCCGCTGAACCTGGGCCCCGGCGCCGACATCTCGGAGGATCGGACCCTCAGCAGTGCGGCTCCTGGGCCGCGCCCCACCTGGCTGGCGGATGGGAGTACGGGGACACTCGCCAAACTCCCGCAATACCATCGTCGTCTCGCCGATGGTGATCCGGTCGCCCAGACGCAGGTCATACGGTCCATGGACCTGCATCCCGTTGACATACGTACCGTTGGTGCTCCCCTGATCGATTACCTCCCAGTGGCTGCCGTTCCAGCGAAAGACGCCGTGGCGACGGGAAGCCCGTTGATCGGCGACCGGAATGTCACAGTCGGGCGCTCGTCCGATCGAGAGCACCGGTTTGGTATACGGGTCCAACTGGTAGGAAGCGCCAGCGCCAGGACCCTCCTGTAGAACCAACCAGACTTTCATGACATCTTCCCAGCGATTTGGATGTACTCTCTCACGTGCCGCCAACTCTCCAGCAGGTTATTTGGCCCAGTCCATCTGCGCCAGTTCAGGATAGGCCGGATCGAACTCGGCATCGAACTGCTTAAAGGCAGGTCCGCCAATTCCCGAGGTCACCCAGACTGCCCCTTTTCCACCTCGATCGGAGCGGAAGGCAATGCGCAGGCCATCCGGGGACCAGACCGGCATGATATCGGTGGTCGGGTTGATGGTGACGCGGCGCAGCCAGGTCCCGTCCACATTGATGACATAGATCTCCCAATTGCCATCGCGGTCCGAATGGAAGGCGATCTGTCCCCCGTTCGGCGACCAGCGGGGCGCGGCGTCGTTGGCGTGGGTGGTGATCTGGCGTGGATTCGAGCCGTCGGCATTGGCGACGATCAGCCCACACCGACCACTGCCCACACAGCCACGGTAGACGATCTGATCGCCCACCGGTGACCAGGCCGGGTACTCGCCACGGCCAATGTCCCGCATGCCAGTTCCATCGCGGTTAATGACATGGAGGATATCATTGACATTGTGGTAGAACGAAATCCGGCTGCCGTCTGGGGAGAAGGTGGGATAGCCGTGCTCACGGACATTCGTCAACTGGGCGCCTCCGGAACCGTCTACTTTGATCAGGCGCAGACCCAAGTGCGATGGGTCCCAGGAAAAGTAGACGATCCACTGTCCATCAGGGGCAAAGTCTGGCTCGCTGCCCATCTCGGTGATGAGGGTGGGTTGTCCGCCGGAGGCATTGGCCAGGTACAGGTTGTGCCGGTTGTTGGCCTTGTCGTAGATGCCCAGCACCAGCCGTCCACCCACCGGGCCGGTGACCGAGGGGATTTGGAACTTCTGACCGGGAAACGCCAGACCCAACAAACGCTGAATCTCATCGGGCTTGAGTTCGGGGAAGGAGGCTGCGACCACCTGCGGTAGCTTCCCGGCCGTGACTCCGGGGAACAGGGCGTTGATCATCACCTGGACCTGATCCGGCGCCAGGTTCTGGAGCTGAGCCGCAATCACGCTAGATAGTTGATCGGGGGGAACTCCTCCCAGGTATTGTTGGACAATAGCCGGCAACTGCTCCAACTGTCCGGGGGAGAGCGGCACACCGGTGGGTGCCTTGGGCGGCGAGGGCGGTTTGACCGTCGGCACCGTTGCCTGGACGGCCACCGTAGGGGCAGCGATGGTGGGCACCTGCACAATGGGGGTCACGGTCGGCGGTTGTTCAGTCCCCGCTTGGGGGGTTGGAGTGGCGGTGGGGGCGACCATTACCACTGGCGAGGCGGTGGCTGTCACCATTTGGGCGACTGGTGTTGGCGTGCCCTTGCCCCGGTTGAGCAGTACGTACGCCAGCACGGCAACGCCCGCGAGGAGCACGACTCCTACGCCGATCAACCCCCATAGAAGCCCGCGGCGGGCGGGGGCCTGTTCGACTGAGGTTTGTCCGGTCCACAGTTCCGACTCCCAATCGGCGCGCGCCGGCGCCCCGGCGACGGCCAACGGTGCACTGGTCAGAACCGTTTCGCCGATCCGAATTTCATCGCCCGCTTTGAGCAGACGGGGCCCGGTGATCCGCTCCCCGTTGACAAAAGTGCCATTCATGCTGCCCAGGTCACGGATGAAGAACTGATCTCCTTGTCGGCTGATCTCCGCATGCTGGCGCGACGCCTGGGAATCCTGCAGGAGGATGTCACTCCCGGAGCCGCGTCCAATGCGTATCACTGGCCGATCCAACGGGAACTCCCTTCCCGCTTGGGTCCCAGAGCGTATGACTAGCTTTAACATGGGGTTCACCGCCTTTCTGTTTCAAAACCCGTTTGATACCAATGAGTGACGGCTACTTCTCGAGCCGGCGCCAGAGAAGAGTCACACAGAATCTCAGCCTGGGGCAACACTGACTCTGGAGTCGGCGTAGAAGCCGGACCCAGGAAGGGCAATGGCAGGCTGGTTGCCAGGAGAGGGATGACTGCAGTGACCGCTTCTTGAAACTCGGTCGGCACAGGCAGTGCGGTGACAAGCTGTTCCACCGGATTGCCTATCGTGGGTGTTGCCAGCTCAGTACGGGGCTGCAGGAGGCTCACCACGAGGACCACCATTCCGACCAGGATGACCACCAGGAGGAATGCACCGGCTACCACAAGGGCAGGGCGGAGTTTGCGTTTCGGCAAAGGTTGGGGCAGCTCGATCGCCCTATCAAAGGTTTCGACCCCGCGAGCCAGCAGAACCACGCTGCCGATCGTGATTCGGTCTCCGGGGTGGAGTCGATGGGGTTGATGTGGCACGAGCCGCTGACCATTGAGGTAGGTACCGTTGGTGCTTTCCAGGTCCACAAGCGACCAACCCTCCGAACCTGATTGAAGGCATGCATGTTGGCGCGAGGCCGCCGGATCGGGCAGAGCTACCCGACCAGGACCCATCTCTCCGCCCCGTCCGAGAACGACCTGTGGTGGCTGCAAGGGAATCACCCGGCCAGCAAGGGGTCCTCGCTCAATGACCAGTTCGATCCGACTGCCCTCTGTTGCACTCACTTCTAGTCCATGCCCCCAGCCTGCCGCCAGCGACTAGAATACCTTGGTAAAGACAAACGATACTTCGCCAAAGCGGACCACATCGCCGCTTTCCAGCCGTCGGGGCTCTGTCACCCGTTCGTCGTTGACAAAGGTGCCATTGGCGCTGCCCACGTCAAAGATGAGAAAATCCTCGCCTTCAGTTTTGATCCAGGCATGGTGGCGAGAGACGGTCGGATGGTCCAGGACAATCTGGTTGTCGTGGGCGCGTCCGACGTTCATCGTACCCTTGAGATCATACTTTCGTTCCGGGCGAGACTTGTCCACCAGGACTCCCAGGTGTTGGGGAGCTCGTTCGATGACACGCGTTCCGCCAGCCGGCGCGAACCCCGGGCCGCCTGGCACCTCCACAGGTCTGGGCGCGACGGGAGGAACGGCGGGGGCGGGTTCAGGCCAGCCAGGAGGGGCAATCTCGGTCCGGCCCTCCATGGGCGTACTGATCCCTGGTGTGGTGGGTCCCGCTGCCGGTCCAGGAGTCCAGGCGGGGGGAGGCGCATAGCTTTCGGCGAACTCGGGGGCGATGTACTCTTCCTCCGGCGCCTTACGCCCCCGCAGCAATACAAGCAGCAGAGCCACGATGAGGATAATGAGCAACAACACCCCGGCCAGGACGATGATGGCCAGCATCGGTCTCTCCTGGATTGTGTTCCGGACAGTATCGATCACCCCCTGGATGCCTGATGGTTGAGGCTCAGGGGTAGGCGCCTGCGACAGCTCGGTGGCTGAACTCGCTTGAGCGACCTCAGTGCTTCCTGGAGCCGGCGATTCGGCGGCGGGAGGTTGTTCCAGGATCTGGAATTTCGTTTCGGCAAAGGCCTGGCCCTGGGGGAGTTGGACGCGAACCAGCAGGCTGTGGTAGTTGGTATCCTTGGGCACGGTAGACTGGTAAAAGAGGATATACTGTTGCTTGAGCTGGTTCATGATATTCTGGAATAGGGGAGTCAGCTCTTCCGGTTTGGGGGCCTGCTGGTAGATACCCCCGGTGCGCTCGGCCAGTCTGGTCAGATACTTGGTATCGATCTTGCCGCCGAGGCCGACTAATCCGACCGAGAAGATCGGGATGTTGTGCCGATTGGCTTCCAGGATCGGATCGTCTGGAGCGGAAACGCTGCCGGCATCTTTGGTCGTGACGCCGTTGATATCCCGCTCGTCACGCCCATCGGTCATCACAATCACCGCTCGCTTGCCGACAGGCTCCGAGGCAACCATCCTGACTCCCTTGTAGATGGCATCGTAGAGCGGGGTATCCCATCCGATCCTCTGGTCGAGAAAGTTCACCACGTTGCGAATGAGGTTCTTGTCGGTGGTGAAGGCGACCTCTTTGCCTTCCTCGAGTTCGGCAGGGTTCAGGGACTTGACCCGGTCGGCGAACGCGATCAGCGCCGCCCGGTCTTGGGCCGAGAGCTGGTCCAACAATGCATTGGCCGCCCGCATGGCTTCCTGAATCGGCTTGCCTTTCATGCTGCCGCTGATGTCAATCACCATGACCACTGAGACCACGGCCTCTGGGTTAACGTGGGCCTGGACTTCTGAGGGCGGAAACGAGGATCGACCGTCCTCGATGATCTCAAACTTGTCCGCTCCAAGTCCGGTGATCGGCACTCCGTTCTCATTCCGCACGGTGACATAGGCCTGGGCCTGGGGAAACTCCTCAAACCTCAAGTTGTCAATGGTCAGGCTGACGACTCCCTGGGCGCTTGCGGTAAGAATGTTCGCTAACAGCAGCACCAGGGACAGGATTGAAATCACGCTCCATCGTTGCTTCATATTCCCCTCCTTATGGGTGGCGCAAGAACAAGTGAAGCCAGGCCCTGCCCATGCGAAAGGAGCCAGGCAGGGGCCCTACCTCTCAACAAACATGGACGAGCCTACAGCTTTTTGAAGACCAGCGTCGTCTCGCCAATGAGCAAATAGTCTCCGTCCTGGAGTTCGTGGCGGTACTTGCGACTCTCCTCGTTCCGATAGGTCTCCTTGTTGCCGATGAAGGTTCCGTTGCGGCTGCCCATGTCATATAACGCAAAGACGGTTCCTTGACCCTCTTTGGTCTCAATGCGGATCCTGGCGTGTTGGGCAGAACAGGTGTCGTCGCGGATGACGATATGATTGCCAGCCACCCTGCCAAGCGTAGTCGTATCTGGGCGCAAGGTATGCACAGTGCCTATGGACCCCCGGTCCGGGCCGTCCACCACAACCAACCAGGCAAAAACAGGAGTCGGCCGTTCGCTGATCAACATCGTCTGGTCCTGGGGTGCCGCCGCAGGCGGGGCTTTGGGACCAGGTGGCGGTTGTGGCGCGGGGAAGGGCGGCGGCGTCGGTTCGGCCGCCGGAGTCGTGCGCACAAAACCAGGAGCTTGCGGTCGTTCCCAGGCGGCCTTTCCCTGATCGCCGAGCGGGATGGTGGGCGGGGTTACGAATTCCTGATCGGAGAATACCGTTTCTTGCTGATCGGGTCCGGTTTCACCACGAGCCCAATCTGGCTTGCGCATCGGAGTGGTCCGATCTTCTGACATTTCTTCCTCCTTTTACCAAACTCTTGGAACCAATCTTCGTGGCCGATGCCGTTACTCCATCAATGCCCGTCGAGGGCCTTGTCCAGTCTCAGGACGCTATCGCCAATGACGATCATCGATCCGGTCTTGAGCGGGACCTCACCACATACGCGCTGATTGTCCACCCAGGTTCCGTTCTTGGATGTATCCTGGAGCCAATAGCCCCCGCCCCGGTAGAAGATCGTGGCGTGGCGGCGTGATACGGTAATGTCGGATGAGCCCAGCTCAAAACGGCCCAAGGTAAGGCCATCTTGTGCGAGGGGGATGCGCTGTCCCTGTCTCGGTCCCCGCACCACCAGCAGATCGGCCCTGGGTGGCAGCTTCGTCGAGAAGTGAACCCCGGAAGGTCCAGTGTACCCCATGGCTAGGCCCATCTCCTTGGCTGTTGGATAGCGAGACTTGAGATCCTTGCTGAGGGCTCGCATGGTGACTTTTTCCAGCCGGCGGGATATTGGCCGGCCCGGGTTCCTCTTGTGCAGGGGTTCGGGATTCTCTTTCAAATGCTGACGAATTACCTCGACGGCGGCCATGTACGAGTCGTCCGTCGAGGGGCGCCGAAAGGGCACGCTCCCGGTCTGCATTTCATACAGTACAATCCCTAAGGAATACACATCGCTGGCCGGTAATACCGGCTCGCCGCGAGCCTGCTCGGGCGAAATGTATTCCGGCGTGCCCACAATTTTATCCCGCGTGACGGTCGAGGCTGAGGTGAGCTTGGCGATACCAAAGTCTACGATCTTGGCGACTCCATCGGCACTGAGGAGGATGTTCTCGGGTTTTATGTCCCGGTGGACAATCTGGTTCTCATGAGCAAAGGCCAGCCCGCTGCACACCTGGCCGATCACGCTTACGATCTCGGCTTCGTTCCACTCCTTGCGAATGACTTTGCGCAACGAGGGGGCGTCCACAAACTCCATGACGATGTACAATCGGTTGTCGGGTCCCTGGCCGAACTCGTACACATACACGATATTCGGATGTCCTCGGAGAAGTGGTCCGATCTTGTTGCCTTCCTGAACAAATTTGGTCACCAAATAGGGGTCTGTTTCTTTGAGGATCTTGATGGCAACAATACGGCCGTTGGTATCCCTGGCCCTATAAACTTCCGACATTCCGCCCCGACCCAGCAGGCTCTCCAGCGAGTACCCACAGAAATTCTCTCCGGTGACATGAACTGTGGGAAGCGGGGCTGGAGTTGACGGAGGTGAGCGAGGGGAAAGATGCGGAGCCGAAAACAGAAACTGGGATTGCCAGATCTGGATGCGGTCGCCAGGTGCCAGGACGTGGCGAAAGATGCGCTGGTCGTTGACCCAGGTCCCGTTGGCGCTGTCCCGGTCATACAATACATATTGGCTCTGTTCCATCACTATCACGGCGTGATAGCGCGAGACCATGACATCGTCCAGCAAGCGTATATCGTTATCGGGATGCCGGCCAATGGTGAGGCCCTGGTCCGAGATCGAAAACCGTTGAGGAGCCAGGGGACCGCTGAGAGCGACTAACTCGACCGGGCTTGAGATCGGTCTGGGGGAGTCTTTTCTGTCCTCCTCTCTGGACGAAACCGAGCGTCCGCAATGTGGGCAGTGGAGTGATCCTCGAGGCAGCCTTCTGCCGCATCCACTGCATTTCTCACGCCGTCTTTGCAGGATAATCAGGATCGACCCGCTGGCGAGCACAATCAGAACGATTGCCAGGACAATTGAGAAATTGTCTACTGCCATATTGTGAGTATATCACTCTCCCAGCGTATTGTCAAAAAGCCTGAATGAGCCCTGAGACGTTTGTGGAAAAGGCCGGCGTCGGTCAGGTCCTGCCTGTCATTCTGGGCAGGTCAGACGGCCCGGTTGCCGCATAGGCTCTTCTGCGCTCAGTACGGTCTGGAAACAAGCCAGTGCGTATTCGATATCTTCGGCTTCTATGCCGTAGTGGGTGACGGCTCGGAACTTGCGGCCACCGATGGCTCCAATTTTGACCCCTCGTGCCGCCAGCCTCTGGACCAGTTCGGAGGGAGAGAGAGTGTCGGGGGCCAGTTCAAAAATCACAATATTGGTCATCACCCGCCTGGGGTCGAGGACGATGCCTGGTAGACGCGCCAATCCCTCCGCCAGCCGGCGGGCATGGGTATGGTCAGCGGCCAGCCGGTCCACCATCGTCTCCAGGGCAACGATACCGGCGGCAGCCAGCACGCCAGCCTGGCGCATGCCACCTCCCAGTAGTTTCCGCCAACGGCGAGCCTGGCGGATGAATTCGGCCGGGCCGCAGATCAGCGAACCGACCGGGGCCGACAATCCTTTTGAGAGGCAAAAGCACACCGAGTCCGCGTCGCGAGCCAGCTCTGCTGGGTCCACGCCCAGGGCAATGGCGGCGTTGAACAGACGCGCTCCATCGAGGTGGATGGCCAGCCCGTATCGATTGGCCAGTTCCCGGACCTGAGCCATGTACGCCGGGCTCACGACCGCTCCACTGCAGCGGTTGTGCGTGTTCTCCAGGCAGATCAGGCGGCTGTAGGGGTAGTGCACGTTCTGGGGGTCTCGGATGGCGGCCTCGACCTCGGTCAGGTCCAAGGTTCCGTCGGGGAGGTTGGGCACGGTGCGAGGATGGATGCCACCCACGGCAGCCGAGCCGCCAACTTCGAAAAGAAAGATGTGGGCGAGATGGCCGACGATGACCTCGTCTCCTCGCCGACAGTGGGTCAGCAGACAGACCAGGTTGGCCATAGTCCCACTGGGTACGAACAAAGCCGCCTCTTTGCCCATTCGCTCCGCAGCCATGACCTGCAGGCGGTTGACCGTAGGATCTTCGCCCATGACATCATCGCCGAGTTCAGCGGTGGCCATGGCCTGGCGCATGGCGGGCGTGGGCAGGGTGACGGTATCGCTGCGTAGATCTACGATTCTTGTTGCGTCCATGAGTGCGGTCCTCCTCGATCAAATTAACCCTATTGTACTGCAAAAGCAGAGACACGGCAAGCATGTCTAACGACTTGCCGAGAGCTGTTGCCAAGTCCAGCACCCAGCGGGGGTGGAGGCTTCAGCCTAATGTTACTAAGATTTGCTCTTTCACAATTTCATCTAAGTGGCGGCGCCACTTCCACATCCGCCCGTTTTGAGGCATAGTGGGCGCTATGTCAAGACAACTCACCCGTCCATCCGTTCGTCCCACCGAGGCGGACGCTCAGGCACTGCTTCTCATCTACCAAGAATGGCTGCCGCTGCCCCTCATCCGCCGACTGTTCCAAGACACCGGCTACCGGTTTTACCAGCGGGTCTTCGCTGCTGGTGTTGTGAGGGTTTATCTTCCAGCAACTCAACCCCGACCACACCTGCGATGCCGCTTGGAGTTATCTCTCCAGCGATGCCGTCCACAAACGCTTCGATTTGACCTGTTCATTGGCGTGGCCAACGGGGTGTCCGAAGGACCTTACCGCACCGCTGAACACCCCTTGGCCGTTGACTTGATCCGCCGCTTAGGTCCGGGCTACCTGCACATTGGGGACCGCAA
>JAGVRI010000009.1:0-59895 GCA_018606645.1 Chloroflexota bacterium
GGGGAACACTCCTCTCATCGTACAGGATGACTATTTGTACCACATCTATGCCCGGCAGGCAAACCCTCGCTCAACGCGCATTATGTTTTCCAGATATGTGAAATGCACCCGATGGAAACGGAAGCAACTGGAAACCGGTGCCATGGGCGCCTTCTTTGCCTTTGTCAACGGCGAACTGATCCCGTATCTGAAGAGCCTCAAAGACCGGCCCAACGCCACCCCGCGGCAGAAGGTCATCAGCGAGATCTTTTCCGGCATCGAGCGCACCCGCATCGACACCGAGCGCAACCTGCTCGACGTGCTCGACAAGGTCAACGAGATCAGCGCCGAGAGCGTGGACCCCACCCACGTCTTTACCCTCTCGCAGGTCTATGAGGGCTTATTGCTCAAGATGGGCGAAAAGGGCAATGACGGCGGGCAGTTCTTCACTCCGCGCGAGGTGATCCGCGCCATGGTGCGGGTGATTGACCCCAAGATCGGCGAGACCGTCTATGATCCGGGCTGCGGCACCGGCGGCTTTCTGGCGCAGGCGTATGAACACATGGCCGGCCCCAACAACGAAAAAATCACCTCGCCCGACCAACTGGAGCTGCTCAAACGTCGCACCTTTTACGGCCGTGAGAAGGACAATACCATCTATCCCATCGCGCTCGCCAACCTGATGCTACACGGGATTGACGAGCCGCACATCTGGCACGGCAACACGCTCACGGGCGCGGAAATCTACGGCGGCTTGTTCCAGGACGCGCCGGCGCTCTTTGATGTGGTGCTGATGAATCCGCCCTTTGGCGGCAAGGAGGGAAAGGACGCCCAAACACGTTTTGCCTACAAGACCAGCGCCACCCAAGTACTGTTTCTGCAGCACGTAATTGACAGCCTGAAACCGGGTGGTCGCTGCGGCATCGTGCTGGATGAGGGCGTGCTCTTCCGCACCAACGAAACGGCCTTTGTGCAGACCAAACGCAAACTCCTGGACGACTGCGACCTGTGGTGCATCGTGAGCCTCCCGCCGGGCACCTTCGTCAACGCGGGCGCAGGCGTCAAGACCAATTTGCTCTTTTTTACCAAAGGCAGGCCGACCGAACGCATCTGGTACTATGACCTGTCGGACATCAAGGTGGGCAAGAAGACGCCGCTGACGCTGGAGCATTTTAAGGAGTTCTTCCGCCTTCTGCCGACGCGCGCCGAGAGCGAGCGTAGCTGGACGGTGACGCGGCAGGAGATTGAAGCGCGCAACTTTGACCTCAAGGCGGTCAATCCCCATCGCAAAAACGACGAGGACACGCGCACGCCGGAAGAACTGATCGAACTGATCCGCGTCAAAGGCAAGGAAATCGAAGAGGCTCTAGCAGCGTTGGCAACTCAGAGGCCGGGGTAAACGATGAGGAAAAGGCGGACACGCATAACAACGGGTTGCAGCCGACATGCTCCACTCGTTGCGCGTGCGGCTGAACCCGTCCGTTAGCTCGGACGCTTCGCTCCGCTTGCGTCCGACCTAATGGGGCGGCAGCAGAGAGGCCCCTCGCCGGTTTGGTATGAAAGTTGTATTCAGCCGTAAGGGATTCGATTCATCAACTGGCGGAGTTCCCAGTCCCATCCTACCCGATGGAAGCTTAGTCTCCTTTCCCATACCCAGGCGCTCTCGCGTAGCCTATGAGGACTTGAGGATTGAGGGCCTTTCGATGTCCAAGGTGGTCGAGGACCTGACCCACGGCCGAATCCGAGAGAAGGACACGTGCCACCTTGATCCCGACCTGAGTGAAGGCATGTATCCGAGGATGCCGGGCTGGAGGCCGATATTCGGCCAGAGGGGTGCTAGCGCAAGGCATCTGGCTCGGCATGGCATCTCCCGTGGCGACATCTTCCTGTTCTTTGGCTGGTTTCGCCAGGTCGAGTTCCTATCAGGTACCTACCGCTACGTCTTGGGCGCGCCCCATCTGCATCTTCTTTTCGGATGGTTCCAAGTCGGCGAGGTGCTCAGCCGCGCCGATGCAGCGCCAGCCTGGGCGAGATACCACCCGCATCTCCAGGATGACTACGGCCCGGACAATGTCGTCTTTATCTCGAGTGAAGTGCTAGAGCTCGGCTCTGCCGCCGTCGGCATTCCAGGAGCTGGTGTGTTCTCCCGGTACGACGAGCGACTGCGCCTGACTGCTCGCGGTCGCACCCGATCGTGGTGGAGTCTTCCCGCGTGGTTCTACCCTGCAGAGGGCAAGGAGCCTCTTACTCACCACAGGGACCCATCCCGCTGGCAATTGCAGGGAGACCGGGTCTTCCTTCGCACATCGAGTCGCGGTCAAGAGTTTGTTCTGCACGCCGATCAGTACCCGGAGGTGGTCCCCTGGATCTGCTCATTGATTCAGCCTGCGGCCCAACAACTCGCTGCAGCGGATCCGGACAGCGCGGCCCAATCCGACGGTTCCTTGCCTGCCGGGGCGCGCGATAATGGGGCTGGGATTCCCTGAGCCGCCGGGCGGCTGAGCTCGAGGCCGTTGGGTTAGCCAGCTTATCATGGCCCAACCATGTTCGCCCAAGGTGGGCCGGCGATGTGCCGCCAGGCTGGTCCAGGCAAAAGGTTCGGCGGCTTGGGCCGGAATGGGGAAGCGAGTATCTCAGCTATGCGCTCTTGTTCCGGGATGATGGGCGAGCGCACCCGGCTGTCGCCGAGGCCTATGCGGAGCTAAAGCGTCGCCCGGCCCAACACCTGGCTGCCCCCCAGGCTTATCCTGATGCGAAGGACCCGGCCGTGGATTTGATATAACCTGGCTGCGGAAGAACAGGTTCAAACCGCGCCCGCTCACCGGGCCGACCGGGCGATCTGCCGCACAGCGTCCACTGCGGCGCGGACCTCGTCGGCCGTGTTCAGCGCCGCCAGCCCAAAACGCACCGTCCCGGCGGGGAAGGTGCCCATCGTTTTGTGGGCGGCCGGGGCGCAGTGCAACCCGACTCGGGCCAGGATGCCATATTCATCGTCCAGGCGCAGGCCCACCTCCGAGGGCTCCATGCCGGCGATGGTGAACGAGACGGTCGCCGTTTGACGGGTTGCGTCCAGGGTGCCATAGACCGTCACCCCTGGGATGGCCCGCAGGCCGTCGATCAACTGCTGCGCCAACTCGACCTCGTGGGCGCGGATCCGCTCCACGCCTTGCTGCAACACCCAGCGGATGCCGGCCTCCAACCCGGCCAGGCCCACCGCGTTGAGGGTGCCGCTTTCACAGGCATCGGGCAAAAAGTCGGGTTGCTCCTCCCGCTCCGAGAGGCTGCCGGTGCCGCCCCGTTTGAGCGGATCCAGCGCCGAGGGGTCCACCCGCTGGCCGATGACCAGCCCGCCGGTACCCATCGGTCCGTAGAGCGACTTGTGTCCGGTAAAGGCAAGCAGGTCAATAGCTTCGGCTTCCACATCGATCGGCAACGCGCCGGCCGTCTGGGCGGCATCCACCAGCAACAGCAGGCCATGGCGGCGCGCGATCTGCCCGACCTCGCCCACCGGCAGGATCGTGCCGACCACGTTGGACGCATGGGTGAGGACGATCATCCGCGTCTCGGGCCGGATGGCAGCCTCAACCTGGGCCGGATCGAGAACGCCCTGCGGCGAACAGGCCACCACGGTGAGGCCGACCCCCCGTCGCTCCAGCCAGCGCAGGGGACGCATGACCGAATTATGTTCCATGCTGCTGGTGATGACGTGGTCTCCGGCGCGCAACAGGCCGTTCATCGCCAGGTTGAGCGCTTCGGTCGCATTCGCGCCAAAGACCACCCGCAGCGGATCGGGCGCGTGGAACAGTTCGGCGACCGCCTCACGGGCCGCATACACGGTCCGCGCCGCCTCGACGGCCCGGCGATGTCCGGAACGGCCCGGATTGGCGCCGACGTGGTGGAGGAAATTCAGCATCGCCTCGGCCACGCCGGGCGGCTTGGGCCAGGTCGTGGCCGCGTTGTCGAAATAGATCATATCGTTTCCTTCCGATGGCGCCGCCGCGCCGGGTCGGCGTTCGTGGCCCTGCCACAGGGGGAGAACCTGCGGGAGGGCAGACACGCCGGGGAACGCCGCCTCAAGACCGTCCAGGCACAGCGGCAGCCGACGGCCTTTCACCGGGTGATGGTCAGCTTGAACTCATCCCCTACCGCTTCCACCCGCCCTGTCAGAAAATTATAACGTTTTGCTATCGCTCATATAGCAGACGTCTATTCTATTCCACCGGCAAACCTTTGTCAAATTCGGCGCGTTGCCATGCCGGGCAGGGCGCCAAAGGGCAATGGCCTGTCAACGAATGAGAAATGAATCCACGAATCGGCGCAGGGGCGTGCTGCGCCTTGAGGGCGATGCCGGCAAAAAGACGCGCCCGACCGCAGAGAGCGGTCGGGCGCGCAGCCGGTCAGACGGCGTTACGATCCGTTGCCGGACTGGCCTTTCAGATAGGCCTCCATGTGGGGCATAAAGTGGGGGATGACCAGCGGCAACATCTTGGGCAGCAAGTTGTCCATCGCCGCCGGCATCAGGTCCGGCATCTGCTCCTTCATCTGCGGCGGCATGGCGATCCGCTTCTCGACGGCAGCCAGCATGGCCGGCATCACCTTGGGCATCATGCCGGGCATCAGCCGCGGGAAGAGGAAGGGCATCATCGGCTTCATGATGGCGATCATCGCGTCGCGCACTGGCCCCGGAGCGGCCTTGACCATCTTCATCATCCCCCGGAACGGTTCGGGCATGGCCTCGATCATCTCCGGCAGCAGGCTGGCCATAAACCCGGCCATCGCCTCCGGCTTGAGGAGGCGGATCATCGCCTCGAACACGCTCCACATCTCCAGGGCATAGGGGGTCGGATCGGGGTGCTCGACGCCGGCGCCCCTGCACACCAGGCTGGCCAGGTCAACGATCGGCAGGTCGCGCCCGGTCTTGCTGGCCGTGACGCGGAACTGGACTTCGCAGCAGGGGCAGGCGGCGATGAGGGCTTCGGCTCCGGTCGCCTCCGCCTCGCGCAACCGGATATCGCCCACCCGCTTCCCGACATCCGGATCGGCCACCAGGCTGAGCACCGAACCGCAACAGTGGGCCTCCTGACGGTTGTGTTCCATCTCTACGAACTCGATCCCGGGAATGGCCTGGATCAGCCGCCGTGGCGCCTCATAGATGTTGCCCGCCCGGCCCATGTGGCACGAATCGTGCCAGGTGACCCTCATCGGGACCTCAATGTCGAGTTGGAAGGCGCCCTTTTCGATCTGATCGGCCAGGATCTCGCTATAGTGCTTCACCTCAAAGGCATACTCGATCCCCAGTTTCTTTGCCCAATCGGGATAAAAGGTGTGCCAGGAGAGCCAGCAGGCCGGGCAGGAGGTAACGACAGTTTTCACCCCGCGCGCCTTCATCGCCTCGATGTTATGGCGCAGGATCTCCTCCCAGGTATCCCACAAGCCGGCGACCAGCATCGGGATGCCGCAACACGCCTCATCATGGCCCAGGTAGGTGAACTCGACGCCGGCCTTGTGCATCAGGCAGGCCGTGGCCTGGGCAATGTCATGTTCGACGTAGGAGGCGGTGCAACCGGGAAAGTAGGCGATCTCGGCCCGTTCCGGCAACACCCCTAACTTGTCCTCCGGCATCCACTTGGGCCGGTCCACGCGGTAGGCCGCCCAGATGTTGAGTTCTTTGCGCAACGACTGGCGCATGATCTCAAAGGGCGGGAAGGTCAGTCGTCCCTCGTCGTGGATCAACTGGCCGCGCAGTTTGAGCCAGCTTGGCTCGATGGGCAGGTCTTCGCAGCAGCGGACGTTACACAGCTCGCAGGTGGTGCAGGCCAGGATCGAATCCACCATCTTCTGGTTCCAGTCCGCCTTGCCCTCCATAAACTGCCGCAAAAAGTACCATTTGCCGCGGGGCGTCTGGCTCTCCCAGCCGCGGCCATAGTATTGGTCACACTCGTCCACGCAGTAGCCGCATTGGCTGCAGGCGTAGGCGAACCAGGCCAGGTCGCTGGGGATGCCGCGCCGGCTCTGAGCCGGGTCCTCGGCCCGCTCGCCGACGGGCGACCGGGCGGCATTGCCCAGGATGCGGACCACCGGTTCAAACGCTCCGGCCAGGCCCATAAAGGCCGATAACAGCGGCTTGCCGTCCAGCACTTTGCCGGGGTTGTAGATGCCCTGCGGATCGACCGCCACTTTGAACTCCCTCAGGCGTCGGGTGCGCTCCGGGCCCAAAACATGTTCGGCCTCGCGGGTGAAGTAGAGGCCGGTGGCATAGGCCCGCCCGCCGTTTTCCTTGGCGACCTTGAGCGCGGTCAAAGCCAGGCCAAAGGCCAGGTTGAAGGTGAATTTCCGCTCATCATGGAGGATAAAGCCCAACAGGGTGACATCCTCGACCGCGCCGCTTTGTGGATGGGCGGTAACCATGCCCTCGATCAACATCGGGAGTTTGATCCGGCTTTCCAGTCCCTGGAGGGCCGGGCTGAGGTTTGATAGGGGCACGACCACTTCGCTGGGGGCGGTACTCGGCCCCAGGCGCTTGCCGTGCATCAGGTTAAAGCGGTTCTCCCATTCGTGCTGGACCAGTTCCTCCGCCAGTTCCTCGCCGCCTGCCGCCTGGATCAATCCCCGCAGGCGCGGTTCGATGGCCGCCCGGCGCGACTCGGGCGCGACCAGAGTGACCAGATAGCCCTGGGGGAGGGTGGGCCGGTGCTCCTCGACGATGTGACCGTGCTCCATATGGGGCGGCAGATGGTTGCGCACCTCGCCCATGGTCGGGTTGATAAAACTGATGGACCAGAAGGGCAGTCCGGCCTCCCGGATCGAGCGCAGCGCCTGGGCCAGTTGCCCGGCGGTCTCAAACCGAGCGCCCCACAGCGCCTCCGGTTCGTAGGGCCTCACCCGAAGGGTGATCTGGGTGATCAGGCCGGTGATCCCCTCTGCCTCGCTGATCAGGTCCAGGTCCGCCCCAGAGAACTCGCGCACCTCGCCGCTGGGCAGGACGGCGCGACAAGAGACCACATTCTCGCGAAACGAACCGTACTCGTAGGCGCCAAAGCCCACGCCGCCCTGGGCCAGCCAGCCGCCGACCGTGGAGGAGGGCGCACTGGACGGATAGGTGCGCAGGGCCAGGCCCTGGGCGTTCAGCTCCCTCTCCAACCGACCCCAGATCACGCCCGGCTGGACGGTGACAGTCATCGCCCCGGCATCCACCGCCAGGACCTGGTTCATCCAGGCAAAATCCACCACCAGCCCACCCCGAACCGGGATCACGCCGCCATATCCGGAGGTGGACTTGCCGCGAGGCACCAGCGGAATGCCATAGGTCCGCGCCCAGGCGACAATCTGGACCACCTGTTCCTCGGACACCGGCTGGACCACCGCCGCCGGCAGGGTGTTGCCGACCAGCGGCTTGATCAGGCCCGGCAGCGAACCGACATCGTGGCTGTACAAGAGGCGCTCCGTCCGGTCAAAAGCGACGTGCGAGCCAAACCTTTCCTGAAGCTGCTGCTCCAACTGCGGGGATAACCTTCTCATCGGATCTCACTCCTGTTTCGATTTCAAAAAGCTACAATTGGGTCATTTCGGCAATGCGCTGCAAACGGGTCAAGAGGCTCAGGCGCTCCTGACCGATCTCGGCAAAGGTGGCCGCCACGCGGCGCAACAGGCGAGCGATCTGTTCCTGCTTCTCGCGGTCGAGCGCCGGCAGTTCGGCCAGCGCCTCCTGGAGTTTCGCCGCCGGCAGACCGGTGGCCTGCGCCAGATCGGCCACACGCTCCGGCCAGCTCTCATCCTCCCCGCACGGCTGGAGCAGGAACTGCCCGGCGTGGACCACGGCGACCAGCTCACCCTGTACCTCCACCCGCTCCGAGACATATCCCAGCCCGGCATGACACCGCTCGATCGGGGTCTGCCCCTCTCTGCCCCGCCCCGAGGGACGGGCGCCGCGGACGGCGGCATGCCAGGACCGGAGGCAGCGCTGCCGTCCCCCCTCGGTCCCCAGGATCAGCGCGCAAAAGGGACTGCCATGACTGACCCGAGTGAGGGGAGTGCCATCGGGGGCGGTGGTCACCACTCCCACCGCCAACGCCTCGGCCACGATATCCTGGATGGCCTGGACACACGACAACGGCAGGGCGGGCGAGGGGGAGGAGGCTGTGCCAGGGGCGGCCAGGGCGGCCTTGCGTTCCTGTTGCTCGTGGAGCCATTGTTCGACGGCCTGTCGCGGAAAGCGCCATTGCCCGCCTACCTTGAACCCTGGCAGGCGGCCATCCTGCAGCATACGGTAGATGGTGATCCGATCGACCTGAAGCAAGCTTTGAAGTTGGCGCGTCGTCAACAAGGCGTCCACGCCATCCAGTATATCAAGGAGATGGACGCATGTCAAATTTTATGCGATGCGATGTCAGCAAATGTTATTATTTTTTATAACAACATCACTGGCTCGGGTTCGCTAAAGGCTCCACTCCTCTCGTCCGGGAGTCGAGGCTTCAGCCGGAACAGTCAAGGAGTCGAGGCTTCAGCCGGAGAACCGCCGGAAGGCTCCCCTCTCTTTTCCCGAACTGCGTACGCAGTCTGACCATCCCCCAGTTGTCCATCATCGGAGACTGTGGTACAATCGGTCAGGAACGGCCATCCAGGGTAGAACGATGGGAAAACACGAACCAGAACTGCCAAACGTTGGGGGGCTGATCCGGGCGCTGCGCCAGCAGAGGGGGATTTCGCTGCGCGACCTGGCCGACGCGTGCGGGTTATCCCGGACGGCCATCAGCCTGATCGAACGAGGTGCCAGTTCCCCCACAGTGGCCTCCTTGCACCGTCTGGCCACCGCTCTGAACGTTCCGATCAGCTTTTTCTTTCAGGCCCAGGAGGAGCAACACGAGGTGATCGTGACCCGCGCCCACGAGCGGCGTCACGTGGGCACGACCGGCCTTCGACTGGAGAGCCTGGGTTCAGGCCTGAAAGATCAAACGATCGAGCCGTTTGTGGTCACTCTGGAGCCAGGACGCGACAGCGGCGCCGGGCCGATCGTCCATTCCGGCCAGGAACTGGTCTATTGCCTGGAAGGCGAGGTCGAGTACCGGGTCGCCGGCCAGAGCTATCTGTTAACCGCCGGCGATGCGCTGCTCTTTGAGGCGCGGTTGGACCATGGCTGGCGCAATCCGACAGACCGGCCCGCCGTTTTTCTGCTGGTCGTTCAGGCGGCCGGGACCAATTCGGTCGAGCCGCATTTGCGCACCTGAACGCCCGCCCGGCTCATAACATCTCCAGAAAGGCCTGGAGACGGGTGCGCAGCGCCTCCAGGCTCGGCGTTTGCTCCATCTCCAGCAGGAGATAAGGCACGCCGGCGCGGTCCAACACGGGGCGGGCCAGCGCGTAGTCAAAGGCGTGCGGTTCACAGAACTTTTCCAGCACCCAGACCACCCCCTGGGCCGGCGATTGCCGGACCTGGTCCAGCACCGAGTTTCCAGGCGTGTGGTCCGGATCGAATTTGGCCGGGCACGGCGTCCGCTTCAGGACATAGTCGGCCAACGCCGCCAGGGGGTCATCGCTATCTCCCACCTGGCCCTGAAAAAGACGGGAGGCGCTGCACAGATCGTCCCCCACGACCTGCGCGCCCAACTCCTGGATCAGATCGAGCAGCCGAGGCTCGTCCAGAACGGCCCCGACCAGCCAGAGGCGGGGACCGGCGCCACGGACGGGCGCCTCCTCCAGGTCAGCCAGCAACCTGCGCAGCAGCGGATTATAGACCTCGCGGGGCATCGTCTGGGCCGCATCCAGAATGGCGAACCAGTCGGGCGCCGACAGGCGGTTCCGCCGGCCCTGGAGGGCGGCGATGAGCTGGCGCGTTTCGTCATAGAGGGCGATGCTGGCCCGCAGGTCACGGTCGGTCACGGGACGCCCGGCCAAGGTCGAAAGCCGTTCGCGAAACCGCCTTAATTCGGCGATCAGGTAGGGGCGTGCGGCCGGCGTGCGCAGATGGGTGGGGAGCATCACCGTGTCCACGAAATAAGAGGGTGGGGAGTTCATCCGCCACAGGTCGGCCAGGGCCTGCATCGTGTCGCAGGTGTGGGCAAAGACGGTCCCGACGAGGAAGTTCAGCTCCCCTCCCAGCGCCTGGTCCAGGCTGCTGCGGCACAGGGCGCAGGTGAACGATTGGAGTTGGGCATCGGCGTGGCGGAGCGCCAGCGAATGGTGGCCCCGCACTCGCACCGGGGTGAACCCCGCCGCATGGATCAGCTCCAGCGGCACATAACTGCACAGGTAGCCCATCGCCGGGTACCCCGGGTAGCGGGCCGGCCATTGGCTCAGCGGGAGGCGACCGGCTTCGACCAGTCGTTCCCTAGCAGAGGGTTTCCCCTGGCTTGACCCGGAGTCGATCTCGATCATGGCTCCTCCCGTTGTGGATCAAGGGGCGGGCGCAGCCATTCCAGTTCGCTCTCCTGATAGGGCCGGCGCCGTTCCTTGATCTCGGCCCGGCGGGCCAGAAAACGCGGCCCGGTGGCCTGAACCCACTCGATCATGTGTTTCCGCATCCCTTCCGGGCTCCACCGCCGAACCTCCCCCTCCACCCCAACAAAATGGAGGGAGATCTTGCCCTCCACCGGCTCGATGGCCGCCTCCTGGCCGCAGATGGGGCAGACGGCCCGGTCGGCGCGCAGGACGAACGCGTCGCAACGACAGATGGGACAGACGCCCGGTGGCGGCGGCGACGGGTCCATGTCGCCCCGGGCCAGGCGGCGGCCGGCGGTCCACACCCGGCCCATCAGCTCTTCGTCGAGAAGCACCTCCCCGGGACCAGGAGCCAAGGCGGTCAGGCTCTCAATGGGCAGAAAGCCGAACACCGCCACCACCGCGTTCAGAAAGGGCAGGGTCACGCCCCGCCAGTCTTGAAGGCCAGCGGTGGCGATCGTCACCGCCGGGCGAGGTCTGGGCAGCGGCTCGGTCACCCGGCCGGTGACCATCAGCAGCCGGTCCAGCACCCGTTTGACCACCGCTGCCGGACCGAGGAAATAGGTCGGAGCCGCCAGGACCAACCCATCGGCCGCCTCGATCGCCTGGATCAGCCAGGCCATGTCATCCTCGATGGGACAGGGCTTGCCGCCGATGGCGCAGCGCATGCAGCCGGTGCACGCTTCCAGGCGCAGGTCGGTCAGACGGACCATCTGCCCCGTCCCCCCTTCCGCCTCCGCGCCGCGCAGCGCCTGGCGGACCAGCAATTCTGAATTGCCCCACGGTCGGGCGGAACCGACCAGTCCCAGAATGTGAGCCATCCTCCACCTGCCTTGCTGCCGCAAATTACGCCACCCATTATAGCACAGTTGCCGTCGGGGGGCGATTTCCGAAATGGCATGCGCACACTGCCCGGGAGACAAGCCTTCAGACGAGTCTCCGACAAAAGCGGCTCTCCAGGGCGGAGGGGAGTCGAGCCTTCGGGGCACGCAAGCCGACGCAAGTTTCGACTCCGAGAGAGGAGTCCTCAAGTATGCCCCATCGGGACTTGCATTTTTTGACAATATGCGGTAAAATCCCATATAAGAGTGAGTAGTCAGCAAAAAGCGGGTTTTGTGCATTGCATTTGCGCCGATTTGTGGTATCAATTAAATAGCCGTCTGGAATCGCAGGCTGGCGGATGATAGGATGAATACCGGGCAGAAACAACCAAAAGACGCCAATCCGCAGTTGTTGGAACTGCTGTATGAGGTGAGTCGGGCGGATGGCTTCCGGGAAGCGACGGCCTGCCTGCTGGACCATGCCGCTCGCCTGCTGCCCTGCGACGGGACATCGGTTATGTGGTCCAACGGCGATCACCTCGAAGTGCTGGCGAGTCGAGGGGCGGTGGCTCCGGTGTCCGGCCTCATCCTGCCGGCCAGCCAGATTGGGATGGCCCGCGCCGTCCTGGATAGCAACAAGCCGGTGATCGTGCCCGACACCACCCAGGATGCCCGCTGGCAACAGGTGCCGGGTGAGGAGCTGGCCCGCGCCTGGCTGGGCGTACCCCTCTCCGTGGAAGATCGAGTCATTGGTCTGTTAGAATGGACCGCCCGGCTGCCGACCGACTGGACCGGGGCAGAGGTCGAGACGGCGCTCCAGGCGGCGCGCTATGCCGCCCCGATCCTCTATCGGGCGCAACTGCTGGACGATGCGCGGCAGCGGTTGCGGGAGCGGATGATGCCCGGCCCGATCCTGGAGCCCCGCATCGGGGACCTGAGCGCCGAACTCCAGCCGATTGTCGAAGAGGCGCTCGAGTTCACCAGCGCCGAACATGCCTTTGTTTTCTTGCTGACCGAGGAAGACACCCGGCTGCAGTGTGTGGCTGCCGCCGGCTCGCAACAGGACTCGCTGCGCAAGGCGACGCTGCGAGGAGATGGGACGCTCGGCGGCTGGCGGGTGACGACCGACCGTCCAGCCGAATGGCTCGGCTCGGGTCCCTCGGACCGGGATGTGATGGCCGCCCTCAAAATCCAGGAAACGCTGATCCTCCCCTTGCGGGTGGCGGGAGGGCAGGTCGGCATGTTGGGCGTGGCCGAGCCTCGCCGGGGATCGGCCTTTGGCCGAGACGCCATTCAGCTCATGACCCACCTGGCCAGCCAGGCCTCGCTGATCGTCGAACAGGTCTACCGCGCCAAGCGGAAAGCGGATAGGGTGGACTATGAACCGATCGTCCGCTCCTCCCCATTGGGGATCGGGGTCCTGACCGCCGCCGGCGACATCCGGCTGTGCAATCCGGCGCTGGCCCATCTGCTGACGCCCACCGACCGGGACGTGAGCGGCCACAACCTCCTCGAATTTCTGGTGCCGAGCGACCGCCAACGTCTGCTCCACGCCCTGGAGGAGGTGGCGATCACCGGGATGGGTCGCCAGGTGGATGTCCGGATTCAATCCGCCCGGGGAGAGAATCGCCATGCCCGCATCTCCCTGGCCGTGACCGATCGGTCGAACGAGGCCGGGGAAGACCTGATCGCCATCCTCGAAGACATCACCTCCCTCAAAATCCTGGAGCGCGAACGGGTCAAACATCTGCGGGAACTGCGGGAGAAGAACGAACAGCTCCAGGAACTGGATCAGCTCAAGTCCCGGTTTGTGTCCAACGTCTCTCATGAACTTCGCACTCCCCTGGCCGTGATCAAGCTGTATGCGACGTTGGCCCGGAGAGGCCGCCCCGAAAAGCAAGACCATTACCTCCAAACGATCGAGCAGGAAACCCACCGGCTGGAGACGATGGTAGAGAATATCCTGGACCTGACCCGCATGGACCGCCACGCCCTGCGGATCAACCCCGAGTGGCTGGCTGTGGAGGAGATCATTGCCCAGGTGGTGCAGGTCTATGAAGAAACGGCTCAGAAACGAGGCATCGCCTTGCGGAACCATGTCCGTGAGAAGCTGCCGCCTTTGTGGGCGGACAAGAACCACCTCATCCAGATGTTAACCAACCTGATCGACAACGCCCTGAAATATACGCCTCGCGGCGGTCAGGTGTGGGTTGCCGCCCGGGAGATCGGGCGCGACTCCCGCCGCATGTTAGAGATCGCGGTTGGGGATACCGGGACCGGCATCCCCAAAGAGGAGCAAGAAAAGGTCTTTGAACGGTTCTATCGGGGGAGCAACAACACTCCCGGTTCGACCGGCACCGGCCTGGGACTGGCCATTGTCCAGGAACTGATGCACCAACACGGAGGACAGGTCACCCTCAAGAGCCAGGTCGGAGAGGGGAGCGTCTTTGCCCTTCAGTTCCCCCTGCCAACCTCCGAAAGCGGGCCTGAGGGGCAAGCGCGCGTGGGATAGGAGTGGAGGAAACAAGATGGAGACAGTCAAACTATTGATTGTGGATGACCATGCCGTCTTTCGCGAGGGGTTACGGGCCCTGTTGGAAATGGAAGAAGACTTTACCGTCATCGGCGAAGCCAGTCGGGGCGAGGAAGCGGTGGCGCTGGCCGCTCAGCAATCCCCCGATGTGATCCTGCTGGACCTGCACCTGCCGGATGGCAGCGGGGCGCAGTTCTGCCGCGATCTGCGCCGCGTCAGCCCCAATTCCAAGGTGGTCATTCTCTCGGCCTACGACGACGACCAAGAGGTCAGCGCCGCGCTGATCGGCGGCGCGTCGGGCTATGTACTCAAGACGGTGGGCGGGGGCCGCCTGGCCGACAATATCCGCTCCGTCTATCGGGGCGAGGTGTTGCTCGCCCCCTCCGTCGCCGCCAAGGTCGTCCAGCAGTTAAGCCGACTCCAGGAAGAGACCAGCCGCCAGGATGAAGCCCTCGACACCCTGACTCCCCGGGAGCGAGAGGTGTTCTTCCTGGCCAGCCGGGGGATGAGGAACTCGGAAATCGCCGATAAGCTCTACCTGAGCGAGAAAACGATCAAAACCCATCTGCGCAACATCTATAACAAACTCAACCTGACGAGCAAGGCGGACCTGCGCCTCTATGCTGTCCGATCCGGTCTCTCCTCCGAATCCGAACACTGACCAGATCGTAGGCCCCCGATACCGCCCGTCGTAAACCATAGGCTTATAAAATCTACCTCCCGACATCCTCCCCAAGGGGGATGTCTTCTTTTGCATTCTTGTGCTATGATGGTCATAAGTTCTGGGATTGGGGATTCCAGGATCCCGTGGCTTTTCACCTGCAGAAATACCGATGACAGCTACAAAAGAGACACAGCGGATTTTGATGATCGGAGGCTCCACCCCGCTGGTGGAGGGGGTCTATGATCTGCTGCAGGTGGTCGGTTATCCGGTGGAGCTCTCGCCCAGTTGGGTGGGGATCGAATATACCATGTCGAATTCTCCGCCCAGCCTGGTGATCGTCGACCTGTCCAGCACCACGCTGAACATCGATCAGGTCGCGGAGCAGATCCACAATATCCCCTTCTGGTCCCATGTCCCCATCCTCTTTATCAGCTTCTCCGGCGACGATCAGATCTGGGAGATGCAACAGTTCGCGCGCCGGAACGGCGATGGCCGCCTGCATTTTTACGCCCACACCTTGCTGGGCCTGGACGAACTCCTGGACAAGATCGACATGTGCCTGTCGTGAGAGGGCCCACCTCGCGATGAACAAGCCCTGCCCAGACGGGGGCAGGGCTTTTCAGTACGGTTTCGCTGGCATGGAGCGATAGTGGGAAAATCATTTCGCCGTGCTGTGGTACCGCCGTGAGGCCGGCGCGTAGACTTTCCCCCGACCGATGAAAGGATAGGCGCGAGACAATCGCAGTCTCCCGCAGGTTGGGAACTTGAGGGAGACTATGAGTCGGTGGGGGGCGAATTCAATCGCCGTCGCTTTCCATGGGAGCGGTGGGCACAAAGCGTCCCCGGCCCGCCGTTCCGACAAATTCCCCGTCACGGACGATCACCTCTCCCCGGGAAAGCACCAGGATGGGGTAGCCGTGCACCTCCCAGCCCTCGTAGGGGCAGTAATCCACGTTCTGGTGCAATGTCCGGTACGAGAGGGGCACCCGCCGCTCCGGGTCAAAGATCACCAGGTCGGCATCGGCCCCCACCGACAGAGTACCCTTGCGCGGGGCCAGGCCAAAGCGGCGGGCCGGATGGGTGCAACACACCTCCACCCACCGCTGCGGACTCAGCCGCCCGCTCCGCACCCCATAGGTGTAGAGCAGAGCCAGTCGGGTTTCGACCCCCGGCGCGCCGCCCGGGATGCGGGAGAAATCGGCCAGTCCCCGCGTTTTTTGCGTCGCATAGAAAAAGGGACAATGGTCGGTGGCGACCGTGTCCACCTCGCCGGCAGCCAGGCCGGCCCACAAGGCGGCCCGGTCCGCCTCAGAACGGAGCGGAGGGGCCATGACAAATTTGGCCCCCTCGAATCCAGGGCGATGATACTCCTGCTCGTCCAGCAAAAGATACTGGGGACAGGTTTCGACCCACACCCTCTGATTCCGGGCGCGGGCGGCGCGGACCGCCTCCAGGCCAAGGGCGCAGGACAGATGGGCCAGGACAACCGGGGTGTCGGTGAGCCAAGCCAGGGCCAACAGGCGGTGGACTGCCTCGGCTTCCATCAAGGCCGGTCGGGTCCGGGGATGGTTCTCCGGGCCGGTGCGGCCCTCGGCCAGCGCCTGGGCGGTCAGATAGGCGATGGCGTGGTGGTTCTCGGCGTGGACCAAAGCGCGACCGCCGTGGGCGCGCAGTGCGGCCAGCACCCGCAACAGGTCTCCATCCCCCAGGCGCAGCCGGTCGTAGGCCATGTAGAGCTTGAAGCTGGCCGCGCCGGACTCGATCGAGGCCGGTACCTCGGCCAGGGTCTGGTCGTCCGCGCGGCAGAGGGTCATGTGCAACCCATAGTCAATCACCACCCGTCCCTCCGCCTCGGCCCGCCGCTCGGCCAGCGCCTCGACCAACGATTGGCCAGGGCGCGGTTCGGCAAAATCAATGACCGTGGTCGTCCCTCCACAGGCAGCAGCCACGGTCCCGGTGGTAAAGTCGTCGCTGGAGATCAGATCGCCCAGCGGCATCTGGAGATGCACATGCTCATCCACCGCGCCGGGGAGAACCAGCATCCCGCTGGCGTCAATCACCTCCCGGCCGACCAGGCCGGTGCCAATGGCGGCGATCCGACCGTCGGCAATGCCCACATCGCCGCGGCAGGTTGCTTCGGCGGTGACGATCAACCCGTTCGACACTACCCGATCGAACATCACTCCCCACCCCTACTCTGCTCTGACGAACCCGGTCCGCCCGTCTGCGCAGAGGCGATCCGCCAGCCGTGGGTATACACATTCAACGTTTTCCCCCGCAGGTAGCCCAGCAGGGTGCAATGGAGCGCTTCGGCCAGCTCAACGGCCAGGGAGGTCGGGGATGAAATGGAGGCGATGATCGGCACGCCCAGGCGCACCCCCTTGGCGACCATGTCGTAACTGGCCCGACCGGTGCTGACCAGGATCTTGTCCTTCAGCGAAATGCCGCGCAACAGGCAGTAGCCGGTGACCTTGTCCACCGCATTGTGCCGGCCCACATCTTCACAGACGACGATCGTCCGGCCTTTCGCGTCAAAGACCGCCGCGGCGTGGATGCCGCCCGCCGCTCGATAGGCAGCCTGCTGCCGGGTGATCTGGGCCGGCAGATGCACCAGTATCTCGGGCCTGATCCGCATCTCGGATTGAACCGGGGGCAGGTTTTCGATCAACACCCTGGCGTTGGCCCGGCCGCAGCCGGAACGGATCAACTGGGCCGTGTCAGGGACCGCCATCGCGCCAGTCGCCCCCGGCATCAAGATCACGTCCACCCGGTTGCGCGACTCATCCAGCGCATCGCCCTCGACCGCCTCATCGGGGAGCGCCCGACCGCAGTGGCGGATCAGGGCGATGTCCATCAGGTCGGCGACCAGGCCCTCGCCCAGGCAGAATCCGGCGGCCAATTCCTTCTCCCAGCCCGGGGTGCGCATCAGGACCGCCACCGGCCGGCCGTTCAACCGGATCTCTAACGGCTCTTCCATCACCACGCCGGCCTGGAGGGTGTGGGACCCACAGTCGGTGAGCCGCCAGACGGGGTGGGAGATAATCCCGATCGAATCGGTTGCTTCCAGGCGATGGGAATCGGCGAAGCGTCTCAAGGGTTCCTCAAACAGAAGGCCCTCACCAGGTGGTACCTCCGGCTCTGGCAAGGCCCTGGTCACCGGGACAGCGTGCGGATGGATGCTCAAGGGAGCGAAAGCAGAAAATCCTGGCCGACAATGACGCGGATATCGATCTGGCTGCGCAGGTTGGTACTGGAACGCACATTTTCCGGGGTGACGCCAAACCTGGCGATCAATCGTTCCAAGGTGTAGGTTTTCCCGGTATAGTCCACGATCACCGTGTTGGGATAGTCCATCCGGTCGGCATCACCAAACTCTACGACCTGGTATCCCTCTTGCATCAGCATCGCCGCCACCCGGGCGGCAAAGTTGGGTTCAGACGTGCCGTTCTGCACAGCGATGCGCGCCCCCTCCTGGGCCAACTTTTGCAACTCCTCGACCTGCACGGGAGCCAGGGTCGGGGTGGGAGTCGGAGGCGCGGCCACGGTCGGCGCCACGGCCACCGCAGGAGACCCGAACAGATCGACCACCAGTTGGTGGATCAGGTCCCATTTGGGCAGTTGCACTGCCGCGCCATCCGGACGGCGATAGCCATACACGTATGGTTTCTCGAGGACCACCTGTTGGACATTGGCTCCATCCACCTGCGGTGCCAGCCGGGCCAGTTCGACCATCTCCTCCAGGGTCATGTCGGTGCGGACCATGTTCCCCATGGTTTCCACCAGCGAAGGCAGCTTGGGGATCATGTTCAGGCTCAAGGCCTTCTCGCGGATGGCCAGCAGGATCAGTTGCTGGCGGTGGGCCCGATCAAAATCGCTGGTGCTCATTCGCGAACGGGCATACTCCAGCGCCCGCTGGCCGTTCATGTGCTGCCAGCCGGCGTTGAAATGGACCGTCTTCATGCCGTAGGGATCGCCGGGCCGGGGATCGGGAAACTGGCTGTCGTGCAGGGCGCGCGGCACATTGACGTCAATGCCCCCCAGGATATCCACGATCTTTTCAAAGCCCTGAAAGTCCACCATGATGTAATAGTTGATGGGGATGCCAAAGTTGGCCTCGATGGTCCGTTTGAGGAGGGCCGGGCCGCCGCCGGGATATTTGCGCGAATAGCCATACACATTGGCCACGTTGATCCGGTCCTCGCCATAGCCGGGGATCTCGACCTGGAGGTCGCGGGGGATAGAGAGCATGACCGCCGTCTTGTTGAGCGGATCGACGCTGACAATCATGATCGTATCGGTGCGATACCCCCAGCCGGTGCCTCCCCGTCGGTCGATCCCCAGCAATAACACATTGATCCGGTTCGGGTCCACCATCGGCGCCGGCGGCGGGGCAAATGCGAACGCCGCCCCGGACACCGGGGTCATCTCCGGCATCTGCGGCGGCGGTTCATCCACCTCTCCCCCGCCCGCGGCCTCGGCGCGCGGCTGGACCGGAAGTCGCAACTCGGGAAAGGCCGGCAGTTCCGCCCGCGCCACGATCGCCCGAACTGTGGCATAGAACAGATAGCCGGAATACAACCCACCGACCAAAAAGACGATCAAGAACAGACTGACAAACAATCGCAGCCACCATGGAGGACGGCCGCGTTTCCTGGACACATTCTGTTGTCGGACTGCGGTGATACCCAAAGCACCTCCAACGATTGCCCGGCCTCGGCCTCCGTCGGCACCGAGCGCCCGGCAGATCTGGGCAAGCGTCACGGCGATTATACCACATTTTCCCCGCATCGCAAAAAAACCGGAAAGCGGGTATAATAAGGTCACCGAGGGACTTAAGAGGCGGCAACCGATGGGCGACAACAACGTCAGAGGACGACTGGGGCTCCTGGTCCTGATCGGCGTCGAACTGATCGGGGCCACGGTGGTCCTGTGGTGGGCGTCTGGACTGCTTCAGGGGGAAGACAGGCCTCCCCAGGACCTCCCTGATTCCCACGCCGAAGGAACGCCTTCCCCACCGGTCCGGGTGTGGATGGCCGAGGGGGTGCCGCTGGATGTGGAACGCGCCGTTGGCGAGTGGCTGGACCGGCAGCGCGGTGGATGGACCCGAGCCGAGCGCTCCACGGCAGACCTGGTCGTGGACTGGCAGAAGGGGGCGACTACCCGTCCCCTGGCCGAGATCATCCTGGTGCCGGTCGCGCCCTTTTCGACGGTGGACCAGGAGGTCTCCCTGCGCGAACTGCGCCGCGCCTGGTCCGAGCCCTTCGAGGCCGGGCAGATGATCTCTCGTCTGCTCGTTTCTCCCGAGACACTGGCGCCGGTAACGGCGCTATGGGGCCCGCCGGGCGAGGGAGCGGCGCTGTCGGTCATCCCCGCCCAGGAACTCGCCGCTCAATTGTGGGCCACGCCCAATGCTGTCGCCATCGTCCCTTTTCAGCAACTGGAACCGCGCCTGAAGGTCCTGACCTTGGAAGGGCAGTCGGTGTTGGATCGCACCATGGACCCACAGCGGTATCCGCTGCGCGTTCCGCTCTGGGTGGATGGAGCCCCGGAGCTGGCTGACGCCCTGGCTGCCTGGCTGGAAGAAAAGCGCCTGACCAGCAACCGGCACCCGGAACACCTCACCGAGTTGATGATGACTGGCGTGACCGCCCTGACCCGCCATCTGGCGGTGGAGATGGAAGCGCGGAACGATGATGGCTGGCCGGCCCGCCGCATCGCCGGATTCCTGGCCGCCGCCGACCTGACCCATATCAGCAACGAAGTCTCCTTTGTCAGCCATTGTCAGGCCCAGGCCGAGACCCGGGTCTTTTGCTCCAGGCCGGAATACCTGGAGACCCTGCGCCTGGTGGGGGCCGACCTGGTGGAACTGACCGGCAACCATAACCTCGATTGCGGTCCGGGGTATGCGCTCCAATCGCTGGAAGTCTATGCCAAGGCCGGGATGCGCACCTTTGGCGGAGGCCGAAACGCCGCCGACGCCCGCCAGCCGCTGCTGGTCACCCACCAGGGCAATCGCCTTGCCTTCCTGGGCTACAACCAGTTCGGTCCCGAGTATGCATGGGCCGGCGAGGACCGTCCCGGCGCGGCTCGTTTTTCCCTCTCGGTGGTGCAGTCGGATGTGGCTGCGATTCGAGATCAGGCCGATGTGGTGCTCGTGACAGTCCAGCACACGGAAGCGTACCAGCCGACGCCCTTGCCGGAGCAGGTGGCCGATTTTCGGGGAGTGATCGAGGCCGGCGCGGATGTGGTCATCGGCAGCCAGGCCCACCAACCCCAGGCGGTCGAGTTCTACGACGGGGGATTGATCCTGTACGGTCTGGGGAACCTCTTTTTCGATCAGCTCTGGTCAGAACCTACCCGCCAGAGTCTCATCGCCCGCCACTTCATCTACGAAGGACGCCTGATCTCGGTCCAGTTGATCCCGACGGTGATGGACTACCGCTACCAGGTCCACCTGGCCGATGCTGAAGAGCAGCGGGCCATTCTCCAAACCGTGTTCGATGCCAGCGGTTGGTGACGTGCAGTTTCTGTTTCGCAGCATCCGTCCAGGTTGGGCAGCGGCTTATCCTCTAACCCTGACACGTTCCTCTTCCACAACCCACAGATGCCGTTCCAGGGGTTCTCGCGAAAGTAGGGGGATCAGACGATCGATGATTTGCAGGACATGGAACTTGTCCTGACGCTGCAGTCGCAGAACGACCAAGCCCGGGTACTCGGCAGGTGGGTACGCCCGAATATCTAAGTCGGTGTCCATGGTGAGGAATGCCCGTCGCTCGCACTGGCACACTGTCGCAATGACCGTATCCGGTGATCCGCCCAGCCGCTCTTCCGACACGGTCACCGCATCGTACCCTGCCCGCTTTAAATACTCGGCGGCTTCGGCGGGCAAATTCTCGTCGACCTTGAAACGAAGCTGGCCTGGCATGTTTGTTAGGCGGGCAAAGGGACTACTCGTTCACTTGCCAATTCAGCCGCGTACGCAATGGCGGCGGCAATCGCTTCTCGGGTCAGGGCGGGATAGCTATGCAGTATCTCCTCGAAGCTTAATCCGGCTGCCAGATTGTCGAGAATCACGGATACCATGACCCGAGTGCCCTTGATGCAAGCCTTACCGTGGCAAACATCGGGATCGGTGGCGATGTAATCTCGCCAGTTCATGGATCTTTACCCTCCTTCGTTGAAAATAGACCGCAATTGAAATCGCCCCTGAAGAGCCCTGGCCTGGCTGGCCTCCGCTGCAGCGTGCGCAAGCCATAGGCTTACGCACGCCTGGACAAACCGGGGGTTTGCCCTACCCACAGCATCACAGGCACGGCTTCGGCTTATGGCCCACTGTCGCCCAACATTATACCCCGCCTTCCCTCGAACGTCAAGATGCGTTTGCCCTGCCAGACACGCGAGCGCGCAATCTTGCGGAAATACCAAGCCCCCGTGGCTTAATGGATGACCGGCAAGGCGAACAAAGCGGGGGGCATGCAACCATGCCCCCCGCCGCCTGATTCTTGCGTCCGGCCGACCGGGGACGCGCCAGCAACTGTGAAAAGGTGCAAGCTCGCCGTGACGACTACTCGTAGTACTCCGGTGCGTGCTTCAGCTTGGCCCAGGAATCGGGGTCGTGGCCGGTGATGATCCGCACCCCGTGGACCCGCTGCAGGTTGCGCATCTTTTTGATCGACTTGACGCAGTCCGGCGGGCTGTAGACCAGACCCGGCAGGACGTCCTCATTCAGGATCTCGGTGGTGTAGATGCTGTCGCCGGTCAGCAAGGTCGGGCCCCACTTGTCCAGGTACACCAGGAGGGACTGGTGGCCGGGCGTGTGGCCGGGGGTGAACACGATCTTGACCTTGCCATCGCCCAGGACATCGTAAAAGTCTTCCTGGTGTCCTTCCAGCAGGTACCAGTTCAGGTACGGCTTGTCAAAGTCGGCGCGGATGTAGGCTGCCCTCTGATAGAAATCGGGCACGTAGGCGTACTGCATTTCGGCCCGCTGGACGTAGTAGGTGGCGTTGGGGAAGGCGCCGCAGCCGCCGGCGTGGTCCAGGTGCAGGTGGGAGAAGATGACGTGGGTGATCTGCTGGGGCGTGATGCCGAGCTTGGCCAGTTGGTTGACCACATACTGATCCTCGGTCATGATCGGATCGTAGGCGGCCACCGTGCCGGCTCCCCAGTGCTTGACCTTGTCCCGCGCCACCTCCAGCGCGTTGCCCGTGTCGTACAGGATTTTGGCATCCTTATGCTCGATCAGGAAGAAGGGGACCGGGACGTCAAAGGGGACTCCCACCCCACGGCCCATGGTGAAGAGGTGCTTCTGGCTCTTCAGAATCCCGCATTCGAACATATAGAGTTTCATCGTTCCTTTCTCCTTTCTTTATACAAAATACTCGGTTCCTAACCCAACTGCCTCCCAATGATTGAACCCAATTGCCTGATAAACTCGGCTCATTTCTTCTGGAACCAGGTGGGGATGGTCACCGACAGCCACCCCAGACCAAGGCCGATCAACAATCCCAGTAGCGTGTAGCCGATATTGGCCAAGGCGAAAAAGTTGTCGGTCTTGAACTTGCCGAAGGTGAAGGCAAAGAAAGTGGCAAAGGCAGAAAATGCCGCCGGGGCGAGGGCCATCGGCTCCCAGTTCATGAGCAGGACCAGCACCAGGGCAGCGAGACCGACCAGGATCGAGATCAAAATGATCCCCAGTTCGCCCTGGACCTTGAGGCCGTAGAGGGTCAGATGGCCGAAAATGACGCCGACAATGATCGGCAGGCCCGCTTTCACCAACGCTTTGGTGTCCCCTCCGGCCACAAAGAAAAATGCCCAGCCAACAAAACCCGCCCACGTCGGCCAGCCCAGCTTGATCGACAGATAGGTCCAGATAGCAGCCAGGATGCCGACGCTCAGAGACAACGGAACGAACTTGAGCTTCATTTCTCCCTCCTTGTGAACCAGATTGTGCCCGAATTAGGGATCTGTTGAGCCTGCACCTCCTTCCCAGCCGATGGGACGCCTCCCTGACCTGTGGACTGAACGCCGGTCCCGACCCGCTATCGGTGCGGGGAGGGGCGCCTCCCTCCCCTACCACAGAACCATCGATTTCTCAAAGATCTCGTGCAGATCCTTTTTGCTCACCGGCCGGGGGCTTCCCACCAGCAGCCGCTGTTGTTTCCAGCCGCCTTCCACCAGGCCCGGGATATCGGCCTCGGTATAGCCCAGCGCCTTGAGGCCGTTGGGGCAGCCGATGTCCTTCATGAGCTGGATGATGGCCTCCGGCAGCTTCATGGCCGCTTCGAAGGGCGATAGACCCTCGATGTTCGCCCCCAACAACTGGGCCACCCGGGCGTGCTTCTCCGGATTGGAAGGCGCAGTGAAGGCAAAGGCCGCCGGGGCGGTGAGGACGGTCGAAATGCCGTGCGGCACCAGCGGCTCTTCGACACCATAATCGGGCGGGACCCAGTCCCGGATCATGCCGGCGATGGGATAGCCCAGGGCGTGCGGGATATGGACCCCAGCATTGCCAAAGCCGATACCGGCAAAGGTCGAGCCGAGGGCCATGTAGGTTCGGGCTTCCAGATCGTAGGGATTGTAGCAGGCGCGGCGCAGGTATTTGCCCACCCACTCGATCGCCTTTTCGCTCCACAGGTCCGCGATCGGGTTGGAGCCGATGTAGGCCGGGCGCAGGGCCGGGCTTTCGGCCTTGGCCCGCATGTTGTACGGCTTGTTGGTAAAGGACTCGGAGGCATGGGTGAACACATCCAGTCCGGTCCCCGCCGTGACCATCGGCGACATGCTCAACGTGTTCAGCGGATCGACGATAGCCATCGTCGGCCGGATATTGACGTGGGAGATCCCGGTCTTGACCTTCAGGTCCAGCAGGTCGAGCACGATCACCGGCGTGGTCTCGCTGCCGGTGCCGGCCGTGGTCGGCAGAGCAAAGAGCGGTTTCAGCGGACCAGGCACCAATTTACCTTGGCCGATCGGTTTGTTGATATAGTCGAACAGATCGGCCGGATAGGTGTTGAACAGGTTCATCGCCTTGGCCGTGTCGATCGTGCTCCCGCCGCCGAGGGCGACAAAGGCATCAAAGGTAAACTGGGACACCTTTTCGATGGCGTGCTTGAAGGACACATCGGTCGGTTCGATGTGCACCTCGTCATAGATGGTAAGGTCAATGCCTTCGTCCTCGATGATGGTCTTGACCTTGTCGATCAAGCCCACGTCCCAGAGGTGCTTATCGGTGACCAACAGCACCTTTTTGGCGCCGGCGGTCTTGAGCTCATACCCCAGCTCTTCGGTGGCACCAAGCCCGAACTTGAGCTTGGCCATGGTAAGCGGAATGATGGTTTCCAGTTGTACAGTCACCTGTTCCCTCCTTAGATAGGATTGATTACCAGAACATCTACGGCGCCCAGGGCGCTAGGCGCGCGCCTGTTGGGTGGCTAACCACTCGTCAAAACCGGCCCAGCGGAAGGGCCCGTACAGTCCCTGGGCAATGTCCAAGCGGTCGCGTTGGGCGCCGCCGAGCCACATCTTGACGATCTTAAAGTCGCGCATGTACTTTTCGACGTGGCTCTCGTAGGCATAGCCCATGGAGCCCATCATCTCCATGGCCCGGTTGGTCACCATCTCGGCCGTATCCCCGGCAAAGGAGCGGGCTGCGGAGAACTTGGCGATCATCTCGTGCGACCATGGCGGGCCGTACAGTTCGGGGTGCATCACCTGCCAGGTGACGCTCAGGTAGTACTGGCGGCTCAGGTCAATGGCGCGGAACATCTCACCCAGCATCCCGGCGAACATTGAGCGTTCCCTCATCGGCGTGCCGGCGATCTCTCGCTGTTGCGCCCAGCCCAGCACGATCTCCAAGGTTGCCTGGGACAGCCCGGTCAGGCGCGCCGCGCCGGCCAGACGCCCCAGCCCGATGACATAACCGCGCACGATGCGCGCGCCCTCGCCCGGTTGGGTGTCGATGCGATACCGCTTGGGGATGCGCACATTTTCGTACCAGATGTCCACGTTCTCATCGGTCCAGGAGAAGCCCATCTTTTCATAGGGGCTGGAGAAGGTGAGACCTGGCGCATCGGGGGGCACGTAAAAGAGCCCGATGCCCTCTTCGCCAAGGTTGGGATCGGTGGTGGCCACGGTCCAGTAGCCCAGATGGCCTTTCAGATGTTCGCTCTGGAAGCGGTAGGCGGGTCCGGCCGGCCCCGGCCAGATCTTGTGGCCGTTGAGCACATACTCATCGCCCTCCAGTCGGGCGATGGTCCGCACGGTGCGGTACTCCAGCGCCGGGTCTTCCAGATTGGCGCCGCCCGCCGGCTCGGTGATGGCCACGCATGCCGTCCAGGCATCCGCGCCCACCAGTCGAGGGGCAAACTCCTGAAGCAGGTCGTCGCGCTTGGCGGCGAGCATGAACGAGACGATCCAGTGGATCTTGCCGACCATGGTCGCCAGGCCGATATCGCCCCGGGAGAGCTCTTCGTTGATCATCTGCCGTACGACCGGGGAGAGGCCCAGCCCTCCATACTTCTCCGGCAGGTTGGACTTGGTCAAGCCCAGATCGGCGCACTTGGCGTACAGCCGATGCAACGTGCTCAAGGCCAATTTCTCGTCCCGGTGCCAGCCGCCTTCCAGATCGTGGCGGTAGGGCATGATCTCCTGTTCGACAAACTGCTGCGCCCGTTCCGCCAGCGCGATCTCTTCTTCGGTGCAAAACGCCCGCGTGTACTTGAAACGCGGTTCCAACATCGGATACCTGGTCGTGCTGCGTGCTAGTGCGCCCATGTAACCCTCCTGGCTATCAACCTCGTAAGGTCATCCTTGGCACCCCCCATGGGTCAGCTCCTGGTATACCCGGCGACCGGAACCAGGCCAGTCTGACGACGGTCAGCAGGCCAACGAACGCGGTTTTCCTGAAACCTGCATCGAATCAGTCGGGTATAACCACCTCCTTCCTTTGACCATCACGTCCCTTACCTCATCCCTATCCCGTAGGCGTAGCAGCACTGCGCCCTCTTTGCCAACGGCAAAGGGAAGGGGCGAGGTTCGTCCAGATCAGGCGCTCCAGCCACGGCGTGCGTAATACTCGCCGACCATCTTCTCCAATTCGGCCCGGGTGAGGGTCTCTCCCTTGGGTTGAAGCGGCTCGGTCAAGATGCGCTCCGGCAGGGTATCGTCAGCCGGTGTCATCCCCTCGCGCAGGTTAAAGGCGCGGATGGCGTTCGCGATCCGGGCAGAGAGGGCCTGCAAGCCAGCCTTGTCCAGCTCCAGCCCCGTCAGGCCGCGGATGACCGTCGGCAGGTGGTCCCAGCCGATCATGTCCCGGTAGAAGCGGCAGAAGATCAGAGTGTCATAGATGGTGTGTCGGTCTTCAAAATCGAGGACCACGTCGGCCTTGCCCTCGGCGGTGGTGCGGTCCACCCAGCCGGCGAACTCGGCTTTGTAGACCGTGGCCCGCAGGTGACATGCCCCGCGGTCAGAGATGGCATAGGCCAGGCCCATCCCTTTCAGCGCCCGGGGGTCATAGCCGGCCGGCTCCAAGCCCTTGACATGGATGGCGAGCTGCTCCAGGCCCAACTCGCGGCTGGCGGCGCGGACCCCCTGGCTGAGCAGGGCGCCAACCCCTTCCCGACGGGCGATCAGGTGCAACAGTTCGGCGATGCCATCCACATCCCCATAGTCCAGCTTTAGGTCCAGCGCCCCCCGGCGCGACGCTTCGATGGCAAAGCCAGCCACATTGCCGGCGGTGATGGTATCGATGCCCAGTCGGTCGCAAATGTCATTCAGATAGAGGATCTCGGCCAGGTCGTCTACGGCACACAGCCCGCCAAAGGCGAACAGCGTCTCGTATTCCGGCCCTTCCAGAGTCAGGCCGGCATGGCGACCGTCCGGGACGGTGGTCACTTTGCCGCAGGCAAAGAAACAGCGGAAACAGGCCTTTGGCTTGGGCTTGAAATGTTCCACCAGCCAGTCGGCGCTGATCTGCTTCCAGTGGGGGACGGTCCCGGCCGACCAGTAGTAGCTGGGGAAGCTGCCAACCGTATTGGCAATGGCCACGACCATGGGCGTGCCAAAGTTCCGGTAGGCCTTGGCCCCAGCGTCGGTCTTGCCCCGTTCGCGCAGGTCCTGGTCAAAGGCAGCGATGGCGTCGGCGTCGTGGATCTTGCCCTGGGTCTTGCCATGGAAGACGATCCCTTTCAGCCGCTTGGAGCCCATGAGAGCGCCCATACCGGTGCGGCCCGCCTGGCGGCCCCGGTCGTTGGCGACGACGGCAAAGGGCACCTGGTTCTCGCCGGCCGGCCCGATGACGATGCTCTTGGCGCCGCGGACCCCGACTGCTGCCTCCAGCGCGTCCTCGGCCTCATAGGCATCCATCCCCCAGTAGGGTGTGGCGTCGTGGAACACCACCCCCGTATCGCTGATTTCCAAAAAGACGGGCCGTTCGGCAGCCCCCTGAAACAGGAAGGCGTCGTAGCCGGTGGCTTTGATCTGGGGCGCCACATGGCCGCCTGAGTAGGATTCGGCAAAGATGCCGGTCTGAGGTGACTTGCCATACAGGCCATACCGGCTGGCCGGAGCCAACACCGTACCGGTTGCCGGGCCGATGGCCAGGATCAGCGGGCTTTCCGGGGCGAGGGGATCGACTCCAGGCGGGGCATTCTGCAGCAGTAGTTGAGAAGCCAGCCCCTTGCCCCCCAGGTACTGCGACAGGATTTCGTCGCCTATCGGCTCCGCTTTCCAGGTCTGCGTACCCAGGTCAACCCGCAGCAGCCGGTTGTAAAAGCCATCCATGAGCTACCTCCTTTGGTATCTGTTGTCAGCGAAACAATCGGTTCTTCCGCAAACTACCACTGTTCTGCCATCCGGCATGGCGGGTGGAAACAGGTCCAGAATCTATGTCAGAGGAAAGGCCACAACCAAACGATAGGAATCAACGAACGCTGAGGAATCAGACAGTCACTGTTCGGCTCTGGTTTTGCCCAGAGTGGGTGGTTACCCGAAAGAACGACGCTTCCTAACCGCAAGACACCGGACATGCTTTGCCCTCTCGACTGACGAGATACAGCGACCTCGCTCACGACAAAACATCGGCGCTACTGCGCAGGCAAACCGCCTGGTTGCGTCTGTCAAAGAACCGGCCTAGAATACCTGACACCCGCAAATTATTGTAGCAGAAGACGGTCGCTTTGTCAAGACCCCAACGCCGGCTTTTCGTCCAGAAGCGGGGGTGACAAAGGCCATCGTTCAGCATCGTGGGTCTGGATCTCTTTCCCACCAGATGCAACAGGTGCACGCCACCTCAATCCTGGCGTCACCTTGTTTCCGCCCAGGATGAAAGAGGTCGCGGTCAGCAGGTCAGATGGAGCGCGGCGACAACCCGCCGCCCGCTAGACGCCATCTGATTAAAGGTCTTACAGGCCACATCGGTCGGCTGGGCAATGAGCTGGACCTGATGGGCACTCAGAGCCTGTTCCGTCTCGGGTAGAACGACCATTCGCCCATACCGTCCCGTCCCGACCACCAATACCTGAGGGGGTTCGGCCAGCACCTCTTTCAGGTCCACCACCGCCAATTCGTGGCCCTCCCGCCGCCACCAGGTGGCGTCCACCCGGTCGGGAAAGATCAACACATCGCTGCGGTAGGTCTGTCCGTCAATCACGATCTCTCCGAATTCGTAGCGGTCGATCATCTCGTCCTCCGAATCTCTGTGTCTCGACCATTATAACATATCCGACGCAAATTGCCCACCGAAGGGGCTCAGCAGGTAGGGCAGTGCAAGTTAACTTGCTGGGTGAACTGACTCTCGCTGCCTGGAGGGGGCGGTGAACGGCAGGCATCCCTTGCTGCCCGTAAGCGTGGAGCCTTCAGGGAAAGCGGGCAATCCGGCTGAAGCCTCGACCCCCAGACAAAGGGGAACCTGTCGGCGCTCCTTTTGAACCGGGCAAGGTAATTGCCGTGGCATGGCTGGCGAGGAGGGCAGAGGGTCAGCGGGCCGGCCGGCGGCTGCCTGGACCGGCCTTGCCCAGGGGACGCACCGTCGCCTCGGCCAGCACGCGGAAGGTCCCCAGTACTGCCCTGGACTCGGTCCAGCGGTCAAAAGTGGCTTCCAGGTCCGCATACTCGGCCTGGTGTTGGGCGAGAGCCTGCTCCCGCTGGAGTTCGGTCTCCCAGAGCTCGATCGCCAGGTAGCGGCAGGGGTTCCTGGTGTCGCGCAGGAGGGTCGTACCCCGGAAGCCCGGTGTCCGCGCAAAGAGACGGCTCCACGCGCCGCCCGGGCCAAAGGCCAGCTCGAATAGGCCACGGGCTTCTTCTTTGACGAGGAACTCGTAGACGATCTCAACCATCGCACACCTGCCGCCCCATTATAGGCCAGATACCCGAACCGGCGCAACTCCCGACCATCCCCAGGCACACGGAAGAGGCGAGAGGATGACGGGACACAATCGGTCTGGCGGGAGCCGCCTGACAGCCGTGCCTGAAGGTTCCCCTCCCTGCCCAAGGAGCCGAGGCCTTGGCCGAAGTGAGACTGGCCTCCCGGTGCGGCCGGTCAGCCCCCCCCTCCAAGCAGCTTCATGCACCCGAAGAATTGACATGCACCCGGCTGTAAGCTACGGCATAAACTCCTTGACACATCTGCATTCCTTTGCTATACTTATAATCGCTGCCGGACGGGAGAGGCCCACATGGACGGTTTAGTTTCTGTTGGCTGTGGCGTGGGAATGCGCCGACGGCATCCATCTGAAAGATAGCGTTACGAACGAAGGGGGGTGAAGAGAAGACAGGAAAGAACACCGGCAAGTCGAATTTGGATTGACTTTCCGATATCTTGAAAATTAGGAGGAGAAACGAAATGATTCGGAAGCAAACCCTGTACCGTGTGATGATGATCGTCGCCTTGCTGGCGGCCCTGCTGACCGCGTGCCAGCCCACCCCGGCGCCCACCCAGCCGCCGACCGAGGTGGCCAAGCCGACGGAGGCGGTCAAGCCGACGGAGGTGCCGCCGACCGAAGCGCCCAAAGACCTGCTCGACCAGGTGTTGGCCGCCGGGAAACTGGTGGTGTCCACCGATCCCAACTATGCGCCGCAGAGTTTCTTGAATGACAAGGGCGAACTGGACGGCTTTGACGTCAACGTCGCTCAGGAAGTGGCCAAGCGATTGGGGGTCCAGGTCGAGTTTGTGACCCCTGACTGGGACGTGATCACTGCCGGCAACTGGGGCGGTCGTTGGGATGTGAGCATCGGTTCCATGACCCCGACCGAGGACCGTGCCCAGGTACTGTGGTTCACCGATCCCTACTATTACACCCCTGCCTCCTTTGCCGTCCACAAGGACAACACCACCATCAAGACACCGGCCGACCTGAGCGGCAAGACAGTCGGGCTGGGGACGGCGACCACCTATGAGGCTTACCTGGGCGGCACGCTCAAAATCATGGGCGGCGAGATCATGTACGATCCACCCCCTGGCGTGATTGTCAAGCCCTACACCACCGACGCGGAGGCGATCCAGGACCTGGCCCTGGGCGATGGAGTCCGGCTCGATGCGGTGATGTCGGCCCAGCCAACCATCCAGCAGGCCATTGACAGTGGCGTGCCACTCAAATATGTGGGCACTCCGGCCTTCTATGAGCCGCTGGCCTTTGCCCTGGACAAGAGCCGCGGGCCATCGGACAAGATGCTGGCCAAGCTCAACGAGATTATCAAGGCCATGCACGAGGATGGCACCCTGACCAAGCTCTCGATGAAGTGGTACGGCATTGACCTGACCACGCTGGTCAAGCCAGGCGAGGCGACTCCACCGCCGGCGGCCGAAGAGCTGATCATCGGCACCACCGACAAGGTCACCGTCCTCGACCCGGCCGATGCGTATGACTTTCACACCTGGGAAGTGTTCCACAACACGATGGACACCTTGCTACACTATATCCCTGGCACCACTGAACTGGAGCCCGGTCTGGCAGCCGACTTCCCAGAAGTGAGCGCCGACGGCCTGGAATATACCTTCAAGCTGAAACAAGGGCTCAAGTTCCCCGATGGGACGCCCTTTAACGCCGAGGCGGTCAAGTGGTCAATCGAGCGGGTCATGCGCTTGCAGGGGGACCCCAACTGGCTGGTGACTGCGTTCGTCGAAAGCGTCGAGGCGGTGGACGAATACACGGTCAAGTTCAAGCTGTTGGCTCCGGTCAACTACTTCCCACTGCTGATTGCCACCCAGCCCTATTCTCCCATCAGCCCCAACTGCTACCCCGCCGATGAGATCGCAGCCGATAGCACCTGCGGCGGCATCGGGCCGTACAAGATCGTCCGCTGGGAGCGCGATGTCGAACTGGCCCTGGAGGCGAACCCCGATTATCCGGGCAACCCGCCCAAGACACCCAAGGTGATCGTCAAGTACTATGCCGATTCGACCACCATGCGTTTGGCGGTGGAGAGCGGCGAGATCGATGTGGCGCTCAAGACGCTGAACCCCACCGACTATGCCGACCTCCAGGCGGCGGGCAAGTTGCAGGTCATCGAGGGGCCGGGCGCCCAGATCCGCTACATCTGCTTCAACGTGACCACCCCGCCGTTCGACAAGAAAGAAGTGCGCCAGGCTATCTCCTACGCCGTGGACCGTGACGCCATTACCTCGGTCGCCTTCCAGGGAACCCACGAACCGCTGTACAGCATGGTGCCGATGGGCATGTGGTCGCACATTGATGCCTTCCCGAAGCGGGACCTGGAAAAGGCGAAGGAACTGCTGACCAAGGCGGGATTCAGCGCCAACAAGAAGCTGGTCATGGACCTGTGGTGGACCCCGACTCACTATGGACCGACCGAGGCTGATGTGGCCACCATCCTCAAGGACAACCTGGAGGAGACGGGAATGGTCCAGGTGACGCTGCAGAACACCGAATGGGCCACCTACAAGCAGTATATGAGCGCCGGCTCGATGCCTGTCTTCTTGTTGGGCTGGTATCCGGACTATCTGGACCCGGATAACTACACCTGGTCCTTTGCCCAGTCCGATGCCTCAGACGACACCGGCATCTTTTACTCCAACCCCGAGATGGATGCTCTTCTGGCCGCCGGTCAGCAAGCCGCCGAGTTGCGGGGGGACGACCGGAAAAAGATCTACGAGGACATCCAGAAGTTGTGGGTCGAGGAGGTGCCCACCATCCCGCTCACCCAGGGCTCGCTGCTGGTGGTCGCGCAGCCCAATGTCCAGGGCATCGTGCTCGATCCGAATATGCAGTATCACTACTTCCTGATGTACAAGGAATAGGGGTGAAAACCCTGACCGTCTAGGAAGGCATGGGGTTTTGGCGTGACGCAAGCCACGCCAAAACCCCACTTTGCCATGGAACGAGGCGCCATGAAGACGCTGCGTGCCTATATCGTTGCCAGAGTGCTGTTGACCTTGCCCATGCTCTTTGTCCTGGTCACTCTGGTCTTTTTTGTGGTGCGGATTATGCCCGGCGATCCGGTCGAGGCGATGCTTCGGCCGGGTGTGCCCCAGGAGTACAAAGAGCAGATCCGGCACAGCCTGGGCCTGGACCTCCCCCTCTTTCTCAATTTCCGGGGCAGCTCCGGCCGGGTGAAACCGGATACCCTGTTCCTGCTGACCAGCCCCGGCGGCAGCAAGTCGATCCTGGTGGAAAAAGATACGGTCCTGGCCATCAGCCAACGGCGTAAGGATCCGGAACAGGGCGATTGGGTCAAGGTGGCGCTTCCCCCCCGCTGGGTGGGATGGGCCGCCCCCGACCATGTCTACTGGATGAGGCAGGTCAATACTCCGGTGACGGTTCTGGAGGAAGGGAGGATCCCAGGGACCGAGACCTGGCTCGCTGTGACTGCGCCGGACGGGCCGGTGGGCACGGAAGTGAGAGCCATCTGGGGCGAGGCGTCCGGTCTGCTGTGGTTCGGGACAGACCAGGGGATCACTCGCTACAGCACCCAGGGCTGGGACCACTTAACCGAAACGGCCAATCAGTCCATCCAGGCGGCCTGGAGCGGGCGGCCGGCCGATCTGTGGTTCGCCACCGAAGATAGCGGCGTGCTGGAACTCAAGAGCGGGCGATGGATCACCCACACCGTGACCGAAGGCCTGCCCAGTAACCGGGTGTATGCCGTGTGGGGCAAGGCAGCCGGGCCGGTCTGGGTGGGCACCGACCGGGGGGCCGCGCGGTACAACGGCCGGACCTGGACGCCGGTCACGACCGCCGATGGCCTGGCCGGCCAGCAGGTGCGCGCCATCTGGGGGGACGGCAAGAATACCTTCTGGTTCGGCACGGAGGCCGGGCTGAGCCGCTACGACGGCAAGACCTGGACGACCTATACCACTGCCCATGGGTTGCCGAGCAACCAGGTGCTGGCCCTGTGGGGCGACGGGCAGGGCACGATCTGGGTGGGCACCGACGCCGGCCTCAGCCGATTCGATGGCGCAAACTGGACGACCTTCACCCCGGCGGATGGCCTGGCCGGGTTGCCGGTGAATGCCATCTGGGGGGAACCGTCGGGAGCGGTGTGGGTCGGCACCGGCGGGGGCCTCAGCGTGTGGGACGGGCAGACCTGGCAGACCTACACCACTGCTGACGGGCTGACCAGCAACGACGTGCGTTCGTTCTGGCGGGATGCTTCCGGCGCTCTCTGGGTGGGAACGGCAGGGGGGCTGCACCGGTTCGATAGCCGGCCGTGGCTCAAGCTCAGCATCCCGGAAGGGGTATTGGAAGGTTGGGCGCCGGCCGATCAGTTCGCCATCCGCTACCATCCCTTCGACAGCCAGTACTTTAACTACCTGTGGAACCTGGTGCGCCTGGACCTGGGCGTATCGCTGGCTCCCACCCGGGGCCGGCCGGTCGTCCGAGACCTGAAGGACAAATTCCCGGCGACGCTGGAGCTATCCATTGCCTCTCTCCTGGTCTGCGTCCTGATCGGCGTGCCGGCGGGAGCCTTTGCCGCCCAGAAACGGCGCAGTCCTGCCGATTTTGGCGCTCGCATCTTTAGCATTGTCATCTGGGCGGTGCCCGTGTTCTGGTTAGGGCTGATGTTCCAGTTGTACCTGGGCGTCTATCTCGGCGACTGGTACAAAAGCTCCCCATTCGCCCGGGAAATCCTCTATCCCATCTTTCGCGACTTTCTCCCTCTGCCGATTTCGGGACGGATTGCCACCGGCATGGCGCCACGGACGATCACCGGGCTGCATATCCTGGATAGTCTCCTGACCGGGAACTGGAAAGCCCTGGGGAGCAGTCTGCGCTACCTCATCCTGCCGTCCCTCACCCTGGGCCTCTACCTGTCGGGGGTGTTTGTCCGCCTGACGCGGACCAATATGCTGGATGTGTTGCAGGAGGACTTTATCACGGCGGCGCGGGCGCGGGGGATCAAGGAACGGGTGGTGGTCTATCGGCATGCGCTCAAGAACGCCTTTATCCCCATCCTGACGATGATGGGACTGCAGTTCGCGGCGTTGCTCGCCGGCGCGGTTCTCACCGAGACGACTTTTTCCTGGCCGGGCATGGGCCTGTTTATGTGGGAGCGCATCGGCTATCGGGACTTTAACTCGATCCAGGGTTCGGTGGTCTTTTTCGCCATCCTGGTGGCGACGGTCAGTCTGATCGTGGATATTATCTACGCCTGGATCGATCCCAGGATTCGGTATTAACGGATTATGGCAGAACTCGAAACCTCTTCGGACCTCATCCCCGCCGGGCGCTTCCGACCGGTGACCTGGTTTTTGGAGAACGCCCGGTGGTACGGCGCCGAATGGTGGATCACCCTGTCGGGGGGTCTGTTGCTGGTGGCCATCATTCTTATGACCATTTTTGCCGACCGACTGGCTCCCTACGATCCCATCAAATTCGTCGGGGCGCCCTTTACCCGGCCCGGCGCTCGACAGTCGGTGATTGTTCGCCAGGACAACGACGCGATCCAGGGGGTCGAGAGCCTCTCCGGCCGGGCGGTGGGGGTCGTCACCAACTCCCAGGCCGAGCGAGAACTGACCGCTCTGGGCATTACCTATCGGAAGTACAGCTCCATCCGCCTGGCGGTGGAGGCGCTCCAGAGCGGTGAAATCGAGGCCCTGGTGACCGACGCCCGGGATCCCAAATACCGGGGGCAAATCCGAGAACAGGGCGTCCAATTCAAAACGGTGGGTCAGCCGTTCGGCACCCGATTCGTGCTGGGGACGGATAACTATGGTCGGGATGTACTGAGCCGCCTTATTTTCGGCGCCCGAACGGTCATCGGCATCGCTATCCTGGCAGCGGCGCTGTCGGCCGCCACCGGCATCCCGTTGGGGCTGCTCTCCGGGCTGTTTGGAGGGCGCGCCGACCGGGTGCTGTCGTTGATCATGGATAGCCTCTACTCCTTCCCGGGCCTCATCCTGGCGATTGTCATGGCCGCCCTGCTGGGACCGGGTGTGCTCAATGTCGCCATTGCCATCGCCGTCATCTATGTGCCGGTCTATTTTCGTCTGGTGAGAGGCAAGGTACTGTCGGTCAAAGAGGAGCTCTATGTGGAGGCGGCTCGCAGCCTGGGAGCCTCGATCGCCACCATCCTGGGGCTGTACATCTTTCCCAACGTCATTCCCTCGATCGTCGTCATCTTTTCGGTGAATGTGGCCGATTCGATCCTGACGGAGGCCGGGTTGAGCTTCCTGGGATTGGGCTTGCCTCCGCCGACGCCAGACTGGGGATTTGACCTCTCGGCGGGAAAACGGTTTGTGCCCAGCGGCTACTGGTGGATCATCACCTTTCCTGGAGTGATGATCGCCCTATTGACCCTCGGTTTCAGTCTGCTGGGCGAAGGCTTGAACGAGATCCTGAACCCCCGACTCACGGAGGGGTAACCAGGGGACAGAGAACAGGAACTCATGGCGGAACGGGAAGTGATCCTGGATATCCGAGATTTGCAGGTCCACTATGTGGTCCGGACGGGGACGATCCGAGGGGTGGACCATGTGGACCTGATGGTGTACCAGGGGGAGACTTTGGGACTGGTCGGCGAGTCGGCCTGCGGCAAATCCACCTTGGGCCGGGCCATCTTGCGCCTGGTCCCTGAACCAGGGGAGATCGTCGGAGGGCAGATCCTGTTCGATGGGCAGGACCTGCTCAAGAAAGACGAGAAGGAGATGACCAGCCTGCGCGGCAAGCGCATCTCCATGATCTTTCAGGACCCGATGACTTCCCTGAACCCACTGCAGCGCATTGATCAGCATTTTATCGAGACGATCCGCACCCACGATCCGCAGATCAGCAAACGAGAGGCGCTGGACATGGCCGCCAGGATGTTCGACCGGTTGGGCATTCAGCGCGAACGGTTGACCGATTACCCCCACCAACTCTCCGGCGGGATGCGCCAGCGGGTGATGATCGGTCTAGCGTTGATCCTGAATTCAGACCTGGTCATAGCCGACGAGCCGACGACTTCACTGGATGTGATTGTGGAAGCCCAGATCCTGGACCTGCTCAAACATCTCAAGGAGATGTACCCCATGACCCTCGTCCTGATCTCCCATAACCTGGGGATCGTGTCCGAGCTGGCCGATCGGTTGGCGGTTATGTATGCCGGCAAATTGGTGGAGGTGGCTCCGGCGCAGCCCCTTTTCGATGAACCGCTGCATCCCTACACCCAAGGACTTCTGGCCTCGGTGCCGAACATCCGTCTGGAGGACACGGTCTTGCGCACCATGCAGGGAGCGCCTCCCAACCTGATCCATCCGCCGCCGGGCTGCCGCTTTCACCCCCGTTGCCCATATGTCATGGACCGGTGCCGGGAGCAGGAACCACCTTTTTTGAAGGTGGGCCCGGAGCGCTGGGCGATGTGTTGGTTGTATGAGAAGAGTTAGAGGATGGAACGAACCGAGACCACGACAGCCGACATTCTGCTGGAAGCGCGTGGACTGAAAAAATGGTTCCCCGTGCAGAAAAGTTTTGCCGAGAAGCTGGTGACGCGGCAACGGCAGTTTGTGCGGGCAGTGGATGGCATTGATCTGAGCATTGTCCGGGGCGAGGTATTTGGTCTGGCCGGCGAAAGCGGAAGTGGCAAGACCACCACCGGCCGCCTGCTGGTGCGGCTGATCGAACCCACCGAAGGAAAGGTCCTGTTTGATGGTATCGAGCTGACCGCGCTCAGCGAGAAGGAACTACGGCGGATTCGGCGCCGGATGCAGGTCGTGTTCCAGGACCCCTATGCGTCGCTGAATCCGCGGATGAGCATCGGAAATGCCATCGGCCATGGGTTACGCATCCACGGCCTGGCGGATGAGAGGGAAAAGCGCGAGCGGGTGATCGACATTATGGAAAGGGTCGGCCTCACCCCGGCCAGCGCCATTTACCACAAATATCCGCATCAGGTGTCAGGCGGGCAGCGGCAACGGATTGCGCTGGCCCGGGCGTTGATCATGCGGCCGGATCTGGTCATTGCCGATGAGCCGATCGCCATGGCCGATGTCTCGGTGCGCGTCTTGCTGCTGGAACTGATGAAAGAACTGCAAGAGGAATTTCATCTCACCTATGTCTTTGTCACCCACGATCTGGCCACAGCGCGCTACATCTGCGACCGGATTGCGATCATGTACCTGGGCCGGATCGTGGAACTGGGCCCGTTGGCCGAGGTGTATCGTCACAGTTGTCATCCCTATACCGAGGCGCTCCTGGCGGCCGTGCCGGTGCCGGACCCACGCTTCCGACGCACCACGCCCATGCCCCGTGGCGAGATCCCGAACCCGATCAACCCGCCGAGCGGCTGCTCGTTCCATCCCCGCTGTCCGATAGCGCAACCGATTTGCAGCCAGGAGACGCCGAGGTTAGTGGAAGTCGCCCCTGGCCATTACGCTGCCTGCCACCCCAGGACCTGAACGGGGCGGCATTGGTGAGGATCGGACCGGTCTCAAGGATGGATCCGGGTGGGCACCGGGGTGGCGTCTGGGTAGTGGTGGCAACCAGGGTAGCAGCGGATCTGGTAGTAGCGCCGGAATCCGGGCAGGCCCGTCGGAGCCGGGTAGGACCGGTAGGGGCGCCGGGTGGGCATTGGAGTCGGACCGTAGTGACAGCCGGGATAGCAACGGATCTGGTAGTAACGCCGAAATCCCGGAAGACCGGTCGGGGCCGGGTAGGGGCGGATCAACCGTTCTCGAGTCGGAGCCGGCGTAGCGGTGGGCGACGGGGTGATGGAAGGGGAGGGAGAGGGCGCGCCTGGAGCGGAGGAACCCATGGGACTCGATTGGCCGGCGGTGGTCAGCAAGCCGGTGAACTTTAGTGGTGCGCCTTCCGGGCTACAGGCAACGAGCGTGACAAGGACCAGAAAACTGCACACAATCACAGATTTCATGGCTCTTGCTCCCGTGAGCAGACTGCAGATGAACGGATTTGAGCACTCTCGGTCAAGCCGCAACGGCCTCATCGCTTCGTTCCTCGGTCACACCGACCTGGTCTCTCGACCCAGGCTCTGTCCGGCAGCGTTGGGCATGATAATTATAGCCCAGATGAGGGGTTCTGTCAAACGTCGGCCTTGGGCCTTGAATCCTCCCGCAGGTTCCCAACCCAGCGGGAGGGTCCATCGTCCAGAGGTAGTGAGGAGGTAGAGACGTTGAATCGAGCCGATAAACCAAGTCCGGCCCATCCCCGCCTGGCCCGCTATCTGATCTACCTGGTGATCATCACTGCGGTGCTGAGCCTGGTGTATGGCGTGCAGTACTATGCCGGCGGGCCGATCCGCTTGTCGGTGGTGAGTGGTATCCACGATCTGGCCCTCAGCCCCGATGGCTCCTGGATTGCGGCGGCCGTGGATGATGGGACGGTCCGGGTGTGGAGCACTGGGGATTGGACGATGCGCACCCTGGCGGCCCACAGCGGGCCGGTGACCCGTGTGGCCTTTCTACCCGATGGCCTGACCCTGATCTCGGCCGGCCACGACGGCACCATCCGGCGCTGGGATGTGGCGAGCGGGCAGAGTGACCTGCTGCTGGATGCGGGCAGCGGGCCGCTGAACGACCTGTCGCTGTCGGCGGACGGCTCGCTGCTGGCCACGATCGGGGATCAAGGGATCGTCAAGGTCTGGGAGCTGGGCTCTGCACGCCAGGTCGGGTCCTTTGGCCCCAATCCGCAGACCCGAACCGCTGTGGCCCTCAGCCCGGACGGAACGCTGGTGGCCGCCGGGGAGGGATCGAACATCCAGGTCTGGGACGTGCGCAGCGGGGAGGCCTTTCGCCGGCTGGAAGGCCACTGGCAAGATGAAGAGAAGCGGGACACCTGGCTGGGGCATCAGAAGGAGGTCACCGCCCTGGCCTTTGATCCCGACGGCCAGCTTCTGGTGTCGGGAGCGGCGGATGCCACCTGCATCTTCTGGAGTCTGGAGGACGGGAGCGTCCAGTGGACGGCCGAAGGACATTACGGCCGGGTGGCGCGTCTAATCTTCAGTCAGGATGGCAAGGCGGTCCTTTCCGGGAGCGCCGACACCAAGGTGCGAAGCTGGCGGGTTCCGGGCGGCAAGTTTACCGCCGTGTATGAAGGGCATCTGAGCACGGTCACTAGCGTCCGGTTCGGTCCCCAGCCGGACCAGATCGTTTCGGCCGGGGAAGATGGCACCCTCCGGGTGTGGGAGACGGCGAACCAGAAGGTTCTGCGCATCGAATGGCCCCGCTACGGACTTCAGCGGGTGTGGGGGTCACTGTTGGGGGGCTGGATGTTGGCCAGCGGCCTCCTGGGGTTGCTCTGCGCCTGGGGGCTGTGGCGCATCCGCATCTGGAGCCATTTGCTGACGCTGGCCCTCTACCTCCTTGGCCCCCTGGTCGTGCTGGGGCTTCCGCTGCTGGAGGTGCTCTCCTACCCGCTGACCGCTGCGCTGAAGGTTCAGATCGCATGGCCGCTGGCCGTGTTGTGGGTGTGGTACCTGGTCTTACTCATTCTGTTGACCCGCGAGCCGGTGGCCCTGTTTTATGAAGCTCCCCAGCAGGCATCCCTGGCCGAAACGCTGATGGTCAGCCGCCGGACCACCCGGACACGCTTTGGCATCTACAGCCTGGCGGTCTGGATTGGCCTGCTCGTGGTCCTCTACTCGGTGCTCCGCCGTTTCAACCTGGACGTGGCCTTTATGGGGCACTATTTCTCCTTTATCATGAAAGGCTCCTGGATCACCTTCCGTGTCTCGGCGCTGTCGATCTCGCTGGCCGTCGTTCTGGCGTTGCTGGGCGCTCTGGGACGGTTGTCCAGGAATCCGATCGCCAACGGGATTTCCAGTTTCTATGTATCCCTCATCCGGGGCACGCCTCTGCTGGTGCAAATCTATATCTGGTACCTGGGCTTGCCCCGTTTGAATGTGGTCCTCCCGGCCGAACCGGCCGGCATTCTGGCCCTGGGGGTGAACTATGGCGCCTACATGACCGAAATCTTTCGCGCCGGCATCCAGGCCATCGGCAAGGGCCAGTATGAAGCGGCAGAGGCCCTGGGGATGACCCGTCGGCAGACCTTCCAGCGCATTGTCCTCCCGCAGGCGTTCCGCATCGTTATCCCTCCGATCGGCAATGAATTTATCGCAATGATGAAGGACTCGGCCCTGGTCTCGGTCATGGCCGTCTGGGAGCTCAGCTACCGGGCCCAGAAGATCGGCCGCCAATATTTCCGCGCCCTGGAGACCTTTCTCATCGCCGCCGCGTTCTACTGGATTCTGACGGTGATCTTCCAGTTCCTCCAGGGTAAACTGGAAGCGCACATGGCCCGCAGTGAGAGGAGGTAGGATGCCTGAACCGATTATCAAAGTCCGAGGCTTGCACAAATATTTCGGCGCTTTGCATGTGATCAAAGGGGTGGACCTGGATGTCATGCCCCAGGAGGTGGTAGTCATCATCGGGCCATCCGGCGGAGGGAAAAGCACCTTTCTGCGGTGCCTGAACTTCCTGGAGGAACCCTCGGCCGGCACGGTGGAGATTGATGGGGTCGAAATCCGGGCCCGGGAACCGAGCCGCGAGTTGCGCAAGCACATTCGCGAGATCCGCAAAAAGGCGGGCATGGTGTTCCAGCAGTTCAATCTCTTTCCCCACAAGACCGCTCTGGAAAACATCATTGAGGCGCCGATTGTGGTCAAGGGGATGCCCAAGGAGGAGGCCATTGCCAAAGGGGAAGAATTGCTGGCCTGGGTGGGTCTCTCCGATAAACGGGACGAGTATCCCTCGCGGCTTTCGGGAGGCCAACAACAACGGGTGGCCATTGCCCGGGCGCTGGCCATGGAACCCAAGATCATGCTCTTTGACGAACCGACCTCGGCCCTCGACCCGGAGTTGATCGGGGAAGTGGTCGAGGTCATGGAGCGGCTGGCCAACGAGGGCATGACCATGGTCGTCGTCACCCACGAGATGCACTTTGCCCGCGATGTGGCCGACCGGGTGATCCTGATGGCCGACGGCTCCTGGGTGGAGATGGGGCCGCCTGAGGTGCTGTTCACCAATCCCAAAGAGGAACGTACCCGTCAGTTCCTGGCCCATATTCTATAGTGAATCCCGAACAGAAAGGAACAAGAGGCAAAATGGAGGCACGATCGCAACGACGGATTGCCGTCCTGACCGACAGCACGGCGGATATCCCCCGCCCCCTGGTAGAACAATATGGCATCCATGTCGTTCCCCAGATCCTGATCATGGGGACCCAGACCTGGCTGGATGGCGTGGATATCGATCCTCCGACGTTTTACGAACTGTTACGGACATCCCCTCACTTTCCGGCCTCTTCCCAGCCCAGTGTACAGAGCTTTGAGGAGGCGTTCACCAAAGCGGCTCAGGGGATGGAAGGCGTCGTGGCCGTTCTCATTTCCAATGAGTTGAGCGGGACGCTCAATTCGGCGCTGACGGCGGCCAGCAACCTGCCCGATCTGGCGATCGAGATCATTGACTCGCGGGCCACCTCGATGCAATTGGGGCTGATGGTCCTCGCCGCGGCGCGGGCAGCCGACGCCGGCGGCGATCTCCATACCGTGGCCGAAGCGGCCCGGTCCCTCGTGGGCAGGGTGCCGGTCTATTTCGTGGTCGATACGCTGGAATATCTGCACCGGGGCGGCCGGATCGGAGCGGCGGCCAGGCTGGTTGGCACGGCGTTGAACCTCAAACCGGTTCTGGAAATCCGCGACGGCATTGTCAATCCGGTGGCCAAGATCCGAACGCGCCAAAAAGCACTGAATAAACTGGTGGAGTTGATCGAGGAAGAGATCCAACCCGGCGATCGGGTGCACATGGCGGTGGTGCATGTGGCCGCGCCAGAGGAAGCGGCCAAGGTGTGCGCTCAACTGAAGGCCCGTTTCCGACCGGTGGAGCTGATCGCCGCCGAATGTGGGCCGGTGATCGGGACCCATGCCGGCCCGGGGACGATCGGGGTGGCGTTTTACAAGGAAGCATAGGTTCTCATCGAGCCAGTCGTCGTCGTTCAATTCGTAATCCGATGCAACAAGTAACCTGGTGGCCCTTTGTCGTGGTGTGGGGCGTGGGGTTTGTGGTGGCCCTGGTGGCCACTCCGTTGGCCACGGCGTGGGGGCGTCGTCATGGGTTGGTGGACCGGCCCGGGCCCCGTCGGTGGCATCAGCGGCCCATTCCCCGCAGCGGCGGGATCGCCCTCTTTGTCGCGTTTTTCACGGCGATCTACATTGCCCAGTGGTTGCCCGTGCCCCGCCAGGACCCCAAGGAACTGGTCCGCCTGGTAGGCATCGCACTGGGAAGTGCCTTTCTGTTCGCCATGGGCTATCTGGATGACCGGTTCGAGCTGCGGCCCGGTCCCCAATACCTGATTCAGGCGGTAGCCGGGCTGATCGCCATTGCCTGTCTCGTCTTTATCGAGCGGGTGATGAACCCCTTTACCGACCAGCTCACCGTCTTTCCCTATCCCTTTGTCGTGGCCTTTACCCTCCTTTGGATTATGGGTATGATCAACACCGTGAATTTCTTGGATGGGCTGGATGGGCTGGCGACCGGTGTGGGGGCCATCGTCAGCGTGGTGCTGGCCCTCCACATGCTGCGTGAGGGCCAGTACAGCGTCGCCCTGTTGCCCCTCGGCCTGTTGGGAGCGACGTTGGGTTTTTTGCCGTTCAACTTTCACCCGGCGCGGGTCTTTTTAGGGAGCACCGGCTCCTGGGTGCTGGGCTACGCCCTGGCCACTCTCGGGATCGCAGCCGGGGCCAAGCTGGCCCTGGTCTTGCTGGTACTGAGCATCCCCATTGTGGATGTGGTATGGCTGATGATCAGCCGGCTGCGGGCCGGGCAATCGATCGGCCAGGCTGACCGGCGTCACCTCCACTACCGCCTCATTGATCTGGGTCTGAGCCAGCGGCAGGTGGTGTTGCTTTACTATGCCTACTGTATCCTCCTGGGCGCGGCAGCGCTGCTGATCGGCTCCCGGTTGTTGAAACTGATTACCTTGATCGTGATCGGCATCGGCACTCTGGCCTTGTTGTCGTGGTTGACGCGGCGCACGTTGCACAAATAGCCGGCGCAGTGGGCCTAGGTGGTTTGACCGAACGCCCCTTTCCAGGTACAATCGGGACAGGATGAGAGTCCACGACCGACGGGAGCCAAGCGTTCAATGACTGAGGTGAACCCGACTGAATTGGTGCAGCGCGGGCAGGCGGCGGCGCGGGTCGGCCGTCGGGGCGAGGCGCGGGATTATTTGCGGCGCGCCGTCCAACTGGACCCGGAGAATGTCGAGGCGTGGCTGGGCCTGGCCGGGGTGGAAGATGACGCGGCGATCAAGATCGCCTGTTTTCAGAAGGTATTAGCTTTGGACCCGGCCAATGTCGAAGCCAGGCTCGGCCTGGAGATGTTGCACGAGGATTCGGCCGAGGTGGGCCCTACCTCCGGCATTGCCGAGGAGGAACTGGAGGCGGTGATCCAGGAGGCATCCCGACAGTTGGTGGAGGCGGTCGGCCCCCCGCCGCCTGGGGAGGTGCCCCTCGACGAACAGACGCTATACTGTGCCAATCACCCCGACACCCCGACCGTGTTGCGCTGCAACCGTTGCGGCAAGCCGATCTGTACCCGCTGCGCCGTCCCGACGCCGGTCGGGTATCGCTGTAAACAGTGCGTGGGCCAGCAACAGGCGGTTTTCTACACCGGCGGGGCGCTAGACTATGGGATCGGAGGAGTCATCGCCCTGGTGCTGGGTGGGGGCGCCAGTTTCCTCATGGCCCTGCTCGGCGTCTGGTTCTTTGCCCTGATCCTGGGGCCGACCGTGGGGGTGGGCCTGGCCGAGGCGGTGCGGCTTGCCGTGCGCCGTCGTCGGAGCCGGTATTTGTGGGCGGCCGTGGCCGTCGGGTTCGGGATCGGCAGCATCCCGGCCCTGATCTTTTCTCTGTCTTCCCTATGGTCCTTGCTGACCACCGGGTTGTTCATACTGTTAGCCCTGGGCGCGGCCACCGCCCGATTGCGGTGAGGCGAGCGTGCTCGCGGAACTGATCATCCACGACTTTGCCATTATTGACCAACTGAGCCTGCGCTTTGGGCCCGGTTTTAACGTCCTGACCGGGGAGACTGGGGCGGGCAAGTCGATCATTGTGGATGCGGTCAGTCTACTGCTGGGGGGTCGGGGGGATGTGGAGTGGATCCGGTCGGGCAGCGATCGCTCGCTGCTGGAAGGGATCTTTTTGCTGGAGCCAGACACTCAGGAACGCCTCCTGCCCTTATTGGAGCAAGAGGGGCTCGAAGGGGAAGACCCGGCGACCCTGATCCTGGCGCGCGAGATCCGCCGCGAGGGGCGGAGCATCTGCCGGGTAAACGGGCGGGCGGTCTCGCTCAAGTTCCTCGAAGAGATCGGCCAGCACCTGGTGGACATCCACGGCCAGACGGAGCATCTGTCGTTGATGCGGGTCCGGGAACATGTGGACCTGCTGGACCGGTATGGCGAGCTGTGGCCATTGCGGGAACAGGTCAGCGCACTGGTCCACGAGCTGCGGGGCGTCCGCCGTGAGCTGGCGGAGTTGCGGCGTGACGAGCGGGAGCTGGCCCGCCGCATTGACCTCCTCCAGTACCAGGTGGAAGAGATTGAGAAGGCGCGCCTGGTGCCAGGGGAAGAAGAGGAACTGACCCAGGAACGCACCCGGCTGGCCAACGCCGAACAGTTGATGGCCCTGGCGGAGGAAGCATACCAACTCCTCTACGAAGGCAGTGAAGACCGCTCTTCGGCCCTCGACCTGGTGCAGATGGCAGTCCGGGTATTGGCCGGTCTGACCCGGCTGGACGCTTCGACCCAGTCGCTCGGCGAAGGGGCGGAAAAGATCGGCTACCAGTTGGAGGACCTGGGCGCGTTGCTGCGCGACTATCGGGACCAGATCGAGTTCAACCCCCGGCGTTTGGAGCAGGTAGAGGAGCGGCTGGCGTTAATCCGCAATCTGGAGCGGAAATATGGCGATAGCATCGCCGAAGTGCTGGCCTATGCCCAGCGGGCCAGGGCCGAGTTGGAGACGATCCAACACAGCGGACAGCGCATCGCCGTCCTGGAGGCCGAGGAGGACCGGTTGCTCCATGAGATCGGGCGGATCGGAGCCGAGCTTTCGGCCCGACGTCGGGAAGCGGGGCAACGTCTGGCGGCCCATATTGAAGAGGAACTGGAGGAATTGAACATGGCCCAGGCTCGCTTTGGGGTGAGCCTGGTCTGGCGCGACGACCCCGAGGGCGCCTATGTCGAGGGACGGCGGGTGGCCTTTGATCCCACCGGCCTGGATCGGGTTGAGTTTCTGGTGGCGCCCAATGTGGGCGAACCGCTCAAGCCACTGGTGCGCATTGCCTCCGGCGGCGAGACTTCCCGACTCATGCTCGCCCTCAAGACGGTGCTGGCTCACGCCGACCGCACGCCGACCTTGATCTTTGACGAGATCGACGCCGGTATCGGCGGCCGGGTGGGAGCCGTGGTCGGCCAGAAGCTATGGGGGTTAACGGTGGAGCAGGGAACCGGCGCCCGGCGACATCAGGTGCTGTGTGTCACCCACCTGCCGCAACTGGCCTGCTTTGGCGACCTTCATTTCCATGTGCAAAAAGGGGTGACGGACGGCCGCACGGTCGCCACCGTCCGGACGCTGGAAGGAGAGGCGCGGGAGCAAGAGATCGCGGCGATGCTGGGAGCGGTGACCGACCGGACCCGGGCCAGCGCCCGCGAGATGTTAGCCGCCAGTCAAGCTGGAAAAAAATCAATGAGGCAGACTCGATGAGCGTGATTGATGATCTATTGGCGTTGTTACCGGAAGAGCGGGTAGCAGTGCGCGATGTGCGCATCGGACCCTTCTGGACGGTGGTGTGGACCGAGCGCGGGGCAGGGCTGGCCTCGACGCAGCGGGATGTCCACACCCCCCATGGCCAGAGCCTGATCCGCTGGGCCGGCGATCTGATGGACCACAGCGCCCAGGAGTTGGCCGGACTGCTGCGGTCCGACAGCCCAATGGAAACCGGGCTCGGGATGGCGGCGGTGAACGCCTTGTTGGAGGTGGACGAGGCACGGCTCACCGACCGCAATGCGGCGGCTGAGATCATCCAGCGCGGGCAGGGGAAGCGGGTCGTGATCGTCGGGCATTTCCCCTTTATTCCCGACGTCCGGCGGGCCGTCGGCCATCTGGACGTCCTGGAACTTGAGCCCGGTCCGGATGAGCTACCCCCCGAAGCGGCGAGCGAGGTAATCCCCCAGGCGGACGTGGTAGCCATCACCGGCACGTCGCTGCTGAACAAAACGTTTGACGGTCTCATCCAGTTGTGTCGGAGCGATGCCTTTGTGTTGATGCTGGGTCCGACGACTCCTCTTTCGCCGGTGCTGTTCGACTATGGAGTGGACCTGATCGCCGGCACCCGGGTGACCGATCCGCAGCAGGCGTTGATCTCGGTCAGCCAGGGGGCCATCTTTCGCCAGATGCGCGGCGTGCGGCTGGTGACGATGGTCAAAGGGTAGCGGTTTCGCCAGTTTCCTCCTCGGGCGGCGGGGTCCAGGGCGGCAGAGGCCAGTAGGGTTGGTCCGGGTTGAAATAATTATAGAGCATATTGCTCACGTCGCGGTAGAGCGGCTGGTTGATCCCCCAGTTGATCCAGGGCGTGTCTTGCCAGATGTAAAAGCTGATGAGCCAGGTTGCCCCTGGTGAAAAGACGATCCCCACCTCGCCCCGCGTGTCGCCCCACGGCACATCGTATCCGGAAAAGCCGTGCTTGTGCGCCAGCTTGACCTCGGCCGGGATACCGGCCCCCAGCATGTTGCGCAGATCGTTGGCGGCCATAATGTCGATCATCTCCTGGCACACGGCTGGGGTCAGCGCATTGGGATAGGCTTTGCGCAACAGACCCTTATCTTGCGTGCACTGGTAGATCATCTCCATCAGGTTAGCCATCTCGCGCGGGGTCGCCCGGACACACCGATCGTAGCGGGGCGTCTCGGTTTGCAGCCAGCCGGCGCCCGTCCCGATCCAGGCCATCGCCGACCGCCCCATCTCGGACCAGACAGGGTGATAGGCCGTCCAGACCAGCGATCCATCCTCCGGCTGCCTCTCGACGATGCGAAACGGGGCGCACAGGTAAAAATGGCTCAGCCCGAGGCGGTGCATGGTGGCGGTGACCCGTCTTGCTCCTTCGGTGGCCGAACCGTTGCCCATCGCCGCCAGCAGTCGGTTGGCGCACGGGTTGCACGATGAGCTGCCCAGCATGTCGAGCAATTCCTGGTGGGTCTGGGCGTCCACCTTCCCGCCGAAATAGCGGTATACCTCGACCATGATACCGATCTTGACAATGCTCATCCCGGCCAGGACGTAATCGCTGTGCGACTCGTAGATCAACTCGCCGGTGTCCAGGTTCTTCACCAGGATGCTGGTCACCCCGGGGAACTGGGCCAGGCGCGCCTTCAGCGGAGGAATGAGGAGGCCCGGGGTGATGGGCGGCGGCGGCACGAGATCGGGTTCCAGGGATATCGGGTGGGTCACCCCAGCCTGAAGCGCCAGTTCGACCTGGCGGATCGCCTTCTGGACATTCAGAGTATAACCCGGCTCGCCCGGGTCAAAAAAGAAACCGGTGGTGGTCGTCAGCGGGCCGGTGTAGCTGGCAAAGTGGGGAAAAGTCCAGGTCAGTTCGCCGGTGTAGGTCACAAGAGGGGTGCCCTCCAACCCTCCGGTGGTGCTGATGGGGATGGTCGCCGTGTAAAAGTAGGGCGGCGTGGGAGGCCGCTCCATGACCGGCGCCAGCGTCCGGACCATTGACTCGATCCGGGCGTGGCTCTGGTCCGGCTCCAGGGAAATGACCGGCAGTTGGACCTCGCGCTGGCTGGGATCGAGAAGCTGCCGGTTGACCCTCGCCGCTGCCTCCTCGACCTCCAGGCGATAGCCGGCGCGGCCGGGGATAAAGGTCCGCTTCTGAACGTCTACCTTGGGTTCCACCGGCGGGGTATCGTACCGTTCGGCCACCTGGGTCAGGAAGCGAGCCGTGGCCGACTCATCGAACTCCAGGCGCAGGGGGATGTCCAGGTCCAGGCTTTCTACCTTGCCCTGCAACCACAGCCTGAATCCTGCCCAATATTCGGTGTGATGGCTGGCCGCCATCGCCTCGGCGACCATGGCTTCGACCGGCACGTGAAACCCCACGTCCTTGGTCGGCGAGAGAGCCAGTGTCTGGTCCCGATAGTGGAGGACCAGGTCCCGGTAGTAAGGCTGGGCCAGTTGGTCATATACTTTGGCGCGCGCTTCTTCCGGGGTGAGCCCTCCCACCGCGATGCCGGCGATGGTGATGCCCGGTTGGATGCGCGCCCGATACGCATCGTAGCTCAACCGGGCGCGGTAGAGCTGCGCCCCGCCCAGGCCCCCGCCGAGGAGGAGGGCCAACAGCAGGAAAAGCCAGAAGCCTGTACGCCATCCCCTTGCCGGTAACCATCGGTTCCGATCGGTCATCGCAAGATCCTCTCCAACCATTCTCGCGTTTCGATGGGGCGCAAGAACTGTCCGACATAGTGATCGCCGATCCACAGTTCCAGGTGCAGGTGCACATCTTCTGTCTCGCTGCGGACTGAGGCCGGCGTGCCCGAGTTCCCCACCCAGGCAATGACCTGTCCCTGGGTTACTCTCACCCCCTCCTCGATGCCGGGCGCGATCCGACCCAGATGGGCATAGCGCGACACCAATCCTCCCCCATGGTCAATCCAGACCTGCCTCCCGCGGTAGCCGTCCAACACCTCCTCCGGCGTGTAACCCAGCCGCCGGCACTGCGCCGCCCAGGCGCGGGCCTGGGCCTCGGTCAGGGGCTGGTAATCCACCAGGGCGCGGATCACCACTCCGTCGGCGATGGCATGGACCGGGGTCTGGCGGTCCACCGCCACACCGACCGTATGCGCGTAAAAGTCCAGCCCCTGGTGCACCCCCAGCCGGTAATGGCGCGGCGCGCCGGGCAGTTGAAAATCACGGCGGGTGACGGTGGCCCCGTCGATCGGGAGGCGCAGGCCCCTCAAGCGGTCCAACTGCTCCAGATCGTGTGGTTGGGGGGTTGGCAGGGTCGGTCCACCCTCGATGGCAGCGGCGCGGTCCGGTTCACCATAAAAGTACAGGGCATCGCGCCCGGCAAATATCACGCGTTGACCCGTCGGGTCGGCCCAGCCAACGCTGACTGCCCGCCGGTCGCTAAACTGGTACAGGGCCAACACCGCGCCGCTTTGCCGGTCCAGGGCTACCCACCGCCGGCCTTCGCGGTCCAGCACAACTACCGCCGTTTCGGTCGCCACCACCTGCCGGGGATGGACCAACGTCAGGTTGGGCTGGAAGCGGGAAACCGGCTGGCCGCGTTCATACCGCCACAGGCTGGCCCTGGGGTTGTTCATCGCCCGGCTGAGCACATAGAGGTCCTCGCCCCAGGCGCTGAGGTCCACGTCGCGGCCCTGAGGCAGCCCGATCCAGGAGGTTCCCCTGGCCGTACGGGCAAAACGCCACACCTGTTCATGGGTCGTTTCCAGAAGATAGCGGTAAGGGCCGGAGGGGCGGTCGGCGGCCAGCGCGACAAAATAGAGGTCCGATAGGTCTCCAGAGGGCCGGTCATAGCGCTCCACCGACCAGGTCCGGTCGGCGCGATCGTAGCGATAGACATCCCCGGCCCGGTCCAGGACGAGCAATGCGCCGTTCTCCGAGGCCAGATCGAGGGGTTCCTGAACCCGGACGTTCTCCACCTGATCGCCGGGGGCCAGCAGCCGCTCGGGCGCCGTCGGGGCACTCAGGTTCAGGGCCAGGACCCGCCCGCCGTCGAGAAGGTAGGCGGTATCGTCAATTACCTCCAGGGCGATGGGGTGCACAAAGCTGTTCTCGGCATAGCGCCAGACCCCGGTGTTGCCCTGGTGGAGCCAGATCAACCGGGCGCCAGCGCCGGTCGCTTCGGCCTGGACGATCTCCTGGATCGAATTCAGCACGGCCCGCACTCCGGCCAGGTTGCGCTCGAACTCGGGGTCGTCATGATCGGTCAGTTCCACGGTCACGGCGGCCACCCCCTCCCCCACCAGATAGTCGGCCAGGTCCCCGGTGATCGGATAGCCCACCCACCCCTCTTCGGGAATCGGGTAGCCGGTTGCTGTCGAGAGGACCTGGGCCAGACGAGCGGTGGGCAGGTGTTGCCGGCACGAGTCCTCATAGATCGCCCCGGCGGCGCTATGGTAAAAGATGGCCACCCAGGCATCCTCCAGGAAATCGCGCACCGCCCGCGTCTCCGGTTCGGAGAAGGGATAGGCCCCGCCCGCCCCCGGATAGTCCCCTTCGTGCCCCACCGTATCCGGCGACCAGTCGTTGCCGGCGCAGCCGTCCAGATCGGTGTCGGCGTTGCGGTTGAGGTCCACGCCGTGGGCGTTCCACCGATGGCCGCTGGTCAGCCCGTCAGGGTTCATGGTCGGAATGATCCACAGGCTCACTTCGGGCGGCACCTCGTCCGGATGGGCCCGAAAGTGTTCGAGAAGCTGCTGCGCCAGGCGGTGGGTATTGGCCTCAAACTGACCGTGGATATCCCCGATCAGCGCCACTTTGATCGGCCCCTGGCCCACGCGATGGGCGACGATGAACCGTCCGAGCACCGATTGCCCGATTACCTGCCGCGATTCGGCTGTCAGGTCCGGGAGGGGGGTAGGATTCGCCGGCGGGAGAAGTACCTGGCTCGCGGCCACGACGGTGGGCAGGGACGGGGAAGTCGGAGAAGGGACGGAGGTCGGGGTCGAGGCAGCCGCCGGGGAGGAGACCGGGGTCGGCGTAGGACTGGCGGGAGGGGGAGCGGCTGGAGGGACGAGAGGGGCAGGCCCCGTGCCCGTCATGACCAGTCCGATCGCCAGCAGGACGACCAGCAGGTTGGCGGCCAAACCTCGGCGGGAAATCACCGATCCGGGGGTTTCCTGTGGAACGGGCGTCTCAGTGCGTCGGGAACTGGCGGTAGAATCCAGAGGCATTCTTCTCGGCCCTCAGAGATCGAGAGAGCGACGGCCTAGGGCAGGATCCGCTGCCGGAAAAATTCTTCCTGAAGCGGGATCAGGTCAGCGGTGGTGAACTCCCGGACCAGGCTGAAAAAGTCCCGCGATTTGACTAGACGATAGGCGTAGCGGCGCTGGTACTCCTGCAAGAAGGCCAGGAACCCGGAATCGCCCATCGTCTTCCGCAATTGATGAACGAATTGCGCGCCCCGACGGTACACCGCATCCATGTATTGCCGGTTGTCGCGGAATTCATAAATGAACGAGTCGATCTTGCCGGTGGGCGCCCACTGGTCCACCGCATAGAACCACCACCAGTCGGTGTCGTCCGGCAGATACCGTTCATAATAGAGGTAGCTGCTGTATTCAGCCAGGGCCTCGTCCAGCCACGGCTCGATGACCTGATCGTTGCCCACCAGTCCGTAAAACCACTGATGGGCGACCTCATGGGCGGTCAGGGACAGCAAGGGAGTCCGGGCGGTGCCGTCGTACTGATCGTAAAACAGGGAACCGAGGAAGGTAAGACCGGAGAACTCTATCCCTCCGGCGAACTCGGTCTCGGCGATGCGATAGTCGGCATAGGGGTAAGGGCCATACAATTCGGTGAACAGCTCGATGGCCTGGGTCGCGGTGTGCAGGACCGCCTCCCCGGCTTCTGCATTGTTGGCAAAGTAATAGGAATGGACGGTGATCCCTCCGGTCTGGGCGGTGCGCACCTGGTACTGATCGCTGGCAACCAGCGCGAAGGAACGAGCCTGCCGCGCTTCATACGACCAGCGGTTGCCGGAGCGGGTTTCCTGTCCGGTGGCGGCGATCATCACCTCCTGCGTGGTGGTGATCGTCACCCGGTAATCGGCCACCTCGGTGACATACGGATCGCCGATCTCGAAACAGGTCAGGCCATACCATCCCTTGTCCTTGCGATAGGGAGCCAGCACCGGATACCAGTTTCCCAGGCTGACGGCGCGCCGAGAGTAGCCGAGGCTGGCCCGGCTGAACTCGGCCTCGGGACTGATCCTGGGCAGGTTGAGTTCAAATTCCAGAGACAGAGCCACATGCTCCCTGGGCGGCAGCGGGCGGGGCAACTGGACGCGCAGCGTCATGTCCAGGGGATAGACCTCGGGCTGGACCCATTCCCCCTCGTTCTCCACTTTGATGCTGTGGAGCTTGAACGTCCCCCGGCTGCAATTGGCGTGGATATTCAGCATCAGGTCGCTCAGAGTTTCGCTGAGGACGTTGGTATAGTCGATCCGTTCCCTGGCGCGCAGCCGGTGTTCGGCATAATTGAGGTCAACATCGAGGGTGTAGGCCGTGCCTTCAGCGATCGGCATCGGAGTCACCGTCGGAGTGGGGGCAGGACTGGCGGTGGCGACAGGCGGAGCGTAGCTGCGGCGCTGGTACACCGAAAGGGCAGCCAGGGCGACGAGGGCCAACACGGCTAATCCCAGCAGGGCATCCACCCCGGAAAAGGATCGGCCGGTGGCTGCCGGGGCCTTGGCCGCCGGCAGCAAGGTCGGTTTGGAAGAATGGGAGTGGCCGCGCCGCTGATCATAGAGGGCCAGGATCTCATCGGCCTCCAACCCCAGGAACCCGGCATAGTTGCGCAGGAAACCTCGGGCGTGAAGTTCACAGGCAAAGACGTCGAACTTTTCCTCTTCCAGGGCTTTTAACGAATGCAGCGGGATGCGAGTCGCTTCGGCGACCTCTTCGAGTGAGAGCCCCTTTTCTTCGCGGACAGTGCGCAGTCGTTCCCCTAGGTCATTCATGATCGGGACGGGATCCGATGTCAAACCGCCAGGTCTCGTTGCTGGAAGGCGACGAGCGAAATGGCAAAGAACAGGATGGTCAACCCCACCAGCACGGCGACGTTGCTCCAGTTCACGCCCTCGGTCAACACCGCGCCGCCGGTATAGTAATGAAAGAGAGTGAAGGGCCGGTACGGCTCCATCACCTCGACCACCTTGCCCAGCGACTCCACAAACCAGGAGCCGATGACGACCACGATCGCCGTCGCGGAGGCCCAGAGGCGACGGCGGAATATCACCGACGCCATCAATGAAAAAGCGCCGCCGGTGATGGTCAGCAGCCCCATGTCGAGCGACGCAAGAACCATGCCATCCAGGGCCTGGGTTTCACCGATCATCACTGCGCCGATGACCAAACACAGGGCAGCCAACCCGCAGATCAGGATCGTAGCCACGACAAAGGCGGCGAATTTCTCGGCCACCACCCGCCACCGCCGGATTGGGTGGGAGAGAAGCAGGTCCAGCGTTCCTTTTTCTTCCTCGCCGGCGATCAGGCCGGTGCCGGTGCCGATAGCAAAGATGGCGAGGATGGGCGGGATCCAGCTATAGAACTCGATATTCAGCCAGCCTTCCCACCGGGCTAACTGGGACATGTCGCCGAAAAAGGCAGAGAGCGCCGGTGGGTAACTGCTGAGCAGTTTCACCAGGTCTCCCAGTTGATCTTTGAAGGGAGGGTAAAGCACCACCACCAGCAGGCCCATCGCCCCCAGGCCCAATCCCCAGCCCCACACCTGGCCGCGCAGGTCACGGAGGGTCTTCAGGAACAGATTACGCAGGAACATGCTCCCCCTCCTTGCGGTAGTAGGCCAGAAAGATATCTTCCAACGTCATCTGCTGATAGTTGAGGTCCTCCACCGCGAATTGAGCCGCCTGCTTGATCACCCGATCCAGGACCCCAGGGCCGCCTTCGACCCGAAAGCGCAGGGTGTTGTTTTCCTGGACCAGGCCATGCACGCCGGGCAAGTCGAAAGCCGACGCCGGCACCGGCGAAGCGAAGGTGATCTCCATCTGGCGGAGCCGTTTGCGCTTCAGTTCGGCCACCTCCTCCACGGCCACCAGCCGACCTTCGCGGATGATGCCCACCCGGTCGCACACCCGTTCCACCTCCGGCAGGATATGCGAAGAGAGGAACACGGTGCATCCTTGGGCTTTGAACTCGTCGATCAGACGGTAGAACTCTTGCTGAATCAGGGGGTCCAGACCGATGGTCGGTTCATCCAGGATCAGTAGCTCTGGCTTGTGGGCGAACGCCTGAATCAGCCCGACCTTCTGTTTGTTGCCATGGGACAGGCTGCCGATGCGACGGGTGAGGTCCAGGTCGAGGCGCGCGGCCAGTTCGTCGATCCACGCCCAGTCGAGATGACCGCGCAGGTGGCCGACAAAGGTCAGCAGCTCTTTTCCGGTCAGGTTCTCCCACAGACTTAGTTCACCGGGCAGGTTGCCGATGCGGGCTTTGAGCGCCGCCGCGTGGTTCCGCACTTCCTGGCCGAACAGCCGGACCTGCCCTCGAGTAGGTCGGATCAGATCGAGCAACAGGCGGATGGTCGTCGTCTTGCCCGCGCCGTTGGGCCCCAGGTAGCCAAAGACCTCCCCCTGCCGGACGGACAGGGTCAGATCTACGATGCCCCGCACCCGGCCATAGTATTTGGTCAATTCCTCGGTTTCGATGATCATCGTGACCTCCACAGGCGGCGCTATTATACCAGGTTTCCGGTGCTTTGACAACGAAGATACCGACGGAAGCATGGCTTCCGCCATCCCCATTTTGGACGGGATTCTGGGATTGTGCTACCATAGAGTGCGTTCGAGACTCGCGCAACGGAAGGAAACTGCTCATGACCGAAAAAGCATTCCAGGACTACTATCCGGATGATGTGAGCTACTGTTATGGCTGCGGCCGGCTGAATGAGCACGGACTCCAGATCAAGAGCTATTGGGATGGCGAGGAGGCGGTCTGCACCTTCTATCCGAAACCGTATCACACCGCGGTGCCCGGCTATGTGTACGGCGGGCTGATCGCCTCATTGATCGATTGCCATAGCACCGGTACGGCGGCAGCAGCCGCCTACCGGGCGCAGGGCCGGGCGATGGACACGGAGCCGGCCCTGCGCTTTGTCACCGCCTCCCTCCACGTGGACTACCTCCGCCCGACCCCGATCGAGGGGCCGTTGGAACTTCGGTCGCAGGTCAAGGAGATCAAAGGGCGGAAGGTGGTGGTGGCGACCACCTTGTCGGTGCATGGCGAGGTCTGCGCCCGAGGCGAGGTGGTGGCGGTGCAGATGCCTGAGCACCTGATGCGCGCCGCCTCCGCCGCCCGCCAGGGGCAACCCCAGGAGCGCTAGGCAGGATCAGTAGTTCCGCAGCACCAGCGGCAGGTAGACCTGGTAGGGCGGCACCGCCCCGCCCCAGAAGCCGCCGAGCAGACTGTACCCCCCGCCGGCAAGCAGCCCCGCGTCCGGCTGACCGACCGTCCCGCCCAGGCGGTAGCCGCCGCCGGTGCTAAAGGTCTCCCCGCCGCCATCAATCGTGTTCCAGGTCAGGTCATAGCCGCCGCCCGATTGGGCCGAGACGCCCACGACGACGGCCAGCGACAGAAAGATAGCCAAAAGACCCAGGATGAGTCCTGGTCTGCCTGGTTTGTTCATCGTCCACCTCCCGGCCGGCGCCGCCAACCGGCCCACACCCCGCCTCCCAGCACCAGCCCGCCCGCGGCCAGCCACGGCAGCGGCCGGCGCGTTCCGGGCTGCGAGCATCGGCCCGCGCCCGACTCCAGCGCCGCCAGCCGCGCCTCCAGGCCGTCCAGCCGGGACCGCAGGGCGAAATTCTCCTCTTCCAGTTGCGCGATGCGGGCATCTTTCTCCTGGGAGAGTTGATACAGCCCCTGGATGGCCGCCAACGCCACGCCGTCGGCATCCAGACTGTTGATAGAGTCCGGACCTTCGCCCCCCAGGCCCTCTATCAGGGAGTTAAAGTCATCGGCCATCGGCCCGATGTGGCGGATGGCGGGGTCCTGAGCCTTGTAGTTCCAGGTGGTGATGGGGATGGCGGCCAGGCGGGCCAGCAGTTGGCGGGAATCCACCGGGCGGAAGTTCTCCTTGAGATCCCGGTTGCTGACCACGTTCCAGGAACTGCTGCCGGCGGCCAGGTACATGCCCGACGTCTTGGCCGCATTCGTATAGATCCACAGGCCGCCCGGCGACCAAAAGTGCATGCGGTTGCTGCCTCCGTCGGCGCGGAACCAGACATCGCCGGCGCCGCCGCCGGCGAGAGCAACGCCGATCTTCAGGCGGTGGGTGTCGTTGCCGATGCGCAGATCCCCCTCGGTGGTGGCCAGGTCCCACCTGCCGCCGCCATAGAGCCGGGCACCACCGGTAGCGCGCACAACAAACTGGTTGGCAGCCGTCGAGGCGATGTCGGCATCGGTGGCGTCGCCCCAGACGAAGGCACCCTCGTCGTTCGCCTTGGCCCGCCGGCCAGCGGCGAAACTGTAATTGCCCTGCGCGGTACTGGACTGGCCCCCGCCGACGGTGGCGTAGGCGGCGCTGGCGGTGTTGCCATTGCCCCCGCCGACGGTGGCGTACCAGCCGCTGGCCTGGTTCTCACCGCCCCCGCCGACGGTGGCACCCTCGCCGCTGGCGGTGTTGTCATGGCCCCCGCCAACGGTGGCTACCAATTTGCTGGCGGTGTTCCATTCGCCCCCGCCGACGGTGGCGTGCGCGCCGCTGGCGGTGTTCCAGTCGCCCCCGCCGACGGTGGCGTACGCGCCGCTGGCGGTGTTGCTATTGCCCCCGCCGACGGTGGCGTACGCGCCGCTGGCCATATTGGAATAGCCCCCGCCGACGGTGGCCCACGACCGATCATCTACGGTGCCCGTGTTGTCCCCCGCCTGGTTTGACCAGCCGCCCCCCACCGTGCCATAGTTGTCGGTCACCCGGTTGACACCGAGGGTCGCCCCCCCACCCCCGCCGATCGTTGCCCCCACTACCCCGGCGAGCACAACATTGTCACTGTAGCCGCCGATCAGGTTGGGGCTGGTAGCGTTTTGCTGCGTCCATAGGCCCGGCAAGGCCAGCGCATAGGGCGCCGGCGTCAGCGCCTGGCGCGGGCTGAGCACAGTATAGCTCCCGCTCCCTGTCGGGCAGCGCACAGAAATCTGCAGCCAGCGCGCCTCCCCTTGGAAGGCACCGCTGCCAAAGTCCAGGCTGGGGATGGTGAAGAGGCCATTGCTGACGCTGATGTTGGTTTTGGTCTGGGTGGCGCCGATCTGCGTCCCGCCGCTGGCCGCATCCCACAGGCGGAACTCGAAATCGCACGTCCCGTCCACCAGGCCGCCGTCTTTCGTCAACTGGCCTTGATAGGTAAACGCCGTGCCCATCAGGGCCTGGGGTGCAACTCCCGTCTCTGTTGAGGGCCGTCCCTCCTGAGCCTGACCACGGGAGCCAAGCCCCATGGTGCCGATGAGAGCCAAAGCCAACACAACCAGCGCCGTGAGAATCAACCGAGGTTTCATCGCTCCTTCCTCCTTGTGAAGAAATAGAAACCTGTTGAGATGTCACCGCATCTGGACGAGAGCATGCAGGCAAAGCGAAAGCTGACCAGAGAGCGGTTTCTCCGTCAGCGTGGTCTGGCTGCAGGGTTAGGGCGTGGTATCCGATTGTCAATACGCACGACCATTATAGCACAATGGAGGCAGAGCATCAAGGGTCGGGGCAACCTCCTGACGCTTCCAAAGCGGCGAGAGGGAGTTCCCACGCCCGGTGGGGCGCCACGATGAATGAAAATGCCCGGTGGCTGATGCGCACTGACCTCGCCTCATCCCCCCGGCCCCCTTCCCCTCTCCGCCGGCGGAGAGGGGAAGGGGGTGATCGGGGTAGGGGTCAGGTAATTTCGAACGAGGCGAGGGGTCAGTAGTTCCGCAGCACCAGCGGCAGGTAGACCTGGTAGGGCGGCACCGCCCCGCCCCAGAAGCCGCCGAGCAGACTGTATCCCCCGCCGGCAAGCAGCCCCGCGTCCGGCTGACCGACCGTCCCGCCCAGGCGGTAGCCGCCGCCGGTGCTAAAGGTCTCCCCGCCGCCATCAATCGTGTTCCAGGTCAGGTCATAGCCGCCGCCCGATTGGGCTGAGACGCCCACGACGACGGCCAGCGACACAAAGATAGCCAAAAGACCCAGGATGAGTCCTGGCCTGCCTGGTTTGTTCATCGTCCACCTCCCGGCCGGCGCCGCCAACCGGCCCACACCCCGCCTCCCAGCACCAGCCCGCCCGCGGCCAGCCACGGCAGCGGCCAGCGCGTTGCGGGCTGCGGGCATCGGCCCGCGCCCGACTCCAACGCCGCCAGCCGGGCGTCCAGCGCCGCCACCTCTGCCTTGAGCGCCTGGTTCTCGGCGTAGAGAGCCTGGATAGCGGCCATCATCACCCCGTCCGCGTCCTGCGTATTGATCGCCTTGTCGCTCTCCCCGTAGCCGAAGGTGGCGAAATCCTGAGCCACCATGCCGATGTGCCGCACCGACGGGTCCTGGCTCTTCAGGTTGTACTCAACCACCGGCAGCGAAGCCAGCTTCTCCAGAATGGCGCGCGTGTCGGCCGGGGCCAGGTTCTCCTTCATCGCCCGGTCGCTGACGCCAAGCCAGCCGTTGCCGCCGGACGCTACGTACACGCCCGAGCCCAGCCCGGCGCTGGTGTAGAACCAGACCCCGCCGCTGGCCCGCGCCACCCAACGGTTGTTGTTGTTACACGTCAAGTCGGCGTTGGTCGCGTCGCCCCAGACGAAGCAGCCGAGGTTGTTGGCCTTGGCCCGCCGCCCGGCGGCGAACGAGTAGTTCCCGGCCGCCACGTTGTCCGTCCCGCCCGGCACCATGGCGTTGTTGCCGCTGGCCGTGTTCGAACCGCCGCCGCTGACGGCGGCGAGCGCGCCGCTGGCAACGTTGTCCCGCCCGCCGGCGACAGTGGCGCTGGCCCCGCTGGCCTGGTTCTCACCGCCCCCGCCGACGGTGGCCCAGACCTCGCTGGCGGTGTTGGAGTAACCGCCGCCCACGGTGGCGGACTCGCCGTCGGCGGTGTTGAGGTAGCCGCCGGCGATGGTGGACCACTTGCCGCTGGCGACGTTGCTCTCGCCTCCGACGGTCGCGGCATCGCCGCTGGCGGTGTTCACCCAGCCGCCGACGACGGTGGCGCTGGCCCCGCTGGCCGTGTTGCCGCTGCCCCCGCCCACGGTGGCGTACTCGCCGTCGGCGGTGTTGGAATAGCCCCCGGCGATGGTGGACCAGTTGCCGCT
>JAGVRI010000009.1:59995-196419 GCA_018606645.1 Chloroflexota bacterium
GGCGGTGTTGCTCTCGCCTCCGACGGTCGCGGCATCGCCGCCGGCCGTGTTCACCCAGCCGCCGACGACAGTGGCGCTGGCCCCGCTGGCCCAGTTCCCACTGCCCCCGCCCACGGTGGCGTATTCACCGTCGGCGGTATTGGAATAGCCCCCGGCGATGGTGGACCAGTTGCCGCTGGCGGTGTTGCTCTCGCCTCCGACGGTCGCGGCATCGCCGCCGGCCGTGTTCACCCAGCCGCCGACGACAGTGGCGCTGGCCCCGCTGGCCCAGTTCCCACTGCCCCCGCCGACGGTGGCGTACGCGCCGCTGGCCATATTGGAATAGCCGCCGGCGACGGTGGCGTACGCTCGATCCGACGTCGTGCCGGCTCCATCGCCGGCCTGGTTCCTCCGCCCGCCGCTCACCGTCCCATAGTCATCGGTGACCGCGTTATGCGAGCCGCTCGCTCCACCCCCGCCGATCGTTGCCCCCACCACCCCGGCAAGCACAACATTGTCACTGTAGCCGCCGATCAGGTTGGGGCTGGTGGCGTTTTGCTGCGTCCACAGGCCCGGCAAGGCCAGCGCATAGGGCGCCGGCGTCAGCGCCTGGCGCGGGCTGAGCACAGTATAGCTCCCGCTCCCTGTCGGGCAGCGTACAGAAATCTGCAGCCAGCGGGCATCGCCCTGGAACGCGTCCGCACCAAAGTCCAGGTCACGGATGGTGAACAGACCGCGGCTGACGGTGACGCCCGCTTTGGTCTGGGGCGCGCCGATCTGCGTCCCACCGACATCGGCATCCCACAGGCTGAACTCGAAATCGCACGTCCCGTCCACCAGGCCGCCGTCTTTCGTCAACTGGCCTTGATAGGTAAACGCCGTGCCCATCAGGGCCTGGGGTGCAACTCCCGTCTCTGTTGAGGGCCGTCCCTCCTGAGCCTGACCACGGGAGCCAAGCCCCATGGTGCCGATGAGAGCCAAAGCCAACACAACCAGCGCCGTGAGAATCAACCGAGGTTTCATCGCTCCTTCCTCCTTGTGAAGAAATAGAAACCTGTTGAGATGTCACCGCATCTGGACGAGAGCATGCAGGCAAAGCGAAAGCTGACCAGAGAGCGGTTTCTCCGTCAGCGTGGTCTGGCTGCAGGGTTAGGGCGTGGTATCCGATTGTCAATACGCATGACCATTATAGCACAATGGAGGCCGGGCGTCAAGGGTCGGGCAAACCTCCTGACGCTTGCAAAGCGGTGGGAGGGAGTTCCCACGCCCGGTAGGGCGCCACGACGAATGAAAATGCCCGGTGGCTGATGCGCACTGACCTCACCTCATCCCCCCGGCCCCCTTCCCCTCTCCGCCGGCGGAGAGGGGAAGGGGGTGATCGGGTAGGGGTGAGGTAATGCGAGGGGTCAGTAGTTCCGCAGCACCAGCGGCAGGTAGACCTGGTAGGGCGGCACTGCCCCACCCCAGAAGCCGCCGAGCAGACTGTACCCCCCGCCGGCAAGCAGCCCCGCGTCCGGCTGACCGACCGTCCCGCCCAGGCTGTAGCCACCGCCAGTGCTGAACGTCGCCCCGCCGCCGTCAATCGTGTTCCAGGTCAGGTCGTAGCCGTCGCCCGATTGGGCCGCTGCCGGCAGGCCCGAGGCGACAAGGACAGAGACCGCCAGCAGAGAGAGCATCGCACGTTTCATCGTCATCCTCCTCATCTTGACCCTCACGGGCTCAGGACAGCGGGGCCTTCATAGCTGTGGATGGTCATCGGTTTGGTGAGGGTGGCCGGCACGGTGTAATTGCCTTCCTTCAGCCAGAGGTGGCCCCCGTTCGGGACCGAGGACAGCCCTTCCCCAAAGGTGTTGAACGGCTTCTGAATCCAGCCTTGCTCGATTCCCGACCAGGCCCCATCTACATAGACATAGTGGACCGGCGAGGAATAGGGCCAGGAGTTGTGCACATCGGCAAAGGCCAGGGTTTGCCAGCCGTTGGACGGCCCGCCATGGCCGTGGTTGATCCAGAACTCTTGCACGCCCAACTCGTTCCGGTAGCCGGCCGCTACCATATTGTGGCTGTCGCTGGCCACCAGGATCACCAAGCCGCCGACCAGGCTCCGCCGCAGAGGCTCCACGTGGGCCACGCCCCCCTCCTCCGGGGTGTAGATATACTCGGTCGCCCGGTACCGAAACGGCACTTCCACAGCGCTCTCCCCCGGCCAGCCCCACGAGGCGCCGACTTCGTAGTTCATGTGAATCGCCACCCCGCAGTGGTACATCAGGGTCGCCACGTCCAGGTTCGACTCGGTCAGATTGGACAGGGGCATGTTGGCCCAGTTGTAGGTCTGGGCGCCGAAATTGACCGAATGGCTGAACTGGACGCTTCCCCACACATCATCGTAGCTGACTGTCCCGTTGCCGGTGACGGGCCACTCGTGAAAACGGAACTTGATGGCCATCGCTGTGGCCACGCAGCCGGTCGGCACGTTGGAATTGTTGCCGTTGTGCGCCGCCACCACTTCATTGTAGGGCCATCCCTGGCTCCAGATCGCCGTTTCCCAAAAAACATACTCGTCCGTCTGCGGGAAGTGGACCTCTTCCAGGCTCTCCCCCTGGCTCAGTTTGGCGCGCAGGGTTGCCCAGGCGGGATGCGGCTCAGACGGCAGGTTCTGCCACATCCGCTCCAGCGCATGGGACACGTCGCCCCGCACCAGGTCCAGCCCCGGCTCATCCCACCAAAACCGCGATTCGACCGCATGAGCCTGGATCGGTTGCAGACGATCGGTGGCGGCAACGACCACATAGCCGGCCGGCCGATATTCGATCACATAGGCCAGGACCTGCTCGCCGGGCGGAAGGGACGCCTCCAGCCTGCCTCCTGACACAAAGTAGGAGACGGTGTGCTGGCCCAATGCCTGAAGACGTTCCACCCGCTCCTGATCGGAGAGGCCCGAACGGGCATCGTTCAACTCCATGGCCATCCACAGGTCGGCGATGGCGATCGCTTCCTCTTCGGCGATGGCGCCTGGCGCGGCGCGACTGCTGCCAGGGAGGATCAGCGGGCCCACGACCAGGAGCAGGCCGATCAGCGCCATCGGCAAGATGCCACGTTTGATCTTCATCATGCACCTCCTCAGACCGGTGACAGTGCCCAGGGCAATCCTGGCGCACTGCACCTTGGCGCTGACCTCATTGCAGCGCGATCAGGACCAGGACCAGTCCCCGGCCCTTCTCCAGCGCCGTCATCGCCTTGCCCAGGACCGCGCCCTGGGCGTCCGTTCGGCTGACCTTCATCGCATGTCCCGGGACCGGAGAGGTGGTGAGGAGGTCCCCCGGCCGGATGGCGCCGGCAGAGGCATCGGCCCAGACATAGACCCGACCGGTCAGGGCCACCGGGTAGGACCCATCGGCCACCGATCCGGTCTGGCCCATCACCACCCCCGGTTCGATGCCCCCCGCGCCGGCGATCACCCCGGCCACCGTGCGGTCATACGCCTCCTGGCAGACCCTCAACTTGCCTGGATGGTCCGGGTCAATGCAGACCACCGTCCCCGGCTCGATCCGCTCTTTCCTGGTTGTGACCTGGAACGGCTCGGACAGGTCGCTGCCGCCAGTGAGGGTGAGGGTCGAACACTCGACGGCGCCGTTGTTCTTGACCTTGAACACCGGATGCCAGCCGCCGACCCAGCTATCGGCGCGCAAGATGTCCCCCGTTCCATGTTGCGACAAGAGCAGGGTCAGGTCCGTGGAGTGGCTCTCCAAGGTCATGGCGATGCCGCTGGCGTGGTCGTTGGTCACATGGACCGTCGAGCCGGCCACGCCGCTGCGCGACGAATAGACGGACAGGGCATGGCTGCCGGGGTTGTTGGTGCCGACGCCCACGCCGCCGCCGGCGCGGATCAGGAATTGGTTCGCCCCGGTCGAAGCAAAGTCGGCGTCAGTACTATCGGCCCACACAAAGGCGCCAGCGTGGGTTGCCTTGGCGCGCCGGCCGGCAGCGAAACTGTAACTGCCGCTGGCCGTGTTCTTCCTACCTCCGGCGACGGTGGCATAGGAACCGCTGGCGGCGTTGCCATCACCCCCGCCGACGGTGGCCGCATTATCGGCGACATTATTGAGACCCCCGCTGACGGTGCCGTAGTGACCAATCACCCGGTTGGGAAGGCTGCTAAGGCCTCCACCGCCAATCGTAGCGCCGACCACACCACCAGCCACACTGTTACCGCTGTAGCCGCCGATGACGTTCGGGCTAATGGCGTTCTGCTCTGTCCACAGCCCCGGCAAGGCCAGCGCGTAGGGCGCCGGCGTCAGCGCCTGGCGCGGGCTCAGATCGGTATAGCTCCCGCTCCCCGCCGGGCAGCGCACCGCAATCGCCAACCAGCGCGCCTCCCCCTGGAACGCGTCCGCGCCAAAGTCCAGGTCACGGATGGTGAAGAGGCCATTGCTGACGCCGATGTTGGTTTTGGTTTGGGTGGCGCCGATCTGCGTCCCGCCGCTGGCCGCATCCCACAGGCGGAACTCGAAATCGCAGGCCCCGTCCACCAGACTTTCGTCTTTCTTCAGTTGGCCCTGGTAGGTAAACGCCGTGCCCATCAGGGCCTGGGGTGCAACTCCCGCCTCTGCTGAGGGCTGTCCCTCCTGAGCCTGACCACGGGGGCCAAGCCCCATGGTGCCGATGAGAGTCAAAGCCAACACAACCAATGCCGTGAGAATCAACCGAGGTTTCATCGCTCCTTCCCTCCTTGCAAGAACAACCTACCTGAAAGGTCTTCCCTTCCCATCCGGCATGCCAACGTGTGAGGGTCCCTTTCGGAGCCTCCGGCGGTTCGAAACTGGCGCCAGGGGCTCTCCTCGGCCTGCGGACACAGCAGCGCTTCGCCTACCGCCTTCCCCCTCTCCGATTCGGGGAGGGGAAAGGGATTCGGGGAACGAGGTGAGCTGTCCAACGGGCGGCTTCCCCTATCTCCCTTCACAACGAGAATGTCGTCTCCTTGAGGCAATCGGTACGAGGAGAGGGCAGCGACTGTCTGTAGGAGACAACCAGCCCTGCAATTCAACCCTTCTACAATCTATTATACGCCCCGAATTACCCTCTGTCAATCACTCCTTTTAGGTAGTATCGATCGCCTGTCTGGTTTAGATGAATGAAGGGTCCTGCCCAGGCCACGTGTTGCGTTCTTTCTGGTCCCAAGGTCGTGACCTGGACAGGACCCTTACTGCCGATCAGGCCCGGCGGGCCTTCAATTTCTCAATCAGGTTGTTTAGTCGCCTCGCTGAGCCAGTTGCCGGTCGAGCATCACCAGCGCCTGGCCCTTCTCGCCCGCCATCTTGAGCAGATTCAGGATCTCGGTCGCGTTTTTCTCTTCCTCGATTTGTTCATCCACAAACCATTGCAACAGGCCCAGGCTGGCATAGTCCTTTTCCTCGACGGCCAGCGCATACAGCCGGTGGATGCAGCCGGTAATGTACTGTTCGTGTTCCAGCGTTTTGGCAAATACGTCGGTGGGACCCTGATATTCGGCCGGGGGTTGATTCAACGCCTGCAATATCACCCGACCGCCCCGGTCGTGGATATGCTCATAGAACTTGAGAGCATGTTCCAGCTCTTCCTGACTTTGCACCTTCATCCAATGAGCAAAGCCTTGGAGGTTGATCGACTCGCAATAGGCGGCCATTCCCAGGTAAATGTAGGCCGAATAGAGCTCTTCCCGGATCTGATCGTTGAGAGCGTCTTGCATCTTCTTGCTGATTTCCATTTTTCCTCTCCTTTCTGTTTCACGAAACCTGCCTGAGGATAAGACAGGCCCTTTTTTAGAATATTTCTATACAAAATCAATTATACCATCAAATCGAAGGCTGGTCAAACAAGAGAACCAGCGTGGCAGTTGCGCAGCCGGTCGGATCCAGCGCCACCGCTTACCGCGATTTCTCCTGGATGGTCGCCGTCAGCCATAGCAACAGCCCGATGGCGACCATGAACACCAGGTCCACCGCCAGGGTCAGCGCAAACGCCGAAGCGAGGTAGCTGGCCAGCGCGCTCACCCCCTCAACCGCCACTTCAGCGATGACCGGCACACCGCCGACGACCATGATGACGGCGGCGGCGATCCCCAAGAAGATCAGCACCGGTGAGAGCGAGGCCATATCGGATTCGCTGGGGAGCATCGCGTTGGACACGGCAAAGATCAGATAGAGCCACAGCCAAAAGTCGGCGACTTGGATCAGTTGTTCGAGACTGGCCACGATCCCGGTCACGCCCTGGCCGGCCACCATCTCGACCAGATCATCGATGCCGAGCACCTGATTGCCGATGAGGAGAATGACCGCCGAGCCGCCCAACAGGGGCGCCAGGCCGATGAGGCTCCCCCGGACCCGGTCTACGTTGCCGACCTGGATCGATCCCAGCGACACCTGCCGGCTTCGGCCTTTTCGCCTGGGTCCGATGGAAAACCGCCGGACAGGAACCCGCAGCGCGACAGCCATCAGCCAGTGGCTCAGTTCGTGGATCACCACCCCCGGCAGGACCAGGACAAAGTAGAGCACCAACGCCACGTCCGGATCGCCGACCCAGCGCAGGCTGAGTTCCTGTAACCGTTGGGTGATCCACCGTTTGACCCACAGCAGAGGCAACAGCGTGCCTCCCAAGGCAAGCAACGGCGTCCAGGGAATCGACAAGGGCTTAGCTCCCAGACAGGCTGATCGCCACGACCTCGGGCGGGCAAAAGAAGCGAGCGCGGAGGGTGCCAAACCCCTCGAACCCCAGGCCCCGGCTGACATAGAGGTCGGTCTCGCCCTCCCGATAGTGTCCGGACTCGTACCGCTTCCAGTACCGTGAGCTGGTCACAATCGCGCCCAAGCCGGGTACGCGCCATTGGCCCCCATGGGTGTGGCCGGCCAGGTAGAGGTGGATGCCTAGAGAGGCAGCCTGGGGCATCAAGTCCGGAGTATGGTAGAGCAATAGAGTAAACGCGTCGTCCGGCACATCGTTCAACAAGGCGCGGAGTCTGGCGCCATCGGCGGCCACATCCCGCGTGCAGGTGAGACCGATCAGCCACAGGTGATGGTCCGCCACCTGCACCTCCACGGCTCGGTCCTCCAGCACCACGATCCCCAGCCTGTCCAATACCAAACGCAGCGCCTCGGGTCGGTCTACCTCAGCCGTGCCCCAGACGGCATAGATGCCGCCAGGGGCATGCAGTTGTCCCAGGAGCGTCTCCAGGTCGGTCAGAGCGAGGGGTTCGGTGCTGTACGTGGTGCTGAGATAGTCGCCGGTCAGGACGATGAGGTCAGGGGCTAACGCCGCCACTAACGAGGGCAGGGATCGTTCCCGCCGGGTCAGGCGTTCCACGTGAAGATCCGATAGCTGGACGATCCGCAGGGGCGAACCGGGATTCGCCAAACGGGGGTGGGTCAACTCCAGGCGAGTGACCCGAACCTGGAAGGGTTCGATCATCGTGCCGTACGCCACCAGCGCCGATATCAGAAGCTGGATCCCTGCCACGCCGATCCATGTAGGAAGCGGCCAGCGCACGCCCATCGGCAGGGCAGCCAGGATGATCCCCCAACGAAGGCAGGCCAATGCCAGGAGCGGCGGTTGCACCGGGCCGTACGACACCCCATGCCGGGGCAACGCACTCAGCAAGGCCCAATCGGCCCCGACGAAAAGCAGCAACCCGAGCGCGGCCATCCACCCCCAGCCAGGCGCACCGGTCACCTGGCCCCACAGCAGGCCGGCCACTGCCCCCAACGCCAGGGGAATTGAGGCCACCCACCCGGCCGGCCAGGCTGCTGGCTTCTCGGTGAGCAGCAACAGGCTGTAAAACGGATGATCCCCAAGCCACTTCATCGCAGGGCCTTTGCCACACCTCCCATGCCGTTTATTGGCCCAGCACAAAATGGAGGATCAACCCGTGGACCACCTGCTCTACCGGGGCTTTGTCGTCGGTAAAGACGACGGTGGGCTGGGTGAACTCGGAGGCGCGAGAGACGGCAAAATCGGCCAATTCCTTGAGCAGCGGATCAGAAATGAGGGCTGCATTGAGCGCCAGGTTCTCCAAGCGAGTGGGTTGTGGGGTGGCCACCACCAGGACATTGATCAGGTCTTGGTCGGGTTGAGCCAGGTCTATCGTGTACACACTGGGGAACTCGGCCTTGAGCGTGCTGGCCAATGCCTCGACCAGACTCCAATCGGTCGGAGTGCGGCCCACATTGACCGCCACTACCCCGGTGTCGGTCAGATGGTCGCGCGCCTGGCGAAAGAATTCGCGGGTGGTCAGGTGGAACGGGATATAAGGGGGACGATAGGCGTCGACAGCGATCACGTCATATCGGCGGGGGCTGTGGGCCAGAAAATAGCGCCCATCCTGGGCCACGACATGGAAATTGGGCTCGTTCATGGCAAAGTACTCACGGCCGATCCGGATGATCTCGGGGTCGATCTCAGCGCCGTCAATGGCAATCGGTCCGTAGAAATGGGTGTACAGTTTGGCCACGGTACCTGCTGCGGAACCGATCAGGGCCAGGCTGTCCACCTGGTCGGCTGTATAGGGTGGCTCGTTGAAATAGGGGACAATCAGAAAATAGTCCCAGACCCCTCCCACCAGCACCGACTCCGGATCATAGATGGAGTGCACACCTTGCCCCTCGTTGAGTTTCAACCAGATGGCGCCATCCTCTTGGACAACCTGGATGTAATTGTAGGCCGATTCGGTTTCATACAGCAATTGACCATACTCGGCCGGCTTGATGACGCCGGCCGGCCAGGCCACCATCAAAGCGATCAAGATGGCCGGCATCAGCAGGTACGGGAAGGCGCGCGCTCGAACTTCCCAGAACAGGGCCGCCACCGAGACTGTCAACAATAGAAACGATAAGGACAGGAAGGTATTCCGGGTGCCGATATTAGGGATCAGGACCAATACGGGCAAGAAGGTACCCACCAGACTCCCCACCGTGGAGAGGGCATATAACCGACCGGCGATCTTGCCCGACGATCCCACGTCCGCGCCCTCCATGGATAGACGAATGGCAAAGGGCGAGACGCAGCCCAGCAAGGTGACCGGGACCGAGAACAAGACCATGACCCCCAACAGCGAGCCGACCAGGATGCCGATGTTATAGTCAGCAAAGCCCTGCATGGACCAGCGGAGCACCGGTCGCGCCCAGAAAGGGACGAGGCCAATAAGAAAGGAGGCCCAGGCGGTGATCTGGTATAGGACGTGATAGTGGGGCGAACGATCCGCCCACTTGCCCCCCAGATAATAGCCGACAGTGAGATAGAGCAACACCATGCCGATGAGCACCGCCCAGATGATGAGGGAATTGCCAAAAAAGGGATCGAGCAATCGGGAGGCCGAGAGTTCAACTCCCAGGCTGGCCATCCCGGCCACGAACACCGTGATGAGGAGCAATACCCGTTTGGCCTTCACGTACCTCTCTCCAGGAACCCTGCGCCAGTCTCCATCCCCAGCTTACCCATCAGCCGTCCGGCCATCGGCCCGTCGCCATTCTACCATTGTTGAGGTCGGAGAGCAAACAACCTTGACGGGATGACGAATCCCTGGTATAGTGGACCCAGATTGGGATAGTGACCAGCGGGTGTTTTCCTGGCCGATGGAAACCAAGGGGTTCAAACCCGAGATCCGCCCGTTCAACGGCTCCCTGGCCGATGCTGAGGGACTGCTGTCGGTGGAGCGAACTACCTTCCACGAGTCCCCGTACAGCGCCAGAGAAGTGCAGCGCATGCTGACTGAAGGCCCGCAACGCGCCTGGCTGGCCGTGGCCGCGAGCGAGGTGATCGGCTTTGTGGTCGCGTTCCCCACGTTTGGCTGGCAAAACCGCCGGTGGGAGATCGATTTGCTGGCCGTCCGACCGGATTGGACGGGGCAGGGCCTGGCGACGCGGCTGATTCGGGCCGCCGCCGCGGCCGGCGCGGGGGTGGCTCACTGGGCGCGGGCCGTCACGGCCGTCCACAATCAGGCCTCACTGCGCGCCTTTCAACGCGCCGGGTTTCGGCCCTCGGCCGAACCGTGCCATCTGTTGCTCCGGCGTCTGCCAGGCCCGAATCCACTCTCGCGTCCCACGCCGGGAGTGACGGTCCAGAGAACATTCCCGGCGATGAGGCTTCAAGGGACGGGGGGTGATGCGCCGAAAGGGCCCTCGGCGTTCCTGCTCCTGGCCGAACACCATGGGCGGCCGGCAGGATATGCCGAGTTGATCCCGGTGCAGACGATCCTGTATCGAGGAATATGGATCGAAGCCGTGGACGCCTCCAGCCCCCTGGTTCGGACGGCTTTGCTCCGGGAGACGGTGGAGCTGGCGACGGCGGCGGGCCTTGATGAGATTGGCATGATGGTCCCCAGGAGCGATCACGCCTTGCAGGAAACCCTGCTGACGGCCGGCTTTCGCTCGTTGGGCGGCTTTTACTGGCTGTGGGCCACCTTGCCGTTGCCCGAGCCACCGGCGTAACGACGATGGAGAAATCACCGAATCGGCGTGTCTATCTGGCAGGGTTCCTGCTCCTGGCGGGCCTGGTTGCGCTTCTGATCTGGAATCCCTTTTCCCTGCTCCTAGCCGACCAAGGCTCGTTGCAAAATTGGATCAAAGGGTTGGGCCTGTGGGGTCCAGCCGCCATTGTGGGGCTGCAGATGGTCCAGGTCTTTTTGTTCCCTGTCCCCGGACAGTTCATCCAGGCGGCCAGCGGGTATCTCTTTGGGCCCTGGTTCGGCCTCCTCTATGCCATGAGCGGCCTGGTTGCTGGTTCCCTTTTGCTTTTCCTGTTGGCCCGACGGTTGGGGCGACCGCTCATCGCCCGATGGGTGGAACCAGCGACTCTGGCCCGCTTTGACCGGCTGGCCCAACGTGGAGGACCTCCCGTTCTCTTCCTGCTCTGGCTGGTCCCGTGTACCCCTGACGATCTGGTGTGTGCCATCGCCGGGTTTACCCCGATGCCGACCAGCCAGTTCCTGGTCCTGATGATTTTGGGGCGCCTGCCAGGAGTCCTCACTTCGGTGTGGGTCGGGGCTGGGGTCGCCTATCTCGATCGCCTCCAGGGCGGCCTGTTGCTGATCGGAGCCATGGTGGGGATTCTCCTTCTCTGGCGCTGGAGAGTACGGCTTCAGGAGATGATGATCCGGCTGGTCGAATGGATCGGACATCAGGCAGACCAACTCTAACCCCTCCCGGTTTGGAGTTTGGCAAAACCGTTCACTCGTGCTATACTGGCAAAGCCAAACCCTGAGAAAACGGGGATGGGATATGGCGAATGCGATCACCTTGGCACGGCTTCCTGTACTGGTAGGCGTGGTGGTGCTTCTGTACGCGGGTAATCCCCAGGTCCGTATTGCCACAGCCGGTCTGGTCTTGATCCTGATCCTGATGGATACCATTGATGGCATCGTCGCGCGTCGCCGCCGTGAGGTGGGAATGCTGGGCAGCAAACTCGACATCGCGGTGGACCGGATTGTTGAGTTGGTGATGTGGGTCGTCTACGCCCATCTCAATCTGATCTCGGTGGCGATTCCCATCATTGTGATCATCCGCGGTGGATTGGTGGATACTATCCGCAGCTTCAGCCTGGTGTGGGGCCAGACCTCATTTGGAATGATGCAGACCCGCTGGGGACGGTGGTTGGTCGGATCAGGTTTCATGCGTTCCCTCTATGGCTTTTCCAAGGCGGCGGCCTTTTGTCTGCTGGCCTTGACGCTGGGTCTGAAAGGGATATGGACCGACCCAGAAACGGCCAGGTGGGCAGACGGGGTGGGGTTCGTGGCCGTTGGCTTGAGCTGGATCGCCACGGCGTTGTGCATCATCCGCGGGTTCCCGGTATTGTTTGAAGCGCCGACATTGCTCCGCGACCTGGATGCCAGGATGATGCAGCAAACTGCGAAAGAATGACCTTTAGAGGTCGATAACGAGCCCCCCAACCACTCACGGTCACATATCCCCGAGTCCGCCGGACATCGTCTGGTCTGAGGGGGGGCTGACTGGGTATTGAGGAGGACAATGCGAGTTCTGATCACTGGAGGCGCTGGATTTTTAGGGGCGGCACTCGCCAATCGGTTGGTATCCGAAGGACACACCGTGCTGGCTTTGGATGACTTTACCAGCGGCGATCCCCGGCGGTTGGTTCCCGAAGTACTCCTGACCCGTGGAGATGTCAAAGATGTCCCCAAGTTATGGACTCTGCTTCAGGGGGTGGATTGCGTCTACCATCTGGCCGCGCGGGTGCGGGTCCAGGAATCGATCCACTACCCGAGCGAATACAACAACGTCAATGTGGGCGGTACGGTCGCCTTGATGGAGGCCATGCGGGATACCGGTGTGCGGCGGGTCGTGTTTGCCTCTTCAGGAGCGCTCTACGGCGAACAAGAACACCAACCGATTAACGAACAGCAAAAGCCGAATCCCAATTCGCCGTATGGGGTGAGCAAAATCGCCGCCGAGTATTATATTTTCACCCTGGGAACGCTGTACAACATCGAATCGGTTTCGCTGCGGATTTTCAACGCCTACGGGCCTGGACAGGATTTGCCGCCCAGCTATCCGCCGGTCATCCCTCAATTGCTGAAGCAGGTCCAAGGCGGGGGCTCGCTGGTGATCTTTGGCGATGGGACCCAAACCCGCGATTTCGTCTATGTGGACGATGTGGTCGAGGCGCTCGTGCGGGCGGCTACGGCCGTCAATGTGAACCGGGCGGTGATCAACATCGGTTCCGGACAGGAGGTCAGTATCAACGAACTGGCAGCGATAGTCGGTCGGGTCACCGGGAAACGAGTAAACGTGTTGTATAATCGCGGGCAATCGTATGGCGTGTCCCGGCTGGTGGCCGACATCCGACTCGCCCAGGAATTGCTCGGCTGGACCCCCCGCACCAGCCTGGAAGAAGGGTTACGACAGATCCTGGAGCGCGATCCTCGCTTCCGCTCAGGCTCACTCCACAATTGACGCCGACAATCACGAGGGTGCAACTCACGGGAGGTACCATGTCTGACACGCAGTTTGCTTCGCTCACTCTGATGGCTGTTTTTGCTCACCCGGACGATGAAACGTTCGGCATCGGAGGAACGCTGGCTCGTTATGGCGCCGATCCTGCCGTTCGGGTGGTGTTGGTCTGCGCCACGCGGGGGGAGGCGGGGGAGATCAGCGATCCGAACCTGGCCTCTCCGGAAGATTTGGGCCACGTGCGGGAGCAGGAACTGCGTTGCGCCTGTCGGCACCTGGGGGTGGACGCCCTCTACTTTCTGGATTACCGCGACTCGGGAATGGCCGGCGCTCCGGATAACCAGCATCCTCACGCCTTGATCCAGGCCGATTTTGAGCAAGTGGTGGGCAAGATCACGGCTCTGATCCGCCGCGAGCGCCCGGATGTGATCGTTACCTTTGATGAGACGGGCGGCTACGGCCATCCGGACCATGTGGCGGTCCATCACTACACCAAAGCCGCCTTTACCGCCGCCGCCGATCCATCTCGTTACCCGGAGCAGCTTGAGGCCGGGCTCACACCCCATCAGGCGAGGAAGCTCTACTATACCGCGATTCCCCGCCGCTTCTTTCGCGCACTGGTGGCCAAGATGCAGGAACTGGGGCTAGAGGTTCCGGAGCGGTATCGGGAGCGCCAGGAGATGCCCTTTGGCCTGCCCGACGAGGCGTGCACCACCGACATCCTGGTCCAGGATTTCTGGGACGTTAAACTGGCTGCCGCTCGCTGCCACGCCACCCAGCTCAGACCCGATAGCTTCATCGCCTTGCTCCCGCCGGAGGTGATGCGCGAACTGCAGGCGTGGGAGTGTTTTCAACTGGCCGAAACCTTGGTCGGCGGCGATGAGGAACGGCACGACCTGTTTGCCGGATTGCGGTAAGACCTCCGGTGGGATGAACCTCTGGCTCGTTGAACCCTATCATACCGGATCGCACCAGGCCTGGGCCAATGGCTACCAGGCCCACAGCCGGCATTCGATCCGGTTGCTGACCCTGCCGGGCCGATTCTGGAAGTGGCGGATGCAGGGAGGGGCGATCACCCTGGCTCGCCAGAGTCGGGAGATGGCGGACAGGCCCGATGGAATCCTTGCTTCTGACATGCTGAACCTGCCGGTCTTTCTTTCCTTGAGGGAGGACCTGTCCGACATACCGGTTGCCCTCTATTTCCACGAAAACCAGCTCACCTACCCCCTGCCGCCGGGCGAGAAACGCGACCTCCACTATGGCTTGATCAACCTGGTCAGCGCCCTGCGCGCGGACGCGGTGTTCTTTAACTCGGCCTATCACCTGGAGGCTTTTTTCGACGAGCTTCCCCGACTGCTGAAACACTTTCCCGATTACAACGAACTGTGGACGGTGGAGGCCCTCCGCTCGAAATCCAGGGTCCTGCCTGTGGGCCTGGACCTGGCCCGGTTCGATGCCCATCGCCCCGAACAGCGCCCCTCTGGGCGACCGGTGATCCTGTGGAATCACCGCTGGGAATACGACAAAGACCCGCAGACTTTTTTCCGCGCCCTCTATGCGCTCACCGAGGAAGGTTTGGACTTTGGGGTGATCTTGCTGGGAGAGAGTTTCCGCAACCAGCCCGAAGAGTTCCTGGAAGCCCGGCAGCGTCTATCCGATCGGATGGTGCATTTCGGCTACGCGGAGGACGACGCCCTGTACAGCCGGTTGCTGTGGCAGGCTGACATCGTGGTGAGCACAGCCCTCCACGAGTTCTTTGGAGCCGCGGTTGTAGAGGCCTGTTATTGCGGCTGCTTCCCGATTCTACCCCGGCGGCTGTCCTACCCGGAGTTGATCCCACCCCGGTATCATCATCAGTGTCTGTATGATGATCCGGATGGTCTGATGGCCCGGTTGCGCCATGCCATCCGTCACCCAGAGGAGGTCCGCGCCCTGAACCTGCAACCGGACATGGCCCGATTCGACTGGCGGCAACTGGCGCCCGTCTATGACCGGTGGCTGGAGGAAATGGCCGCCGGTCCGCGCGATTGAGTCTAGGGCTGTTGACTCAGGAGAGCATTGGCGGCCTGAGCGGCCTGATCGAGGGCAATCTGGGGATCGGCATAGCCCATGGTGACCGAAAGGATGGCCGTATGGAGGATCTCTCGGACCTCCAGTTCCTCCGGGATAGCCGGTTCCGGCCGGGCATACCGACCGATCTCCTCGACCTGGGCCGGAAGAAACGGATAAATCTCCAGCGTTTCGGTCATCACCGCCAGGGCGGATGCCCGCACCGGCAGGGTGTCGAGTCCACTGGCCCAGCGGGCCGTTTGGGAGGGTTCGGTGAACCAGCGGATGAAACGCCACGCGGCCCGTTGCCGTTCCTCGTCGCCCGGCACGAGAAAAAACCCGGTTCCCACCAGCAGGGTCGAAGGGGTATTCGGGTCAGCCTGAGGGATCTGGGTTTGCCGCCATTGAAACGGAGCGAGACCCTGATGGAGCGCAGCCGCATAGGCCTCGGTGTAGAGGCGGCTGTTGCCGGTGGACGAGAAGGTAAAGGCCGTCTGGCCGCCGGCAAAGGCCAGATAATCGCCGTACGGTTCCTCAGGCCGCCAGGCCAGCCCGGCATCGATCAGGCGACGGAGGAGGGCCAGGCTCTCCACTCCAGCCGGCCCGTTGAACGTTGCCTGACGACGAGAAACATCCAGCAATTGCCCCCCACGGCTATATAACCAGGCGGTGAAGGTGGAAGCGCTTTCCACAAAGGAGTAACACCGCACGCCGGTGGTGGTCATGACGTCAAAACACGCCTGCTCGAATTCGTCCCAGGTGACCGGAGCGTGGTCCCAGCCTGCCTGCGCCAGCAGGGCATCATTCACCCACATGCCAATGGCATGCTCCACAAAGGGAAAGGCCCACAACTGCCGATCAAAGCCGGGTAGGCGACCTGCTTCCAGAAAGTTGGGATAAAAGTCAGCCAGCTCCTCGCTGGCGAATCCGATCTCGGCGTCGGTCAGGTACGGATCCAGCGGCTCCACCAGGCCGGCGGCGGCATACTCGGCTATCATACTGGGGAACGCGACCGCCAGATCCGGAAGTTCTCCCTCCGACAATCCGGTCAGCATCGCGTCGTGGATGCTCTCGTAGCCGCTCTTGGGGACCAATTCGATCGAGATGTCTGGGTTCTCTGCCTCAAAGTCGCGCACCAATTCGCTCAACAGCAAGCCCTGGGGATGATCCAGCGCAAAGGGCTCCCAGAAGACAATCGGTTTAACCCCTGGCGGAGGGCTTGCTGTGGGTTCCGGGCTGAAGGCAGGGAGCGTCTCAGCCGTTGGCGAACCCACCGGTGACAGGGCCGGCGGCAAGTTGCAACCGCTTACGCCGGTCAACAGCAACAGGCACAGGCACACTAGCCGGACGGTCTGGTTGAGACGGGTCCGTTGGGTTTTCATTGATTCTAAACTGCCAGCTCCACGCCAACCATTAGTTCTACTGGATTATACCACAACTCCTCCAATTCTACCAGAACCTTCTTTCCCCACGGCAGGGCTGTCGCCAAGTCCGGCCCGTGGGAGTGGAGGCTTCAGCCGGAACGGAATCACCCAGAACCCAGCGAACGCTTCCACTCCTGGGGCGTTCCGCAAAGTCGCAGCGGGTTTGTCAATCTGTTTGGCAACAGCCGTATCCCAGCCGCTGCTACGTAGGGAGTCAGCAGGAGGGCAGCCTGTCCCCATTGTGGCGGAGTGTATGGGCGGAGCAAACAACCCGGCTGAAACCTCGACTCCTGTCATCATTTGTCTGCCTTGCGTTCTTGCCTATTCGACGGTATTGAAGTACAATGGAATTCCCTGTTCCAGAGTTTACAGAGTGAAGGGAGAACGAGGAGGTACCCGGATATGAGGAAGGTGGCAGTGGTTGCGATTGGAGGAAATTCTTTGATCAAGGACCCGGCTCATCAGACAGTTCCCGACCAGTATGCGGCAGCCCACGAGACCTGCATCCACATTGCCGGCATGATCGAGCAGGGCTGGGACGTAGCCATTGGCCACGGCAACGGACCGCAGGTCGGTTTCATCCTGCGCCGATCGGAACTGGCCCGCCATGAACTCCACGAGGTGCCGCTAGATTTCTGCGGAGCCGATACGCAGGGAGCGATCGGCTATATGCTCCAACAGAATCTGTACAACGAATTTCGTCGGCGGGGCATGCAGAAACAGGCCGCGACGGTGGTGACTCAAGTCCTGGTGGACCGCAACGACCCTGCCTTCAAGAATCCGACCAAACCGATCGGTTCGTTCATGAGCGAGGAGGACGCCAGGAAGCGCCGGGAGCTTGAGGGGTGGGATGTAATCGAAGACGCGGGCCGGGGTTGGCGACGGGTAGTCCCTTCGCCCCTGCCGGTGCGTGTGATCGAGCGCGATGCGGTCAAAGAACTGATCGATGCCGGTTTTGTGGTCATTACCGTCGGCGGCGGCGGCATCCCGGTCATCGAGGATGAGCAGGGCAATCTGGTGGGAGTGGCCGCAGTCATTGACAAAGATTATGCCAGCAGTCTGCTGGCCACCAGCATCGGCGCCGATCTGCTGCTGATCTCCACCGCCGTGGAGAAGGTGGCGCTGAACTATGGCAAGCCGAACCAACGCTGGATCGATCAGATGACCGTCGCCGAGGCCAAACAATACATGGCCGAAGGTCATTTTGCCCCAGGCAGCATGAAGCCCAAGATCGAGGCCTCCATCTGGTTTCTGGAAAGAGGCGGCAAGGAGGCGCTGATCACCAATCCGGAGAACATTGAGCGGGCTCTGGAGGGAAAAACCGGAACCCGCATCGTTCCGTAGATGGAACCGTTGGAACTGGCATCGCTGATTTCGACCATCATCCGGCGCGAAGTGGCCCAAGCGGGCACGCTGACCGCGTACCGGGACCCGCTGTGCCGCTGGGTGACCGCGGAAGCTCCCGGGTTCGCGGAGCTGCGTCGGCGGCTCCATCCTGCCCATCTGATGCCTCACGACCTGCTGCCGGGGGCCCGGTCGGTCGTCTCCTTTTTCCTGCCCTTTGCCCCGTGGGTGGTCGAGGCCAACGCCCGAGATAGAGTAAAAGTGGCCCAAGAGTGGGCGGTGGCCTATGTCGAGACCAATTCGCTCATCGGGCGCATCAACGCCCGTTTGATCGAATCCCTGGCCGAACATGGCATCCGCGCTGCCGCCGAGCCAGCCACCCACAACTTTGACCCGGTGACTCTGCTCAGCCGCTGGTCCCACAAGAGCGTGGCGGTGATCGCCGGACTGGGCAGTTTTGGCCTGCATCAGATGGTGATTACCGACGCTGGTTGCGCTGGCCGCTTTGGCAGCCTGGTGCTGGATGCCGAACTGCCCGATTTGACGCCTGCGTCCCGAGAGCGATGTCTGTTCTTCCATGATGGCAGTTGCCTGGAGTGCGTGCAACGTTGCCCGGTTCACGCCCTGGATGCAAACCGGCCGCTGGATAAGGGACGCTGCTACCATCACTTGCTTACCGTCGCCGCTCAATATCAAACCGTGGGCATTGCCGATGTGTGCGGCAAGTGCGCCCTCGGCCCTTGCTCTCTCGGTTCGGCGGTCGAAGGACCTGCCACGGAGGCGATGGACCGGGGGACGGGCGTTTGAATCGTCTTTGATTATCCTATCTGAAACCAAGGAGGGACACCGATGGTCAGAGAAAGGATTTTTGAGGAGATGGCCCAGGCGGTCATCGACGGCCTGCCCGACAAAGCGCGCGCCCTGGCTCACGACGCGATCCAGGCCGGGATCGATCCGCTGGAGGCAATCGAACGAGGCTTCAAGGCCGGTATGGATGTCGTCGGCGATGGGTTTGCCAAAGGCGAGCTGTTTATCCCGGACCTGATGATGAGCGGCGAAGCGATGAAGGCCGCTATCGCCGCCCTGGAGCCAGAGCTGATGAAACGCAAACAGCAGCGCCAGGTGTTGGGCAGGGTGGTCATCGGGACGGTGCAGGGCGATATCCACGAGATCGGCAAGACGCTGGTCGCCACGATGCTGGCCGCGAGCGGGTTCGAGGTGCACGACCTGGGGGTGGATGTATCTCCCCAACGGTTCGTGGACATGGTCCGTCAGGTGGATGCCAACGTGGTGGGCCTGTCGGCCCTGCTGACGACCACCTTGCTGAACCAGGAGACGGTGATCCTGACCCTCAAGGAAGCCGGGTTGCGCGACAAGGTCAAGGTGATCGTCGGCGGCGTACCCGCCAGCCCGGAATGGGCGGAGGAGATCGGAGCCGATGGCTATGCCGAAAACGCGACCGAGGCCGTCGAGGTGGTCAAGCGGATGGTAGGCGTCTGAGCCTGGGGAAGGAGAAGGATCATGCGCCCCGCCATTCTGGATCGATTGGCCTCAGGACAGGTGTTGATTGCCGATGGCGCCACCGGAACGATGCTGCAATCGGCCGGTTTGCCCACAGGAGTGCCTGGCGAGGCGTGGGTCTTGGACCGACCTGAGCAGATCCTGGCCCTGCACCGCGCTTACTTGGAGGCCGGTTCTCAGCTCATCCTGACCACCACCTTTGGCGGCAGCCGCGCCCGACTGGCAAAAGCCGGGCTCGATCATCAGGTGGAGGCGATCAACCGCCGCGCCGCCGAACTGGCCCGTCAGGCGGCCGGGGATGAGGCGTATGTGGGCGGCGACATCGGCCCTACCGGTGAGATGATGCAGCCGCTCGGGAAACTGACCTATGAAACAGCGGTCGAGTTCTTTGCCGAACAAGCCCGGGCTCTGGCGGCCGGCGGAGTGGATGTCATCTATATTGAGACGATGAGCGACTTGAACGAAGCCAGAGCGGCCGTCCAGGGAGCCCAACAAGCCTGCGATCTGCCGGTCTTTTGCACCTTCAGTTTCGATACCCGCGGTCGGACCAATATGGGGGTGAGGCCATCGCAGGCCGCCCAGACCATGGCCGCTTTGGGGGTAGCGGCGGTCGGGGCGAACTGCGGCCATGCGCCGGAAGAGGTACTGGAGATTCTGCCCCAGATGCGGGAGGCCGCCCCTGAGGCCTATCTGATCGCCAAACCCAACGCCGGCATCCCTCGTATGGTCCAGCGTCAGGTGGTCTATGATGCCACGCCCGAACGGATGGCCGAATTGGCCCGGCAGTATGTGGAGCTGGGGGCGCGCATCGTCGGCGCCTGCTGCGGCTCTTCGCCGGCCCACATCTCGGCCATCGCCGCCGCCATTCACGGAGAAAGGGGGTCATGAACATGAGAGCGAATTATCAGGTCAACGCAACGCCGCAGTTCCGCGTGCTGTCGGAGGATCAGATCGAAGAGATCTATTTCTCCGCCTTGGAGGTCCTGGAGCGGGTGGGGATGCGGATCTACAGCGAGGAGGGGGTAGCCCTGCTGCGCGACGCCGGAAGCCGGGTGCAGGGCGATCGGGTATGGATCCCCTCGTGGCTGGTCCAAGAGGCGCTGACCACCGTCCCCAGCCGGATTGTCATCGCCGGACGTGATCGTAACAAGCGCGTGTATCTGGAGAAGGACAAGATCTATTTCGGCACCGGCTCTGACTGCCCTTCTCTGGTCGATCCGTACACCGACGCGGTGCGCAAATATACCTTCGACGATGTGTACAATGCGGCCCGCATCTCCGATGCCCTGCCCCATATTGACTTTCACATGTCGCTGGGCCTGACTTCCGGGGTGTTGGCTCAGACCTACGATCGCCACCAGTTTCTGGCGATGCTCAAGGGCACGTCCAAGCCGCTGGTCATCACCGCTGTGGACCGGGAAGGGTTGGCCGATCAGTATCAGATGGCCTGTGAGGTGCTGGGCGGCCCGGAGGAGTTTGCCCGGTTGCCCCTGTTCGTTGTCTATATTGAACCGAGCTCTCCCCTGAACCACTCGGTGGAGGCCGTGGAAAAGCTCCTCTACTCGGCGGAGAAGGGCATCCCGATGATCTATACCCCGTGCACCATGTGTGGTGCGACCGCCCCAATGACGATGGCCGGCGGTATGGTCCAGTGCCTGGCCGAGTGCCTGGTCGGCGTGGTGTTATCTCAGCTCCGGCGCAAGGGAGCGGCGGTGATCATCGGCGGCGTCGGCTCGATCATGGACATGTCCACTTCGATCCTGTCCTACGGGGCGCCGGAAATGGTCCTGCTCAGCGCGGCCATGACCGATGTCGCCAAGTGGCTGCGTTTGCCCATGTTCTCCACTGCCGGCTGCTCTGATTCCAAGGTCCTGGATCAGCAGGCCGCGATCGAATCGGCCGTCTCGGTGGTCGTGGCGGCGCTCTCCGGGGCCAACCTGATCCACGATGTCGGCTATCTGGAATCGGGATTGCTGGGGTCGTTTGACATGCTGGTTATGTCCAATGAGGTGATCGGCCTGGCGAAACGTATCCTGAGCGGGATCACGGTCACCCCAGAAACATTGGCGGTGGATGTCATTGAGCGGGTCGGTCCGGGGGGCCAGTATCTCACCCAGGAGCACACCCGCCGCCATTTCCGCGCGGAAACCTGGTTGCCGACCCTGATGGATCGCCAGATGCGTCGGGGATGGGAAGCTTCGGGGCGCAAAACCATGGCGGACCGGGTGCGGGCCAAGGTGCTGGACATCCTGGAACACCATCAGCCGATGCCCATCCCCGCCGAGGTGGAAGCCCGGTTGAAGGCCATCGTCGCTGAAGCCGACGCCCGACACGCAAGCTGAACCGGTTGCACGAGTTGAAATCCAGCCAGCCACGCCCGGTCGTGCCTGGCTGGCTCCGGTGCACGCAGTCCAACATAGGAGGTGAAGGAGATGGACAAGGAGATCATTGCTACCACCCAGGCCCCGGCTGCCGTCGGCCCTTACTCGCAGGGAGTGCGCGCTGCCGAATTGATCTACACCGCCGGCCAGTTGGGGATCGTCCCAGACACCAAGGAATTCGCCGGACCTGACATCGAGAGCCAGACGCGACAGGCGCTGGAGAACCTGAAAGCAGTGCTGGAAGCGGGAGGTTCCTGCCTGAAGCACGTGATCAAGACCACCGTCTTTCTGGCGGACATGGGGGAATTCGCCCGCATGAACAGCGTCTACGCCCAGTTCTTCCCGGAAGCGCCCCCGGCTCGTTCGACGGTCCAGGTGGCGGCCTTGCCCCTTGGCGGGCGGGTGGAGATCGAAGCCGTCGCCATGGCCTGTGATTGCCAGGGAGGCACGCAGGAATGCCATTGCGACTGTCATGACTGAGCCCGACACCCGGGCACGCCGTAGCGTCGGCAAAAGGTACCTGGGCAGGAGGAACGATGAAACGATTGGGCCGAATCTTGATCGCAATCGGAATCGTGTTGTTGATCCTGGTCCTGATCCTGGCCGGAATCGGAGCCTGGTGGGTGCGTCGCCCATGGCCGCAGGTCAAGGGTGAGATCCGGGTTCCGGGCTTGTCTGCGCCGGTGGAGGTGGTCCGTGACCGATGGGGCGTGCCCCATCTCTACGCCGAAAACGAACATGACCTCTTTTTCGCCCAGGGCTATGTCCATGCTCAGGATCGGCTGTGGCAGATGGAATTCAGCCGGCGGATCGGCAGCGGCACCCTGAGCGCGGCGCTGGGTGAGGCAACCTTGGACACCGATCGTTTCCTGCGCACCATCGGCCTGCGCCGTGCAGCGGAAAAGGACTGGGCCAAACTGGACGAAGAGGCCCGTGCCATCCTGCAAGCGTATGCCGACGGAGTGAACGCCTATATCGAATCCCATCGGGACCGCCTGCCCCTGGAATTCTCCCTGGTGGGCGTGGACCCTGCCCCTTGGACCCCGATTGATACCCTGGCCTGGGGCAAGATCATGAGCTACAACCTGTGTGGCAATTACGACATGGAGCTGTTGCGCGCCCGCCTCATCGCCGAGTTGGGTGAGGAAGCTGCCCAACAGCTTCTGCCGCCTTATCCGGAAGGCGCGCCGGTCATCGTTCCTCCCGAAGCGCGCAGCTATGCCTGGCTGCGGGGAGCCGATTGGGAGACCATAGACCGATTGATCGGCCTGCGCAGGAGTCCGGGCGCCGATTGGGGCAGCAACAACTGGGTGGTGCATGGCAGTCGCACCACGACGGGTCAGCCCTTGTTGGCGGACGATACCCACCTGGACCTCAGTATGCCTTCCATCTGGTACGAGAATGGGTTGCATGGCGGCCGCTTTGATGTGGTCGGCTTTTCCTTCCCCGGCGTGCCGATGGTCATCATCGGCCACAATGCCCGGATTGCCTGGGGGGTCACCAATTTGCCGGCCGATGTCCAGGATTTCTATATCGAGAAACTGGACGATGCGGACCATCCCACCCGCTACGAATTCAAGGGCCAGTGGCATGATCTGGAGATTGTGCATGAGACCATTGAGGTCAAGGGCGGAACCCCGGTTCCGTTGGAGGTCCGCATCACCCGCCATGGCCCGATCATGAACGAAGCCATTGGCGACCTGGAAGAAGCCGAACCGCTGGCGCTCCAATGGACGGCTCTGGAAGGCACCGACCTGTTCTATGCGGTGATGCTGCTGGACCTGGCCACCGACTGGGAGAGCTTTCGCCACGCCCTCCGCTACTGGGACGTCCCCAGCCAGAACTTTGTCTATGCCGATGTGGACGGTCATATCGGCTATCAGTCGCCAGGCAAGATCCCCCGACGCGCGCCTGGACACCAGGGACTGGTGCCGGTGCCCGGTTGGACCGGCGAGTATGAATGGCAGGGCTTTATTCCTTTCGACGAACTGCCCAGCGTGCTGGACCCACCCACCGGCTATATCAGCACGGCCAACAACAAAGTGGTACCCGATGACTATCCGTACCATCTGGCCTATGAATGGTCTGCCCCGTACCGGGCGCAACGGATCGCCGACCTGTTGGCAGCCGACGACCGCGTGTCGCTGGAAGAGGTCCAGGCCCTCCACGCCCAGACCTACTCGCTGCCGGCCGAGGCATTGCGCCCCTACCTGCTGAAGGTGAAACCGGAAAACGACTTGCAGGCTCGTGCCCTGCAGCGGGTGCAGGAGTGGGACCTGTATCTGGAAGCAGACCGGGTGGGCGCCTCGGTCTATCAGGTCTGGTACTGGTTCCTGGTCCAGAATACCTTGCGCGATGAGCTGGGCGACGAACTGATGGAAGAGTATATCGAGTACTCCAGTATGCACGTGCCGATGATGATCGCCTGGATGGCCCAGCCGGACAATCCCTGGTTCGATGACCGGACCACCCCCCAGACCGAAACCCGGGATGAGATCGTGCAACGCAGCCTGACCGATGCCGTCGCCTGGCTGAGCGAGAGGTACGGGCAGAACCCCGACCGGTGGCAATGGGGTCGGCTGCACGCCAAGACCTTTGTCCATCAGCCTCTCGGCCAGAGCGGGATCGGTCTGCTGGAACGGCTGTTCAACAGCCGGACCGTGCCGGCGCGGGGCGACCCATTCACCGTGGACGCGGCGTGGTTCGATTACAACGAGCCGTTCGCCATGACCGGCGGCGTGTCGCAGCGATACATCGCCGATCTGCACGATCTGGATAACTCGTGGACCATGCATACCACCGGTCAGAGCGGCCACCTCTTCCATCCCCACCGGGAAGATTTCATCCGGTCGTGGCAAAACGTGGAATACCATCCGATGCCCTTCCGCCGGGAGGCCGTCGAGGCCCACGCCGAGGCCACGCTGAGGCTGGTCCCCGCTCCGTAACGTCTGAAGGGGATGATGTTTCACGCCATCCGCTGGACCTCCGGCAAGATCGCGCAGCGCCTGAGGCTGATCGAGCCGCTGGTGTATGTGCGACGGCAGCCGCTCCCCTCGTTCCGGTATCTGAAACTGGCCGGCCCGGGGGATGTTCCGCCTGTCTCCCCGGACCTATCCGACGAGGACTGGCCGGAGGTCGCCTGGGGAAGCCCCTGGGGTGAGGCGAACACCGATTTCGTCCTCCGTACCCGCTTTCAGGTCCCCTCCGCCTGGGATAGAGAAGGTCCGATTGCTCTCTACCTGCCGATTGGAGAAGCCGGCGACTTTAGCCACCCGGAAGCACTGGTCTATCTGGATGGCCGACCGTTCGCCTCTTGCGACCGGCACCATCGGGAAGTCCTGCTGCCTCCAGAGGTGTGGGACGGAGCGACGCACGCCCTGGCGCTCCACGGCTGGACAGGCGGCACACCCAACCTGTCCTTCGATCCATCAGCCGGCCAAGGTCCTGGGCCGGCGGCTCGACTGGTGATGGGTCCCTGCCAGGTCGTCCAGGTCGATCCACCCACCCGCGATTTCCTGATTCTGGCCCGCGTCGCCCTGGGGGTAGCGGACTGCCTCGATCCCAACCACCCCAGCCGCGCTCACCTGTACCATGCTTTGGACCAGGCGTTCCAGGTGTTGGACACCCGGGAACCGTTTGATGAGCGCTTTTACGCCAGTGTGTTGCCGGCCTACCAGGTGCTGCGGGAGGGGATTGGCCGCGCCGGCGCGCCGCTCGAGGTCGAGGTGGCCGCCGTCGGCCATGCCCACATTGACGTGGCCTGGTTGTGGACGCTGAGCCAGACCCGGCGCAAGGCCGCCCGGACCTTTTACAACGTCATCCGGTTGATGGAGCAGTTTCCCGATTTCCGCTTCGCCCAGAGCCAGGCCCAGCTTTACGATTTCGTCCGACAAGACGATCCCGAACTAATGGAGGCCATTCGACAACGGGTGCAGGAAGGACGGTGGGAACCGGTCGGCGGGATGTGGGTCGAGGCGGACTGCAACCTCTCCGGCGGCGAATCGTTGGCCCGCCAGTTCCTGTTGGGTCAACGGTTCTTCCGCCAGCAGTTCGGCGATCGCGGACAGAGCCCGGTGGCCTGGCTGCCCGATGTCTTTGGCTTTCCGTGGAGCCTGCCCCAGTTGATCAAGGAAGCCGGCCTGCGATACTTTTTCACCATCAAGATCAGTTGGAGCCAGTACAACCGTCTGCCCTACGATTCCTTCTGGTGGCAGGGCCTGGATGGGACGCGCATCTTGACCCATTTCAGTCCGACGAAAGCCCGGGCCGAGGATTGGGCCAGCACTTACAATGCGACTGCGTCGCCGGCCGAGGTACTCAGCACCTGGACCAATTTTCAACAGAAGGACTGGGGCCGGCCCGGCCGGACGCCGCCTGTGCTGATGGTGTATGGCTATGGGGATGGAGGGGGAGGACCAACCGGTGAGATGGTGAAAAACATCGGAGTCATGGCATCCTTCCCGGCGACCCCCCGCGTTCGGTGTAGTTCGGCCGCCGAATTCTTTCGCGCGCTTGAGGAGTCGGTGGGAGACCGCCTGCCGGTGTGGAACGGCGAGCTCTATCTGGAGACCCACCGTGGCACCTACACCAGCCAGGCCGGCAATAAACGGAGCAACCGCAAGAGTGAATTCCTGTTGCACGATGTCGAATTTCTGGCAGCCCTGGCTGCTGTCCTATCTCCGGACTATCGCTACCCGCACGCGGAGCTGCGCCACGCCTGGGAATTGGTCTGCCTCAATCAGTTCCACGACATCCTCCCCGGCAGCAGCATCGGCGAGGTCTACCGGGAATCGCAGCGGCAATACGCCGAGGTGTGGGCGCTGGGGGACCGTCTCCGTCAGGAAGCCTTGACCGCGATCCACCGCAAACTTGGCGGCGATCTGTTGGTGGTCAATCCCACTTCGTTCCCTTGCTCCGATCCCGCTTTCTGGCCGGGCGGTGATCGGGGGAGAGGCGGCGTGCGCCACACCGACGGGGCCGGGGTTCCGCTGCAGGTCGTGGCGGGAGGGCTGCTGCTGGATGTGGGGACGTTGCCGCCCTATAGCGTCACCCCTCTCTTTTTCACCGCGCAGGATGGCCCGACATCATCTTCTCGATGGGAGACTCCAACGGTCAGCCCTCATCACCTGGAGAATCAGTGGCTCCGGGTGGAGTTCAATGATGCCGGCGACATCACCCGCATCTATGATAAGGCCCACGATCGGGAGGTGTTGCCTTCCGGCGCGGTGGCCAATCAGTTCCAGGCCTTTGAGGACCGCCCCCGGACGCCGGACGCATGGGATGTGGAGATTTATTACGACGATCGGATGTGGCTGGCCGGGCCGGCCGAGTCGGTCCAGATCGTAGAAAGCGGGCCGCTCCGCGTCGCCCTGGAGGTCCGGCGCCCGCTTCTCAGCAGCGCCATCATCCAGCGCATTTCGCTGATGAGGCACAGCCCCCGCCTGGATTTCCAGACGACGGTCCAGTGGCAAGAGCGGCATATCCTGCTCAAGGTAGCTTTTCCGGTAGAGGTGCTGGCGCCGATGGCCACCTACGAAATCCCATGGGGCAACATCCAGCGGCCCACCCACCGCAACACCAGTTGGGATTGGGCGCGCTTCGAGGTCCCCGCTCAGAAGTGGGTCGATCTGAGCGAGGGCGGATATGGCGTCAGCCTGCTGAACGACTGCAAGTACGGCCACGATATCCACGACCGCGTGATCCGCCTCACCCTCCTTCGCAGTCCGACGGAACCGGACCCCGAGGCCGACCAGGGAGAGCACTCCTTCCGGTACAGTCTGCTGCCCCATGCCGGGAACTGGAACGAGTTCACCGTGGCTCAGGCCTACATCCTCAACGACCCCCTGTTCATCTGGGCCACAGAGGGATGGAGTGAGGGGAGGTCCCGGGCCACGGAGCCGGGTCCCTTGTCGCGTTCTCGGTCTTTCGTCCAGGTCACCCCGCCGCACCTGGTGATCGAGACGGTTAAACAGGCCGAGGACGGCCATGGGGTCATCGTCCGGCTGTATGAAAGCCAGCGCCAACGGGGTACCTGCTGGATCGATGTGGCGTTCCCGCTGGCGGAGGCGTGGCGGACCAATTTACTGGAGGAAAACCAGGAGCGCCTGGAGACAGCGGGGAATCAGGTACGGTTGCCGGTGAGGCCCTATCAGATCGTGACGCTCCGCCTGGTGCCGGCATAAGCCGGGCGGATGGCCGTCGGACTGTCGTCCGCCGCGAGCTGGTGAAAGTCACCTTCGGGGCCGGGGTGGACCTTCGTCCAACGGGACCGCGACGATCTCACGGATCGGCCCTGGGGCGAGGGCGAACGGGGCCTCCAATCCGTGGCGTTCCATCAGAGCCTCGTCCGATAACAATTCGGCGGTGGGTCCGTCGGCCACCACCCGCCCGCCATCCAGGATAACCGTCCGCGGGCAGAGGTCCCACACCAGCCGCATGTCGTGGCTGGCGATGATCATCGTTTGCGGCAGGCGCTGTAACAGGCGGATCAGATTGCGCCGCGCCCGGGGGTCCAGGCCCGACGATGGCTCATCCAGGACCAGGATTTCGGGTTCCATGGCCAGCACCGTGGCGATGGCGATCCGTTTTCGTTCGCCCAGGCTCATGTGATGGGGCATCTGTTCTTCGTACCCCCTCATGCCGACCGCCTCTAGCGCCTGGGAGACCCGACGGGTTACCTCGTCGGGAGGCAATCCCATGTGGAGCGGGCCAAAGGCCACATCGTCAAAAACGCAGGTGGAAAAGAGCTGGTCATCCGGGTCCTGAAAGACCAATCCGACCATGGCTCGGATTCGCCGCGCCGTCTTGTCTCCTACCTCCAGACCGGCGACCCGCACCTGCCCTGCGCCCTGGCAGCGCAACGTGCCGTTGAGATGCAACAGCAGGGTGGACTTGCCAGCGCCGTTCGGTCCGACGATGGCGACCTTCTCTCCCGCCGCTACGGCGAGGTTGACCTCATTCAGCGCCTGTTTGCCGTCAGGATACGAAAAAGAAAGCCGTTGGATTTGAATGGCAACATCGGTCATGGGTATCTCGGATATGATCAGAACCTCATGCGCCCCATAGCGGCGATCGCGGCCAAGACAGCACCCCACAGAAGCGCGGCCCAGGAATCGCGTCGTTGCCAGGACAATGGCCTCAAGGTGTGGAACTCGCCGGCAAAGCCCCGCGACACCATGGCCAGGTAGATGCGCTCGCTGCGTTCGTAGCTCCGGATGAACAGGCTGCCGATCATCCCGCCGAGCACCTTCGCTCGCCAGCCGATCGTCCCGCCCGAACCGGCCGACCGGGCTTCGCGGGCGGTATGGAGGCGCATCGCCTCATCCACCAGCACAAACAGGTAACGGACCATAAACGAGATAGTAGCCGTCAGCGCCGCCGGTAGGTGCAGCGAGCGCATCGCTTTCAGGAGCTGGGGAAAAGGAGTCGTCGCCACCAGCAAGCCGCTCACCAGGACCGAAAGCCACGATTTGATCAGGACGGCAGCCAGCAGGAGCAACCCTTCGGAGGTCACCGCCAGGTCCAGGCCCAGCAGGCTGCCCTGCCAGACCACCTGGCCGCTGCGGGTAAAGGGCACCGACAGGGCAACCATGGCCGCAAAGGGCAGTGCAACCGACGAACGTTTGAGACCCTCACCCAGCGGAATCCTGGCCAGACGGATGGCGACCAGCGCCAGTGCAGCCAGCGGCAGAAAGGCAGGCCACGCGGATGACGGCAGGCTGGTCGCCACCAAGATAAAGAGAAGCGTGGCCAGCAACTTGAGTCGAGGGTCCAGCCGGTGCACCAGGCTCGTGCTTTGGTAGTAGCGATCCAGAAAACTGTGTCGCATCAGAAGGCGGGGCTGCCCCTCCACCATGCCATCCGGGCCTATGAGCCGTGGGACTGGGTACGCTGTCGCAGGACCCAGGCCAGCCCGTACATCAGGCCAAAGATCAGCAGCGTACCGACAACTCCGGCCGTGATCGTGGCCGCCGCCTCATTCTCGATGCCGGGGAACAGGTAATCGGGAATGAGCTGGTAGGGAGCCTCCCTGGCCCGTTCCAGGAAGCCGTGGTCCTCGGCCACCCGTTCCAGGCCATCGGGATGGGGAGAGGCCAGAGGGGAAAGGAACGCCACGATCAGGGCCAACAGCAAACCGATGATCCACCACCGCTTCTTTACCAGGTCCATCGCCCACCTCACGCGCCTTGAGCTTTTTGATACAATGTCAACAGGTCCGGTCGGGTGACCCGCAGAAAGGCCAGGACCGCCACCGTAATCAACCCTTCGCCGATGCCGATAAGCATATGGACCAGCCCCATGGCCGGTAGCGCCACTCCCCAGGGTGACGTGCCAGAGACCGCCAACTCGACGGCTGCGGCCAGTGAAGCGATGACCACCGACAACCAGGCGGCCGCAAACCCGCTGACCCAGGTCGCCCACGGCCTGTCACTCAATAACCGCCTCAAGCCGGTGTACACAACCCAACCGACCAGCACGCCGATCACGGCCATATTCAGCACGTTGGCGCCCAGCGCCACCAGACCCCCGTCTTGAAACAGCAGGGCCTGTACCACCAGCACACTGGTCAGCACCAGCATCCCCGCCCAGGGCCCCAGCAGGATCGCGGCCAGCGCCCCTCCCAGCAGATGGCCCGAAGTGCCGCCCGCCACCGTAAAATTCATCATCTGTGCGGCAAAGATAAACGCGGCCGTCACGCCCATCAGCGGCACCTGGCGCTCCCCAAGCTGGCGGTTCACCCGCCGGACCGCGTACCCCACCGAACCGGCCGAAGCAAGCCAGCTCACCGCCGCCGTGCCGGTGCTGATAAAACCATCTGGGATGTGCATATCCTTTCCTCCTTTCGAGATTCTTCAGAACCGAGCCACATACCACCCGTACACTGCCCGGCGTCCAGGCAAAGGAGCAGCCATTGGTTGCTATTGCAATGGCTCGCAATAGTATAGCGTACACCGGAAAAGATGTCAAATTGGGGCTTTTGATCTGAAGATTGGGGTCAGCCTGGATGAATATGGCTGGTCCACTGTGGGCGAACATGGCCGGTCCACTGTGGACGAACATGATTGCACCGTCATAACCCGGCTTTGGGCCTTTCACACTTCTCCTGCGGGAAGCCCAACGGCACCGAGCGCAGCCACCCACCTAGCAAAGCGCGGTCGGCCCCAGCGAGTGGTTAGGCGCACGCACCTGACAACAATGTTCTCAAGGCTCCGGGGTCCTTACATACAACGAATCGCCAGCGGCCAAACTCCCCGTGATGATTGACTGCCCGCACCCAGCGCCGCGCGGCGGCTTCTTTCTGGCGGTCCTGCTCCGTCTCAAAGCCTTTCACTTCTAAAATGACGATGACCTCTTGGCCATCCTTGCCGCGCAGGCGGATGAGATAGTCAGGGCGATACTCGTGCCGCGCGCCCTGCCACTCGTACGGGATGGTAAAGTCCAGATGGTCGTTGCGGGCGTAGGCAACCACTTCGGGCATCCGCTCCAACTGGTAGGCGACGGTGTGCTCCCATTGGGGCGCGTCCAGTACCACATGGCTGATATGGCTTTTCGTAGTACCGACGGTGGGTCGGACGGTGCGGAAAAGCACCTCCGCTGTCGAACCGACGGGACGAAACCGCTCGATCACCGGCAGGATGGGAGGTTCGCCGGCTTCGACGTCTGGCTCGATCGCCTCGGTCAACCGCTCGATGATGCGCTGCTTGTACTTGAGCAGGGCGATTTCTTCCAGCGGCGTGTTCTCATCCACCACGACCACCCGCTCTTCGAGATACTGCCAGACGATGCTCAGCACCTGTGGGAATAGAATGTGCCGCGCGCTCCAATCATCTCGTTTATCTTTAAGGCGGTGGGTCAGTTCGGCGGCGATCTCATAGACGCTCGCTTGCAGCCGCTTCTCGTGGTGGAACGGGTTGCGGTCGTGCAGCACTTCTGCGCCGGGAGCCAGACGATCGGGCCGTCCGATACGGTAGCCCACCGCGGGCTTGAGGACGACTTCTGTCGGCTCGTGGGTGGGGTCAATCGTCAGGTAGGGCACATCCGTCAGGTTGACACGAATCCGCTGGCGCACGTCAAAGACATAGCCCTCCACGCGCGGGAAGGTGATTTCCAGATGCTTTCGTTCGGGCAAGGCGCGCACCAGCGTGGAGACCTTTTGCACTTCCGTCCGACCAACGGGTTTCTTTTTGACCGGGATGACCTCAAACGGCACGCCGTACACATCCACATATTCAGGTTCGGAAAAGTCGTCGTAGTTCATGCGGCGCAGCCCACGCCCCACCACCTGCTCGCATAGCAGTTGCGAGGTGAACGCCCGCAGGCCCAGGATTTGCGTCACGTTCTGCGCATCCCATCCCTCATTCAGCATCCCCACCGACACCACACAGCGGATGTTCTTGCCCGGCGGGTCGCCCTCGCCGTCCCACTCCGTCTTGCCCACCGTGTCCACCACCTTGCGCAATCGCTCGGCGGCCTGCTGTTTCGTCTCGCCCTCCACCGCGCTTTCCGCTTCCGCCAGCAGTTTGGTGTCAATGCGGAAGGTGACCAGCCCCTCCCCTTCCCCACCCGCACGCGGGGAGGGGGGATTTTCCAGTTCAGGCAGCACCTTCCCACCTGCGATATGCTCGTGCACGAGTTTGGCGAGGTCGGTATTGTCACAGACGACGATCAGCGCCGGCGGTACGGGCGAATTTGCCTTCTGAAACTCCGCGAACGTCTTCTGCCACTCGGACGCGAGTGTCGCCAGTGCGCCCTCCGCTTCGCGCAGCACCGATTCGGGCTTGGCGCGGCGACGGGCAGTCTGCCGCTCGGAGGCGGGGAGTCGCTGGTTGATATATTCCCACAGGCGAAAGTATTTGGGAATCAACGCGCCAGTGTTGTCGTCCACCGGCACGCGGGGGATTTTCACAATGCCCGACTCGATCGCGTCCACCAGTCCAAAGTCAGACACGATCCACGGAAACGGCGCGCCTTCCTCATAGCCGCTGCCTTTGATGTAGAACGGCGTCGCTGAAAAGTCGGCGCAAAAATTGATGCCGCGCACCGCCTGGATCTTGTCCAACCCGCCGATCCAGACCGTCGCTTCTTCCCGCTCAGCGATCTCATCCGCCGAAAGCTGCTCCCGTAGTTCGTCAGCCAGCGGCGCTGGGCGGTAGGCATGGTGCGCCTCATCGTTGATGACCAGAATGTTTTGCTTATTCCCCAGTTCCTTCAGCACGCGGCGGCAAAACGCGGTGTTGCTTTCCACGCCGCGTTGCACCACGCTGCGAGAGCGGCTGTCGTCCTTGGGCTGAAAGAGGTGCCAGTTGGTGATCTGAAACCTGCCCTGCTGCAAGCGCTCCATCATCCCGTGCGGCACCAGGTCAAACCGGTCATAGTAATTGTTCGTCTTCCACGGCAAAAGTACTTGCAGCCGCTCGCGGATGGTCAGGTTCGGGCAGACCAGCAGCACCGCGTCGGAGAAGCGGCGGTCTTGCGGATCAGCTAATTTGTTGAGCACCTGCCAGGCGATGACCATGCCCATCACGACCGTCTTGCCGCTGCCCGTCGCCATCTTGCAGGCGTAGCGGGTCAGCCCCTCCCTGACCTTCCCGGACATCGGGGAGGGGGAGTCTTTCGGGATGGAGATGCCTTGTTTCTCAGCAGGTGAGGCTTCCACCAGCCAGATGAGGGTTTCGGCGGCTTCGCGCTGACAGAAGAACAGTCCCCGCTCCCGATCGGGGTGGTTCCAGTGGTTGAGCAGTTGTCGGGTGAGGGGCGTCACGCCGGGATAACCACGCTCGCGCCACTCTTTCACCCGATCGCGGATGGTATTGACTACCTCCAGCGGGACGAACTCTTCTTCGAACATCGCCAGTTGCGGGCCGCGGGTGCGGGGTCTCAGGTAGTAGCCTGCCGGACGCCGGCCGTCTTTAAGGACTGGTTGCCCTTCTTCGTAGGCCCAATAGCGGGTCGGTTCGGCAAAGGGGGAGTTGATGATGGGGTTGTCAACGGCGAGGGACATGGCAGGTCATTCCCCTTTCGACATAGGGGTGAGAAAGTACCAGTTTATACCCATTGCGTCAGGCACCTCATCGAGAAATCTCCCGTCAGGAGCTTGAATCAACTGACGCTTTTCATTATCTAGGCCTACTTGCCTGCACAATCTTGTAAACATATCATAGTAATATAGGCCATTGGCGAAGGTGAATGGGTCGTCAAGGGTGCCCTTTCCAAAGTAGTCCACGCCTTTCCTTAGCTTCTCCTTTGGGACTAATACTGTGCGAATCACCTTTTTCCAATCCGCGTGCTCTTTGCTAAGCGCACGGTGAAGGGACTCCATCCTGCCGATAACAACAGATCCTGGTACTGTAATGTCCAGGTAACTTTTCATGTCACATAACAAATCAGCAGTCAAAAGGGCCCTGGATAAGTTGGCTATGCGATATTGCTTATCCGTTGGCGGGCAAAGCTCTATCCCTCGGGCCCTACGACCATGAATCACACTAGACCCGAAATTGTACAAGAAACCAAGAACGTCCCCGGCCAGCCCTTTTTCCGACGCGCTACGCAAATTGAAGGCTTTGTCCAAGCCTAGTTGCTTCCATTCTTCCTTCCACGCAGTCATCGCCTCACTCGTTCCCTTGGTTCCCGCAAGGAATTGTGCGATTGCCTCCTCAATTCTCAGGAAGTCATTTATGGGGAGTTTTCCAGCAGAACCGTGCCTGGACGCTTCTTTCCAGGCTTTATCCAGCCGCCTCCCTAACCAAATGGCAACAGCATAATGCTCAATGATGGAACGCATAGCAAGCATACTTCCAACTGGGTTACGGTCATTTAGCTCTCTCACTAAGGCCCATAGCATAATATTCATCTTATGCTGCGTCGTAGTGAGCATCAGCTCTATCGCTTTGATACAGAACTTGAACCAGTCAAGAGGCTCTCGGTCGGGAGAAGGTCGTCCTGCAGGAAACAATTGCTCCAACTCGAGGGCTAGTCTTCTGGCGCCTGCGAAGATCAACAGGTCGAGAAATGGCAATGCCACGCCGAGTCCCTGGGTTGCTTCTATTAGTGCTTCATACAATCTTTGGTCGTGATCTGTCCAACCAAGAACGAACTCGGCGAGGGACCGCAACGGTTCAAACCAATCAGGCGTGACATTCCAGGCTATCTCGACTTCTTCCTGTGTTTCAAGGGATCGCTTAATCCATGCTTTCAGGTTAGGCGCGGGATCATCGTGAGAAGAAGCCAGACCTCGCTGTAATCGATGTTGTTGGATTTCCGGAAGGATTGTTTCCTGGAGATAGGCAGTTTCTTCCTCCCACGGACGAACTTGAACCGGTGGCAATTCGGTCAGCGGTTCTTCAAGGGGCTCCTCTACCCAGGGTACCTCGAAAAACTTGCCATAAATGGCGATAAGAGCCCTCAGAAGAACCGAGAGAGCGCGTGAGTTCTCGGGGAAGAGGGCGAGAAGATGGCTGCCGTAATTGGGATGTACATAGTCGTTCAAGCTTTGGAATGCGCTGCGTAAGACCTCGTAACCATGGCCTTCAAAAGGATGCGGGAGTGAGCTACCAGGAAGATCGGGAAAATCTTTGAGTGGGGGCAAGAATCTGGAAAAAAGCAAATCTCCGTGCTTGCGTATTTTATCGAGATCTTGTGAAGTTCGGGATAGCGCTTCCTCAAAGCGGGATAACTCGAGTAAAGCCCAAACGTCCTCTGCCATTGTCCTTAGCACGATGGCGCTAAAAAGCAGATCCCCATTTAAAGATGCCAATTCAAGCGCGCGTTCGAGATAAAGCCATCGTGACCAAAAAGTTCTGTGCGCTATAGGCGTGAAAATATTCATACATATGAGATGGGCTTCATACGCACGTCCAACTGGCAAGTTATTGCGCCCTTCCTCGGCGCGACGCATGCCGATGTAAAGATCAAAAGTCTGCCAAAAGTCGCTGCCCAATTGAATGTCAGGCAGTTTGTGATTCCCCTTAGAACGACGGTATCGGAGCTCCAAGACCTGATCCGAGAGAGTTATTATTTCCGGATCCTTACCGAACTTTGAAACCCAAAATGGGAAAAGCGTCAGTTCATTTCTCATCTTGGTTCACCTCTAGTCGTTAAGCCTTATTACTCTCACCACCTCATTCCCCCGAAAATCAATCACCTTCACCGCAATGCGCTGGTGCTTGCCGGGCTGGAAGGGGAATGAGACGGTGCCGCGCATCTGCGCGAAGGCTTCGGGGTCAATCTGCGCTTTGAGGGCGCGCTGGAGCTTGTCCCACGCATCGGGATCGCCAGGGAAGAACGCCTGGCAGAGGTGGAAGGTCATGCCGTCATAGTCGGTATCCAGAAACCACGCCGCCACGTCGCGGCCGCGCGTGTGCTGCGTCTCGCCCGTCAGCGGGTCGTAGATGTCCACCCCGCGCAGCTCCACGACGTAGGTCTGCCCGTCCCCGCCTCTCCCCGCAGGCGGGGAAGGGATAATGCGCACATCGGGTTGGCCGAACACGGTGAAAATCTGGCTGGCGCGGGTGGTTTTGAGCAGGTCGCCCACCAGCACGTCGGGGGCGATGTTGGCAAAGTGAATCTGCAACCCCGCCACGGGCGCCTTTTGAATGAGCGCCTGCGCTTCGGGATCGAAACTAAAGCCGGCCAAGATGAGCACCTCGTAGCCGTTCATCTTGGCGGTGGGGATGGCTTCCTGCACCTGAAACGCGGTCACCGGGCCGTGCTGCGGCCCGAAACTTATGGCCACGCGCAGGGTCTTGCCGTTCTGGGGCGACTCGGCTTCTCCATGCAGCATCCCCAGATTGAGCGGGCGCGGGTTCTGCAGTTCCATCTTCTTGCCGCCGGGAAAGAGCACGCCGCCCTGCTGCTTGAGCAGATTGAGCATCGCCGTCAGGTAGTCGCCACCCCGGTCGCTGACGCGGACGCGAGCCCCACTCTGACCCTCCTCGTCAACGGGAAGGGAGTCCTCGAACTGGGGGATGGGCGCTTGCGTCGGGTCTTCGACGGCCGGCACAGGGATGGCTTCGACGGTGAACGGTCCCGTCACCCGCACCACGCCGCGTTTGACCCTTGGGCGGTCGTAGAGCGTCTCCTGCGGGGCATGGCGCTGGATGCTGGCGTCAATTTCCTCGCGCTTCTTGCGCTTGAGGGACCAGAAACGCTCGTGGGCTTGTTGGGCTCCCTCCCCAACCCTCCCCGTGGACGGGGAAGAGGCCCCCACCCTGTCCCTCCCCGTGAACGGGGAAGAGGCCCCCACCCTGTCCCTCCCCGTGAACGGGGAGGAGAGGTCGCGTGGGACTTCCCATTCTTTCCATTCTGTGCCCAATGCCTGGTTCAACTCCGCCAGAGCTTGGTCAATCTGCGGCTGGTATTTGGCGGCGATGGCGTCAATCTCGATGTTTTTAGCGATGCTCTCCAGGGTGATGTGCGGGACGGTCTCGTAGAAAAAGCCGCCGGCGGGACCACGTTCGGGGTCAACCAGTTCATAGTAGTCATACCTGGCCGTCATCAACCGCTGCCGGGCGATGGCCAGCGCCACGCGGGAGGTGTCGCAGGTGATCCACCGCCGGCCCCACTTTTCCGCGCAGTAAGCGGTGGTGCCGGAGCCGCAGTTGTGCACCACACACACTTCGGTGATGAAAGAGTGCGCTCCCTCTACCTCCAGGTCATAGACTTCTTCTTCCGTGAGCATTGTTTCAATGGATTCGATGGGAACGGCCTGGTGATTGAGGCCAAAGAAAACGAGGTCGCCCGGTTGCAGAGAGCCGGCTTGAAGCCATTGGGCTCCTTCAACGCTTTCGGCGCGTCTTCGGCAGTGGTTTTGAATCGCCAGGCATACTCCTTCCAGATTCTCTTGAACTTCTCGAGCGGTGAATCGTAGCACGTCTAGCCCCAACGCGCGCATGGCGGCGTCTCGCTGGGCATCATATTCCACTGCCGCCGGCTCGAAATGCGAAGCACCGTCCACTTCCACAACAAGGTGGGCCTCGCGGCTGTAAAAATCGGCGATATAGGGACCGATGGGATGCTGGCGGCGGAATTTGAAGCCCAACTGCTGGTTGCGCAGCGCGGACCACAGCCGGCGCTCCACAGGGCTTGCTTCATGGCGAAGTTGTTTCCTGCGCTCCAGATGTTGTATGGGACTGGCGCTCCAATCGCGTGCTCCGCCTAGCGTGCGCGGACGAGGTTTGCACAATACGGGATGATCGGCCGTGAGCCAGAGGGTTTCGGCGCTGAGCGCATGCCGGATTCCCACCATGAGGCCGCAGTAAGGCTTGCGGATGATGCGGAGGACGCGATGGGGGTTGCCATCATGGCCGCAGACGAGGTCGCCAGGATGGATGTCTTCGATGGGGATGGAGGAAAGAACCCCCTCCCCAGCCCTCCCCGTGGACGGGGAGGGAGCTGCCCCTACCCCAGCCCTCCCCGTGGACGGGGAGGGAGCTGCCCCTACCCCAACCCTCCCCGTGGACGGGGAGGGAGCTGCCCCTACCCCAACCCTCCCCGTGGACGGGGAGGGGGTGTTAGTTCCTCCCCCGTCCACGGGGGAGGTTAGGTGGGGGGCCAACACCCGCGTCCCCTTCCGCACACACGTCGGGTCCAAGACCAGGTCGCCTGGGTCGGTGGTCATCAGGATGCAGCGCTCGATGGCCAAACTGGCGGTCTGAACAGCGTAAAGCTTACCCTCTGTCCGGCTTTGAATGCCGCCAATATCTGGCCATACGTTGGTTATACTAAACACAGGGTAGTCATCCAAGAATCGAATATATCGTAGCGACTCGCCCTCAATGATGATTCTCTCAGCCTCCGCCAGACGTCGCAGTCCCGTGATCATAGTTTTCCAGTGCAGTCCTGTTCGTGGCATCCAGATACGACCTTGGAATTCAAATTCCTGGGGAGTCCCTATAACCTCGCCTTGCGACGTTAACTGATCTAATGTGGCAAGGCGATCGGGCCTAAACTGCCCTGGCGACACTGCACGGAAGCTAGAAACTGGCCTGTACTTAGTTGCACCTTCATCGCCCGGGACTTTTTCCCGATATAGCGGATGGTATTTAGTTTGTGTGATATCACGGGCGTACCAGATGAGATAATCGGCAATTGCTGATAGATAACGCCCACTGAAACCTGTCGTCTTTGAAAAGGCTATTAGACATACAAAATTGTCCCGCCCGAACACCTCATCCATCAGACAGCGCACCAGGTGCAGGTTCTCGTCGTTGATCTGGACAAAGACCGAGCCGCTCTCGGTCAGCAGTTCGCGGGCGAGGAGCAGGCGGTCGCGCAGGTAGGTCAAGTAGGAGTGGATGCCCAGTTTCCAGGTATCGCGGTAGGCTTTGATCTGCTCCGGCTCGTGGGTGAGGTCCTCGTCCTTGTCCTTCACGTCACGACGGTCGGTGCGCGGCTGAAAGTTGGAGGCATACTTGATGCCATAGGGCGGGTCAATGTAGATCATCTGCACCTTGCCGGCCATGCCCTCTTTGACCAGGAGCGAGTTCATCACCAACAGGCTGTCGCCCAGAATGAGCCGGTTGGCCCATCCCACCTCGTGCTGGTAAAACTCGATCTGTTTATCGGCAGGCAGCGGCGTTTCGCCAAAGAGGGAAAGTTGCAGCGGTTCGGGGCGGCGCACGGCGTCGAGGATCGCCCGCGTGGAGATGCGCTCGTGGATGTGGAGCGAGACCACGTCCACCTCGAAGCTGGTGTGCTCCGCCTTGCCCGCCCAAACCAGTTGCGGGTCCAGGTGTGGATCGTAGGCGTAATGCGTCGTCTGGCGCTCGCGCACCTCGTAGGTGGGGGCGATGCCGGCCGGCGGGTTGTTCTTGCGGCGCGATTGCTCGTGGCGAAAATCGCGCACGTTGTCTGGCTCCGCGCTGGGGTGTTTTCTTCGAGCCATATGTTCCTCTTACTGCGCATGACTGCCGTACTCTCAGCAGCTAACCATTGAGAGTACGGAATCGGTTTCTACTGCCAATCCAGTGCCTTAGGCACAATGAAACTGGCTGCCTCCAGAAGTCGCACATACGGAGAACTCCCATATCATGTGCCAGAAGGCGCGTTGCTTCGATGGGAAATTCAACAATTCAATTATAGGACAAACGCCGAAATCTGTCAAATGAAAAGAAAATCAGCCATGAACCCACCTTTGTATCTTGACAAATTGAACCGGGCATAGCCAGCCCCGATTGGGGCTTTGTCGGCTCAGCGCGCCGCTAAGCGGCGGGCGAACGTGCCGGAGGTCGGACAGATCGTTGGGCTTGTCCTGATGATGTCCGCGCTAATCTATTAATCTGCAACAATCGCGGTTCTTGTCAGGGATGATCCAGATCAGCCGTGGGAGCGCACGCCCGGTTTGGAATTCGCTCATATTTGTGCTATACTTGATTTTGTTCGAAACCGGATTGAAAAACCAGAAAGGATCATGAACTCTTTGCGACCCTTCTGCCCAGTTAGTCAGGAGTAAACGCGCATATGGAATCGAACGCGGATTCGTTGCGGGAACTGGCGGCCGAGATGGTGCTGGAGTTGGCCGAGCGGATGGGCGATCTGACCGACGAAGAGGCCCAGCCCTTGATCGCCTGGGCGTTGGGCCAGGCCGACGCTGCCGTTCAGAACCTTCTGGCCCTCGATCAGGGTTCATGCGTCCAACCGCCAGGGGAACCGGGCGAGAGGCTGGCGGCGATGCTCAAGCCAGTGGCCCAGGCGATCACGGCCGTGAATGACTTGGTTGCCGACCGGGATGCTCTTTCCCTGGAGGAGATCGGCGAGAAACTGGGATTCCTTCAGCAACTGGCCGGGCAGTTGCCTCGCCCCCCGATATCAGCGTCAATGGACCTGGCCCTGCACGTTCCGATCCGGGAAAGTGGCCTGAGCAACACAGACCTGATCCACGCCGTATTAAAGCTGCTGGGCGAACAGCCGCCGGCCGGAGCCGAGGAGACGGCCACCTTAAGGGAGGCTGATGACCAGGCAGCCACGTAAAAGCGCCCGACTCTCCGTTTGGCGTCGGATCTTTCTCCTCGGATTGGCCCTGATCCTCTTTCTCCTGGAGTCTGCCGGACTGGTAGAGTTGGGGCTATCTCCCACCCCGTCTCCACCCGACGAAGGGAGTGCAGAGAGTCCAGGTTCCGGGGAGGATGATGAAGGCGCGGTCCAAGTCTATTTCAGCACTCCCTGGCTGCAGGACAAAAAGGCGGGAATTCAGGGTAGCCTGGACGAGCGAGTGGCGACCGACATCGAACGCGCCCGGGTGAGTGTGGACGTGGCTGCCTATGAACTTGACCTGGAGAGCGTCACTCAGGCCCTGCTGAGCGCCCATCGGCGAGGGGTCCAGGTGCGCCTGGTCATTGACTCCCACAGTGCGGACGAGCCAGCCGTGCAGAGACTCCAAGGGGTGGGGGTCCCGGTGGTGCCGGATCAGGGCGAGGCGCTGATGCATCACAAATTCATCGTCCTCGACGGCGAGGTGGTGTGGACCGGTTCCTGGAACCTGACGGCCAACGACACCGACCGCAACAACAACAACCTGGTTCGGATCGTCTCGTCCATGTTGGCTGAAAACTATACGACAGAATTCGAAGAGATGTTTATCCGCCGCGCCTTTGGACCGGACTCCCTGCCCGATACCCCGTATCCGCACGTCATCGTATCGGACTCGGCGGGGGGCGAGATCGAACTGGCAAGCTACTTTGCGCCGGAAGACCAGGTGGCGGATCAGATCATCGCGCTCCTCGAAGAGGCCAGGTCAAGTATCCGGTTCATGGCCTTTTCCTTCACCGACGACCGTATCGGTCGAGTGCTCGTGGAAAAGGCCCGGTCAGGACTGATCGTGCAAGGGGTGTTTGAGAAGAGAAATTCGGGCACGCCGTACTGCGAATATCACCGGCTGCACAGAGCGGGCCTGGACGTCCTGACCGACGCCAACCCATACATGATGCACCACAAGGTGTTCATCCTGGATGACCAGGTGGTGGTGACCGGCTCCTACAACTTTACCCGAAACGCGGCTCTCGCCAACGACGAGAACCTGCTGGTGATCCGCGATCCAGCCATTGCCGCCGAATATCGGGCTGAATTTGACCGGATTTATGGCCAGGCCGCCGCTGCCGCCCAATCCTCCGGATAGGTGCGTACCGACCGTGACCGGATGGATGGGATGATCGGGTGAGGAGAAACGGGAACTATGGGGAACGCCCCGGCGTCTGAAAAGCAATGAAAGAGCAGAAAAGAATGGGTTCGAGACCGCCGTACCGGTCGGGCATTCAGCCGGGAAGGGAGGGTTCCTGGCCGGAAGACCCGGCCGGCTGGGAATGGGAACCGGTGCCGCCGCCACCCGAATGGTCCGAGAGAGGCCATCGGCGAGAAAGTTGGGGGTTGGCCTGGGCCCTGGTGGCGGCGATCATCCTGGCCGCGGTGGCCACGCTGTTCATCGTGGAGCTGTGGCTGGCCGATCGCGTGCTGCCCGGCGTCTATGTCTGGGATGTAGACCTGGGAGGATTGACCCGAGCGGAAGCCATCGCCCGTTTGCAGTCGGCTTTTCGCTATCCGCCGGACCGGTACCCGACCCTTTTCTACGGGGAGCAAACGTGGCAGGTTCGTCCCGAGGATGTGGGCGCCCGGCTGGACCTGGCCGCGACGGTGGATGCCGCGCTGGCCATCGGGCATGAAGGAGACCTGCTCACCCGGCTGAGGGAACAGGTGACGGTGCTACTTGAGAGCAGGTTGATCCTGCCGGTGTTTAGCTTCGACCCAGGCCTCGGGAGGATGTATCTGGGCGAGATTGCCCGGCAAGTGAACCGTCCATTGCGCAACGCCTCGCTGGTCCTCGGGCAGGATCTGAGCGTACAGGTGGTCCCCGGTCAGGCCGGTCGTGAGGTTGATGAGGAGGCCACCCGCCAAGCTCTGATCCAACGGATTGCCGAGATGGGCGGGGGTCGCGTCGCCCTCATCGTCCGGGAGAGCGAACCGTTGTTGACCGATGTGAGGGATGCCCAGGCCCGCGTGCAACAGATCCTTAGCGGCCCAATAACCCTTACGGCCCCTGGGCTGGGTCCGTGGACGATTGACCCTCCCACCCTGGCCGGCTGGCTCATCCTGAACCCCACCACCGACGCTCAAGGGCAGGCCAGCCTTTCAGTCCGCCTCGATCCCGGCCCGGTGAGGCGCTTTGTCCAGGGAATTGCCGACCAGGTGACCCGGCCCCCGACCGACGCCCGTTTTCGCTTCGACGACGCCAGCGGCTCATTGGTGGTCGTGTCTGAGAGCGAGCCAGGCCAAACGCTGGACATCACCGCCACCGTGTCCCTCATCGAGCAGGCGGCCATGGGTGACCAGCGGACCGTCCCCCTGCCGTTGATCTCGATCCGTCCCGCCATCGCCAGCGAAGATGCTCCCAAACTGGGGATTGTGGAACTGATCGGAGAAGGCAAGACCCAATTCGCCGGTTCATCGGCCTCTCGCATCCGGAACATTATCGTGGGAGCCGCCCAGTTTGACGGATTGCTCATTCCTCCGGGCGAGACCTTTTCCTTCAACCGTTATCTAGGCGAAGTGACGGCGGAAAAGGGCTACGAAGAGAGCATTATCATCTGGGGCAATACGACGCGAGCCGATGTCGGCGGCGGGCTGTGCCAGGTCTCGTCCACTGCCTTCCGCGCCGCGTTTTGGGCCGGCCTGCCCATTGTGGAACGGTGGCCCCACACCTTCCGCGTCAGCTACTATGAACCGCCCAAGGGCATGGATGCGACCATCTACTCGCCGGATGTCGATCTCAAGTGGATCAACGACACGGGACACTATATTCTCATCCACACATTCGTGGACGTTGAGAACAAGACCCTTACCTTCCGCTATTACGGGACCAATCCCGGACGGACGGTGGAGATGGATGGGCCATACGAGAGCAATCCGGTGCCGCATGGCCCACCGATCTATCGGGAAGACCCCACCCTGCCCAAAGGCGAAGTGAAGCAGATTGAGTGGCCGAAAGACGGGTTAGATGTGACCGTATATCGCATCATCAAGGTAAACGGGGTGGAGGTGCAGCGCGAGGCCTTTTTCAGCCGCTATCGGCCCTGGCAGGCGGTTTATTTGGTGGGCACCAAGGAAGAATAGAAGGCTGGTTACGCCCCTCGCATTGGGGGATGCCCGACCCGAAGCTGCGCGGCCACGCCTTCGGTCGCCGGCCGGCAGGAACCGATGAGGGGTGCTCTGGGTTTTACTCCAGGCACCCCTACTTTCCAGCATTCGACATCGGAATCCTGGATTAGGCCGGGCGCAGGCTGCGGCGGCGGACAAGCACGCCAACGGCGATCAACGCCAGGCCAAGCGCGACCAACCCGCCGATGATGACCGGCGCCGGCAAGTCAACCCCGGTCCCAGGCGGCAAGCCCTCAATCCAGCCCTGCTCTGGCTGTGTGATGGGGCAAGTTCCATCCGGCTGAAGTTCCCTTATCCGGAAGAACCACACGCCCGCCGGGTCGGCAGCACAGTTGCAGCACATCTCATAGACAATGTCAGTATCGCCAGGCGCGGGTGGGGGCAGGTACTGGCACACCTCTGTCTCGACGTCAATGGCTGCGCACTCGGGGCTGGTGCAATCCAGGCACTCCGGATGTTTGAGGATGATCGGCTGACACCCTGAACCGGGTCGATCCGGATACAGGTACTCGACCGACCGGTTGATGACAACATAGTAGGGCGGGGTTTCCTGGACGCAACTGGCAGACGCGACCGGATCATCCGGACAAGGTCCATTGGACGCATAGATAGCTACAGGGACCTGCAGCACCAATAGAATCAGAACAAACACCGCGATTTTTGTTGCAGAGCGCATCTTTCTCCCTCCTTGGTCTTGATAGACCAGCTCAGAGTCCGACGGATTCGGGATTCCTATGGTACAATCCCCTCCGATGAGTCGATCCGCAATTGGCCGATGAACGATCACCTCCTTTCCCTGGACTTACGGAACCCCGCCTGGAGCCTCCATGTCATACAGTTCGTTCAGTTGAGTTCGAATTCGGGCGCGCATCATTTCGCTGTCGGCCTTGGCCAACGCCTGCTCAAAAGCAGCGATGGCTTCGGTGAACCGCCCTAACGACTTGTAGGCGAGGCCCAGATAGAAAAACGCCGGCACATACTCAGCATCCAGGGCCACCGCCTGTTGCAGGCGGGACAATGCCTCGTCGGCCCGGCCTGCCTGCAAAGCGGCTGCCCCCAGCACGGTATGGGCGGGCGCTAACGCGCTGTCGGCCAAGAGAGCCTCCCGGGCCATTTCGGCGGCCTTGCCCATCTGGCCCATTTCCGAATAGGCAATCGCCATGTTCATCAGCGTCTGAGGCCGAGGTCCTTCGAGAGCCAGAGCAGCTTCATAATGATCCAGCGCCTCCTCATAGGCCTGGATGGCCTGGAGGCTGAGGGCCAGGTTATAGCGGATGATGGCGCTCCCCGGTTCCAGAGCCATGGCTTGGCGGAAGGCAGAAATCGCCCGGTCGTATTCCCCTCGCTGGGCATAGATCCGGCCCAGGTTATTGTGCACCTCAGGCGAATCGGGCTTCAGGCTCCGCGCCTTCTCAAAGAGCTGTTCGGCGGTTATAAGGTCCCCCTCCTCAACATAATGGACCCCCAATGCCAGAAGCGGATTGGGATCGGTCGGAGCCAGATTGGCCGCCACTCTCCAGGCCAGCTCCGCGCAGCGGTTGGAGCCCTGGATGTCGCACCACTGCCCGATGCTCATCGGGGCCAGAGCGATGGCCTGGCGAGCGGAGGGAACGCTCAAGGCCAGGATCGCCGCCAGCATCGCCACCAGGAGAACGGCCCCGATTCTTGTCAACTGGCGGAGCCTGGCTGCCTGCTGCTCCCGGCGCCATTCGGCTCTGACCGCCTCGAGATCGGCCCGATGCAGAAAGCGGACCTCACAGCGGGTGACTGCCTGCCAAGTTGCCTGCGGAGAAGAGAGGCCGGTCGGGATCAGCCCACCGACGACGCCGCCCGGCAACAGGATGGTCACCCAGCGCCTGACTCCGCTCTGCTCGACACGCACCGCCACCCGTCCTCGAACGATGATCCCAAAGCAATCGGCCTGATCCTGGCTGGCCAGGACCACCTCTCCTGGCGCATATCTCCGCGCCTGCATTCTCCGCATCAGACGGGGCAGAGCCGCCGGTCCCAGCTTCCAATCGACAGGCAGGCGCTTCAATGTCTGGCGAGCGATGTCGTGGATCTCGGCAGCACCCAGCCGGTCATCATCGGACCATCCTCTGTCCGGACCCTGCCCCTGTGTGGCCACCCTCTTTGCCTCGCTTATCCGGCTATCATACCGATTGAAATTTACCATATTTCTCCAAAAATGTCAATATTCGCAAGTTGACTCTAAAGTCATATGGAGGTATAATTTTTTTATCGAAAGGGGAGCACAACGCTGAAACATGAACGGATCTGTGCGAAGCGTGGTTACCGCTCAAAGGGCGCACCGAAACACCTTGCTCTCCAACCTGTTGTTGACTTTGGGCGCACTCGCTCTGGCCGCAGCCGCCGTCTATGCTGCGTTCGCCTGGCTGAATAGCTGGCTTCTCAGCCAGAACCGCTATCTGCTGGTGGACGAAATCGCCCCTCTTTCGATGCCGACCAATACCTGGACCCCATCCCCGATCCCTACGGCGACCTCCCTTCCCACGCTCACACCGACGCCGACTCCGATTCCTTCGCCCACCCCGCCGCCGGCGCCGGTCCAGATCCGGATCCCGGCGCTGAGAATTACCCGTTCTATCGTCAAGCTGCCCCGTGTCCGCGATCGAAGCACAGGCGCCTGGACGTGGAATACGAAGGCGCTGTTTCGGGCGGGGCGGCCTGACCTGGTGGGACACTGGCAGGGGTCAGCCAACCCAGGGGAAGAAGGAAACATGATCCTGGTCGGCCATAACTACGGGTATGGCTATAATGGCGTCTTTGTCCGGCTGGGCAGCCTCAAGGCCGGCCAAAAAGTGTACATCGTCAATCAGGCTGGACAGACCTTCATTTACCAGGTCACCACCGTGAAGCGGCTTAAATGGCGACGAAAGAGCCTGGCAGAGTTGACCCAGCACCTGGCCTTTCTCAGTCCTGGAGGCCCGGAGCGGGTGACTCTGGTAAGCTGCGCCGGCGCAGATTTTGAGCCCTTCCCCGAACGGGTATATGTGGTAGCCGTACCGGTGCGTTAGCTACTTTTACGGAACTGCTTCCTCGACGGCGTCGCGGATCATGTGCGCCAGCTCCCGGGCGCGTTGCGGCGCATCTCCCACATACCCTGCTGCGTCCAACAGGCCACGGACCCGGTCCTCCGGCAAGAAGCTCAGGATCAGTGGGTCGGTGGACAGGACGTCGGCCAACGGGTTCGCTTCCCCCCGCAGAATGGCCTCCCAGGCGGCGAGACTATGCTTCCGGATCAGCTCGTGCATCTCCTGGCGGTCGGCGCCGGCCTTGACCAATTCCATGAGGAGCCGCTCCGTAGCGGCAAAGGTGCCATACACTTCCAGGTGGTGAGCCACCGCATGGTCGCGGATGAGCAACCCTTGCAAGATGCGATGGGTGCGCCGCAGCAGTTCATCGCACAGCAAGAAGGCTTCTGACAAGAGAAACCGGCGGTTGGCTTTGTCGTCCAAGGTTCGCTCGAGCAAGGAATGGGCGGCATTATCCCAGGCGACGCGCGGCAGGGCCGCCACCAGTCGAGCCAGACTGCTCAGGTTCTCGGCGTGGATCGGATTTCGCTTGAAGGGCATGGCCGACGATCCAACCTGGCGCTGACCAAAGGGCTCGCTCCACTCGCCGAAGGGTTGGGCCTGCAAGACCCGCAGATCAAAGGCAAAACGGTAGCACGAGCCGGCCAACCCGGCCAGCGCGTTGACCACCAGCCAGTCCTGCTTGCGCGGATAGGTCTGGGTAGCCACCGGAAAAGCCTCCAGGCCGATTTTGCTCATCACCCGGCTCTCAAATTCTCGAACTCGCCCGGTTTCATCCTTGGCCGTGCCTCCGGAGGAGGTTAGGAGCTGTGTGTAGGATGCAGAGGTTCCGGTGGCGCCTTTGAACCCCTTGCCCCGTATCCTGGCCCGCACCCGCCGCAGTTCCTCCAGGTCGAGCAGCAGGTCCAGGCCATATTGGGCCAGGCGATAGCCGACCGTCGTCGGCTCAGCCGGTTGCAGGTGGGTATAGCCCATGCACGCCTGGTCTGCGTGGAGTTCGATCCGATCCGCCAGATCGAGGAGAAGGCGACGGAGCCGGCCGAGGAGGAGATCCAGCGCCTCCCGGATGCGCAGCGCGTCGGCATTGTCCTCAACATCCATGCTGGTGGCCCCCAGATGGATAATGCCTCCTCCCACCGGACACTGCTCGGCAAAGGCCTTGATCTCGGCCATGACGTCATGCCCGATTTCGGCCTCGATCTGCAGGCTCCGTTGGATGTTCACCTCATCGGCGTGGGCTCGCAGGTCTGCCACCTGCTCACCCGTCACCAGGCCGAATTCTTGCTGGGCCTCCGCCAACGCCACCCAGATGCGTCGCCACAGGCGGCGCCTGTAGCTCTCGCTCCAGAGATGGCGCATCTCATCGGATCCATAGCGCCAGGTTAATGGCGAAATAAAGGTCTCGAAATCGAACATAGGACCCTCTCAATCCAGGTGATACACCTCTGGCCGTCGGTCTCGCAGGAAAGGAAAAAGACGGCGGGACCGCGCCACTTCATTCAGGTCCAGCTCGGCGACGAACAACCCGGGCTCCCCATCCCCCTCCACCAGCACGCGCGCCCAGGGGTCAACCGCCGCGGAATGCCCACCGAACCGGTCGTCAGGAATATCAACGCCTCCCCCGGCGCGGTTACAGCCGACGACACATAGCTGGTTCTCCACCGCCCGCGCCCGCAACAGCAGCCGCCAATGCTCAATGCGCCGCGCCGGCCATGCCGCCGGGATGAGGATGAGTTCGGCTCCAGCCAGGGCGTAGCGCCGCCATAGTTCAGGGAAGCGGAGGTCGTAACAGATGGCCAGCGCCACCCGTCCCCACGGCAGATCAAAGAGCGGCAGGGCGTCGCCGGCCGACATGTACTCGGTTTCGCCCAACGGAGCCCAGAGATGGACTTTGCGGTAGGCCCCCAGGCGTCCTCCGTCGGGCCCGTAGAGCGCCGCGGTGTTGAAAGGCCGCCCGGCGGGATGGGCCTCCAGGGCCGTACCCACCACATACAGTCGGTGCCGGTGGGCCAGCTCGGCCATGTGAGCGAACGCCCCCTGGTCCAGCGGAGCCGCGTGGGCCTCGACCCGATCCAGGTCATAGCCGGTGGGCCACAGTTCCGGCAACATCAGCAATCCGGCTCCCTGAGAGGCGGCTTCAGCGGCCATGGCCTGGGCTGTCGCCCAGTTCCGTTCCGGTTCGCCGACGGCGACGGCCATCTGGGCCAGCGCGATCTTGATCTCCATCGCTCCCTCCGAAAATAGACTGCTCTCTGCACGCGGGAGTCGAGGCTTCAGCCGGTCAACCGCCTGAAGGCTCCACTCCAGGAGTCGAGGCTTCAGCCGTCAGCCCCTGGACATTTTCATCCCTCGTGGCACCCCAGCGGGCATGGCAACTCCCTACGGTTTGAACACTACAGGTAAGTAAAACCAATATGCTTCTACTCGCACGGGTTGGGTAATTGTCGCCTGGGCGTCGCCGCAGTTGGTGACGGTGAGGGTCACGTCGAATTGGCCAGTCCGGGTGTAGGTGTGGGTTACGACAGGGCCCATCCCCACTTTTCCATCGCCCAGGTCCCAATGGTAGAACAGGGGCGCTGTCCCTTCTGCCCAGGCGGTAAAGGTCACGACCTGGTTCACCCACACCGTCGCCCCTGTCTTGTTGAAATCCGCGCCATGGACGCTGTCGCAGACAGAGACAGTTCGGGAAGCCTGGGCAGAACCGCACCCCCCGCAGTTGCTCGCTGACAGTCTGACCAGATACTCCCCGCCAGCCTGATAGGTATGGGTGACCACCGGACCGCTGACCACCGTGCTGTCCCCCAGATCCCAGTCATAATCAATCGGTTCTGTTCCACTGACCAGCGCAGTCAAGGTAACCACTTTCCCAGATCGCGGGTTCGGCGAAACGGCGAAACTGGCACTGTGGACGAACTGTCCGCAAACTGACACCGGGTGGGTAATTGTCTTGGCGCTACATGCGTTGGCCATCACCAGCTCGACCAGATAATCTCCGGGAACAGTATAGGTAAAGGTGGGGCTGGGCGTGTCGAGGTCGGCGCCGATACCCGGTCCCCCAAAGTCCCAGGTGTAGGTATAGGGGCCGGTGACCGTGGCTGTAAAATGAGCCGCCGCCCCCGCCGATAGACAGGACTCGTAGATAAAATCGGGCGGGGGAATCGGGGTGGCCACGCGAATGTCGTCGAGATACCAGCCTTCATCGGCTACGGACCGATCACAGGCCAGCCGCCAGCGCACCTGCACCGCCTGCCCGGCAAAGGAGGAAAGGTCCACCACCACTTCTTGCCAGGTTCCGCTATCCCCGCTCCAGGCCCGGCGGCCGCCAATCGGGCTCCCGTAGCCGGTGCTGATCGTATAGTTGTAAGGGTTCTGGAGGATGAACGGTCCCAGGTCCTGCCAGGATTTTCCACCGTCGGACGACAGTTCAAGAACGCCTCCGTCATAACCGGTAGCCGCACCAGCTTCTAAATTGTAGCGGTGCCAGAAACTCAAAACCGTACCGTGAGATACAGCGAAAGGCTCCGTATTCCACAGGAAATTATCGGTGATCACGGCGACATCCGGCGAGAACCAGGCATGAGTAGGGCTGTGCGATCGGGCCGTGGTCAGCGCCCAGCCATCGGCCCCCTGTGCGGCGGCGTGAAGCCATTGACCGGGGCCGGCCTCCAGGTCGTCCCAGAAGACCTGACGCCACGGCTCCGTCTCAAAGCCATAGGTCTCCGACCAGGCTCCCTCCCCACAGCCATTCTCTCCGGCAGCGCGCCAGAAATAACAGGCGCCGCCGGTCAGGTCCATGGTCAGGGCATAGGTAGGAAGGCTAAGGTCAGGGATATCCAGGAGGGGAAGGGCGCATGATCGGTCGTCACAGAGCTGGAAGCGATACCCGTTCGCCCCAGGCACCGCCGACCAGGAGAACTTGGGTTGTAAGGGCACATCGGTTGCTCGGTCGCCCGGGGACCACAGGGCGGGCGCTGCCGGCGCGCCTTGACTCACCGTGAGGACTGTCTTTGCCCGCTGGATTTGACCGGTCTCGGCGGTGCCGGTGATGATCAGTTGGTAGGTACCCGATGGGGTGGAGTCGGTCGTGGTTATGGATAAGGTCGAAGTCACGGGTGGGGTCAGGGTCACCGGGGCAAAGGCATAGGGTGTGTTCTCCGGCGCGTTGCCCAGCTCCAGGGTAACGGTCCGGCTGAAGCCCAGGACGGGCTCGACCGGCACGCGGTAGGTAATGACTTCCGGGGCGCATGCTTCCTGCTCGATTGGGAGAACCGAGAGGGTGAAATCGGGCTGCGCGACCAGGTTGTAGGCTACCAGGGCAAAGTCCTGATCCGTCGCATCTCCATTGTAGGGCACCCCATCGCCGGCGATGTTGCTCGCCACGACCCGGATGTGGACCGGCACCGCGCCCGGGTTCTGAAGATAGACATTCTCCACGTTGTTGCGGTAATCGGCCGAACCACCCGCCACGGACCAGCCATTGGCAAACACATTGCCTTTGTACACCGTTCCGCCCACCCTAACTTCCAGGTCCAGATCGTTGACCCAGGCGTTGCTGCCGGCGGTGCCCGGGGCATCGGTCCAGGCCAGCGTGATCTTGAGGGGTTTTTGCGGATCGGCGACATTGCCTTTCAGCAGCCATGTTTGACCACTCTCGGTCAGCAGGTGTTCCTGATCATGGACGATCATCGGGGTTCCATCGCCGATCAGCCGGCCGAGGTTCATGCGCCCCCACCCTTCGTTGTTGTTAGGGATGTCAGGGGTCCCCATGTCGGTCGCGCTGTTCACCAGCAGGGCTTTGACCATCGCCGGGCTGGGGACGGCCTCGCCGTGCGGCCCTTGCCACCATTGGGCAATCAGGGCCACCGCCCCCGAGACATGGGGACAGGCCATGCTGGTTCCGCTCATATAGACATAGTCAGGTTGCCCGCTGACGATCTGCCCACAGCCGCTGTAACTGCCGGTATACGAGCGCAAAGAGGCGATATCACTGCCTGGCGCGACCAAGGTCGGAGCCAGCCGGCCATCCAATGTCGGCCCCCGGCTGGAGAAGCTGACCACTCCATCGATGTTGGCCGATGCGCCGCAGGCGGACCCCAGCGGATTATCAGGGCGATAGTTCTCCGACGCGCCGACCACGATCAGGTTCTTGGCTTCCTTTGGTTCGGTGATGGTCGAGGCCCCGGGCCCGGCATTCCCTGCCGAAAAGACCATGATCAGCGGCTCGGCGGTGGATGTCGTGTCGAAATTGGCGTCGCGGACCATCCGATCGTGGGTAGCGCACGCGGCCGTATAGCCCTGGGCCCCGCTGGCGCCGGTGTACCAACTGTTGCTGGAGGCGACGGCCCCGTTGAGGACCGAGTCCTTGCTCAACCTCTGCCAACCGCCGCTGGGCGGCCAGGAAGGCGACCAGAGGGCATTCTGCACCACCAACTGGGCGCCAGGCGCTACGCCCAGACCGTAGAGGAACCCGTTGGCATCGGTGATGCCCAGTGCTGCATTGCCGGCGATGATCCCCGCCGTATGCGTGCCGTGACCGTCATCGTCGGTGGGATGAGAGCCGTTGCTATAATCCACAAAGGCGGCGATACGGCCTCGGATATCTCGGTGAGCGGTGGCGCTGTGGTTGGTGTCGCAGCCGGTATCCACATCGGCGATGCGCACCCCGCTGCCGTCTATTCCGTGGGCCGCCAGCCAGTTCTGATAACCGGGGTACGGGGTCCCTCCGCTGTAGCGACCGGCCCCGATCTGGTCGCTGACCTCGTCATCGAGACCGGGCTTGGGCGACGCGCATTCCAGGCGGAATACGGTGGGAAGACGCGCCACGTCATCGAGCCGGGTGGCGTCGAGGGCATAAATGGCCTGGATCCACTGCCCGGCACCCTCCAACAGAACCGGCAAGGGGAAATCCTGGAGGTAGCGCCCTCCCAGGCGCTCGATGGCCGTCAGGGTTTCCTTCGCATCGCCTGTATCGTAGATGAGCACATTCACATTCTCGATAAGGCCGGTTCGGTTCGCCAACGAAGGGGCAATCTTGTACGCGGGGTGGAAGGCCCCGGTCCAGCGCACCGTGGGATACTGCTGAGCCGCGCGGACCTGGGCTGGCGTGCCCCATACCAAGTAGGCATGTTGAGGGATATACTGCAACACCCGCAGACCGGCCGCTTCCAGGTCTTGCAACCATTTGTCCTGGGTCGGGCCGGCAAACTGCACCAGGTGAAAGCCCTCTTGGTCAGGGCCCAGGTGCGCCTGGAGATCAGCCGGGATCGGAGGTTCGCCCTGGCGTGTATCGAAGGAGTAGCCCAGCAGTCCGATCTCGGTGGCGTGCGGCTCCAGTTCGTATGCGACCCCGGCTCGCTCCAGGGCTGCGGCCTGCTCGGGGGTCATCTCCACCCAGACAAAGCGATCATACTCGATCGCCCGCTGGACCTGGCCCGGCTTGAGTGGACGATAGGCTTCGAGCATCATGCGAGCCATGAGCCCAGACTGAGGAGAGGCCACGCTACCGCCCAGGGGTTGAGCGCTCACCAGGCGGCTGTCCGGGATGAAAGCCGGGATGCCAAAGGAAGCGCTCATCAGGGCAATGGCGACGACGGACAGAGCAACCAACATTCTTTTAGGCATAGATGCTATCCCCCAAGCAGGCTCGTTTGAAAATAGACCGCTCCCCGCACGCGGGAGTCGAGGCTTTAGCCGGTCCACCGCCCGAAGGCTCCATTTCCCCACCCGGAGTCGAGGCTTTAGCCGGACAACCCGCCGAAAGGCTCCATTCCCCCACCCGGAGTCGAGGCTTTAGCCGGACAACCCGCCGAAAGGCTCCTCGATAATAGACGCCGATTGAAATCGCCCCTCCAGAGCCTTCGGCTGGCCGTCGGCCTGCGCCGACGGAGTTCCCATTCGTTTATTCGTTTGCCATTCGTTGACCCGATATTTTCATTCATCGTGGCGCCCCACCGGGCATGGCTACCTCTTCTGATTGCTGCGCTGCCATCGGACCAGGAAACGCAGGATTCCTGGCCTGCTTTGATTGTAACACAGCTCCGATTCGCTGACAATCCAGGCCACCATGGTCAGCAGCAGGGCTGTTGCCAAGTCCAGCACCCAGCGGGAGTGGAGGCTTCAGCCGGACTGCAGTCAAACGCAGCCGAACCATAATGTACGTCATCCAGGATTCTGAAACGCACTGATCCCTGACCGCGCCCTTGGGCCGGTGTGCATAATCCGCCGCCCTGTGCTATACTAGGGCCCTAAAGCTCACGGGAGCCATATGCATCATGAACCACAATGGCAAGTCCAGGCGCAATCGGGTGCTGTCCTGGATTATTAATCTGGTCGGGGTCCTGATCCTGGCCGTTATCCTCTATCTGGGGGGACCCAAACCCTGGCAACAGATGGTCCAGGGGGATTGGCGATATGTGCTGGCCGCCTTTGCCGTGACTCTGGTCTGGAACCTGCTGGCCACCTATCGCTGGCTCCTCATTGTCCGTCACCTGACCGGAGGAGCGGCAATCGGCCCGTTCCGTTATTTCTACACCTACCATATGATCGGCATGCTTACCGGCCAGGTGATGCCTATCTCCGTCGGTATGTTGGGAGCGCGTCCGGTAGCCCTGAACCTGGCGACCCGGCTCTCCCTCAAACGCTCGGCGTTGTCGGTCCTGTTGGACAAGCTTTTTGATCTGATCCTGGCGCTGGTGATCGTCGGGCCGGTGGCCCTCTATCTGGTCGGCTGGATCCGCCTGTCACTGGCCTATGAGCTGATCGGCGGCCTGATCCTGCTCACCATCGTTCTTATGGCCTGGAAGTACGAGTCGGTGCTGCACTGGGCCGGCAGGGTGGGAGGGCGCCTTGCCAAACCTTTCAGGCGGATGCCGGTGATTGGCGAACGAATCGTTCGTCGCCTGCAGCCCCAGTTCGAGCGTCTGTCTCAGGAGGCCTTTCTGACCAATACCGTGGCGGTCTGGGCCTTTGTCGTGACTCTGGTGATGTATGCCCTCCTGTCGGCCCGGCTGGTGTATATGGCCGAAGCGGTGCGCCTGGGCATCCCGTGGCACATCCTGGCCATGAGTGTGGCGGTGACCCAGTTGACGCTGATCTTTTCCATCACCCCGGGTTCCCTGGGGTTTCTGGAAGGGGGATGGGCGGCGGTGTTTACTCTGGCCGGCCTGACGTTAGAGCAATTCACGACCTTTGTCATCGCCCGGCGCGCCTATTTTCTGGTTTTTACCGTGATCGGCACGCTGCTGGCCTTCGCCTGGGTCCGCGAGAGTCCTGCGCATCTCTTCCGCGCGGTGCTCAGCCCGGCGGGCAGTTCGGGCCAGGGAGAGAATTCAGAACGGCAGACTTAGCCGCATGGTCAGATAGGCCCGCAGCAGCGCCATCGCCATGATCTCGGCCAGGGCCATACCCAGCCCCACGCTGAGCGGCACCAGGGCTTCCCACCCAGTTCGGGCTGTTCCTTCCCGTCCCAGCGCCACCGTCGCCAGGATGGCGTTGATCAGGGTAAGCATGACTACGACCCCCAGGCTGCTGATCAGGGCCAGCGGAACCAGCAACGGCCTGATGCCGATAACAAGGACCCCGATAAGCAGCACAGCGACGGGCAGGATGGTCAGCAGCTCCCCCAGGTTCTTGAGCACCGGTTCGGAAGTCACCTCTCGCCACAGAGTAAAGTTGGCGATGGGCAGGACCAGGAGGACCAGAGCCAGGCCGTTCAACATCCCCGTTGTCAGTCGCAGCCAATTCTGAGGCTCATACAAATGGGGAGCGCCGGGGAAGAGGGTCAGATAGGAATTCAGGCCGTCAAACGCCCACAGAACCACGAAAAACACCAACACCCCCAGCACGGTCACCGGCGGCAGCCGGGATGCCCGCCGTCGCCGCAGGAGCGCAGCGACCAGGCCCAGCATGGCGCCCAGGAAGGTGCCGGTGCAGCGTGCACAAAGGGGAAAGTAACGGTCTCCCAATTCAAAAGATCGCTCCGGAATCCGGTGACAGACGGCATATCCCACCACATCTGCCTTGCCCAACAGGGTGAATGGGGGCAGGGCGACAAAGAGGATAATGATCAGGGCCGAAAGGGCCACCGCCACCACCGTCAATCTGATATGGGGCGAGGAGATCCGGATCAATTCCCCAGGTCTAGAGCACGATGGATCCGATTCCACCATTTCTTCATCCTCGGTCCGAGTATCCCTGTGGTCGAGGGAACCTCCCCTGCCACACCGCAATTCAGGTTAAGTCTCCGGACCCATTCTCACGATAGATAGCCTATTATACGCTCATTCCCCCGATTTGGCCATTCTCTCATTTTCGGGTACAGGAGAAACGTGGTACAATGTCGGCTAGTTGACCAGCCGGAGCGTGACACAGATGCCGATCGTCCAGGAAATACCGGTCGCCCTGAGGCCGGAGGAGATCATCGCTCCCCATGGCAAGCGCCCGATCCGTCCCGACCTGAGGCCGGTTGCCGAGCAGGTGATCGCTCTCGCCCAGACCTTGTGGCAGCCACGCGCGGTCTATGAGTGGTTCGAGGTCCGCGCCGTCGAGGGGGAGCGGGTGATCGTCGGCGTTCCAGAGCAGCCAGATCGGGAGTTTTCGCTGCGCGTCGGGCCCAAGGTGGACCTGCTGCACCACGCTCGCCGGTTGCTGGTAAGCGTGTCCACCATCGGCCCTCTTCTGGAGGAGAAGGTTCACGAACTCCAGGCGGCTCAGGAACATCTCAAGTCCTTTCTACTGGACAGCGCCGGCGTAGTCGCCTTAGGCGCAGTGGGTCAAACGATCCGCCACATTGCCGAACAGGCGGCGGCAGATCTGGGTTGGGGGGTCAGCCCATCTCTCAGTCCAGGTTCGTTGTTGGGTTGGCCGCTGGTAGGCCAGCGGGAGTTGTGCGCGCTCCTGCCCTTGGACGCCATCGGCGTGCGGCTCAGCGATCACAACGTTCTGATTCCCTTTAAATCGGCCTCGGCAGTGATCGGTCTGGGCCCGGACTATACAGCCACCAAGGTCGGATCGATCTGCAAGTACTGCGCTCTGCAAAAGACCTGTTGGCGAAGAAGAGGGGATGGATGAGGAGGATTGCATTAGGGATCGATACCGGCGGAACCTATACGGACGCGGTACTGGTCGATAATCCAAGCGGAGAGATTCTGGCAGCAGCCAAAGCGTTGACGACGCGGCGGGACCTGTCCATCGGCATCCACGAGGCGATTGATGGGGTCTTTCACCAACCCGGGGCCCCGGCGCCGTCCGAGGTGGCCCTGATCGCCCTCTCGACCACCTTGGCCACCAATGCCATCGTCGAGGGGCAGGGCAGTCCGGTGTGCCTGATCCTGATCGGCTATGATCCGGGGCTGATCCAGCAGTATGGGTTCGAACAGGAACTGGTGACGGATGATATCGTCTATGTGCGGGGTGGACACGACATCCACGGCAACGAGGTGGCTCCTCTGGATGAGATGGCATTGCGGGAAGCGATCCAGAGCCGACGGGACCGGGAAGCTTTCGCCGTGTCGGGCTACTTTGGGGTGCGAAACCCGGCCCATGAACTGCGAGCGAAGGAACTGATCGAAGCGTGGACCGGCTTGCCGGTCACTTGCGGCCATGAACTGACGACAAGACTGAACTCGGTGCGACGGGCAACCACCGCGGCCCTCAACGCCCGTCTGGTGCCGCTGTTGCGGGAGCTGATCCAGACCCTGCGCCGCACTCTGGCCGAACGGGCGATCCATGCGCCGCTCATGGTCGTGAAAGGCGATGGTTCGCTGGTGCGGGCCGAATGGGCCATGCACCGACCGATCGAAACCATCCTCTCCGGGCCGGCAGCCAGTGCGGTTGGGGCCTGGCAGTTGGCGACCCAGTACCATCTGGTCGCCGACGGTAACTCGACCCTATGGGCGGTAGATGTAGGCGGCACCACCACCGACATCGCGGTCCTGTGTAACGGTCGTCCGCGATTGAATCCGGAAGGAGCTCAGGTGGGTCGGTGGCGAACCATGGTCGAGGCGGTGGATGTCCACACCGTGGGCCTGGGAGGCGATAGCCACGTGCGGGTGCTGGCTGGCCGCACGTTAGATATCGGCCCTCAACGGGTGGTCCCCCTCAGCTTGCTGGCCGACCAACACCCGGAGATTCTGGAAGACTTGCGTCACCAGGCCCGCGTTCCGCCACGATGGGAAGCGGCCGCTCAGTTCCTGCTGCCCCGTCGTCGGCCCGCCCGCCATCTGGAACCGGACGAACGAGATATTCTGGACCGGCTGTCCCGTCAACCGCTCTCCCTGGCCTCTCTGGTGCAGGGGGCGCGATACCGGACCATGGTCCTGCGCCGGGTGGAGCAACTGCTGAGCGAACGGCTGGTGCTGCGCGCCGGATTCACCCCGACCGACGCCCTGCATGTGCTGGGCCGCCTGAGCCTGTGGAATGTGGAAGCAGCCCGTCTGGGGGCCGAGATCCTGGCGGCTCAGCGCCGTTGCACGCCGGAAGAGCTATGCCAGGCGGTGGCGGAGGGGGTCTCGGATCGGGCGGCAATCGCTCTAGTCAGCAAGGTACTGAGCGACGAAGCGCACTCCCCCTGCTGGGAAAAAGAGCGCACCGCCGCCTTGTTACTGGAGCGGGCCTTAAATGACGGCCACGAAGGCGATCTGGCCTGTACGCTGACCCTGCGGCGGCCCATCGTTGCCATCGGCGCTCCGGTGGGCGCATATATGCCCCGCGTTGCCGAGAAACTCCATACTGATCTGGTGATCCCTCCTCATGCTGAGGTGGCCAACGCCATCGGGGCGGTGGCCGGGGGCGTGGTTCAGCGCCAGCAAGTGCTGATCACCCCGCTGCATGATGGGACCGTGTTGCGGGTTCACCTGCCCTGGGGGGTGTTTGATTTTTCCGACCTGGAAGAGGCAGTGACCTACGCCCGGGAGCAGATGGTTCCCTGGTTAGAGAGGATCGCCCGCCAGGCAGGAGCAGATCAGGTCGAGATCCAGATGGATCGCCAGGATCGAGAGGTTTGGGTCCAGGCCGGCTGGGGAGATCAGCTCTACCTCGGCACCGAACTGACCTTTACCGCCGCAGGACGGCCCAGCCCGGCTGTTTCTTGATTGCGGAAGGGAGCTATGAAAAAGTTCATCGCGGTGGCTGGCAATGTCGGGGTCGGCAAGTCATCCCTGACCCGTCTGTTGAGCGAATATCTGTGCTGGGAGCCTTTCTACGAGGCGGTGGACGACAACCCCTATCTGGCCGATTTCTACCAGGACATGCGGACCTGGAGTTTCCATTCTCAGATCTATTTCCTGTCGCGGCGACTCAGCCACCACCGCCAGATCATTGAGCGGCCGGGCACGGTGATCCAGGACCGCACCGTGTACGAAGATGCCGAGATCTTTGCCCGGAACCTGTATCTCCAGGGGCACATGACCGAACGCGATTGGCACAGCTATTGGCTCCTCTATCAGACGGTGATTACCATTCTGCCGCCCCCGGACCTGGTGATCTATTTGCAGGCCTCGGTGCCGGTGTTGCTGGAACGGATCCGCCAGCGCGGCCGGGATTATGAACAGCAGATCACCGCCGAATACCTCAGCCAGCTTAACCGGTTATACGACGCCTGGGTGGAGAGCTTCACCCTCTGCCCGGTGTTGACCGTTCCGACCGACACACTGGATTTTGTGATGGTGAACTCGCACCTGGAGCTAATTGCCAGCCGGGTGCTGGATAAACTCCACGGCAAAGAAGTGGTCGTCTTTGCAAAATAGGCCCAATCTATGTGTCTGGGCGGCCGGTCCCCTCCGGGTCCGGCACGACCTTGATCCACACTCGCCGGCGGCGCGGGCCATCAAACTCGGCAAGCAAGATCCCCTGCCAGCTCCCCAACATCAGCCGACCCCGGCTCACGAACAGCGTGGCATGGGCGCCCACCAACGTCGCTCGCAGATGAGAGGGGGCGTTGCCTTCGGTGTGGCGGTAGGAGATGTCGGGGACCATGGCCTGCAAGGCCTGCACCAGGTCGGATCGTACCGTGGGGTCCCAGTTCTCGTTCAGCGTGAGTCCGGCGGTGGTGTGGGGCGCAAAGATGTGGCAGATCCCTTCCTGGACGCCGCTTTCGGCTACCACTTTTTGGATCTGGGCTGTCAGGTCCACCAGTTCGCTCTGGGCGTGGGTTCTGATTTCCAGTTCGATCATCGCTCCCACCTAGAAAAACCTCTCGCGACGGGATCCGCGCCGGATATCCCACCAGAGGGCGCCGGCCAGGAGCAGCGCCGCGCTGCCCAAGGTCAAGACCAAAGGAGTCGGGAACACGGCCGGCTGGCTGGCATTCACCTCAAACGCATCCACATTGACCGTCGCCGAATCACCGCTCGCCGTGAGACGGAGGACGTGCTGCTCGGGGACCAGACCCCGAGCAATCGTCCACCGGTCTTGCCACACGGTGGCGGGCGCGCTGAGATCGAGATACGAGCGGCCCTGGTTGTCGGAGGGCAATGATGGAATGCTGCGACCATCCAGAGTCACGAGCAGACGGCCTTGGTCAGGGCCTTGCCGGGCGATCAGGTCCACCGAATGGCCGCGGAAGGTGAACGTCAGGGTAGCCTCCGGCGTCTGGCTTTCCAGGTAGGCCGATCCGCTGGCTCCTGCCGATAGCTTGCGCCGCCACCCGGTTTGGACCGTCACTCCTGGATGAGTCTCTTCAAAATGACCGGCCGGCGCGACAAAGAGGGGCCGGGTTGCGTCTTGCACCGCATCGTATAGGCGGCGGGGGGTAAAGTCTACATCTACCATCCGAAAATAGTAGGCGGCTTCATTGGGAGTATACTGCTGCCCGGTCTGGCGGAAATACCAGATATTAAAGACCCCGGCCCACGGCCATTCCCGTCGCGCCCACTCGATGCCTTGCAGGGTGTATTGGGCCTGCTGTTCCTCGCTGACCCGCTTCCAGATCAGGACTTGCTCCGGGAAGGTTTCAGGAGCCGCATTCCACCCGTACTCGTTGAACCACACCGCCTTGTCCGAGTCGCCGTAGCGTTCCATGATCTCCCGCTGCAGTTCCACGCGCCGAAAATTGAGTCTATCCGGGCGCGGTGGATCTTCAGGAGGCAGGTCAAAACCAAAGGCGTTGGCCGACAGGATATCAAAAAAGTCGCCTGCGCCGGCCTGGTACATCGCTTCCAGGTACTCCAGGTCCGGCATCGAACGCCACTTGCCCGGTTCCGGATGGGGCTCGCCCAGCGTGATCGCCAGAGGGGCCGAAAGCACCAGGACATTGGGATCGGCTTCTTTGGCCCGCTGATAGGCAATCTTGAGCAGCCGGGTATATGCCACCGGATCAACAGCCTGTTCGCCCCATTCGGGGTAGATGTTGGGCTCGTTCCAGATCTGGATGTACTGGACGCGACCGCTGAAATGCTCGACAAAGGCATAGACGAAATCGCCAAAATCCTCAAAATGAACCGGTGGAGTCTCAGGGCGGGAATCGGTAGGGCGGGCCCAGGCAGGCGCCAGGTCAAGGCGGATGATCGGCTGGAGGCCATACGCCAGGCAAAGGTCCACGATCCGGTCGAATTTGGCCCAACTGCTCTCTCCGCTCACCGGATCGATATACTCTCCCTTGCGCAACGGTTCGATCTCGGCCCAGGCGAACTGGAGCTTGGCCCACCCCAAACCGGCCTGTTGGGCCATCTCTACGGTCCGCTCGCGCTTCCACGGCTCGACCTCCCGTGCCAGAAAGAAATTGGCGCCGTAGGGATTAACATCGGTGTGGGGAATGGTCCGGGCTGGAATCCAGGGGTCTTCCCCGTGCGTCAACACGGCATAGCGTATCAGGACAAACGCCAGGAGTCCCAGCAACCCTCCGAGGGCGACTGTCAACAGGATCGTTCGATAACGCAGGGTGCTCGCCCAGGATCTGTTCACCGACGAGGACCTGACTCTGGTCGGCCTATGGAGCCGACGTTTCTATCGGTAGACCCGCCTGCTGCCAGGCAGCCAGGCCGCCGCGTAATACCTGCACATGAGTAAATCCCTGGTCCATCAGTGTCTGTGCCACACGGGCACTTGATTGCTCCTGCGCTCATGTTCAGTAGAGGATCAATTCCTTGTCGCGCGGGATTTCATCCAGGCGGGCATCGATCTCTTGCGCAGGGAAGGACAAAGCACCAGCCGCGTGGCCCTGGTCGTAGGCCGCTCGACTTCGCACATCCACGAGCACGGCCTGGCCCTGCTGCAACCTGGCCTCTGCTTCCTCCACGGAAATGCGCGGCACATTCGGGTAGGGCAGCGTGCGGCTGGAAAGGGTCGCTTCTGCCCCCGGCAGGAACTGAGAACTCCCGGCAGGGGCCGTTGGTTGGAGTTTATGGTTCCTGATCGACAATAGCGCCCCACCGAGGAGAACCACAATGGTCATTCCTACGAGAGCGGGGATCAAGAACGGTGCACGAGCGCGCCTGGGTGATCGTACTTTGCTCAAAAGACCTGCTTTCTAGTCGAGAATGTCATGGGTCTGGTACACTGCAACCTGGCATCTCTCATCAGCAAGGAACCAGACGCCTGCGGCCTCTCCCTTTCCGATAGAGAAAAGGCGCCCTGCAAAGCAACAGGGCGCCTGATGCAGAGAACCGCCTCAGGACAGGAAATCACGCAGTTTCCGGCTCCGGCTGGGATGGCGCAGCCGGCCCAGGGCCTGCGCTTCGATCTGACGGATTCGCTCTCGCGTAACGCCGAACTTTTTGCCGACTTCTTCCAGTGTGTAGCTATACCCGTCCAGCAGGCCAAAACGCAGTTGCAGGATGCGCACTTCCCGTGGCGACAACGAGACAAAGATATCATCGAGCTGATCGCGCAGCAACTGCTGAGACGCCTGATCGGTCGGCGAAGGGGCTTCGCTGTCCTCAATAAAGTCGCCCAGGAAGCTATCGTCCTCTTCTCCCACCGGCATTTCCAGAGAAAGGGGACGCTGCGAGACTTTGATCGTCCGCTCCACTTTCTTGGGGTTCACCCCCAGCTCTTCCGCGATCTCTTCCACTGTGGGATCGCGCCCCAACTCCTGGACCAACTGCCGGGACACCCGGGCCAGGCGGTTGATCTGCTCATACATGTGAACCGGCACACGGATGGTGCGGCCTTGATCGGCGATGGCCCGGGTCACGGCCTGGCGGATCCACCAAGTGGCATAGGTGGAAAACTTGTACCCTCGGCGGTAGTCAAACTTTTTCACGGCCCGGATCAGACCGATGTTCCCTTCCTGGATCAGATCCAGGAACGGCACGCCTCGGCCTACATACTTTTTGGCGACGCTGACTACTAATCGGGAGTTGGCCTTGATCAAATGTTCCTGGGCTGCCTTGCCATCCTTGACTATCTCCCGCAGTCGCTCGCGCTCCTCTGGGCTCAACCGGTTGTCTTTGCTCAGGCGTCGCTTGGCCATCCGGCCCGCTTCCATCCGTTTGGCCAGTGCGACCTCTTGCTCCGCCGTTAACAGAGGAATCCGCCCGATCTCTTTCAGGTAGAGGCTGATCGAGTCGTCCACATCAATGGCCGACAGATCGACATCTTCGGCGACAGGCTCGAGGGGAGCCACCGCCGGTTTGGTGACTTCCTCTACCATCGGTTCTTCCAAGTCACTATCGCTGATCTCGATCCCCAGATCAATCAGAGCAGCCAAAGCATCCTCCAGTTGTTCAATCCGCAATTCGGCTTCAGGGATCGCCTCCATGACATCGTCGTAGGTGACATACCCCTGAGCGCGGCCAAGCTCGATCAATCGCTCGATCGGGTTTGGCTCTTCCTGGACAGGCTCCAAGGGAGCACTCATCTCTTCAGGCAGAATGGCTTCGTCTTTTCTCCCTGGTCTGATCTCTGCCATAGCGAGTGTGTCCTTCCCTTCCGTTAGAACTCCTGACTCGTTCTCACGGGATCGATCCTGTGCTGGGGCGATCCCGGACCGAATGCGTCTAGATTTTCCTCTCATAGTTTCACATGCTGCAATCGTGTGATTGTACGCTCTGTAAACGAAATTCGTCTGTAATCCTGCTTACAAAACCTCCTCACGGCAAGGCAACCTGGGACAGTTCTTGGCCCGAATAGACGGTTTACTGGACTCGGGAACTGTGCAGAATGATCCTGCGTAGAGCCATATGGTACCGAGGGGTACAACCGCGTACTGAAAACGCGCTCTCTAATCCACCGTTCCGCCTGGATCTCGTACCTATTCTCGCCCCAGAGTCCCTTGCCGACACCAGGAGGGCAAATCATTAACTCTATTATACCACGAAAAAAGGAAATGTGAACCCCCCAATTTTCATGAATTTTTCATCAATTTCCATCGCGCAGTTCAGAGAGCAAGTGCATATTTGACTTTTGCTTCCCTCTCCTGTAGAATAGGCGCGTTTGCGGCGACCAAAGAGCCCAAGGAGTGCCGTGGGCTTTGTGTCTGACGAAGACACGACCCATAAATACCATACCATCATCGTACGGAGGGAAACCGGATGCGAGAACTGAGTGGACTCGAACAGAACATGCTATGGGGTGTCATCGTCGTGGCGTTTGTCAGTCTGTTGTACGCCTATTGGTTGTGGCGGGACACACTGCGACGGGACAAGGGAGCTCCGCAAATGCAGAAGGTGTGGAGCGCCATCAAGACGGGGGCCAACGCCTATTTGCAGCGACAACTCCGGACCATCCTGCCGATTCTGGTGCTGCTGGCCGTGGTGCTGTTCTTCAGCGTCTATGTCGTCAAGCCCTCGCGCGAGGCGTTGGCCATGTTCCAGACGGAACAGGCGGCCCGGCTTTGGATCGGGATCGGGCGCATGGTGGCGTTTATTATCGGCGCTTCGTTCTCGACTCTGGTCGGGCAGTTGGGCATGCGGGTAGCCATCGAGGGCAACATCCGGGTGGCGGCCATGGCGGCGAAGGAGAACTATAATGGAGCCTTGACGGTCGCCTACCGCGCCGGCACCTTTACCGGGATGTTGACAGACGGTCTGGGACTGTTGGGCGGAACCACGATCTTTATGATCTTTGGCAAAGCTGCTCCTGATGCCTTGTTGGGGTTCGGCTTTGGCGGCACATTGGTGGCCCTGTTCATGCGCATCGGCGGCGGCATCTATACCAAGGCGGCGGATGTCGGGGCTGACCTGGTCGGGAAAGTGGAGCAAGGCCTGCCTGAGGATGACCCGCGCAACGCAGCCGTCGTGGCGGATCTCGTCGGCGATAATGTGGGGGACTGCGCTGGCATGGCCGCCGACATCTTTGAGAGCTACGAAGTGACCATCGTTTCGACCTTGATCCTGGGTCTGGTCCTTCTCCATGAAACGGGGAACACCTTCTGGATCGTCTATCCCCTCATCGTGCGGGCCATCGGCGTCATCTCGTCCATCCTGGGGACCTTTACGGTACCGGTCTGGGAAGGGTTCCCGATCAAATTTCTGCGGGCCCGCGACGCCGAAGAGGCGATGTTCCGCTCTTATGAAGTGTCGAGCGTCAATACCGTCTTTTGGGCCTTTATCTTTTCCTGGTTCTATGCCCATGAGTGGCAACTGGCGTTGCTGAACGCCATCGGGGTCGGACTGGCGGTGGTATTTAACCCGCTGACCTCACTATTCACCTCGGCCAAGCGCAAGCCGGTACGCGAGATCGCCGAATCCACCCAGACCGGAGCGGCAACTACTATCCTGTCCGGCCTGGCGGTAGGGATGGAAGCGAGCGTCTGGAGTCTGGTCGCGATTGTGGTCGCCTTGGGAGCCAGCCTGGTCGTATTCCATGGCGAACCTCTCATCTATATGCTCTATGGCGTGGCGATGGTTGGCATCGGCATGCTGTCCCACACCGGGAACAACGTGGCCATGGATTCCTACGGTCCTATCTCGGACAATGCCAATGGGATCGGGGAGATGGCGAGTGTCAGCGACAAGGCGTGGCATCTCCTGGCCGAATTGGACGCGGTAGGGAACACGACCAAGGCGATCACCAAGCAGGTAGCCATCGCCTCGGCGGTGATCGCGGCTACGGCGCTCTTTTTCTCGTTTGTGGCCGACGCACTCACCCTCGCCTATCCAGGTACGCCGATCGCTGAGCTACTGGACCGGGGCATCCCCGTCTCTACGCTGGATGGTACCATCGGATTTCTGCTCGGTGGGGCGCTGCCTTTCCTCTTCTCTGCGTTCGCCCTGCGGGCGGTGGCGCGAGGGGCGAATCTGGTGGTGCAAGAGGTACGCAAGCAATTCCGGGTCCCAGGCGTGTTGGAGGGCACGGTCACCCCGGATTACGGCAAAGTGGTGGGGATCACCACTGCCGCTGCCCAGAAGGAATTGATCAGCCTGGTTGCCTTGTCGGTCGGGGTTCCTCTGCTGGTGGGTATCATCTTTAAGGTACAAGCTCTAGGGACCTTCCTGGCCGGCGTCATCCTGTCGGGCCAGTTGTTGGCCGTCTTTATGGCCATCGCCGGCGGGGCGCTGGACAATGCCAAGAAATACGTCGAAGATGGTCACTATGGCGGCAAGGGCTCTCCGGCCCATAAAGCTGGCGTAGAGGGGGATACGGTGGGTGATCCTCTGAAAGATACGGCCGGACCGGCCCTCAACCCGATGATCAAGGTGGTAAACCTGGTCAGTTTGCTGGCCGCGCCTCTGATCATTGAAGGCGAGGGAAAGCCAGGCATGTGGGTGGCCCTGGTCATCCTGATCGCGCTTGTGCTGTGGGCGATCTGGCAAAGCAAAAGAGAAGCCCGGGCAGAGGCTGCTTAACGCCAAAAGTAGCGACGGATGAAGGGGCTGAAGAAGGATTTTCTTCAGCCCCTTCTGTGTTCAGGCCGTTCCCCGGACCACAATTCGGTGGTAGCGCTTTTTGCCAACCCTGAGTAAAAGGAAGCCATCCGCCAGATGGCTGGTCGTGATCAGAAGTTCAGGGCTGGTCACCGGAGCGTCGTTGAGATAGGCTCCTCCCTGTTGAATAAGACGACGGGCTTCACTGCGGGAGGCGCATAGGCCAGCCCGAACAAACAACTCAGGAACGGGGATGCCGGCCGCCAATTCTGAGGCTTCGAGTTCTGTGGTCGGCACCGCATCGGTCACGATCCGCTCTCTGAATAGCTTTCGGGATGCTTCCTGTGCCTCGCGGGCAGCCGTTTCGCCGTGGGCGATGCGAGTGGCTTCAAAGGCCAGCACCTCCTTGGCCTGACGGATATCCGCACCGGTCAGGCGGCCCAGGGCCCGCACCTGGTCCATCGGCAGGAAGGTAAAGATGGCCAGGAAACGTTCGACATCAGCATCTTCAGTGTTGATCCAATACTGGTAATATTCATAGGGAGGTACCCGCTCCGGATCGAGCCAAACCGCCCCCATCTCGGTCTTGCCCATCTTGGTGCCCGAGGCGGTGGTGACCAGAGGGAAGGTGGCGGCATAGGCCTGCCCGCCCTCGGCGCGACGGATCAGATCCACGCCGGCCAGGATGTTGCCCCACTGATCATTGCCCCCCATCTGGAGAACACAACCATATTTCCGGTAGACATACAGAAAATCATACGCCTGGAGCAGCATATAGTTGAACTCGAGGAAATTGAGCCCCCCCTCGCTCTCGTAGCGCACCCGATAGGCCTCAGCGGCCAGCATCCGGTTCACGCTAAAGTGGCGGCCGATATCGCGCAGAAATTCCAGATAGTTGAGCGGACGCAACCAGTCGCCGTTGTTGAGCATCAATGCCCGTCCTTCGGAAAAATCCAGGAAACGGGACATCTGTGCTTTCAGGGTGACCAGGTTGGCATCAATCTGTTCTACGCTGAGCAACTTGCGCATCTCCGATTTACCGCTGGGATCGCCGATCAGACCGGTGCCACCGCCCATGATGGCGATGGGACGATGGCCGTGACGCTGCATGTGAGCGAGGGCCATGATCGGCACCAGATTCCCCACGTGAAAGCTGGGCGCACTGGGGTCAAACCCCACATAGCAAGTGATCGGCCGCTCTACAGCCGCGCGCAAGCCCTCCGCGTCCGACACCTGTTCGATAAAGCCTCGTTCGGTCAAGATGTCGAATACGTTGCTGGTCATGAATGGCATCCTCTCGTTCGATTCTTCAGGCTATCTGCTAGTATAACACGACCTCGGGATTTTGCCAAACAAACCCTCCCGCAGTCTGGTGATGGGTGGGCGTGCGCTGGTCAGCGCGTCCGGTGCATTTCCCTTTGCGATTTGGCGGCATGGACCGTTTATGCTATACTTGCTCTCCGATGGCTGAAATTCCACTGCAACAACCCTATACGCCCCAATTCGTGGAGGCCCAGCTCAAGGCGGTGGGCTTTTGGCGCGCACTCAGCCGTGTCCTGCAAATCGTGAGCGTCTTGCTGGGAGTGCTCTGGATGCGGCTGATCGAGCGCTGGAAGTGGACCTATCGCTCAGGCGAAACGATGGAGCACCGTCAACGCCGCCGGGCTGAGTGGCTGCGGGATCGGCTCATCAGGCTGGGACCGGCGTTTGTCAAGATCGGACAGGCCCTCGGCACGCGGCCCGATCTGTTGCCGCTGGCCTATCTCCAGGCCCTGGCCGACCTGTACGATCGGTTGCCCTCGTTTCCCAATGAAATGGCCTTTGCCTGTATCGAGCAGGAACTGGGGTGGAAACCCGAGACCCTGTTCCAGCGTTTCGATCCAGAGCCCTTTGCCGCTGCCAGCCTGGGACAAGTCTATCACGCCGTGACTCACCAAGGCCACGAAGTGGCCGTCAAGGTGCAACGCCCTGATCTGGTGCAAACGATCGGCCTGGACCTGGCTCTGATCCGTCGTTTGGCGCTCTTGATTGAGCGTTTCCCCTCCCTGAGCCGAGGTTTGCCGTGGACGAGCCTGGTGGATGAATTCGGCGCCAAGCTCTTTGAGGAACTGGATTATGTCCATGAAGCCTGTCTGACCGAGCAGTTTCGCACCTACATTCAGGGGATACCCGGAGTGTATGCGCCGCGCGTGTATTGGGAGTATACCAGCCGCCGGGTATTAACGACGGAATATATTGATGGCATCCGCATCCTGGAAAAGGACAAACTCCGGGCTGTGGGTGTGCCACCTCGGGTTCTGTTAAGCCTGGGAGTCCGAGCCAACCTGCAGCAGCTTTTTGAGCACGGTTTTTTTCATGCCGATCCCCATCCTGGCAACCTGCTCGTCCGTCCGACGGATGGCGCGCTGGTGTTCATTGATTTCGGGATGGTCGGCAGGATCCGACCCGAACAAAGGCTGCGAATCCTGGAGATCTTTGTCGATGTGATCAACCGCCGTCCGGAAAATCTCAAGGAGAACCTGATTGCCCTGGGCTGTTTGCAACCAGACGCCCGCTGGGATGAGTTGATGCCGCTGGCCACCCGGTTGTTCAAATCCCTGTTCGGCGATGCGGAGCGCCGCCATACTTTCCAGGAGGTGACTCACAGCTTTGCCCCGTTGATCTATACCTACCGATTCCGCATCCCAGCCGACTTTGCCTACATTGTGCGGGCGATTATGACCCTGGAAGGGATCAGCCTGCAATTGGATCCCGAATTTGACATCTGGACCGTCTCGGCGCCATATGCGGCGCGGATGATGCTCACCGTTCCCAACCCGCGTCTGCGTCAGCGGCTGATGGCCGAGCTCCTCACCCCAGAGGGGGGACTGAACTGGTCGCGATTTGGACAGTTGGTGGCGTTGGCGATGCATGAGACCCCCTTCCGTCTTGAGACCGAGGGGTTGATCGACGCGGCCCTGGATATGCTCCTTTCCCCGGAAGGAGCCGCCTTGCGCCGTGCGTTCATCGCCGATCTCCTGAATGATTCCGGTTCAGCCGCAGAACAGGTAAGAAGGCTGGCGCTCTTGCTCGCCAGCGATCGCTCCCTTTCCGGGCAGGCGATTCTGAACCGGCTGGTGGCCTTTCTCCTGTCGCCGGCCGGAGAAGAGACGCGAAAGCAGTTGGTTGCTGGCTTGCAGACCAACGGCCGTCTTGATCTACTGCGGGTTGTGGAACTGGCCAGCCTGGCCAGGCAGTTGCACCCCGACTTTCGGGTAACAACGCTCCTCCGCGTGTTGAGCGGTTATCTTCTCTCTGAGGAAGGCAAGCCAGTCCGCAACAAATTGCTAAAGGCCGGGACCCAGCAGGTGGTGGGCACCCTGGTCCATGCCATGGGGCGTCTGTCCGGAGTGTCCTACACCCCGTCCCGGGCCATGGGATAGGCAACGGCTTGCGCATAAAGGCCCGGTTCCTGCTCGAAACCGGGCCTCCTTCGAAAATAGACCGCTCCCCGCATCCGGGAGTCGAGGCTTCAGCCGGACCACCGCCTGAAGGCTCCATTCCCCCCACCCGGAGTCGCGCCCTCCGCCACCGGCCCCTGGATATTTCCATCCCTTGTCGCCCTGGCCGGGACGGGGAACTCCCTCGGCAAGCCCGTGCTAGAAGTCAGCCCGTTCCTCCTCCTTGAGCAGTTCTTTGCCGGTCAATGCCATAAAGACATCCTCCAGGGTCGGCTCGCCGCCATTCTCCCAGGACACCCGCTTTTTCAATCCGGCTGGAGTATCTAGCGCCACCACCCGCCCTTCATCCAGAATGGCAATGCGGTCACACAGCGATTCAGCCTCGTACATGTCGTGGGTGGTGAGTAGGATCGTGGCATCGTGCGAATCCCGCACCTCCCTGACAAAGGCCTGCACCTCGCGCTTGGAACGGGGGTCCAGCCCCGTGGTCGGTTCGTCCAGCAACAGCAGAATGGGTCGGGTCAGGAACGCCCGGGCGATCGCCACCTTTTGCTGCATTCCCCGCGACAGGTCCTCCAGAGGCTCCAGGATCTCATGGTCCTTGAGCCCTAGGCGATGCAGGATATCGAACGCTTTTTGCCTCGCTTCTCTCCCTGGCAATCCGTAGAGCCGCGCGGCATACATCAGATTCTCGATACTGGACAGCTTTTTGAAGAAGGCTGCCTCCACCGATACGCGATTGATGAGCCGCTTCACCTCCATCTCGTGGCGGGTCACATCCAGGCCAAAGGTCAGGATCTGTCCTTCGTCAGGAACCAGCAGGGTGGCGACGAGGCGGATGAGAGTGCTTTTGCCGGAACCGTTCGGTCCCAAGATGCCAAAGATCTCGTTACGACGGACCTCCAGGCTGACGTCATTCACTGCCACCACCCGCTTGGTCTGCTCCGCGCTCTTGGATCGTCGCAGATGATGTTGGAACCGGCTCAGCACTGAACCGTTCTCTTTCGGGCCGAACGCCTTGGTGACATGGTGTACCGACAAGGCGATTCCGTTCGCTATGGGATATGTGCCGTTCATGGTCTCTCCTCCAGTTTCACACAACGAAAGACTGTGAGCTACGTGCCCACAGTCTTTCGTTGTGACGGCGCAATATGGACAAAACAAAAACCGTGGGCACCTGCCGCAGTGGCCCACGGTTCGTTATTGTCAATGAAAATCAGGGCGCACTACGGCCATTCCTCCAGAGAGCACGAATGCCTGATTCGCGCTGGCGAACGATGGTTCTCAAGATCATTACCCTACCCTTCCTGCACTTTTCCTTCTTCATGATTACTATACCACGCCGGACATGATATGTCAAAATTCAGGCGAACGCTTTCCGAAAAATAGCTCCCACCACATTTCACGGGGCGATGCCGGCGCACCCCCTGGCATCCTCCGACTCTGTTGCGGCTCCAGGTCCACCGACGGGGCGATGATCACCACCGGGACTTCTCCTGGTTTAGCCATCCCATTCTCCCGCGCCCATTCCTCAGCAGCCGCATCCGACTGGGCATACTCTAACAGGCTCTGCAATTGGGTCTGTTCTTCGCGGGCCGCCTGGATCTTTTGTTCGATCTGTTCGAGTTCTCGTCGCTGATGCTGATAGACCCGGAACAGCCGACCAAAGCCAACGAGCATATAGACGGCCAAAAATCCGCTCAGGATCAGCAGAATTCGGCTGATCCAGATGTTTTGGCGAATCTTTCTACTGAACATAGAAGCCTCGACCTATATTGTGCCGCATCTTCAGTGAAAAGTCAAATATCGGGGGCGTAAAATAGAAAAGTCCTGGCATGTCTCGCCAGGACCGGATGCCGAAGGTGGGAGTTGAACCCACATGGGTGTACACCCACTGCGCCCTGAACGCAGCGCGTCTGCCAGTTCCGCCACTTCGGCTCTAATTCATACTTTATCACGATTCGCCGTTTTTGTCAAACGGCGCGGTCTCTTCTGCAGCCGGTTTGAGCTGAATGTACCAGTCCGCCAAGGTGCGGAAGCGGTCAGCCGGGCGGAGGAGGGGGGCCAGTTGAACCTGGCGGACCTTGGCATCGACTCCATAGAGGTAGATGGGATAATAGATCAGCAGGGACGGGACCTCTTCGGCAAAGATCTGCTGAAAGGAGTGATAGAGTTGGGTTCGCCGTTCTGGATCCACGGTGGTCCGGATCTCCTCCATCACCAGATCGGCTTGCTCGTTGGCAAAACCGGAGTAGTTCTGCCCGGATCCCGACTGCGTCGAATGCCACAAGGGGTAGGGATCCGGATCGGCGCTCAGGCCGATCTCGGTCAGTGCCGCGTCGAAATTCCGGTTGCGGACCAACGATGCCAGGCTGACGCTACTCACCGAACGAACCGTTGCCTCGACGCCAACCACCTGCCATTGGCGAACGATCTCCTCGGCCATCTGGACCATGATCGGGTCTTCGCTGGTCAGCAGGGTAAAGGACAATTCCTGCCTGTCTCGATCCCGGATGCGATTGGCGTTGGTGTCCATCCAGCCACTGGCGTCCAGCAAACCGATGGCCCGTTCCGGATCGTATCCATACTCCCGCACTGAGGCATCGTACGGCCAGGTGATGGGCAGGATGGGGCTATGGGCCAGAAGCCCCTGCCCATGCAAGGAATGCTCGATCAGCGATTGACGGTCCAGGGCATAGAGCAGCGCCTGGCGCACCTCTTTCTGTTGGAAAAAGGGCAACGATTCGCGCTGCAGGTTCAGGTAGATGAGGCCATACCCCGCCGATGGAGCACTATAGATCTGCAGTTCCGGAAATTCGAGCAGATCCGGCAAGACTTGAACACCGGGCAGATGAAAGCCGTGGACCTCGCCGCGCTGGTAGGCCGACAGCAAGTCACTCCAACTGCCGAAAAAGAGGACCTCAAACCGTTCCAGGAACGGTTTGCGTCCCCAATAGGCGGGATTCGCGGCCAGCGTGACCCGATCTGCCGCCGCTTCCTCGACCATGAACCTTCCCGTCCCCACCGGATGTTGGGTAGAGAAGCGATGGTTGGGCAACTGAGAGGCCGGCACTGCGCTCAGCAGGTGAGCGGGGAGGATGCCAATGGTTGTGTAGTAAAGGAACGAAGAGAACGGTTCCTGCAACGTGAACCGCACCCGGTCGCGCTCAATTTGTTCGACGGTTACATTGCGCCACAGTTCGCCCAGAGCGCTGTCGCCCCGATAGTTGGGGTCCTGCATGGCCTGCACGGTAAAGGCCACATCCCCGGCGGTAAAAGGGGCCCCATCATGCCACACCACATCCGGGCGAAGTCTGAACTCGTAGACCGTGCCGTCCTCCGAGACCTCCCAGTCCATTGCCAAACAGGGAGTGATCTGGCCGGTTTCATCCAGCGAAGTCAGACCCTCAAAAACCAAAGAACTGAGGTCCTGGTCCACCGGGTTGGCCTGGACCATGCTAGGGGCCAGGATGGGATTGATCGTCTCTGCATACCCCAGAACCCCCTCTCGATAGGTTCCACCCGCTACCGGGACTTCAGGGGGAGGTGATTCCGGCACCGAACGGAGGAGGACGACAACGATCAACACCGTGCCGAGCAGGGCGATCACTCCCTGCCACATCATCCGGCGGGTCACGAGTCTCCTCGGTCAAATCCAGAGCGGACTTTCCAATACACAGAGGGAACCTTATAACGAGGGATGATCACAAGGGGTGCGACGCAGCCAGGCAAGCACAAGAATGCTGCGGCACGCCTGGAAAGCCCAAGGCCGATCAGGCTACCACGACGCTGATGATCGAGATGACAAAAAAGAAAACCGCCAACCCGATCGTCACGTGGAACAGAGTCTTTTCCACGCCACGACGGGTGTGATAGACGGCCGAGTCGCCGCCAAAAATCCCTCCCAGGCCGCCCTGTCCCTTGGCCTGAACGAGGATGATGGCGATCAGGGCAACCGAGATGATAATCTGGATAATCTGTATATAGACCGAAAACCGTTCCACAACCTGCCTCCATTGTTTCCAAAGTCCCGTGCGCGTACATGACGGCAATCATCAATTATACTATGTTCCTGCATTGCTCGCAAATGCGCTGCCCGCCTTTTTAGAGCTGCGGCCAAGTGCGGCACCCACTGGGAGTGGAGGCTTCAGCCAGAGCGAAATCACGCAGAACCTTGGCGAAAGATTCCACTCTCCGGCCGTTCCGCAAAGCCGCAGCGGGCATGTCCACCTACTTGCAATTGCAATAGCCGTGCCTGCCTTTTCTTGACACGCTGCCCAGAAATCGGTATAATATCCCCCCTGGGGGGATAGGGGATAAAATCAGTACGATTGGGAGCCCTATGATGACAACCTTCAAGAGATTCTGGATGCATTACCAAGAAGTGCTGGCTACCCCTGAGGCGGCCCTGGTCGTTACCAGCGGGGTATTGATCCTGGCAAGCTGGTTAATCCAGATCACCGGTGTGGGGCCGGCCTGGCTGAGTCCGGCCGTAGCCATAGTAGCAGCCGCTCTGGTCGGGGTGCCCATCTTCAAAGGGGCGTGGGCGGGTATCAAGGCGAAAAAGATCAACGCCGATCAACTGGTGACCATAGCCCTGATCGCCTCGGTGATCGCCCGGGAGTATATCGCCGCCGCAATTGTGGCCTTTATCATGATCCTGGGCGGGCTGCTCGAGGAACTCACCACCCACTCCATGCGACGCTCGATCCGCAACCTGCTGGAACTGACCCCAACCATGATCACTCGTCGTCGTAACGGACGGGAGGAGATGGTGGATATCAACGCTGTGGAACCAGGGGACCTGATCCTGGTCCGTTCCGGCGAACGGATCGCCGTGGATGGAGTGGTTTGCCATGGAGAGGCATCGGTGAATCAGGCCCCTATCACCGGGGAATCGGTGCCGGTGGACAAGAGGGTCGGCGATGAGGTGTTTGCTGGGACGCTGGTCGAGTTGGGAGCGCTGGAAATCCAGACCACCAAGGTTGGCAGCGAGACGCTGTTGGGACGCATTGTCCAGTTAGTAGAAGCGGCTGAGCAACGAGCAGCGCCGGTGCAGCGGGTGGTGGACCGATATGCCAGCTATTTCACGCCTCTGACCATTCTCGTCGCCGGGCTGGCCTGGTTGATCACGGGCGAGTTCATGCGAGCCGTGACGGTGGTCGTGGTTGCCTGCCCGTGTGGGCTGGTCCTGGCCACCCCGACGGCGGTGGTCGCCGGTCTGGCGAATGGCGCACGGCGCGGCATCCTGGTCAAAGGAGGCGTGTTCCTGGAGCTATTGGCTCGGGTTGGAATGGTAGCCCTGGACAAGACCGGCACGCTCACCCGAGGACGGCCGGCGGTGGCCGGGGTACAATCTCTCTGTTGCCATACGGAAGAGGAGATCCTGATGCTGGCCGGAGGAGCGGAGCGCTATTCCGAGCACCCGTTGGGCCGGGCGGTGGTGGAAGAAGCGTTGAGCCGGCGCCTGGCGCTCCCGGAGCCGGGCTCCTTTCAACCGGCCCTGGGCCGTGGCGTATCGGCCATGTGGAGCGATACTCAGGTGACAGTCGGGCGGGCGGAGTGGTTGGCCGAACAAGGGATCGCCCTGACCGAGCGGGTACGGGAGGCTGTCCTGGAGCACCAGGCTCACGGCCACACCCCGCTGTTGGTCGCCCACAACGGCCACCCGGCGGGCCTGATCTGCGTCGCCGATCAGGTCCGTGAAGATGCGGCCATGGCCATCGCTCGGTTGAAAGCACTCGGGCTCAAGGTGACCATGTTGACCGGCGACAGCTTGCCCGTCGCATCCCAGGTGGCGCGCCAGGTAGGCGTGGATGAGGTGCAGGCCGGCCTGCTTCCGGAGGACAAAGCCGCTTTGGTCCGGCGATGGGTGGCCGAAGGTCAACCGGTGGTGATGGTCGGCGATGGGATCAACGATGCGCCGGCTCTAGCCGAGGCGACGGTGGGCATTGCCATGGGGGCGGCGGGGACCGATGTCGCCATCGAAACGGCAGACGTGGCCTTGATGAACGACGATCTGAACGCCGTCGCTGACCTCATTGCTCTGAGTCGTCGGGTGATGAGCACGGTGCGGTTGAACATCCTGCTCTTTTCGATCGGGTTCAACGTGTTGGGCGTCACGCTGTCCACGTTGGGGCTCCTGAACCCGGTCGGCGCAGCAGTGATGCACAACGTCGGATCCCTGGCCGTGGTGCTCAACTCGGCGCGCCTGGTTCTCCGCCGACGTTGACGGTCACGCCCTGCCGTCGTCCCGGCCCGCTGCGGATGGCCCAGAGGCCATCCGCAGCCTGTTACCTGACCGCATGAGCGTGGAGTCAGGAAACCAATAAGGAGTTAGGATGATGGAAGAACGACCAGAAATCGGGTCCAGCGACCTGTCTGTTGAGGAAAGCTGTGCGCCTCTTGACCTTCACGAACACCAGCAGAACGTCGTCAGCCGACTGGCCCGAATCGAGGGCCACGTCCGGGGAGTGAAGCGAATGGTCGAACAGGGCCAACCTTGCCCCGATATCCTGATGCAGATCGCCGCATTACGATCGGCGCTGAACAGTGTGGGGCGCATCGTCCTGGAAGACCATCTGAAAGGGTGCATGGTCAAAGCGTTTCGCGAAGGGGATTTCGAATCGGCCTACGGGGCGCTCAAGCACTCGCTGGACATGTTCATTCGCTGAACTTCTCCGTGCCCGCCCGGCCCATCTGCAGAGTATTCAGGCAGAGCAAGCAATCGGGCCGAGGACCCCACTGCCTTGAAGATAGACCGCTCCCCGCACACGGCAGTCGAGGCTTCAGCCGGTGCACCGCCTGAAGGCTCCACTCCCCCACCCGGAGTCGAGGCCTCAGCCGCCAGCTCCTGGATATTCTCATTCATTGTGGCGCCCCAGCGGGCATGGTTGCTCTTTGGCAAAGGGAGTAGCGCCTGCGGCTAAGCCTTGGCCGATCCTCAAGTCGGATTGCCTCCTAGAAATCTCAAAGGCACCCGGCCTCAGATTTATGATGTGGGCCGCTTGCCGCCTCCTGACTTTTCAGGTATAATGGGATTATGAGATGGCTAGGTTCTCAGAGGGGGCGGCTCGGTGTTTAATCCGTTGAATTTCATCCTGGGGCTCTTTTCCCTGGACATTGGCATTGACCTGGGAACGGCGAACACGTTGGTGAACGTTCGGGGAAAGGGGATCGTCATCAATGAACCGTCGGTCGTTGCGATCGAAAAAAAGACGAAGAAGGTCCTGGCGATTGGCCTGGATGCCAAGGAGATGGTGGGGCGTACCCCTTCTGACATTGTAGCCATTCGGCCTTTGCGGGATGGGGTCATCAGCGATTTTGACGTCACCGAGCGAATGCTGCACTATTTTATCAAAAAGGCCCATGATCAATCCTTTCTGCCGGTGCCCCGCCCCCGGGTGGTGGTCGGTATCCCTTCCGGCGTGACCGAGGTTGAGAAGCGAGCGGTCCATGATGCCACCCTGTCGGCTGGCGCGCGAGAAGCGTATCTGATCGAGGAACCGATGGCCGCGGCGATCGGGGCAGGGCTCCCGGTGACCGAGTCGCTGGGCAGCATGATCGTGGACATTGGGGGCGGGACCACCGAAGTAGCGGTCATCTCTCTGGGCGGAATTGTGGTCAGCCGGAGTCTGCGCATCGCCGGCGATGAGATGGATGAAGAGATCATCCAGTATGCCCGCCAGAAATATAATCTCCTGATCGGGGAACGAATGGCCGAGCGGGTCAAGATCACGATCGGTTCGGCCTATCCGCTGCGGCAGGAGCAGACGATGACCCTCAAAGGAAGGAACCTGATCACCGGCCTTCCCGAATCGGTCGAGGTGAGCAGTGTCGAGATTCGGGAGGCATTGGCCAACTCGGTGAATGTCATCGTCCAGACCGTCCGCGACGCCCTGGACGATACTCCTCCGGAACTCGTGGCCGACCTGATGGAACAAGGGATCGTGTTGGCCGGCGGTGGGGCTCTGTTACAAGGTCTTGATGAACGGCTCTCCGAAGAGACCAAGATGCGGGTCTATGTGGCGGAGGACGCCATGACCTGTGTTGCCCGCGGGGCGGGCAAGGTCCTTGAGGATTTAGATCGTCTCCATAAGGTCCTGGCCAGTCTGCAGCGGGGGAGCACGGTTCATTAGGGCTACCCGCACTGTCTTGCCGGCTACTTTGACGCTGGCCCGTCGCTGTCTGGTCTGGCCCGATGTTTTTTCCCTCCTTTCCCTGACCGGCCCGCCCCTCCCATTCTGTTTCGTGTTGCCGTTTCGCCCGGCAGCGTGCGGCGGATACCATTGGTCGGGCGATTTTGCACGACGAAGCGACGCAGAATCCCCATCGCCCTTGCCCGTGCTGCCACCCTACAACCGGCAGAAGCGACAGCGACGGGATCAATAAGAACCAGGTCAATTGCAACAGAATTTTAGCGATAGGGCACCATACTTTGACGCCGGGGAGTTTTATGGTAGAATGGGATATGGCAAGTAGGGGTTTTGGAGAAGGACAGGCAGGGGCATGGCAACTGGAAGGAACCAGTGTGTCCGGTGTGTCAGGAAAGCGGTGACGTCTTTACCGCCAAAGACGTAGAGGCGAAACGATGACGCGGGAGCGTCTGCGAAATCTGGCCCCTGTCTTGCTCGTACTGCTGGCGCTCACCGGAATCATGTTGCACCGGCTTGGCCTGCTCGAACCGGTCATCGGATGGGGGCTCCGAATCAGTGCGCCGGTGCAAAAGGGGATCACGTCAGTCGTTAACCAGTTCAGCGAATGGACACAGACGGTGCAGGACCTGCGGGAGTTGCGCCAACGCAATCAGGAGTTGGAAGCTGAGAACGCACGCCTGTTGCTGGAAAACGTGCGACTCAGAGAGGTCGAACATGAAGTGATCTTGTTGCGCGAACTCCTGAACTTTTATCAGGAACATCCATCGTGGGAGATTCAGGGAGCCCACGTGACGGGCCGGGTGATCGCCCGAGATCCCAGTAACCTGCAGCGCACGATTACCCTGGATGTGGGAACAGAAGCAGGAGTTGCCCGGAACATGCCGGTGATCACGGAGCGGGGATTGGTCGGACGTATCCTGGAAGTTGGACAAGGATGGTCCAAGGTGCTATTAATCACCGATGTCAGCAGTTCGGTGAATGCATTGACCCTAAGCAGCCGCGCCAGCGGTCTGGTTCAGGGCCGGGCCGATGGGTCGCTGGTCATGCAAGCCATTCCTCAGGGGGATACAGTCAGTGTGGGTGACACGGTATTCACCTCGGGCCTGGGTGGGAACTTTCCCCGGCAGATTCTGATCGGGCAGATCACCGCTGTAGAACGCAAAGATTCTGCCCTGTATCAGACGGCTGTTCTTCAGCCGACAGTGGATTTTGATCATTTGGAGATCGTGTTGGTCATTACCGGTTTCAAACCGGTGGAAGAAGCGGTCCCGACAGGATCGACTACGTCGGAGCGATAAGCTGAGGAACCGGTGGGACATGAGTCTGGCCCACAATGCATGTGAACCGTGACAGCCTATCTGGTGATCCCTTTGTTGGTCGCTGTGGCCCTCATCCAGGCCACCGTGATGCCGCATCTGAGGATTTGGGGGGTATTTCCGGACCTTCCCCTTTTGGCAGTGGTTTCTTGGGCGCTGCTGCGAGGGGTCAGGGAAGGCATGATTTGGGGATTTATTGCCGGGCTGGCGGTGGACTTGATGTCTGGAGCCCCTTTCGGCGCGGCTACGGTATCGCTGATGGTCGTGGGCGGCATATCTGGCCTGGGAGAGGCAACCGTCTTTCGCACCCATGTAGCCTTACCTCTGGTGACCGTGGCAGGAGCAACCATCCTTTACGATCTGCTTTTCCTGTTGGTCATGCAACTGTCAGGACGACAAGTGGTCTGGCTGGAGATCCTGTGGCGGACGATACTGCCGTCTGCGGTGCTGAATATGTTGATCTCGCCGCTGGTTCTGGGGCCGATGCATCTGTTGCACCGCCGGTTTGGTCGCGAGAAGATGGAGTGGTAGATTGAGGCAAGGCCCGATTTCGGATCTCGGAGCCCGGTTCTTGGGATACCGGATTGTCATGGTCATCGCCTTTCTGATCATGGTGGCCCAGTTATGGCGGCTCCAAATTGTGCGAGGAGGATATTATCAGCAAGCCGCTGATGTGAACCGACTGCGACTCGAGTCGGACCCCGCGCCCCGGGGGGTCATGTATGATCGCCGGGGGTACCTGCTCGTTCGCAATACCCCTCAACTCGCCGTGTCGATCATCCCTGCCTACCTGCCCGAAGACCGGATCGAGCGTCGGGTTATGTTGGCCAAGCTGGCCGAATTGATCGACATGCCGCTCTCGACCCCGCCGCCGAATCGCCTGGCCCAGGAGAGCGGGCGGCCGATCATGGAACCCGAGACCGATTCGACTCCTGGAATTCTAAACATCCTGGAGGAAGCGCAACTGGCTCCCTACCGCCCCGCTCTTCTAAAAGTGGGCATTCCCCGTGAAATCGCGATGATCCTCGAGGAAGAGCATTTGGATTGGCCGGGCGTGCTGGTCCAGATGCAACCAGCGCGGGACTATCCATATGGTCCTCTGGTCGCGCACCTGTTGGGGTATGTAGGGCCAATTCCCCAGGAACAGGCACAGGAGTATGAAGAAAAAGGATATGACCCCAACCGTCACCGGGTCGGATTGACGGGTCTGGAGTACAGCTTTGAAGAGGAACTGCGGGGGGTGGAAGGACAGAAGCTGATCGAGGTAGACGTGGCAGGTCGGGAAGTGCGCACGGTCGGCGATCCCCAGGAAGCGGTGCCCGGTCACAATCTCCGTCTGACGGTGGATCTGGAACTTCAACAGAAGGCAGAAGAGATCCTCACCACACATCTGAAGGTCAACCACAAAACGCAGGGGATCGTCGTCGCCATGAACCCCCAAACGGGCGAGGTCCTGGCCATGGTCTCACTGCCGAGTTATGACAATAACCTGTTCACCGGAGGGATTTCATCGGAAGCCCTTCAGGCCCTACAGCAGGACCCCGATCGCCCATTGGTGAATCATGCCATTTCCGGGCAGTTTCCTCCCGGTTCGGTCTTTAAGGTCATTGTCGCAGCAGCCGGGCTGGAAGAAGGAGTGATTACACCGAATACAACGCTCCACTGTGGAGGGATCTTGTGGTTGCCCAACCGCTACTACCCTGAGGATCCCAGCCTGGCCCAGCCTTTCTACTGTTGGATCCATCAATACTATGGGAGCCATGGCTCTCTGAATGTGGTCTCGGCGTTGGCCCAGTCGTGTGATATCTTTTTCTATCAGGTAGGGGGTGGGTACCTCAAGCGTTTTCAGGGCCTCGGCGAAGAACGATTGGGATACTACGCCGAGCTATTTGGGTTAGGGGCCCGGACCGGGATCGATCTGCCCGGGGAAGCGCGCGGCCTGGTGCCGACTTCCAAATGGAAACGAGTGAACTACACTGAATCGTGGGTCACTGGGGACACTTATAATATGTCGATCGGCCAGGGGTTTGTGCTGGCCACTCCGTTGCAGATGCTGAACGCTGTGGCGGCGATCGCCAATGGCGGTACTCTGTATCGTCCCCAGCTCGTCCGCGAAGTGATGGACAGTGAGGGGAATATAGTCCGCCCCTTTGTCCCGGAGGTGATCCGACAGTTGCCGATTTCCAAGGCCAATCTCGACCTGGTCCGTCAAGGAATGCGCCTGGCAGTCGCCGCCGGCACCGCTCGGAAGGCGAACGTGCCAGGGGTTGCGGTGGCCGGCAAGACCGGCACCGCCGAGTTCTTTGTCGATCAGAATAAGGATGGTCTTCCAGACCGCACTCGCGATGGTCACCTGCCGACCCACGCCTGGTTTGCGGCGTTCGCCCCGTTCGAGCGTCCGGAGATCGCCTTGATCGTGTTTGTGTACGGGGGTGGAGAGGGTTCGGCAGTAGCCGTACCGATCGCCCAGGAGATTTTGAGCTACTACTTTAGCCAGGAACGGGAGGAATACAAATGAGTTGGAGGGTTCCTCGCCGCCGCTCCCCACCGCTGGTGATCTGGGTGTTGCTGGGCCTGGTGCTGGGACTGATCGCGCTCGGCGCGGTCTCTGGCTGGATTGCCTGGCAAAAGATCGAGCAAGTCCAGACGCTCCAATCTGAGCTAGCCGCCCTTCGGAGCGAACGACAGGCCATGGAAGATCAACTGGCATCCTTGCAGAACGCCGCTGCCCTGTGCCAGGACCGCCTGGCGGCACTGGATGCGAACAGCCCTGATCAGCAACTGGCCTCGATCCAACAGGCGTTGACCACGGTCCGGGACCCCCAGGGCCTCAGCGACTTGCAGGCATCCTTAAGCCAAGTACAGGCGAGAATTGATGATCTCCAGAACACGCTCAATGACCTGGCACAACAAATGGAGGCCATGGCCGCACAGGCCGAGTTGACAGGCACCATTCCGGACCAGGTCCGCCTGGACGTTCCACGCCAACGGCAAAGCCACAACCTGAGTTGTGAGGCGTCGGCTGCCTCCATGGTCGCCCAGTATCAGGGGGTGAACCTGAGCGAAGCCGAGGTACTGGCTGCCTTGCCGGCCAACAAGAACCCTCATCTCGGGTTTAGGGGCAATGTGGACGGCCCCACCGGAGGGATTCAGGATTATGGCGTGTATGCCGGTCCGATTCTGGCCATCTTGAACAGCCGGGGGCTCCGGGCCTGGCTGGTCGAAGGCGGACTGGAAGGGATCAAGGCCGCCATCCGTCGCGGGAATCCGGTCATCGCCTGGGTCACCTACAACTGTCTGCCCAGTACTCCGGTGGTCGAAGAGATCGACGGGAAGCAGGTGACGCTGGTGCCTAACCAGCATGTGGTGGTGGTGACCGGGTTTAACGCTGAAGGCGTATGGGCCAATGATCCGTGGGATGGTCAGGAGGACTTTTATTCCAATGAGCACTTCTCTCGGGCTATGGGGTACTTTGGGGATATGGCCATTGAGGTAGCCAAGCCTTGACCAGAGACCGGAGGAGAACGGTGGGAGCCAGTTGCGTTTGCTGGCAACCTCTGGATCGAGTGGCAGGACAAGATGACCAAGACGGTAATGATTAAAGGAACCGCAGAAGGGCTGGTGATTACGCTGGGGGAAGGACCGTGGCCGGAGGTCCTGGCCGAGCTCGAAACCCGATTGGCCTCGCGGGCTTCTTTCTTTCTGGGGGGGCGGGTGGCGTTGCGGGTTCATAATCGCGCGCTCTCGGTGGAGCAGTTGCGCGAGATCGGAACCATCATCGAGCAGAAAGGGATGACCATGTGGGCGGTCGAAAGCACGCACCCCACCTCGCAAAAGTCTGCTCAGGAGTTGGGTCTGGAGACCCGGATCCGATCGGCCTCATGGGAAGCCGAGACGACCGAGTTCCCGTCGGCAGAGATGATGGGCATTGTCGTGCGGCGAACGCTCCGCTCCGGACAGACCATCCACTATCCCGGGCATGTGACGCTGATCGGCGATGTGAATCCGGGAGCCGAGGTGGTGGCCGGCGGCGATGTCATTGTCTGGGGTAAATTGCGAGGGACCGTCCACGCCGGCGCGATGGGAGACGATCGAGCGGTGGTTTGCGCCCTCGAACTGGCTCCCAGCCAGATCCGCATCGGCCCCTACGTGGCTTGCTCTCCGGAACGAAGCCGCCGCCCCAAGACCCCTGAAATCGCCCGAGTACAGGAGGAGGGCATTGTGGTCGAACCGTGGAGCAAATGGGCCAAACTCGAAAGTTAGGATGGAAGCTGGCTGGACTTCTAGTTTCGCTGTTCTCAGGCGGAGCCACAGCTTTGAGCCACTGCATCATGGGAGGAGGTAGAGATGGGAGCTAAAGTCGTGACCATCACATCAGGAAAAGGCGGCGTCGGCAAGACGACCACGACCGCCAATGTGGGGGTCGCCCTGGCCATGTTAGGGCAGCGGGTCGTGGCCATTGATGCCGACATTGGGTTGAGAAACCTGGATGTGGTGATGGGTCTGGAAAACCGGATCGTGTACGATTTGGTAGACGCGGTGGAGGGGCACTGCCGCCTGCGGCAAGCCCTTATCCGCGATAAACGTCTGTCGGAATTGTACCTCTTGCCGGCAGCCCAGACCCGTGACAAGACAGCCGTCAAGCCGGAGCAGATGATCGAACTGTGCGACCAGCTCCGTCCGGACTTTGACTTTATCCTGATTGACTCGCCGGCCGGTATTGAGCAGGGCTACCGCAATGCCGTGGCTCCGGCCGATCGGGTGCTGATCGTGACCACTCCGGAGGTCTCGGCAGTGCGCGACGCCGACCGGATCGTCGGCCTGGTCGAATCGGAGGGAAAGGGGCCGCCCAAGCTGATTATCAATCGGCTGAACCCAGAGATGGTCCGTCGTGGACAGATGCTCAGCACGCAGGATGTGATCGAGATCCTGGCCATTGATCTGATCGGAATTATCCCAGAGGATAAGGAGATCATTATCTCCACCAACCGGGGAACTCCGGTGGCATTGGACGGCAAAGCCATATCAGGTCAGGCTTTTCGGAACATTGCCGGTCGGTTATTGGGGCAAGACATCCCGTTTATGCCGATCAAGGAATCAGCCGGCGTGATGGAGCGTCTCGCCCGCCTGATCCGGGGTTAGCCACAGGCAAAAGGAGGAACGATGGGATTTCTAAATCGTCTATGGGGGCGTGGTGAGCCCACCAGCCGTGACATCGCCAAAGAGCGGCTGCAACTGGTCCTGGTTCACGACCGGATCAAGATCTCCCCGGTCTTGTTGGACAAAATGAAGGATGAATTGATCACGGTCATTTCCCGGTATCTCGAAATTGACGCTGACGGGGTAGAGGTAACCTTTACTCAGAGCAAACGAGAAAGCCGGCTGATCGCTGACATTCCGGTGGTGGGTCCAACACCGGGTTCAGCTCCAAGGCAAGTGCCGGCCGGAGTGAGAGGCGGAAAGGGTGGCTAGACGTTTCTGGCGCAACCTGGATTATCCGTTATTGGCTGCGCTGCTGATCTTGTCCGCCTATGGCGTGGTCATGATCTACAGTGCAACCCTTGGCACGCTGGGCGTGGAAGATGCAGCCCGGCGGCAGTTCGTGTATGCCATAGTGGGCGTTGTTTTGTTGTTCATCACGGCGTCAATTGACTACCGCCTCTGGGACCTCGTCCAGCAGCCACTGCCCATCCTCACTCCGCTCCTGTTGTCCTGGGGGAACATCGCCTTGATCCTGACCTGGCGACTGAGACAGATGTCAACCATGGGAGGGACGCCGATTGCGCTACTTTCCAGGTCTGATCTGCCTCTCTTTGCTATGGCGCTGATGGCGATGATGCTGGTATTCATGCTCGATCGATCCTGGATCCGACAGATTAATCTCGGGTTGCAGCGGGCTGGGATAGCCGCCATGGTGTTCGGTGTGGCAGTCAGTCTGGCCTGGCTGTCCAGCCGCCTGGGGTCAGCCAACCTCCTCCATTGGGTCCCTTATCTGATCACCGGCAGCCTGGCCGTGCTCTACCTGTTGGATTGCCTGACTCTGCGCTTCTGCGATCAACTACAAAACGGTCTGTATGCCCTGATTCTCATCCTGCTGAGCATCGTCCTGGTAAGCGGCCAGGTGGCCGGCGGGGCCAAAAGCTGGCTTGGTGCGGGGGCGGTTCAGCCTTCGGAACTCTCCAAGATCCTGATCATTATCGTACTGGCCAAGTACCTGGCCGACCATGAGGAGGAAGTCCAGCGCATCAAGGTGGTGTTGATTTCGCTCGGGATGGTTGGCATACCGGCCCTGTTGGTCTATCTTCAGCCAGACCTGGGGATGGTCCTGATCATGATAGCGATTTGGCTGGTCATGATGTGGGTGGCCCGGGTTCGGGTGGCGCACTTACTGTCTCTGGCGGTGGCGGGGGTAGCTGCCTTGCCTCTCATCTGGGTAAACCTGGAAGAGTACATGCGGCGGCGCCTTTTGTTGTTTATCAACCCGGCCCACGACCCCGATTCGTATTTCAACGTCTATCAGGCCCTGGTGAGCATCGGTTCGGGTGGATGGACCGGCAAAGGCTTCACCCGAGGCACGCAGAGTCAGCTCCACTTTTTGCGGGTCCGACATACCGATTTCATCTTTGCGGTCACCGCTGAGGAATTGGGGTTTCTGGGCGCGGTGGCAATGATGCTCTTGATCTTTGCCCTGCTGTGGCGGACCATCCGCGTCGCCGAGCAGGCCAGAGACACCTTTGGCCGGCTGGTCGCCTCCGGAGTGGCGGGGGTGATTTTGTTTCAAAGTGTGGTAAACATTGGAATGAACCTCGGATTGCTGCCGGTGACCGGCATTCCATTGCCCTTTGTGAGCTATGGAGGAAGTTCACTTCTGACCTTAATGTTGGCCATGGGGTTGGTGGAGAGCATCGCGGTCCGGCGCAAAAAGCTAGAATTTGTTTGACCTCCTGTGTGTCCAAAGGTTGAGCTGTTCCGGTTTCTCGAAGAGTCGAAATGTGGGGATACACCATTCGTCCGGCGCGGTTGGCCGATCTCGACCGCCTCGTCGAGTTGCTGACAGAGTTGCAGGATCACCTCGAAGCGGTCAATCCCGAGTTATGGCGGATGACCGATCAAGCAAGAAAGGAGCTGAGAGGCCAGGTGGCAGCGCGGCTGACGGCGCCCGGCAGTTGTGTGCTGGTGGCCGAGCATCAACGGGACGGAGTTGTCGGTACGATCTCGGGTCGGATCCTCGTCAACCACCGCTATACGCCGGCGCGGACCGGCACGATCGATCAGGTGTTTGTGCGGAAGGAGCACCGTCGCCTGGGTATCGGCTCACGCCTTGTGGCTGCCCTATGTCGCTTTTTTGCTGCCGAAGGGGTCGAGGACCTCTCATTGCGGTATGTGATCGGAAACCAGGAAGCCGCTCAGTTCTGGGAGGCGATCGGTTTTGCCCCCCGCATTGTGGTCGTCGGCGCGTCGCGCCAGGCCGTGGAGGCCCGACTTCACGAACCATGAGGTCAGCAGATTGCGCTTCGTTGAAATTGTGCTATACTTGGGCCTTAAATCGGCCACAGGAGGGGCATTGTGCCTGACAAACCGGTACGCGTTCGGATCGCACCCAGCCCGACGGGCTATTTTCATGTCGGCTCGGCGCGAACGGCGTTATTCAACTGGTTGTTTGCCCGCCACCACGGCGGCAAGTTCATCGTCCGGATCGAGGATACCGACCGCTCCCGGTATCACCCTGAAGCGGTGCCCGACCTGATCGCCAGTTTGCGCTGGTTGGGCCTCGACTGGGATGAGGGACCTGAGGTGGGAGGAGACTATGGTCCCTATTATCAGTCCCAGCGGCTGGCCCTCTATCAGCATTACGCCGCTCAATTGGTCGAGCAAGGGCACGCCTATCGGTGCTACTGCTCACCCGAGCGATTGGAGGCGCTCCGGGAAGAACAACGAAAACGGAAAGAGAACCCCGGCTATGACCGCCATTGCCGTTATCTGACGGCTGCGCAACGAGCCGAGTATGAAGCCCAGGGCATCACCCCTGTCATCCGGCTAAAAGTGCCCCTGGAGGGTCAGACGACGTTTCACGACCTGTTGTACGGCACGATCACCGTAGACCATCAGATGCTGGACGATCTGGTGTTGCTCAAGAGCGATGGCTACCCCACCTACCATCTGGCCAACGTGGTGGATGACCATCTCATGGAGATCAGCCATATCATGCGGGGGGATGAGTGGTTGCCGTCGGTGCCGAAACATGTCCTTCTCTATCAGGCCTTTGGTTGGGAGATCCCGGTCTATGCCCACCTGCCATTGATCCTGGCTCCCACCGGTCAGGGGAAGCTCAGCAAGCGGCACGGCGGGGTCGAAATCCGCGAGTTTCGCCGCCAGGGCTACCTGCCGGAGGCGATGATCAATTACCTGGCCCGCGTGGGCTGGAGCTACGATGACAAGACGGAAATCTTTAGCCGGGAGGAGTTGATCCGCTACTTTGATCTCAGCGGGATCAGCAGCTCGCCGGCTCGCTTTTCCTACGAGCGGCTGGAATGGATGAACGGCTACTACATCCGCCAGTTGCACCCTGATGACCTGGCGGCCCGGCTAGTTCCGTTTCTGCAGGAGGCCGGGTACCCTGTCACCGCAGCCGAGCTGGTACCGATCGTGCCGTTGATCCAAGAACGACTCAAGACCTTGGCCGAGGTCGTCCAGTGGACCGATTTCTTTTTCAAGAGCGTGTTGGAGTATGAGGCCAGCTTGCTGATTGGGAAGAACATGACCGCCACCGAGTCGTTGGTTGCCTTGCGACGAGTCCGAGAGACGCTGGCCCTCCTGACTCCGTTTACCGCGGCGACGATCGAGCCGCCGTTGCGGGCCCTGGCCGACCAATTGGGGATCAAAGCCGCCCAATTATTCGGCATTATCCGGGTGGCCGTGACCGGCAAAGAGGTGGCGCCGCCGTTATTTGAGGTCATGGCGATCCTGGGTCTGGAGCGGGTCCTGGCTCGCCTGGACCAGGCGATTGAGATGCTGGACCGCCTGATCCATTGATCCGTAAAGCGTCTGACTCAAGAACCGGCGACGCGCAGTCATATCGGGAGAACTTGCGAGGGGAATCGTATGAGTGAGACGAACGTGGCTCCGACTGACTTTATTCGGGAAATTATCAATGAAGATCTGCGGACCGGGAGGTTCAACTATGTGCGCACCCGGTTCCCCCCGGAACCGAACGGCTATTTGCATATTGGCCATGCCAAAGCCATTTGCATTGATTTCGGCATTGCCGAAGAGTACGGAGGCGTATGCAACCTGCGGTTCGACGACACCAACCCGGCCAAGGAAGAGGCGAAATATGTCCAGGCCATCAAAGAGGATATTCGCTGGCTCGGTTTTGACTGGGGAGATCGGGAGTATTACGCCTCGGACTATTTTGAACAACTGTACGAATGGGCTATCCAGCTCATCAAGGATGGGAAAGCCTATGTGGACAGCCTGAGTCCGGAAGAGATCAAAGAATATCGGGGAGGATTCGGCGTCCCGGGCAAAGAGAGCCCCTATCGTAACCGTTCGGTCGAAGAGAACCTTGACCTGTTTCAACGGATGCGGGCCGGCGAGTTCCGGGAAGGGGAACACGTGCTGCGAGCCAAGATCGACATGCAGTCAGGGAACATGAACCTGCGCGACCCGGTCATGTATCGCATTCTCCATGCCCCGCATCATCGGACGGGGAATCGGTGGTGTATTTATCCCATGTACGACTGGGCGCATGGGCAGTGTGACTCGATCGAGGGGATCACCCATTCGCTCTGCGACCTGGCCTATGAAGACCACCGTCCGCTGTATGACTGGTTCCTGGACCAATTGGGCATCTTTCATCCAAGACAGATCGAGTTTGCGCGCCTGAATCTCAGTTATACCGTCCTGAGCAAACGGTATCTCCTGCGGCTGGTCGAAGGGGGATATGTGAGCGGCTGGGACGATCCGCGTATGCCCACCTTGGCCGGTATGCGACGACGGGGATACCCCCCGGAGGCGATTCGGGCTTTTTGCGATCGCATTGGCGTCGCCAAGAGCGAGAACCTGGTGGACATTGCGCTGCTCGAGCATTGTGTGCGCGAGGAGCTGAACAAGCGCGCCCCGCGAGTCATGGGCGTGTTGCGACCGCTGCGTGTCGTCCTGGTCAATTATCCGGAAGATCAGGTGGAAGAGGTAGAGGCGATCAACAATCCAGAGGATCCGGGCATGGGGGTGCGCAAGGTCCCCTTCTCCCGCGTCCTGTATGTGGAGCAAGAAGACTTTATGGAGGATCCACCGCGCAAGTGGTTCCGCCTCGCTCCGGGACGTGAGGTCCGACTGAAACACGCCTATTATATTACCTGTGTGGACGTGGTCAAGGATGAACGAGGGCAGGTGGTGGAACTGCGCTGCACCTACGATCCGGAGACAAGGGGAGGCGGATCTCCGGACGGGCGACGCGTATTGGGCACGTTGCATTGGGTATCGGCCGCCCATGCCCTGGACGCCGAAGTGCGTCTCTACGACTATTTGTTTAGCAAACCCGATCCGATGGAGGTGGAAGAGGGAAAGGACTTTATCTCGAACCTGAACCCAAATTCGCTGGAGGTCCTGGACTCGTGCAAGGTCGAGCCGAGTCTCAGAGGCGCAGCGCCGGGCAGCCGTTTCCAGTTCCTGCGCCAGGGTTACTTTTGCGTGGACCCCGATTCCACGCCCCAGAAACTGGTCTTTAACCGCACAGTCACCCTCAAGGATACCTGGAGCAAGATCGCCAAGGGACAGCAAGAGGAGTAGCCAAGGGCACATCCGCTTGAGATAGATTTGCCAGATGCCTGGTTCTGTGCTACAATAGAAACAGGTGGTGGGGGATCGTCTAGTGGTAGGACACGTGACTCTGGATCACGGCACCGGGGTTCGAATCCCTGTCCCCCAGCCATGAGAAACGGGCGTCCTGTACGCCCGTTTTCGCTTTTTTCTCCGCTTCGACCTTGTCTACTTGCTCTTTGCCCTATCTTTAGGTAGAATCTGGCACAAGTCAAGCGGCTCGTTCGTAATTTACATCCAGGGCTATCCGTGGTATGATGAACTCGATGAATAAGGGATATGCGGTCGGGTTTTTGATCATCGTACTGGTCGTGATCCTCGGCTTTTATGTGGCAGTGACCGGTTTTATTTCGAGCCGAGAGGCGCTGCGGGCGGAACCCACCTCTGCGCCGGCCACCAGAGCCGCCCAGGCACCCCGAAGCCCGGCAACCCTCGCTCCCTCCCCTACGGCCACCCTGATGCTCACGCCTACGGTGTCGTCACAATTGCCGATGACGGCCACCTGGACCCCCTCGTTCAACCCGACCGAGCCGGCCATCCCCACCCAGCCAGAGGCCCCGGAGCCGACCGGCGCTCCCGCTGAACCGACCGAAACCCTGCCTCCTCCGACCCGAACTCCCACCCCGGTTCCAGCGCCCTCGTTTCCGTTTCGGCTGGCCGGGCCTCCGGCGGCTGATCCGTCCTACCCCGCCTGTTGCTACATCTTTGGCTCTGTTCGCGACGCGGCCGGCAACGGCCTGGAAGGGATCCAGATCCAGGCGGTCAATGAATGGACCCCGCCGGTCGTCGCCACCAGCAAGGGGGGAGTTGATCTGGGCAAGTATGACATCCCAATTGGTCGGGACCGGATCATCTGGTACGTATACCTGATCGATTCAGCCGGGAATCAGATCAGCACCAAAGCCCAGGTCCAGTTCGATCCCAACGTCGCCAACGCCTTTCGGGTGGATTGGCAGCGGACGTATTAGAAAACTCTCCGCAGGCTGGGGCGCCCGGCAGGAGGGATTCGTCACGGGGCGTAGGGACACCGGCCCATACCGCGCTCCTGGCGGATGTAGGAACAGAGCATGACATACGGCGCCTTGAGCCTGAGTTCATCGATCTTGCTCGGCTCCAGGATCGACCACCAATATTGTTCGTCATTCTGGGTCCAGTTCACGTCCGGCATGTAGATCAGGCTCATCACCCCGATCCAAGGCTGCCAGTGGGCTTTGGCATACTGGTACGCCCGCACCATATAATCGCCCTGGACGAACTGGTCGCTCACCCGATGCCAGTAGTAGGGGCTGTTGGGCCGTTCATCGATCGTCCAGCCAAACTCCAACACGACGACCTTCTTGTTGGCATCGCCATTGTCGACCATGATCTGGCGCAGGTCTTCCACATGGCGGAAACAGTAGATGCGACAGGCCGGGCCAGGGCAATTCACGTCGCCGACGTTGTAAAAGTTGGGATCGTTGGCCACTTCTCCCGGATCCTTTTCCGGCGGCGCCTTGTAGCCGGCGCCGTGGGCGCCCAATAGATCGAAATAGGGCTTGGCTCCGGCGGCGTACATCGCCTGGATGAACTGGGTATCCGGCACGGCCCGCTGGCTTCGCTCGGTCGTAGGCGCCAGGCCGGCGCTGATGACCAGAGCGTTGGGGTCGGCCTTCTTGATCGCCTGATAGGCCTTTTTCAACATCTGGGTATACTCACCCGCGTTCGGTGGCTTGTTCCCCCACTCGCGGGCCAGGTTGGGTTCGTTCCACACCTGATAGGCGTGGATCCGACCCCGGTAGCGGGTGGCCATGGCCGACAAAAAGCGGGCGAAATGATCGCTGTTGCCCGGCGGAGGTCCGGCCCAATCGGGGGCGCTGTCCACCCGGACGATCAGGTACAAGCCAAACTCTTCGACCTGGTCCACGATGCGATCGGCGGTGGACCAATCGTATTTGCCTTTACCTGCCCCCTCGATATCGCGCCAGGCGAACCACTGTTTGACCCATCGAAATCCGGCGTCTCGGATGAGGCCCAGGTCCCGATGGGCGATCTCGGGCTGCCACCAGAGGAACGCCTGGATGCCATAGTCGGGCGAGGTCATGGTTGGGGGCTTGCGCGTAGGGCGCGGCGTAGCCGTAGGAGGCGCCTTGGTCGGCGTCGTCACCGTCTGAACCGGAGGCGAGGTAGGGGTTGCCGTCTCGGCTGGCTGGCTTGTGGGGACGGGAGAGGCGGTTTCTCCCGGCTCCTGGGTCGGTGGGGTCGCCTCCGGCGTTTCTCTGGCCACGGAGGTAAAGGTGGGCCGCAGGGTAGGTTCAGCGGGCGAAAGGTCCCGTGAATCGGATCTCAGGCGCAGCACCACCGCCACTCCGACAAACACCAGGGCCACGACCACGCCGACCATCAACAGGACCACCAGGATGGTGAATATCTGACCGCCGTTTCCCCGCCTTTGTGGCGATACCGGCTGTATGTTTCGATAACTCATCGTTCCGCTGCTCTCCAAAGAACAAGACCAACCAGGGCATCGGCCCATTCCCGTGCCCTGGTTGGTGGTCCGAACTCATCCCTCCGATTACTTGGCCATCGACTTGAGTTTGTTATAGGTCAGCGTGGGACTCCAGTCGCCGTGGACAATCCCCCATTGCGCCTTTTCGGTGCCCGGCGCCACTACCTCAAAGTTCAGGTTCCAGAGGAACGCCACCCCGACGAACCCCCACTGTTTCATCAGCTTGAAGGCTTCCACCGTCCATTCGGCCTGCTCCTCGCGGGTATTGTCCAGGGCGTATCCATAACTCGGATCGCCGGTCCAGTTGGTCGCCCAGCCGAATTCGGTAGGCCAGATCTTCTTGGCTCCATCCCCATATTTTTTCATGATGTTATAGTACCCATTCAGGGTGGAGTAAAAGCTCCAGGAGTGATGCAGTGTCTGGCACGGACCACGGAACGAGGAACCCTGCTGGGTGATAAAGTTACAGGCATCCTGCCCGCCTTTGACCCAGGGAGCTACGTTGTAGCCGCTGGGGTGGGCGCCGATGGCATCGCAATAGTTTTTCAGACCGGCCTGATACATCCCTTCCAGATAGGTGTAGTCGTCCATCGCCTTGGGCGGAGGCGCCCCGGTCGGGGTCAGAGCCCCGCTAACGACGATCATGCTCGGACAGGCCTGTTTGATCCGGTTGTAGCTCGGTTTGAGCATGGCGACATAGGCAGCGGGGTCGATCTTCATGTTCCCCCACTCATAATGGAGATTCTGCTCGTTCCAGACCTCGATGGCCTTGACGGCGGTCCCGCAATAGCGTCCGGCCAGGGCCCCCAGGAAATCGGCCAGGTCTTGATAGTTGTTCGGCGGGCCGCCTACGCTCAGGTCCTGCCCGGCTCGCGACCAGGCCGGGGCGTTCACCACACTCCACAAGACCTTGACCCCCCGGGCATTGGCCGCCGCCACGATCTCGTCCAAGGCGCCCCATTCATAGCTGCCCTTGCTCGGTTCGAAATGTTTCCATTCAACCTGTTGCTTGACCCAACCAAAGCCGAGGTCCTTGATCTTGTCCATGACGATGCCGGCCTGACCGTTATGGATCATGTGCGCCTGAATCCCATAGCCAAAGCCCGGATTGGGCGGTGGATTGCCGCCGGAGGGCGCGCTGGCCGGCTTGGAGGTGGAGCTGGATGACCTGGAGGCCGGCCTGGGCGTCGCCGTGGGCACCGGGGTGGGGGTGGGAGTGGGCGTCTCGGTCGGGATAGGGGTGGGGGTGAAAGTAGGCGTCGGCGTGGGGGTGGGTTCTTCCACCTGCAGAGATACCCGCCCTGCACCGGCGACGGTCTGGCCCGCGTTCGCCACGATCGACACCCCGATCTCATACTGGCCCGGTTGGTCAGGAGCAACCCAGACAAAGTCCCGCTGATCCAGACCCGTGGTCTGCTCCGTAACCAGGCCCTGCGCCGGGTTTTCCACGCGCCACACCACCGCAAAGTCGCTCTGCACCGGGGCCACCGCTGCCTGGACGGAGGCCTGGTACTCGCGCACCAGGTCCCAGATACGGGGATCGTTGCCCTCGTCCCACAAGGCGCGGACGGCTAAACCGCCCAGATTGAAGCGACGCAGCAACTCCAGCTTATGACTCAGGCTGCTGGCATCTTCCAGCCAGACCGTCCGTTGTTCGCCGCTGGCCTCGTCCACATAGGTGAACCAGTAGCGACCGATGGCCGGATCGAACTCGATGCCTGGGGTATCCAGGCCGACCGTCACCTGTTCGCCGGGGATGAGCAAGGTGTCGCCCTGTTTCAGGGCCACGTTGCTCAGTTCGGCCAGGGCATCCCGATAGGTGCGTTCCAGCAACACCCCGCCGGCCTTTTCCACGCTCCGCGCGGTGAACACTGGCCGAAGCTTGTACCGCTCCACCTGTCCCACCGCCCACCACAGCAGGTCTTCCATCTGTCCCCCCGCCGTGTAGGCGGCCGGGTCCTGGATGGCCGGGAATTTGAATCCATCTACGACCCGACCCAGCGCTTGCCAGTCGTACGCTCCCGTCTCCCAGCGGTCCTCTGCTATCTGGATGGGCGCCTCGACATGGAGGGTGAGCAACTTGCCCTGGGCATGAAGCTGTTCGGCCAGGCGGGTCACAAAGTCAGTGTACTCCTCCCGCAGGTCGGCGTTGATGCCCCGATAATCCAGATCAATCCCGGCGTACATCTCACGCACCACCCGATCGACAATGACCTGCGCATGGGTTTCCCGGGATTCGGGGATGACCAACATATTGTCCACCAGGTCGCTGCGCACGACCCCGTCGTCGGTCCAGTTGCGCAACGTGGGCAAGACCCGGTATGACTCCTGCCCGGTCAATTCGGGCAAGCTCACCAGCTCCCCCTCGATCCCGTTATTGCCGCCCAGGTAATAGCCCAGCGGATTGAGCTCCGCCAGCGCCTGATCGCCCAGATCGGGCAACGACACATACTCGGGCAGTTCGGCACTCACCTGCGGCGGCCACGGAGCGCTCTGGAACGCGACGACTACCCCGGGCACGTGATCCAGCCGGGCTTCCAGCACGTCATCTTCCGCGATCAGTTGGGAGGGAATGAACTGCCAGTTCTCTCCATCCCACTGGTACAGGGACAAGGTCTCGTACGGTTCGGCGGCATTGGGGATCGGTACGGTGAGGACCACCTCGCCAGGCATGGGGCCATGGACGTCCATTTGATACACCGGACTCTTGGCCTGCAGATAGGAGGGGATCGCCGCGGCGGCTTCCTTGAGAGCCTTACCGGCTGATCCATCCAGAAAGCGGACCATCGGGACCTGTTCTTCTTTGATCTTGCAGTCTTTGGGTAGGCTCCCGGGCAGCACGGTCAATTGCATCCCATCCGGGTCGGTCACGGAGCCTCCCTCGTCGCGGTCGATCTCGACATACCCCGCTTCAAAGATCCGTTCTTGAGCCGAAACAGGCGGCAAAAGGACAGCGGCGATCAGCAACCCCACGATCATCAGGTTCAAAAACCAACCACTGGTTTTGCCTTCCAGGAAGCGGTTCAATCCCCTCAACGACAGACTCGATTCCTCTTCCATTGAATCCACCTCACTCTTGAATTTCCACAGCTCCAAGTTTCTCAGGATCCGTATTCCGAGACACGAAAAATACCCCGGAGGCTGGGCCCGACCACGCCCGCCCAGCACGGGGTTCCTACCATATAGACTAGACTGCCGCCACGGCTCTCAACACTCCAAGTCGGCGAGCATGGGGCTATGTTAGCATATCCACGCCGATTTGGCAAATCTTGTTTCCAAAACTGTCAATTCTGTCAGTACGGAACGCGCAGAGTATCACAGCCCTGGCACCGGCCCGCTGTGGGATTGGGCTTTGCCTCTGCGTATACCCAATACCGTGACCGTACTCAAGAGGAACAGGATGGCGTACCCGGCAAAGATGGCAAAGTAGCCCAGTCCCGGACGATAGTTGTTCAGAAAATCGGCCACCGGCCCGCCGATGCCGGTCCCGATCATCCCTGCGCCTGCCCCGGCCAGGTTGGAAATCCCCAGATAGCGCCCTGCCTCCGCCGGCGGCACCAGTTCGGTGCCCAGCGCCCAGTTCGCCGTCATGAACAGTCCGGTGGCCAAGCCGATGATCGCGCCCACGACATAGATCAATCCCAGGTTCGGAGTCCAGATGGTGCTCAGCAGGACCATGCCGCCTACCGCTGCCAGCACCCCGCTGAACGCCACCAACCGTTTGTGCCCCAGGCGATCTCCCAGCCAACCTCCGGGCAGGGCGCTGAGCAAGGTACACCCCCCTACCATGGTCATCAACCGACCGTTCATCCCGGCGGCGACTTCCCGGGGAACATGAAAGGCGTACATGAGAAAGAAGGGGGCAAAACTCTGAATGGCGACCGCCGCCGCCAGGTACATGAGCCGGTTCACCACCCACCAGGTGAACGCCGCCTGCCGACGCACCTCCTGCCCCAGCGTGGTCCACACTCCAGCCCACACCCCGCCGATCACCGCCACCGCCATGGCCGTGATCCCGCCCAGCCCCACGCCCACCGCCTGGGCCAGGCGGGAGTTGGCTGTCAGGGGCCAGGCGACCAAGCCGGCCAATCCGCCGACCAGCCCGCCGCCGACCAGCCCGGCCGCAGCCCCCAGCGCAATTCCGGCGAGCATCCCCAGGACGCGCAGCATGGGCGGCCAGAAAGGGGTCATCGGTTTCTCGCGCAGCGGTTCTTCGTGGACCAACAGCAAGGTCAGCACCAGGATGATCAACAGCGAGGCCCCGGTGGCAGCGATGGCCAAGCTCAGCCGACCCCCGCTCACCAGCACGGCGACGGTGATGCCCAACAAGACCAGCGGCAACAGTTCAAAGATGGCCTTGACTGCCGAGGCGCGGCCGCGCTGGTCTTCCGGCACCAGATCGGGGATCAATCCTTGCAGAGGTCCATGGGACACATTGGACGAGACCTGGATGAGGAGGGTCGCCACGAACAGCGACCAGTAATTCCAGGAAAGGCCAATGGCGGCCAGGAAAACCAGGTCGAACAGCACCCCGACCAGGAGATAGGGTCGGCGCCGCCCCCAGCGCGAGGTGGAGCGGTCGCTCAAGAGGCCAAAGGCCGGCTGCGCCACCATCGCGACCAGCAACCCTGCTGTGCGCATCGCCCCCAGTGCGGTGTTCTTGACCGATTCCTGGACAAACATGTCCACCAGGTAGGGCATAAAGATGGCGTTGACCGAGTTGTTGCGGATGTTCAGCCCCAGCCAGAACAGATTGATACTGATATAGTCTATCCATCGCAGGCGCTTCATGGGCCTTCTCCTTTCTCCATGAACCTGAACGACCAGCCCGCTCTAGCGTCGGATCAAGCTGTTTCGCTCGCAACTCGTCAACACCAGTTTACTCTTCGCGTCTCACCCCGTTCTCCTGGATCACCTCCGCATACCAGCGACCACTGTCTTTGACCGTCCGCGTCTGGGTTTGATAGTCCACATACACCAATCCAAAGCGCATCCGATAGCCATAGGCCCATTCGAAATTGTCCAGGAGGGACCAGACGAAATAGCCGCGCACCGGCACGCCCTCGGCGATTGCCCGGTGCACCTGGACCAGGTGATCGCGCAGGTAGCGGATGCGGCGGGGATCGTGGACCTTCCCCTCCGCATCGGGCATATCCGGCACCGGGATACCGTTTTCGGTAATGTACAGAGCGCGCAGCGGTGCATCTGGTCCCTGCCCATAATCGGTCCACACCCGGGTAAGGATCTCATAGATGCCTGGCGGATAGATCTCCCACATCTCCGAATACTCGCTCCCTTGCGGCTGGACCCAGCCGATCTGGAAAAGAGGGGAATTCGGATCATGGCGAATCACGGCCCGGGTGTAGTAATTCACGCCCAGAAAATCCAGCGGGGCGGCGATGCGGCTCATCTCGTCCGGTTCAGTTGGTGGAAAGAGCGGCCCCAACATGTCCATGACATCTTCCGGGTAGCGTCCCTTCAACACCGGGTCCAGGAACATGCGGTTGGTCAGGCCATCCAGCCGACGAGCAGCTTGCTGATCGGCCTCGCTCTCGGAGGCGGGATGGATCGGAGTCAGGTTGAGGGTAATGCCGATCTGGGAAGCAGGGACCTCGTCCCGGATCGCTTCGACGGCGTAGCCATGAGACAACAGCAGATGATGGGCGACCCGAAACGCAACCATCGGGTCCCGGATGCCCGGCGCGTGAATCCCCTGCAGATGCCCGGCGGCGACGACGACCAGCGGCTCGTTATGGGTGATCCAGCGGGTCACCCGGTCCCCTAACCGCCTGGCGACCAGATGGGCATATTCAGCAAAATACCGCGCCGTATCGCGGTTCGCCCAACCACCCTGGTCCTGCAAGGCCTGGGGGAGGTCCCAATGATACAGGGTTACAAACGGTTGGATGTCGTGGGCGAGCAGCGCGTCTACCAGACGGCTATAAAAGTCCAGACCGGCGGGATTTACCTTGCCCTTGCCCTCCGGCAAGATGCGCGGCCAGGAGATGGAGAAACGGTAGGCCTGGAGGCCTAATTCGGCCATGATGCGCACGTCCTCAGGCCAGCGGTGGTAGTGATCGGCGGCGACGTCGCCGGTATCGCCGTTTTCGATCTTGCCCGGCTGTCGGCAGAAGGTATCCCAGATGGACGGACCGCGGCCATCCTCATCGTGGGCGCCCTCAATTTGGTATGCGGCGGTCGCCACCCCCCAGACAAAACCCTCAGGGAAAGCAAGCAGTTCTCCTCTAGAATGCGACATGGTCCACTCCTCCTGCGTTGGTTGACCCATTATACCAGGACCCTTGCTCTCGGTCAAGCTTGATCCGTCGGCCCACGCTGACCAGCCTGTACCGAACCGGCATTTTTGCAGCCAAGGGTTGTTTTGTGCTTTGCTGATTCCTGTGGTATAATGGAATGGAGAGCGCCAAACGATCGAGATTCCAGGCAGTAGATAGATCTTTGGAGAGGAGCAGGACGATGATTAAGGTCGCGATTGATAGTGTTCGGGCCAGTCTGTTGTCCCAACACCGCGTAGTGGTCCTCAAAGAAGAGGGGGTGGAACGGTATCTGGCCATATGGATAGGACCCTATGAAGCCGACGCAATCACCATTAAGCTCCAAGGAATAGAGGTTGCCCGGCCTCTGACCCATGATCTCCTCCAACAGAGCATCACCAAACTGGGAGCCAAAATCTCCCATGTGATTGTCAACGACTTGCTGGATGATACCTTCTACGCTCGAGTGGTTATGGACAAGGACGGAGAGCGGATCGAGTTGGATTCGCGGCCCAGTGATGCGATTGCCCTGGCGGTGCGGGCAAAGGTGCCCATTTTTGTCAGCGAATCGGTCATGGAGCGAGCCGGGGTCGTGCCTGACGAAGAGATGGACCTGGAGGCCCTGACCCCTGAAGAAGAAGAGAATCTGGCTCCCTATCGGGATTTTATTGAAGGACTGGACCTGGGGGACCTGGGGGAGGACGATCGCTAACTTTTAGACCGCAAGCCCGTCAAGTTCTGTGGTTGGCTGAGCAGCCACGGCGGTGGGCGAGTGATGATATCGTGGCCAGGCTCCTGCTCTGTGGCATTGCGCCAGCGGGAGCCTGCTTTATGCTGATAGCCAAACAGGTGAGGAAGATAGGTGACGGAAAGTAGCAGGATGGAACGCCTGCCCCCGCAGAACATCGAAGCAGAAGAGGCGGTGCTGGGCGCAATCCTGATCGATCCCGATGCCATCATCCGGGTGGCAACGATTTTGCGACCGGATGATTTCTATCGGGAGAAGCATGGGTGGATTTATGATGCCGCCCTGGCCCTCCATGAGCGGCGGGAACCGATCGATTTCCTGACCATCTGTGATGAATTGGAACGGCGGGGGCAGCTCAGCGAAGTCGGAGGTGCGGCATTTATTACCAGCCTGATCAATGCCGTGCCCACCTCCATCCATGCGGAACACTATGCCCGCATTGTGGAACGCACGGCCACTCGACGTCGGTTGATCGAGGCAGCCGGCCAGATCGCAGCGCTGGCGTATCAGGAAGCCGACGATGTCGAAGAGGTGGTTGACCAGGCGGAACAGATCCTCTTTGGAGTATCTCAGCGACGTCTGGCCCGCGACCTGGTCCCAATCAAACAGATTCTCAGTGAGTATTACGACCGGATTGAGTACCTGACCCGCCACCAGGGAGAGATGATCGGCATCCCCACCGGCTTTACCGACCTGGACAAGTTGCTGGGCGGGCTACAGCGTTCCGACATGATCATCCTGGCCGCCCGGCCTGGCGTCGGCAAGACCAGCCTGGCCCTCAATATTGCGCTAAATGCGGCCAAGAGGTTCCATCAACGAGTTGCCTTTTTCAGCCTGGAGATGTCCAGTGAGCAGGTGGTCCAGCGTCTGATTTCGGCGGAGGCGGGCATTGATTCTCAGCGTTTGCGTCGGGGCGAGATCGCTCCAGACGAGTGGGGACGGTTTGTGAAAGCAGCCAGCGATCTGGCCGAGACCCACTTTTATGTGGATGATACTCCCGGCATCTCCGCCCTGGAATTGCGGACCAAGGCTCGTCGGCTCCATGCCGAGGTCGGCATCGACCTGCTGGTGGTGGATTACCTGCAACTGATGCGGGGCGATGGGCGTGCGGAAAACCGTGTGCAGGAAATATCAGCGATCTCAAGGGCGCTGAAGGCGTTGGGCCGGGAACTGAACGTACCGGTTCTGGCGGTCTCGCAGCTCTCCCGTGGGGTAGAATCGCGGGCCGACAAACGGCCGGTCCTCTCGGACCTGCGCGAAAGTGGGGCATTGGAGCAAGATGCCGATGTGGTCATCTTTATCTATCGCGATGAACTTTACAATGAGAATACGGAGCGAAAGCACATCGCCGATCTCATTGTCGCCAAACATCGCCACGGACCCACCGACACGGTCCATCTCTACTTTAGAAAAGAACTGACTCAGTTTCTCGAGGCTGAGCTACGCCGTACGGAGATCGACCTCTATTGATGCATCGCCGCTGGATTCCGAATGCGCTGGTCCCCATCATGGTGGGCCTGATCGCGCTCGTTGTGTACATCCAGACTCTGCTGCCCAGCGTCGGATGGGGGGATATTGCCCGATTCCAGTACGTGGCCAGAATATGGGGCATTCCGCATCGCTTCGGGTATCCGCTGTACATCGCCCTGAGTCGTCTGTTCGGCTACCTGCCCGTCGGAAATCTAGCCTATCGCATCAACCTGATGTCCGCCGTGTTCGCCGCGCTGGCGGCGGTCATGGTCTATTTTTTGGTCATGCGCCTGGTGGAGGATCCGGTTGCGGGTGTTTCGGCGGCCTTGTCGTTCGCCTTTTGCCGGGCGTTGTGGGCTCAGGCCGTCGTGGCCGAGGTATACAGCCTCAATGTCTTTCTCTTCGGGGCGGTGCTGCTCACCTTCCTGGCCTACCATCAATCCCGCAAGGAGGGTCTGTTGTACCTGGGGGTGGGGCTGTATGCGCTGAGCTTTGGCAATCACATGACGGTGGTGACCCTGGTCCCGGCCGTGGCCTATCTGATCCTGGTCACCGACTATCGGGTATTGCTCCAACCCCGCAAGGTGGCCGCCATGGCCGGCCTGGTGTTGCTGGGAGCCTCGCAATACCTGTACGTCATCCTCCGCGCCCAGCAGCAACCGCTGCTCAACGAACTGGGGCCGTTTTCATGGCGGGGCTGGATCCACTGGATGACCCGCAGCCGGTTTCCCGGTCAATTTTTCGGGTATACCCTGGGCGATCAGGTGGACCGCATGCGCATCTATCTGGAACTCCTGGAAAAGCAATTCTTCCGCTGGGGGTATATTCTGAGCTGGATCGGGCTCTGGGAACAATTAAAGGCGAACCTGCGCCGTTTTCTCTTTCTGGCACTGGCTGCGTTGGGCATCTATGTTTTTGGGATGAACTATGGGGGGATCACCTTCCGCATCTATCTGGTACCGTCCTATCTGGTGCTGGCCGTGTTCCTGGGTTGTGGCCTGAGTGCCGTGCGCCGCTGGTGGGCGGGGTTGTTTCAGGACCGACCCGCGTGGTGGACCTGGCTGCTCGTGGCCGGCCTGGCGGTGGTGATCCTGATGATGCCCTTGTATCCGCTCTGGCGGAACTGGGCAGAGGTGGATGAGAGCGACAATACCTATTATCACGAGATGGCCTGGAACTTTGTGGAGCAGGCCGGGCCCGAGTTTTTGCTGGTGGACTCGGAACCCCACTATGATGACCTGGAGGCCATTCTCTATGTGGCCTGGGGGGAGAAAGGTTGGTATTCGGCCGGCTGGGTGCCCCCCGGCGAGATCGATCGGTGGATCGGACACCGGCCGATTTACGCCTGGAACGACGACGCTGCCTACCATGCCCGATACCTGGAGGAGCCGGTCCCGAATTTGCCGGGGATGGTCCGCATTGTGGGAGTAAAAGAGTGAGAGGAGCCGACCAGAGAAACAAGCTGGGCACCGTGTTATTGAGATCCGACGGTTTGCTGAGGGGACCATGAAGAGCTTTATCGGATTTCAGGGCGGCAAGCAACCGGTGACCCCTGTGCCGAACCTCTTTTTCAGCGAACTGTTGCCTGAAATGGACCATCTGGGCGAGCTAAAAGTGACCCTGTACATCTTCTGGCTGCTGGCCCAGAAAAAGGGGGAACGACGGTACGTCAGCGGGGAGGAACTGGCCACCGACCGCCGGCTACTTCGTGGACTGGCTCTCGCCGGGACCTCGCCGGAACAAGCCCTGCGCGAGGCTCTGGATCGGGCGGTAGCCCGGCGCACGCTGCTGAGAGTGAGCGTGGGTGAAGGCGCTGCCCGGCGCGATTGGTATTTCATCAACAGCGAGAGAGGGCGTCAGGCGGTGAATGAACTGCTGGCCGGCAAATGGACGCCGATCGAGACCGATCAGCCATTGCCCTTTCAGGTTGAGCGGCCCAATATCTTTGTCCTGTACGAGCAGAATATCGGGCCCCTTACCCCATTGCTGGCCGAAGAGCTGATGGAAGCAGAAAAAACGTACCCGACAGCATGGATCGAGGACGCGTTCCGCGAGGCGGTGGAGCTCAACAAGCGCCGTTGGCGATATATTCAGCGGATTCTGGAACGGTGGGCTCAGGAAGGGAAAAGCGATGAAACGGCTCGACGAAGTGATGAGAGAGACCGACGTCGGTTCATCGAAGGCGAGTATGCCGAATACATCGAGCACTGACCGCCCAGAGAGTGCCGTTTGCCCGCTCTGTAAAGGGCTGGGGTACGTCCGCGAAGACGTACCGGTGGGTCACCCCCACTTTGGCAAACTCTTCCCATGCCGTTGCAAGCTGGCCGAGATCGAGCAACAGCGATTGGAGCGCCTGCGTCTCCTGAGCAATCTGAGCCACCTGACGCACATGACCTTCGAGAGCTTTCTGCCAGAGGGATACGGGCTGTCTGGAGACAAGGCAGCTAACTTGCGTCTGGCCTTTGACCTGGCGAGGCAGTATGCCGAGCAGCCCAAAGGCTGGCTGATACTCCTGGGGGGCTATGGCTGCGGCAAGACCCATCTGGCCGCAGCGATTGCCAATCGGGTCATCATGCGCGGCCTGCCGGTGCTGTTTATCGCCGTTCCCGATCTACTGGATCATCTCCGGGCCACCTTCAGCCCCCACAGCCCGGTCCGCTATGATGAACGGTTTGAGGAGATCCGCACCGCGCCCCTTCTTATCCTGGATGATCTGGGCACGCAGAGCAGCACCCCTTGGGCGCAAGAAAAGCTGTTCCAGATCCTCAATTACCGGTACAACGCTCGATTGCCTACGGTGATCACCTCAAACCACCGCTTGGAAGAGATCGATCTCCGCATTCGTTCGCGTATGGTGGACCCGGACCTGTCGGTGATTGTGACCATCCTGGCTCCTGATTTTCGGCGGAGCGGGGTCGATCAAGACCAGTCGGACCTGTCGAGCTTGACCTTGATGCAGGATATGACCTTTGCCAATTTCGACCTGCGAGAGGATGAGCTTCCGGCTGAGGAGCGGGTCAATCTAAAACGGGCGTTTGATCTGTGCCGCAAGTACGCCGAGCATCCGGAAGGTTGGTTGGTGCTCACCGGAGAGTATGGCTGCGGCAAGACCCACCTGGCCGCGGCCATCGCCAATGCGCGAGTGGCAATGGGACAATCCGCGCTGTTTGTCGTCGTTCCAGATCTGCTGGACCATCTGCGCGCTACCTACAGCCCGACCAGTCAGGTACGGTTTGATCAGCGCTTTGAAGAGGTGCGTACCGCTCCGCTGCTGGTGCTTGACGATCTGGGGACCGAGACGGCCAGCCCGTGGGCGCAAGAAAAGCTATATCAACTGTTTAATTATCGGTACAACGCTCACCTGCCGACGGTGATCACCACCGCGCACCAGATCGAGGACATAGACCCCCGCCTGCGCACGCGGATGCTCGACACGGACCGCTGCACCATCTATGCCATCCTGGCTCCCAGCTATCGGGGACGATCGCAGCGTCGAGCAGGACGAAGGGGCAGGGCGCGCAACCAGCACCCTTGAGGTAACTCGCGGTGATCCCCAGCGCCCCACGGTCCTCGCGGCTCGCCGAACCGGCGCTCGTCGCAGCCCTGATGCTACTGCCGTTGCTGTTCTGGTGGCGGTTGTGGGCGCCTGATTCGGTCAACCGGGCGGTCATTCCCGAAGGGGATTTTACCAGCCAGTACTACCCCCTTCACCTTTTTGCGGCCAGAGAACTACAGGCCGGTCGCGTGCCCGCCTGGGACCCATTCATCAACGCCGGCCAACCCGGACTGGCCGACATCCAGACCGGTTTCTTTTACCCTTTGAATCTGGTGCTGAACTTGATCCTGGCATTACTGGGCCGGCCCCTCACGGTCGAATGGTTCACTACCCAGGTGATTGCGCACTTGGCACTGGCCAGCCTGTTCACGTACCTCTTTGTCCGATACCTGGCCGTCCGGAGCGGGGCGGAGGTCGCTGCCGCCCGCTTCGCGGGCGTGGTCGCTGCACTGAGCTTCACCTACGCCGGCTACCTCACGTCGTTCCCCGTCCAGCAGATCACCATCTTGCAGACGGCGGTCTGGTTGCCGTTGGTGCTACTCTTCCTGGACCAGACGGTTGAGCGCTGTGCATCGTTCACCTGTTCGGCTCAGGCCTCATCCTCCTGCATGGTTCCCATTCCCCGACCGGCGATCCTGGGGGCAATGGCTCTGGCTTGCGCCCTTCTGGCGGGTCATCCCCAGACGGCCATGTATCTGGTGTACACGTCCGTGGTGTACGGCCTCTTTCGACTGGCCTGTGTCCGCTTCTCGTGGTCCGGCAGCGTTCCCGGTGCCCCCCGCCTGATAAGGCTTGTTGTCCACTGGCTGCCCCTTCTGGTCATTCCTCTCCTGGGTGTGGCCCTGGCGGCTGTCCAGCTTGTGCCCAGTCTGGGCTTCATGAACGCCTCGACGAGGGCCAGTCTGGGTTATGAGGATGTCTCGTGGGGCTTCCCGCTGGCCGAACTGACCCACCTGCTCTATCCGGGCTATTTTGGTGGGTCGCCTCAATATATGGGTGTGTTGCCGCTGGTCCTGGCGGTAGCCGCCCTGATGATCCGGCCGGCTCGTCGTGAAGTGATCTTCTGGGCAGCCTTGGGACTTGCAGCTCTCTTCCTCTCGTTCGGAGGGCACACGTTCGTGTATACCTTGTTCTACTTACTGGTGCCGGGGTTTGCCCTTGTGCGCAACCAGGAGCGGGTCATTTATCTCTTTAGCTTTGCGGTCAGCGTCCTGGCCGGTTATGGCGCATTGGCTCTGGTGCGCCCTTTGCCCCGGCGAGTGCGTTCAGGCTTTCGGCGCATGAGGCGCCGTCTGGGATGGGTAACCGTTGGTTTCGCGGTGTTGACCGCGTGGTGGTACCTGGGGTACTTGCGCAGTGTGCAGCAAGGGGTTGAGGTCAATCTGTTTGAGGGCGTTCTGCGCCATCACCTGTTGCTTCTCGTGATGCTGGTGGGGGCCAGCTTGCTTTTGTTCCTGCGCCAGACCAAGAGGGCATGCCGTGGTGGGTGGATGGCTCTGACCGCCGGTCTCATCTGGTGGAATCTGTTCACTGTCAACTGGCAGTTCAATCTGGCCGATCCGCCCGTGGGTGGGTTTTTCCCCGAAACAGGACTGATCCGGTTCTTGAAGGGACAGCCTGGCGTCTTTCGTATCTCCAGCGCCGGGTTGCTGCCGGGGGGAGCCAGCGCCGGGATCGTCTACGAACTGGAAGATATCACCGGCAACACCCCCCTCCGCCTCGCCGCCTTTCAGCGATTCCAGGACCGGGTGAATAGCTGGCGGCAATGGCAACTACTCAATGTGCACTATGTGCTCAGCCAACAGGATCTGACAGGGCCTGGGTTGGAGCGGGTGTATGAGGAAGGGGGGGTCTACGTTTACCGGGTCGGCGATCCATTGCCCCGGGCCTGGGTGGTGCATGACGTGGTGGTGGCCAGCGATGACCAGGCGCTTGAGATCATTAACGATCCCGATTTCCAGCCGCAGAAGACGGCGGTGCTGCCGCCGGAAGGTCGAGGGCTGGCGTTGTCGGCAGGGACAGGGGTCGCCGCCCGGGTCGTTGAAGCCCGGCCTGGACACCTGCTGTTGCATGTGGCGCCTCGCGCGGACGGGTTGTTGATCATCAGCCAGCCGTTCTACCCCGGCTGGCGGGCTACGGTCGATGGTCAACCCGAGAAAATCCTCCGGGTAAATTATCTGTTGCAGGGGCTCCCCATACCGGCCGGCGACCATCGGGTGGAGTTGAACTACCGGCTTTCCGTCTGGCCGGCTTTGACCAGCCTGGCGGCGCTGGTGGGAGCGATCATCGGGCTGGTCGTTCGGCGACGACCGTACGCCTCCGGCTGTCGTGATGAGGCGGGTTTGCCAATCACCGGCTTGTCGGCTATAATGGGTGCGGTTCGCCCAACTCGTTACCGGGAATCGACATGATCAACCACAGGACCGGCATGGTCACGGTCTTGAAAAACCGCAATTTTCTGGCTCTCTGGCTGAGTCAGCTCATCTCCAAGATTGGAGACAATTTCGCTGTCATTGCTGCCTTGGTGTTAGTCAACGAGTTGGCGGCCAAGTCAGGGTTGGCAGTGGTGATCCTGGCGACGGCCCTGACCATTCCCCAGCTCTTCGCCCTGGCCAGTGGGGTATTCGTGGACCGATTTAGCCGCAAGGCGGTGATGATCGTCACCGATCTGTTGCGCGCTGGGGTGATCCTCTTGCCGCTCCTGATCCAAAAGCCTGGCCATCTGTATATCCTGTACCTGACCGCTTTCCTCCTGGTCGGGATCGGGTCAATGTTTGTGACGGCCCGCAACGCCTCCATCCCGAACATTGTACCCGAGGAACATTTGCTGACGGCCAATGCCCTGATCCAGGCCACGGACCTGGTGTCGTTGATCGCCGGCGCTTCGCTGGCGACCCTGGTGATCAGCCTGACATCAACATCTACAGCGTTTGTGGTGGACTCGGCCAGCTTTGTCGTGTCGGCAGTCTGTATCCTGTTCGCCCGTATTCCGCGAGGCAAACTCTCGCTCGCCGCCTCTGCGCCGGGGAGTGAATTTCGCAAGTTCTGGGCGGGGTTCACCGAAGGGGTGCGGTACATCGCCAGCAACAAATACTTGCTCCAGTTGATGGCCATCACGACGATGGCCACCTTTGGATTGAGCGCCACCGTTCTCCTGGCTGCGGCCTACTTTAAGCAACTGCTGGGTATCTCGGCGGAATTGCTGGGTCTGCTCCAGGCCACCGAGGGTCTGGGCATGGCCTTGGGCGCGCTGCTGATCAGCACCTACGCTTCCTGGGCCCGCTCCCGACGGATCGTGAGCGTGACCATGGTGATCCTGGGAATCGGCATTCTGATCTTTGCCATTGCTCCGATCTACTGGTTGGTGCTACTCGGGGCGCTGGTTGTCGGGCTGTGCGTCGTTTCGGCGCGCACCACCCTCGCGGCCATGACCCAGGCGCTGGTACCCGATATCCAACGAGGCCGGGTGGAGAGCGCAATGGTTACCGTGATCGGGCTGGGGACGATGGGCGCCTTGATCATGGCGGGAATCCTGGGCGACCTGACCGGACCCAAGAGTGTATTCGTGATCACCGGGGTGGTGGTGCTGGCCGCCGGCGTCGCTTCCATCTTTAGCCTGCGCGAGGCAGAGGCGCAGCTACTCAATGGGATGAACGGATAGGCACTCGCCTGCCGGATACAATTCGAGGAAAGCGTCCGATGTTACGAACCAAGATCGTCTGTACCTTGGGTCCGGCCTCTGATGACGAGTCGGTCATACGCGCCTTTCTTGAATCGGGCATGACGGTGGCCCGGATCAATTTCTCCCATGGCCTGTATGCGGATCATGCCCGGCGGATCGAGACGGTGCGCCGGCTGGCCAGCGAACTGGGCCAGGCGGCGGCGATCCTGGCCGATCTTCAGGGGCCCAAGCTGCGAATCGGCCTTCTTCCACCAGAAGGGATACCTCTGCAGAAAGGCGAGGTGGTGACGTTGGTCAACCGGCCTTCCTGCTCTGAGCCCGGGGTGCTGCCTGTGCCCCATCCAGAGGTGCTCCGCGATGTGCAGCCGGGCGATCGCATCCTGCTCGATGATGGGGCGCTCGAGCTCCAGGTATTGGAGAAAGGGGAGGAACAAGCCCGGGCTCGCGTCGTGGTCGGTGGACGGCTCACCTCGCGCAAGGGGCTCAGCCTCCCGCACACCAGCCTCAAATTGCCCAGCGTGACCGACAAAGACCGCGCCGACGCCGCCTTTGCCGTAAACCAGCAGGTTGACTACCTGGCTTTGTCTTTTGTCCGTTGCGGGCGGGATGTCCAGCACCTGAGAGCGTATCTGCAAGAGTTAGGGGCAGATATCCCGATCATCGCCAAAATCGAAAAGCCAGAAGCTCTGGAATGTTTGGACGAGATCCTTGCCGTTTCAGATGGATTGATGGTCGCCCGTGGCGACCTGGGCATTGAGGCCTGTGCCGAAGAAGTACCGATGATGCAAAAACGGATCATCCGGTCCTGCAACAACGCCGGCAAGCCGGTCATCACCGCGACCCAGATGCTCGATTCGATGATCCGCAATCCCCGTCCCACGCGGGCCGAGACCTCGGATGTCGCCAACGCGATCCTGGATGGCTCCGATGCGATCATGCTCTCTGCCGAGACGGCAATCGGGCAGTATCCCGTCGAAGCAGTCCAAACCATGGCGCGTATTGCGGCCGTCACCGAGCAGAGTCTCCCCTACAATGACTGGCTGCAACGTTCCTTTCTGACCGTTTCACGGACGGTCACCGACGCGATCAGCCAGGTGGCCTGCGAGATCGCCGCTGAATTAGGAGCCAAAGCGATCATCGCTTCCACGGTGAGCGGGAGCACGGCGCGGCGAATCGCCAGCCACCGACCGATAACTCCCATCATCGCCCCCACCCCTCGCGTGACGACCTATCGGCAACTGGCTCTGGTGTGGGGCGTCCGCCCCTTGCTGGTAGACCATTTCACCGATACCGATGCCATGATCGTCACCGTCGTGGAAGCAGCGCGGACGCAAGGCATGGTCCAGGATGGCGACCTGGTCATCATCACCGCTGGGGTACCCGTAGGAGGGGCTGGCCTGACCAATCTGCTGAAGGTCCACCGGGTGGGCGAGGAAAAGGGGTGGAAGTGAGCCGGATCAAGACCTTGTGGATTCGTGAGCCGTATGTGACCCAGATCCTGACCGGTCGCAAAACGATCGAAGTCCGGGTGAACTATCCGAATATCCAACGGCTGCAGCCCGGCGATCGACTCAGACTGAATAATCGGCATTTGGCGATCATCCGACGCATCGGTTCGTACGCCAATTTTGAGGAATTGTTAGCCCAGGAAAAGGCATCGGCGATTGCGCCCGATCTTTCACCTGCAGAACTACTCGCCGCATTGCGCGACATCTATCCGGCGGACAAGGAAGCCCTGGGTGTGGTAGCGTTGGAGATCGCTCCATGCCGATACGATGCGGTATTCTTTGACATGGGCTATACACTGGTTTACTTTGATCCGCCGCGGGAGGTGATTGTCCAAGAAGCATTGCGGACCATTGGGGCAGAAAGGTCTATCGCCGAGATCGAGGCTGCGCTTCAGGAAGTCTGGGGAAGCTATTACCAGGACACGGCATTGACCCCTTTTCCGCCTACCGCCGAATATGACCACCAGATGGACATGGAAATAGGACGACGGTTTCTATCCCATCTTGGCCTGGAGGTAGATGCCGACACGTTGCAGGCCTACCGTCAAGCCCGGGATTCGTGGTTCAGCCGCCCGGGTGTGATTCGTCCCTACCCGGAAGTATTTGACGTGCTCACCCGCCTCCAGGAGCTGGGGTATCGGCTGGGCATCATCTCTAACTGGGGATGGAACTTGGGTAAACGAGTGGCCCAGGTCGGGTTGGACCGCTTCTTTGAGCTGATTTGGGCCTCTGCCTATGCTGGGTATCACAAACCCCATCCCGAAATCTTTCGCCAGGCGCTGACCCAAATGGACCTGCTCCCTGAACGTGCTCTGTATGTTGGCGACAGTTACCAGTACGATGTCCTCGGCGCTCGAAATGCAGGAATGGCGGTCGCCTGGGTGGATCGAAACGGTAGGGCCGATCATCCCGATGTCCCTGTCATTCCAGATCTGCAAGGAGTGTTCCATCTGCTCGGCGAATCGCCCGGTACTCTTGCCCAACAGGGACCCTCCCGTTAACGCTGCGCGACCCTCCATGTTTGCACGCCGTCGATCATCTCGCCGCTGATCCTGCCCTCCATCTCCAACAGGTCCAGATGGCCGATGACCTCAGAAACGGCGAGAAAGGTGTCCAGAGGTCCGCAGTCAGGGAATAACGCCAGGGCAATCTCCCAGGTCGTACAAGCTTTCCGGCGCACGACCTGCCATATCCGGTCCAGCCGCTTTCGGTGAAACTCAAGACGCTGCCTGACCAAGCCGGCCACATCGCGAATCACCGGGCCGTGGCCAGGTAATGCCTGGGCAACGTCCATCGCCGCGATGCGCAAGAGGGACTGCTGGTAGAGCGCCAAACTGCGAGGCCGTTCCCTCTGTCCAGGAAGGGGAGGCTCGACCACCGGGTTCGAGGAAATGTCGGCCAGCAGGTGATCGCTGGAGATCAAGAGGCGGTTCCGGGGTTCGTACAGACAGACAAGACCCGTGGCGTGACCCGGCGTGTACAGCACTTGCCAGTCATGTCCGGCCAGAGGAACGACGTCCCCGTCGTTCAAGATCACGTCCACCGCTACCGAACGGGCAAACCGTCGCATGCCTCCCGTGGCCTGACCAACGAAGGTGCGAATTTCGAGAGGGACGCCTGCCTTCTGGAGCAGGTCAGCATAGAACCGGTGGCGTTGTTCCTGATCGCTTTCGTACTGCTCCAGGGCCATGTGGTTCCCGCCATGGCTCAGGACCTGGGCGCCCGAGGCGGCAACCAGATCGGCGGCCAGGCCAAAGTGGTCTTCATGGGCATGGGTGATCAGGATCTGCCCTACATCGGCCGGGGTGTGGCCCAGTTCGGCCAATGCGCTGGTCAAGGCAACCTCAGTTTCAGTCGTACGGGGTCCGGTATCGATCAGGGTCAACGGTTCTCCCGGGGCATGGGCCAGGTAGACCGTGACCGGGCCGACGGGAAAAGGCGTGGGCAGTTCGATCGCGGACAGGTGGGGCAGTGGCGTTTCCAGGATCATCCAGGCTTCCAAGGGTGAGCAAGAGCCTATCCGGAAACTCCCATCGCTCCGGCTGGACCCCGGTCCAGGACCGGACTGGATCTAGCGAGAGCAGGTGTTCGGCTAGGCAGCAAAAGTTCCCGAGGGGGCTTCTGAGCGCCCGTTGAGCGACCGTTACAAATGAGGTCTCAACCTGGATAACAACTTGTCTTTCGGCATATAGCCGACGATCCGTTCCACCGCTTGCCCATTCTTAAAGAGGATCAGAGTAGGAATGCTCATGACCCCGTACTTCATGGCCGATTGCGTGTTGTGATCCACGTCCAGTTTGGCTACCCGGAGTCGGCCTTCATATTCCCTCGCGATCTCTTCCAACACCGGGGCGATCATCTTGCACGGGCCACACCATACAGCCCAAAAATCGACCAGTGTCGGGAGGTTCCCCTTGAGTACAGTTTCCTCAAAAGTAGCATCAGTGACTTCGATCGGTTTTGCCATGACTAGTTCTCCTCAACTGAGTTCAACGGAATCTCAAATGGTGGGGGTTCCTCTGGAGAAGGGGCAGAGAAGCGCGATAACAGGAGGCTCAGGACACGTCCAATTCGCTGACGGGCCAGATCACCGTCGGCAGTCATGAGACACTGCTGCACAAAATTTTCGGCAACCAGGAGTCCCACTCGATCCAGCGCAGCGCGGATCGCCATTAACTGAGTGAGGATGGCCTCGCATTCCTGTTCCTGGGCGACCATGCGCTGCAGACCGCGGACCTGGCCCTCGATTCGTTTGAGACGGTTGGTGATCTCCTCCGTTGTCATCTCTGCCCTCTTGGATACCCCGGTCGGGTACAGGGCCTATCATAGCGCGTTCTGCCCGATTTGTCAAGCTAATGACGTCAATAAGGTTGCTTTATGAGCCGTTTTCAGCCAGACGCAGGTTCGGAACCACATCGAGAGCCCAATTCGTGGGGTTCTCGATCCCTAGACGATAGAAGCCGGCTGCAGCCACGATGGCTGCGTTGTCGGTGCACAATTGGGGTGGAGGATAGCGCACAGGGACCGGACTGCGCCGTGACATCTCCATCCGTAACCACTGATTGGCGGCAACCCCTCCTGCCAACAGGATAGATTGCGCTCCCAACGCCTCAGCCGCCTGACAGGTCTTTTCCACCAGGACATCCACCACAGCAGCTTGAAAGCTGGCGGCCAGATTCGCCAGGGGCTGCGCCGCGATCCCTGGCAGTGTCTGCTGGACATGCGACTCGGATTCACCCTCGGGTTGTCTGTCCGTCTGGGCTTGATGCTTTTGGACCATCCGCAACACGGCCGTCTTCAGACCGGAGAAGCTAAAGTCATACGTGCCCGGCAACCAGGCGCGCGGCAGTTTGAATGCCGTGGGGGTACCGGCGCGAGCTGCCTCCTGGATTGCCGGTCCGCCGGGGTACGGCAGGCCAAGCAGACGCCCGACTTTGTCAAAAGCCTCCCCGGCTGCATCGTCCAATGTCCCTCCCAGCCGTTGATAGCGGCCATGGTCGGTCATCAAGAACAACTCGGTGTGTCCTCCCGAGACCACCAGACAGACGGCCGGGAATGGGGGAGGTGCTCCCTCCACCAGCCAGTTGCCGTAGATGTGGGCTTCGATGTGATTCACGCCCACGAGGGGCAATCCCCGCGCCCAGGCAATCCCTTTGGCCACATTCACGCCGACCAACAGCGATCCGGCCAGCCCGGGGCCAAACGTCACGGCTACGGCTGCCAGGTCATCCCATTCGACATTGGCTTCAGCCATGGCTTCTTCGATCACGGGTACGATGCTCAGCACATGCTGACGGGACGCGACCTCGGGGAAAATCCCGCCATAGCGACGATGGATCTCCACTTGCGAGGCCACTACATTGCTGTGCACAATTCGCCCGTCTGCGACCACGGCGGCTGCTGTTTCGTCACAAGAAGTTTCGATCCCCAGAATCAAAGTCATCGCTACCTCCATGACCAGTATACCAGATTCGCACCTCTCTGGCAATCGGTGGCGCATCTTTTTTGAACTCGAACTACTCGGGCTGCCTGGGTCTCTCCCGCAGACAGACGTGTCGCCCAAAGAGGGCAATGGGCCAACTGCCTCGGCTCACGGTGATTGCCAGGGCGATTAGCAAGGGCCTCTGGCTCTGGTCTCGGGTCGGTTCCGAAACTGCGGCTTCAGGCGCTGGCCGATGCACGTCGCCATGATGCGGTCCATCTCTTCGAACCTTGGTCCTACCCTTGCCCGGCTGACTTGGCCCGATTTTGAATCGCGGCTGTTGCCAAGTAGGTTGACAAGCCTGCTGCGGCTTTGCGGAACGATCCAGGAATCGAAGCTTTCGCTGGGTTCTGGGTGATTCCGTTCCGGCTGAAGCCTCCACTCCCACCGGGTGCTGGACTTTGCTGCAGCCGTGATTTTGAACAAAATTGGGCTTGACAGGAGCCTGACGGTGTGCTATAATAGCTATTGCAATCACACCGAACGCAATCTTGGGGCAAAAGGGAGAGCAGTTGATCGGAGCCCACGCCGTACGACACTCTCCCTTTCTGTTGGAATGCGGTAAGTCACAGGCGCGAGGATAGAGACAGGCTGGATGCGCGCTGTGCCAGCCATCTTATTGGATGGCGCATGTTCAACGCAGGACAGGCTTTGCGGGCAGGAGCGCCGGCGTGTCATGCATGCGTAAGGCGAATGGCATGGGGAAAGGAGGTGATCGGTCCACCAGAAAAACGGTAGCGGAACACGAGTAGCCGGACCGGACATGTGGGTCTGCGTCCGCCGGGCTCACTAGCGACGTTCACCGGAATTGGCACCATCGGGGTGCAAAGCATCTCGCTCCATGGACACATGCCTGGAGCACAGCGTTGTGGTTCGAATTCTTTACTCAATGAAGAGATAAAGGAGTAAGATGCGATGAAACTACAAGGAAAGGTTGCACTGGTGACAGGCGGAGGCCGGGGGATCGGGCGGGGCATCGCTCTGGCCCTGGCCGCAGAAGGCGCTGATGTGGCCATCGTAGAAACGGATGTGGTGGATAATCCGTACAACCAGTACGGCACCCGACAGATCAACGGCTACCAGGCAGCGCAGAACGTGGTCAAGGAGATCCAGGCCATGGGCCGCCGGGCGATCGCCATCCAGGCCGATGTGACCAAGTGGGACCAGGTCCAGGCCATGGTCCAGAAGACGGTGAAGGAGTTCGGCCGGATCGATATCTCGGTGCACAACGCGGGCGTGATCAACGTCACCCCCGTGGAGGAGATGTCCGAGGAGGCCTATGACCTGGTCATGGACGTGAACGTCAAAGGCGTGTTCCTGTGCTGCAAGGCGGTCATCCCCCAGATGAAAAAGCAGGGGGGCGGCAAGATCATCAACACCGCCTCTATCGGGGGCAAGAACGCGTTCCCCACACTGGCGCACTATTGCGCTTCCAAGTTCGCCGTCGTCGGCTTTACCAACGGTCTGGCCAAAGAACTGGCCAAAGACAACATCACCGTGAACGCCATCTGCCCGGGCATTGTGCGGACAGCGATGTGGGATCTGCTGGCCGATGCCTGGAAGCAGCCGGGGGAGACGGTCGAACAGTCGTGGCAGCGCCACCTGGAGACCCTCATTCCCCAGGGTCGGGCCCAGACGCCGGCCGATATGGGAGCCCTTGCCGTCTTTTTCGCCACGAACGACAACGTGACCGGCCAGGCATTCAACATTGACGGTGGTGTAGAACTGCACTAGAAGGGAGAAGAGGGGATGAAGGCAGCCGTTTGGTACGGCCGGAAAGACGTACGGGTCGAAGACGTCCCTGAGCCGCCCGCGCCAGGGCCCGGAGAAGTCAAGATCAAGGTCCACTGGTGCGGCATTTGTGGGTCGGATCTGCACGAGTATGTGGCGGGTCCTATCTTCATTCCGGCTCAGGCTCCTCATCCCCTGACCGGCAAACAAGCTCCCCTGATCCTGGGTCACGAGTTCGCCGGCGAAGTGGTGGAGATCGGCGAAGGTGTCACCAACGTCCAGATCGGGGAACGGGTTTCCCCGGACGCGTGCTGGCATTGCGGGACCTGCTACATGTGCAAGCGCAATCGGTACAGCGTGTGCGAGAAACTGGCCTTCACCGGTCTGATGGTTGATGGCGCCTTTGCCGAATATGTCAATGTCCCGGCCTATACGCTCTACAAGTTGCCGCCTGAGATCCCTTCCGACATTGGCGCATTGATTGAGCCGATCGCGGTGGGCATCCATGGCATTCGACGAGGGAATGTCCTGGAAGGCGATACGGTGGCCATCCTGGGGGCCGGGCCGATCGGGCTGGTGACCCTGCAGGCGGCGAAAGCGGCAGGGGCTAGCAAGGTCTTTGCCATCGAGATGGCCAAGGCCAGGAAAGAGTTTGCCCACAAGCTGGGGGCTACGGCGGTTATCGACCCCACTGAAACCGACGCGGTGGAGGAGGTTCGCCGTCTGACGGGCGGCCTCGGGGTGGACGTGGCAATCGAATGCATCGGCGGCGAAAAGACAGCCTCTCAGGCCGTACAGCTTGTCCGACGAGGGGGCCGGGCAGTGCTGGTGGGCATCTTTGAAAAGCCCAGCGAGATCCATTTTAACGAGCTGGTTTTCTGCGAGAAGGAGATCGTGGGTTCCCTGGCCTATTACGGCGAATTTGACACGGCTATTGCTCTCCTGGCGGATGGGCGGATCGCTGGAGAGCCCTTGATCACGGGGAGGATCAAACTTGATGAGATCGTGGAAAAGGGCTTTGAGGAGCTGATCGCCCACAAGGAATCCAACATCAAGATCCTGGTGTCGCCAAATTGAAAGAAAGCCATAATAACGAGGAGAAAGGGTTATGACTCAAAAACATCCAATAGTGAAGGCTCTTCCGTGGTGGGCAGCGATATACCTGCCGGCGTGGGGCACGTTCTTTCTGCTTAACTGGGTGTTTACCGTCTTCCCCATCTCGTTTGCCCCGTGGTTCGACAATGTATGCGTTCAGCTACTGGCCTGTTGGTGGGCGTTTGTCTGGGCGACGACCGGACTGTGGCCGTTCAACAAGATCGAGGGGAGGTTGGCGAGAGGAATAGCAGCGCTCATATCCTGCTGGGTCCTGGGATTTCTGACCTGGTACATCTACATCAAAGTATTCAACATGGATGCCTCGACGCGCGGCTTTCCGCTCATCGCCAATCTCTTCTTCTTCGTCGCAGTGACCAGCTTTGTCGGTGAGAACGCGCATGTCCGGGAACTGTCCGTCCCGAAGCAATTTGCCATCAACATGGTCATCTGGTTCACCTTCACCTGGCTCCTGCTGTCTTCGGCGATTGTCTGGATCCCCGCCTGGTGGTTTGGCATCGGCCAGACCTTCCTGGCGATTGGGTTCCTGGACTTTTTCAAAGACTTGCGGCAGCCGATCAAGAGCATCGCTGCCTGGAGCGTCATCGGGGTCAAGGTGATGATCACGGCGATCATCTGCCTGGCGCTGGGCTACTGGCAACCCGGTACTCAATTCGGAGAATTCTGGACCATTGGGAACCCGGGGTTGGTGTTCTTTGTCTTCTTTGCCGCCTGGTGCAGTTACAACTGGGGGATCCTGGTGCCAATGGGGCTTTGGCCATTCACAGGCATCAAACACCCGGTATGGAGGTATCTCGCCGCGATCCTGTTTGTCTGCTTCCTGGCCTGGCTCGTGACTCTGTTTGCACTGGCCGTCTTTCCGAAATTTTACGAGCCCCGCGAGACTGCGCTGTGGCAGGCATTCACCTGGGCGTACATCCCGACGGCCTGGACGTTCTTCATCTGCTTGCTGTTCCCGGCGGAACAACGATAGCCTCGGCATGTCCGCAGGGCGGGGATCAGAGCGTTGAGGTTCTGCGCCACTGAGACAAGATTCAAAGAAACCTAGCCAAAGAGGGAGGATTCACCATGGACCTAGGGCTGAAAGGAAAAGTGGCCTTGATCACGGGCGGCAGCCGGGGCATCGGCAAGGCGTGCGCCCTGTCTCTGGCCGATGAAGGCTGCAATATCGCCATCTGCGCTCGCGGCAAAGAGGAGCTGGACGAGGCGGCCAAGGAGATCGCCGCCAAAGGGGTAGAAGTCTTGGCGGTGGAAGCCGACGTCACCAAGAAGGCCGACCTGAAGAACTTTGTCGCCAAAGCGGTGGAAAAGTTTGGGCGGATCGATATCCTGGTCAACAACGCCGGGACCGGTCGGCTGAGCGATCTGATGCAGCTCCCCGAGGAAGAGTTTCGCTGGAACATGGAGCTGATGCTCTTTGCTCCGATTCAGCTTTCCAAAGAGGTCGTGCCCTACATGCGAGCTCAAGGCGGGGGCCGGATCATCAATATCTCGTCCATCTTTGGCAAACAGCCGGGCGGCTTGCTGGACTATGACGTGATCAAAGCCGGGGTGATCATGTTCACCAAGGACCTGGCCAACTATCTGGCCAAGGACCAGATCCTGGTGAATGCCGTCTGTCCGGGGCCGATCCGCACGCCGCTGTGGGAAGGGCCCGGCCAATTGGGCGACCAACTGGGCGGCATGTTGGGCATGTCGAGCCAGGAAGCGATCACCTGGTACGCTCAGCAGAATATCCCGTTAGGCCGGTACGGTTATCCCCACGAGATCGCCGATGTCGTCACCTTCCTGGCCTCGGAGAAAGCCAGCTTTATCACCGGGCAGGCGATCAACGTGGATGGCGGCATGGTCAAGACCTGTACGTAAAGGTGGGTGGGATTTCGCCGGTGACGGTGTCGCCGGACGCCGTCACCGGGAACAGTCAACAATCATAGGAAGGAGGTGATATCTTGGCGTTGAAAGCGGCGTTCATCTTTATTGCCCCGGACGCTGACCCAAAGGTCCACCGCAGCCAGGTGGCAACCGGCGCGGTCGAGCTGACCGTGGTGGGGGTCCAGAACTATGCCCAGGCCGAGCAGGTTGCCCGTTCATTGGTCGAGGAGGGGATCGGAGCCATTGAATTGTGCGGCGGCTTTGGCCACGAAGGAACGGCGCGGGTGGTCCAGGCGGTGAGGGGCAAGGCGGTTGTTGGGGTAGTTCGGTTTGATTGCCATCCTGGTCTGGAGGGCAAGAGCGGGGATGCACTCTTTGGGTAAACCATGATACCAAAAAGGGTAAGGAGGTAAGACAAAAATGGCTGAACTGAGCAAAGACAAACTGCGCTGGATCTATGAGCGGATGCGGCTCATCCGCGAGTTCGAGGACCGGACGGCTCAGTTGTTCGCCGCCGGCAAGATCCCTGGCTTTGTGCATCTATACGCCGGGGAGGAGGCGATCGCCGTCGGGGTGTGCGCCCTGCTGACCGACGCCGACTATATCACGTCTACCCACCGTGGCCACGGCCATTGCATCGCCAAGGGAGTGGATGTGAGAGAGATGATGGCCGAGCTGTACGGCAAGGCGACCGGGTCGTGCAAGGGCAAGGGCGGTTCGATGCACATCGCCGATGTGGAGAAGGGCATGCTGGGAGCCAACGGCATTGTCGGCGCCGGCGGCCCGCTGGCCTGCGGTTCGGCGCTGATGGCCAAGGTCAAAGGCACCGACCAGGTGACGGTCTGCTTCTTTGGCGATGGCGCGGCTGAGCAAGGGACCATGCACGAATCCATGAACCTGGCTTCTATCTGGAAGCTGCCGGTGATCTTTGTCTGCGAGAACAACGGCTACGCCCAGACCACGCCAGCCCACTATCACTGCGCGGCCAAGGACATCGCCGACCGGGCCACCGCCTACAACATGCCGGGCTTTGTTGTGGACGGCACCGATGTGTTCGCCGTGTATGAGGCCGCCAACGAGGCGATCGCCCGGGCGCGACGCGGCGAAGGCCCGACGCTCCTTGAATGCAAGGCCTTCCGCTACTATGGTCACTTCCAGGGCGATAACATGAGCTACTTTTCCGAAGAGGAAATCGCGGCGAACCGGGCGCGCGATCCGATCGAAAAGTTCAAGAAACGCGTCCTGGAGCGCGGGCTGATGACGGAGCAGGAACTGGCCGAGATCGATGCCTGGGCGAAGAAGGAGGTCGACGAGGCGGTCAAGTTCGCCGAGGAGTCGCCCTATCCGGCGCTCGAAGAAGTCTACACTGACGTCTATGTGAGCTATCCCTAAAGGAGGAGGTGCCATGTCTACTCGGGTGATTCAATTCCGTGAAGCCATTAATGAGGCTCTCCGGCTGGAAATGCGCCGGGACCCCACCGTGATCTTGATGGGCGAGGACATATCCGGCGGCGCTAAGACCCACCTGGAGGAAAAGGGGACAGAAGCCTGGGGTGGGGATCTGGGCGTCACCAAAGGGCTGGCTATCGAGTTCGGCCGGGAGCGGGTCCGCGATACGCCCATCAGCGAGTCAGCGTTTATCGGCGCAGCGGTAGGCGCCGCCTCCACCGGGCTGCGGCCGGTCGTCGAGCTGATGTTCGTTGACTTTTTCGGCGTGTGCATGGACCAGATCTTTAACCAGGGCGGCAAGCTGCGCTACATGTTCGGCGGCAAGGCCAAGGTTCCCATGGTCATCCGCACCCTGATCGGGGCCGGCTTCCGCGCTGCTGCCCAGCACTCGGCGGTCCTCTACTCGGTCTTTGCCCACATGCCGGGCCTCAAGTGCGTCGTTCCCTCTACGCCCTACAACGCCAAGGGCTTGCTGATCGCTGCCATCCGGGACGACGACCCGGTGATGTATTTCGAGCATCTGGTGCTGCTCGACACCACCGGGCCCGTGCCCGAGGGCGAGTATATCATCCCCCTGGGCAAGGCCGAGATCGCCCGCCCCGGCAAGGATGCGACTGTCGTCGCCATTGGACGGATGCGGCTCTTTGCCATGCAGGCGGCAGATGAACTGGCCAAAGAGGGGATCGACGTCGAGGTTGTAGACCCGCTGAGCATCTCGCCGCTGGATGAGAGCACCATCCTGGAATCGGTCAAAAAGACGCGCCGACTGGTGGTGGTGGACGAGGATAACCCCCGCTGCAGCGTGGCGAATGACATTGTGACCCTCGCCGCCCAGCAGGCGTTCGACTATCTGGATGCGCCGCCCCAGACTGTGACCGCGCCCCACACCCCGGTGCCGTTCAGCCCCGTGCTGGAGGATGCCTACATCCCCAGCCCGGCCAAGATCGCCGCTGCGGTCCGGGCGGTGGTTGCCTGATCCGAATCAGCACCCAGGACTCAACCGGGTACTGATCCACTGATCTCTGTTTCCGCCGGAGACCCCTCCGGCGGAAACAGAATCTCTCCTGGAATTCAAAGGCCTATGTCTACTATCGGAATCATTGCAAACCCAGCTTCAGGTAAAGATATCCGGCGCCTGGTAGCCCATGCGTCGGTTTTCGACAATAATGAAAAGACGAACATTCTACAACGTATCTTGCTCGCGCTTGACGCCATCGGCGTGGACCAGGCGTTCATCATGCCCGACTACTACGGTCTGGGTCCGCGAGCATTAGATGGCATTCGCTTGTCCCGTCTCCAGGTGGAGATGCTGGACATGCCCACGACCGGCACCGACCGGGATTCGACAGAGGCGGCAGCTCGCCTCCGGGCCATGGAGGTGGGAGCCATCCTAGTATTGGGCGGCGACGGAACCAACCGCGTCGTGGCCAAGGGGTGCGGTGATGTACCCATTGTCCCCATCTCGACCGGGACGAACAATGTCTTTCCCTCGATGGTCGAAGGCACGGTCGCCGGCCTGGCCGCCGGCGTGGTGGCAATGAAGGTCGTGGACGTGAACCGGGTGTCCTACCGGGCCAAGCGGCTGGAGGTCTATGTGGACCATGAACTGATCGACATCGCCCTGGTGGATGTGGTGACCAGTTCCGACCTGTGGATCGGCACCCGGGCGCTTTGGAACCCCAGCCAACTTCGTGAAGTGGTGTTGGCGCGGGCGGAACCGGGCTGCATCGGTCTATCCTCGCTGGGGAGTTGTTTCCAGGCCCTGGGCGCCCGAGAAGAACAGGGGATGCACCTCCGCCTGGGGCCAAATGGCGTCCAGGTGCTCGCCCCGCTGGGGCCTGGCCTGGTGACCCGGGTGGGGGTCCAGGCGCATCGCCTGATCGCCGTGGGGGAGGAAGTGCGGCTGCAACCGGGGGCAGGCACCCTGGCCCTCGACGGGGAGCGCGAAATCGAGATCTATGGGCAACCCGAGATCTCGGTCCGGCTCACCCAGGACGGTCCACGGGTCGTGGATATATGCCAGTGTATCACCGAGGCAGCCAGCCTCGGCTTCTTTTGTGGATCGCCCATACAAAAACTCTGAAACGATTGAGGAGATTCGACGATGGCTGTACAGGTGATCATGCCCAAATTAGGGATGGCCATGACCGAAGGGACGGTGGTCAAGTGGCTCAAGGAGGACGGCGCACCGGTGAAACGCGGCGAACCGATCGTCGTCGTCATGAGCAAAAAGATCACCTATGAAGTGCAATCCCCGGCCGATGGTGTGGTGCGCCACGTGGCCCAGCCCAAGGACGTGCGGGGGATTGGCGAAATCATCGGCTTTATTACGGAACCGGGTGAACCGCTCCCGGAAGTCACCGTGGGAGCTGCCCCAGCCGAGGCGGTTCCGGTCGAGGCGGCTGCGCCGGCCGCTCCGGCGGCTGCGCCGGCGGTCAAGGCGGAAGCGCCGGAACGGGAGGAGAAGGTAATCCCGGCCTCGCCGGCGGCCCGCCGGCTGGCCAAAGAGCTGGGGGTGGACCTCGCCCGGGTGCGGCCCTCCGGCCCGCGCATTACCGAAGAGGATGTGCGGCGCTACCATGAGGAACGAACGCGCATCGTCGCCTCGCCGCTGGCCCGGCGCATGGCCGAGGAGGAGGGACTGGACCTGGCTGAGATCCAGGGCACCGGCCCCGGCGGACGGATCACGGAGGAGGACGTCTTGCGCGCTCTGGAGAAACGGGCGGCGCCGGCCGCTGCCCCGCGCCAGCGCATTCCCTTCCTGGGGATGCGTCAGGCCATTGCCGAGCAGATGGTCCACAGCCTGCAGACGATGGCCCAGGTGACCATCACCGCCAAGGCGGACGTGACCGAGTTGGTGGCGACGCGGGAGGCGTTGGCGGTGCGCTGGGGCCGCAAGGCGTCGTATACCGATTTTCTGGTGAGGGCGGTGGTGGTGGCGTTGCAGAAACACCCGCTGCTTGGCGCCAAGCTGGAAGGGGACGAGATCGTCTTGCCCACCGAGTGGAACATCGGGGTGGCGGTGGCCCTGGAGGATGGGCTGATCGTGCCGGTGCTCCGCAACGCCGACAAGTTGTCCGTGCTCCAGATCAGCGACCGGATCAGGGACCTGGCGCAGCGCGCCCGGGAGAATGCCCTGAACGTGGACGAGGTGACCGGGGCGACCTTTACCATCACCAACCTGGGGATGTACGGTGTGGATGCCTTTACGCCGATCATCAATCCGCCGGAGGTGGCGATCCTGGGGGTGGGGCGCATCTTTGAGGAACCGGCCATTGTCGGCGGTCAGATCGTCCCTCGATCGAGGATGGTGCTGAGCCTGACGATTGACCACCGGATCGTGGATGGCGCTCCGGGGGCGGCTTTCCTGCAGACCTTGGTCCAGCTCCTGGAACACCCAGCCCTCATCTTTGCTGCCGAGGAGGGATAGACCATGGCCGAGAGGCAAGACCTGGTCGTCATCGGCGGCGGCGCGGGCGGCTTTGCGGCCGCCATGCGGGCTGCCCAGTTGGGCGGAAAGGTGACCGTCATCGAGAGCGCCTACCTGGGCGGCAACTGCATGAACAAAGCGTGCATCCCCCTGACCTGCCTGCTGACCACCGCCCAGTTGGCGGCGGCGGTGCGCAAGGCAGACCGGTTTGGCATCCGGCTTGGCGAGCCGGCCATCGAGATGGAGACCGTGCACAGCCGCAAGGACGTCCTCATCGAGAGCCTGCGCATGGGCACCGAGCAGTTGTTGTCCGACAACGGCATCACTCTGATCCAGGGCAAAGGCCGGCTGGTCGCTCCCGACACGGTGGAGGTCAACGGACAGACCATCCAGGCTCGCAACGTGGTCATTGCGACGGGGTCGGCGCCGGCTCAGTTGCCCATCGAAGGAGCCGACCTGCCGGGCGTGATCGGCACGGAGGAGGCAATCGAGCTGCGCGACATCCCGGCCCGCATCGCGGTCATCGGTCGCCAGCCATGGGATATCGAACTGGCCCAGTACTTTCAGGCGCTGGGCAGTGAGGTGACCCTGATCGTAGATGGCGACCAGGTGCTCGCTGAAGCGGACCGGACGATCGCCCAGCGGCTGGGCAAGAGGCTGTACGACGCGGGGATCGCTCTCAAGATGAGGAGCCGGGTGGAGGCCATCCGGCCTGGCGCCAACGGTTCCTTGACCGTGGTCCTGGCCGAGGGGAAGGGCGAAATCGCCGCCGACCGGGTCCTGGCCGCCCGTCGCCTGCCCAACTCGAGCGGCCTGGGGCTGCGGGAAGTCGGGGTCAAGACCGAAGGGGGCGCCATCCTGGTCAACGAGCGGATGGAGACCAGCATCCCGCACATCTATGCCATCGGCGACGTGATCCCGGGGCCGATGTGGTCGCACAAGGCCAACGCCGAAGGCATCGTCGCCGCCGAGAACGCGATGGGCCGGGCGAGTCGGATGGACTACGGGAGCCTGCCCCATTGCGTGTTCACCTGGCCGCAGGTCGCCTGGGTGGGCCTGACCGAGGAGCAGGCGCAGGCGCAGGGGATCGAGGTTGAGATCGGTCAGGTGCCGCTGGCCATCAACCCTCATGCCATGATCCTGGATGAAACGGCAGGCGAGATCAAGATCATTGCCTGCAAAAAGTATTCCAAGATCGTGGGGGTCCATATCATGGCCCCCGGCGCCGTCGATCTGATCAACGCGGCGGCGGTGGCGATGCTGTCCGAAGCCACGGTGGGCGAACTGATGCGCCTCATCCCGCGCCACCCGTCGCTCGGCGAAGCGCTGGTGGATGCGGCGATGGACGTGGAGAAACGGTCGCTGCATCTGCCCAAATGGTAGCCTTGCCGGAGGGGCCGGCCATGGCGGAGAGGCTGGCGGCATTCCGGATAGGGCTGGTGGACTATCCGAGGGCCTGCCGGCTGCAGGAAACGATCGCCCGGGCGCGGGCGCGGGGCACCTGGCCCGATACGTTGTTGCTAGTCCAGCACCCACCGGTGATCACGGTGGGCCGGGGCGGGGGCTGGGAGGACATCCTGGTCCCCGCTTCGTTCCTGGAGCAGCAGGGCATTCAGGTGTGGCCCACCGACCGTGGCGGCAAAGCTACCTATCACGACCCCGGACAACTGGTCGTCTACCCGATCCTCAAAATCCGCAGCGAGGAGCTGCACGGTTTCGTCTGGCGGTTGGAGGAGGTGGTCATCCGCCTGCTGCGCACCTACGGCCTGGAGGCCGGCCGCCTGGAAGAGCATCCGGGGGTGTGGGTCCACGGCCGCAAAATCGCCGCGCTGGGACTGGCCGTCTCGGACGGGGTGACGCGGCACGGCCTGGCGCTCAACGTCGCTCCCCAACTGGCCCATTTTGGCTTGTTGATCCCTTGCGGCGTGGCCGACCGGGGGGTGACCTCCATGGAACGGGAGCTGGGGCGGCCCGTTGACCTGGAGGAGGTGAGCAGCCGGTTCGTCCAGACGTTCGCCGAGGTGTTCGAGCGCGCGGTGGTGTGGGGAGAGCCAGACCAGCTTCCCGGCTGGCAGGAAGAGCCAACGCCCCATCCGGCCTGGTTGTGGCGGTCCGTTTCTCCGCAGGCGGAAGCGGCCGTAGAGCGGATGGAAGGGCTGCTGGCCGATCTGGAGCTGCACACCGTCTGCCAGGAGGCGCGCTGCCCCAACCTGGCCGAGTGCTTTGGAGCGGGGACGGCAACCTTTCTGATCTTGGGCGATCGGTGTACACGGGCGTGCCGCTTCTGCGCGGTGGGCCACGGCCCACCGCAACCGCTGGACGAGGCGGAGCCGGAGCGCGTAGCCGAGGCAGCGTTCCGGCTGGGGCTCCAGCACGTGGTCATCACCTCGGTGACGCGCGATGACCTGCCCGACGGCGGCGCCGGCGCCTTTGCCGCAACGATCCGCGCCGTGCGCCGACGCCTGCCTGATGCCTGCGTCGAGGTGTTGATCCCCGATTTTGGCGGGTCCAACGCCGCGCTGGAAGAGGTGGTGAACGCCCGGCCCGACGTGCTCAACCACAACCTGGAGACGGTGCCGCGCCTCTATCCGCTGGTGCGTCCCCGGGCCGACTATCGCCGATCTCTTTCCGTCCTGGCGCAGACCAAGGCGCTGGCGCCCCAGATCGTCACCAAATCGGGGCTGATGGTGGGCCTGGGGGAGCGGGTGAGCGAGGTAATGCAGGTGATGGCTGACCTGCGGGCAGTGGGCTGCGACCTGCTGACCATCGGCCAGTACCTGCAACCCACCGAACGTCAATTGCCGGTGGCGCGCTTCATCCCGCCCGAAGAGTTTGACGGCTATCGGGAAACGGGCGAGGCCATGGGCTTTGCCGGGGTCGCCGCCGGACCGCTGGTGCGCAGTTCCCATCAGGCCGGAATTCTGCTGGCCCGGGCCGGGCGTATGACCAGAGGTGCGTCTGCCCCTGGCCCGGAACCGGGGCGGTTGCATTCTCCACTGACATTTGCAAAAGAAAGGAGCGTGTGAAATGGCGAAAAAGATTCTGATGTTGGTCGGCGACTATGTAGAGGATTACGAGGTGATGGTCCCCTTCCAGGCGCTGCTCATGGTCGGCCATACCGTCCACGCCGTCTGCCCGGGCAAGAAAGCGGGGGAGAAGGTGCGGACCGCCGTGCACGATTTTGAGGGAGACCAGACCTACAGCGAAAAACCGGGCCACAACTTTACGCTCAATGCGACCTTTGACGAGGTCCAGGCCGAAGACTATGACGCGCTGGTCATCCCGGGCGGCCGCGCGCCGGAGTACATCCGCCTGAACGAGCGGGTGCTGGAGATGGTGCGTCACTTTGCCACAAAGAAAAAGCCGATCGCGGCCATCTGCCACGGCGCGCAGGTGCTGGCGGCGGCGGGGGTCCTGGAGGGCAAAGAGTGCAGCGCCTACCCGGCCGTCGGTCCCGACGTGAGCCGCGCCGGCGGCAAATATGTGGACATTCCGGTGGACAAGGCCCACGTGGATGGCAACCTGGTCACCGCCCCGGCCTGGCCGGCCCATCCCGACTGGCTGGCCAAGTTCCTGAAGCTGCTGGGCACCGAGATCAAGCTGTAGGCCCGGTTGGCTTGTCGCCGGGCACCGCCCCGAGCCCTCTCGCCGGCCCTTGCCACGGCTGGCGGGAGGGCAGCCGGCGAGCGAGGTCGCGCCCGGCGGAGAGGCGCGGGTCGCCCCGCAGAAGCCACGCTGTTACGCCCTCCGAAAGGGAATGGGAGGAGAAACGCTGATGGACCGCAATATCATCACCGTGCAGGACGTGACGGCCCGACGACGGCCGGCGCCTGGGGCGGCCGGCTCGACTGCCGATGAGGCGGTGGCGCCGGCGCTGGCGGCCCAGGCCGATTCCTATTTTGACCGACTGGCCAAATATGTACCGGTCGAGATCATCGGCGCGTACCTCCTGATCGAGGGCCTGGTGAAGGAACTGACCGAGGGGGCGGCGGAACGCTGGGCGCTGCTGGTCCTGTTCCTGTTGGGGATGGCCGCGACCTGGCTCTTTGCCTGGCGCGTGCTGCGGGTGGCGCGCACGGCCCAACTGGTCATGTCGGTCCTGGCCTTTGCGGTGTGGGTGTTCGCCACCGGAGGCTGGTTTGCCACGTTGGGCTTCTGGGCGCCAGGCTGGGGGACGGTGGCGGTGATCGCCTTTGGCGTGGCGGTGCGCATTGTCCAGCTTGGGCCGCTGCCCCAGGAGCCGACGCCGCCCCCTGCCTGATGGTCCACCTGGTGGGCCAGACCGAAGGAGCGATCACCGCGACGTCGCCCAACTGCGAGGCCGGCGGCGGAGGAGGGGCGCCGGCGCCCGAGCAATGGGAGATGGAGATGCCGTACGAGGATGGCGCCACCGAGACCCGCACGGTGACTGCGCCCGGCACTACCGCCGAGGGCACCTGGACCCTGTTCCTCTGCACCGGGAGCTAGCGGATCTTGAGTTCCAGGTCTGACGCCCCGGTTTCAAAAACCGAGCTTCTCCTGCTCGCCGGATTGTTGCTGGCCGCAACCGCGGTCCGCCTTCCCTACCTGCAGCTCATCCCGATGGTCACCGATGAGGCGTTCGAGGTATTGGCGGCGCTGGCGGTCTATCGCGGGGATTGGATCCTGTTCGGTCCGGTGAACCCCACCGCCGGTCCCCTGGTCACCTATCTGCTCGCTCTGGCGTTCTGGCTGGGTGGACCGGGGGCATACCTGCCGCGGATCGTGATCCTGATCCTGGGGGTGTTGACCGTGATGGCGACCTATTTCCTGGGGCGGGCGTGGGGCGGACCGCGGGCAGGGCTGATCGCCGGGTCGCTGCTGGCCTGTTCCCCGGTTCATATTCTGGTCAACAGCCATATCGCCTGGTCCAATTCGGCCACGCCCCTGTTCGCCACACTGACCTGGATCGTCTTGCACCATGCCATCGAGCGAAGGAAGGGCTGGCTGTGGGTGGCCGGCGGCTTGTGCTTCGGCCTGGCCCTGCAGACCCATATTTCGATGGCTGCGGCAATCCCCGGCCTTGTCGTCTGGTTCCTGGCCCGGCGGGATGTTCTGGCCTGGCTGCGCCGGCCGGGGCCCTATCTGGCGGTTGGGGCTGCGCTGCTGGGCTATGGCAATATGATCGCCTACCACCTGATGAGCGGCGGGGCAGGGATCGCCCATTTCCAGACGCACGACTATGCCTGGGTGTCGCACCCGACCTGGGCGACCTACTGGGCCAATCTCACGACGATGATCAAAGCCGTGGCGGGGACGATCGGCGGTCAGGTGCCCCGCATCCAGTCCCCCTGTGGCCCGATCGTGGCCGGCGCTCTGGTGGCGTGGTGCATCCTCGCTCTCCTCTACGCTGCCTGGCGGGGCGAGAGGATGCCGGTCCTGATCGTCCTATCCACGGCGCTGGTCATGCCCTATTTCAACAAGCGCTATGAAGGGTTGCTCTCCCAACGCTACACCGCCTTCCTGTTGCCGCTGGTCCATGCGGCGATGGGGATGGCCTTGGCCCGGATGACCGAGCGGTGGCGCCGGGCCCAGCGGCGCCGGCTCCGCCTGGCATCTGTCGGGAGTATGCTCCTGGCCGGGGCCCTGATCCTATGGCCCCTTTCCCACACCTGGTCTTATTATGAGGCCGAAAGCCGCGCCGGGCGGGATAACACGCTCACCCTGACCATGACCCGCTTCCTGCGCGAGCACCTGCCTGCCGATACCCCGCTGTACCTCAGCTCCAACCTGAAGGGCGCGGCGCGAGGCGACGGCGGGTACCGCTATCTGCGCGCCCTGTACTACTATCTCACCCTGGAGGGAGTGGACCATCAGGTGCTGGACCTGCCCCAGATCGTGGAACAGATGGAGGCGGATCGCGCCCCGGAGCAATGGCTCCTCCTCGCCGCCGATGATTGCCAGGCGCTGGCCGGACGGTTCCCCCTGGAGCCGGTCCCGGACAGCCCGCCCGTCCTCAACGAGGGCTGCCTGGTCCGCTACTTGCCATCCGACCCGACGCCCTGAAGCTGCTGGCCCCAAAGACCGGCTCCGAATTGGGTTGGGCCCCTGCGACAAGGCCCAGAGGTGGATCGGCGGGAATCCGATCGTTCAGCGGGACCCAACAGGCCCCCAGTTTTTACCGATTTGTAACCATTTTGTAACCGGTTTGTTACCAATAGGGCTTGACGCATCGCCAGCAGTCGGGTATAATATATACAAGACAACATTGGTCCATCTGGGTCGCCGGGTGGCGGGCGTCCGTGCATCGAGTCGGTGCGCCATAAGTCCGGTATCCCCTTAGCACTCATATCGGCACCCGGGTACTGAGCGGTCCACTCAATGCGCGGGAAGCGAACCCGCTGCCCATTGAGTTTGCTAACGTTCATCTCCCATCGTCGCAGAGTCGCCTTCAGATAGCGCCAGTGGATGGCGAGCTGGAAAGGAGGGACAAGCGCATCCACACAAATAAGTCTGTCGGCTGCGAGGCCAAGAACGCGATTATCGCTATGTTGAAATGAACTGACCAAAGAAGGGAGCCAGAATATGAAAGCTTTGAAAAAAATGATCACCTTGTGGGTAACCCTGGCGTTGCTCCTTGTCTCAGCCGTGCAGGTCGGGGCTCAGGGTCAGGCGGGCACGACGCTCACCGCCTATGTGGATGTCACGGGCCATTGGACGATCACGTATGGCTGGACGATTGACAAATCGGTGACCCCGGACACCTGGAACCTGTTCCGCGGCGACAGCGGCACATCCCGATACACGATCGCCGTGACCAAGGACAGCGGCACCGAAGAAGCCTGGGTAGAGGGTCAGGTGTGCGTCGCCAACGGCGGGGCCGTTGCGACGGAGAACCTGACCATCGTCGCTGTGCTGCAAGATGGCTATGGACCACCCAACGACTACCTGACCGAGGCCCTGGTTGACGTCAGCGGCAACCCGGTGCTCGACCCGGGCGAGACCGGCTGTTACGCCTACCGCGTGAACATCCCGATCACCGGCGGGCCGTACCCACAGCCGCATGCGGGCGGCACCTACAAGGTCACGGCCAACGTCACCATCACCAACCACTCGGGACACCTGGGCGTGCCCTTTGGTCCCAGCCCCAGCGAGACGACCACGTTCCCCAACAGCCCCACACCGGTCAACGACACGATCAACGTGGATGACACCAATGGCGGCTCGTGGGTGTTCAGCGCCAGCGGCTCGGTGTCGTATGACAAGACCTTCGCCTGCGACGCTGATGCCGGGACACACAGCAACACCGCCACCATTCGCGAGACCGGCCAGTCCGATGGCGCCTCGGTAACGGTCAACTGCTACGCGCTGGAGGTGACCAAGGACGCGCAGACCTCCTTCAAGCGCACCTACCACTGGACCATTGACAAATGGGCCGACCAGAGCGCGCTCACCCTCGCCCTCGGCCAGCAGTTCCTGGTGAACTACTCGGTCAAGGTGGACGCTACCTACACCGATAGCGATTGGGCGGTGAGCGGGAACATCTCGGTGTACAACCCGGCGCCGATGGCCGCCAAGATCAACAGCGTGTCAGATATGGTGTCGCCGGACATTGCCGCGACGGTGGATTGCGGCGTCAGCTTCCCGTACTTGCTGGCGGCCGGCGGAACCCTGGCCTGCACCTACAGCGCCAGCCTGCCGGACGCCTCGGGCCGCACCAACACCGCCACGGCCACGCTGCAGAACTATGACTATGACTACCAGATGAACGCGACGCCGGACGGCACCACCGACTTTTCCGGCACGGCCAGCGTGGATTTCTCGAACGCGACCATGAACGAAGCGGACGAGTGCATTGACGTCAGCGACACCTACGCCGGAAGTCTGGGCACCGTCTGCTATTCTGACCTACCCGTGACCTTCAGCTACAGCCGGTGGATCGGCCCGTACTACATCTGCGGCGATTACACCGTCGAGAACACCGCCTCCTTCGTGACCAACGACACCGGCGCCACCGGCAGCGACTCCTGGACGGTGAGCGTCCATGTGCCGTGCGAGGGCGGCTGCACGCTGACCCCCGGCTACTGGAAGACCCACTCCAAGTACGGTCCGGCGCCCTACGACGACACCTGGGCGCTGATCGGCGAGGATACGCCCTTCTTCCTGAGCGGGCAGTCCTGGTACCAGGTGTTGTGGACGCCGCCGGCCGGTGGCAACGCCTACTATATCCTGGCCCACCAGTATATCGCCGCCCGGCTGAACATCCTGAACGGCGCGGCTTCCACCCCGGCGGTGGACGATGCTCTCGCCTGGGCAACGAACTTCTTCAACACCTACACGCCATCGTCCAAGTTGAGCAAGACCTTGCGCGCTCAGGTCATCTCCACCGCCTACCTGCTCGACCAGTACAACAACGGCTACATCGGCCCGGGCCACTGCTCCGAATAGCGCCTGAACTGACGCTCAGGGCCAGGTTTCCCCTGGCCCTGAGCTTTTTCGATGGTCAAAACCTTAACCAAACTCTAACCAAACTGTTACCGGTTTGTTACTTTTTTCTCTTGACAGCTGGCCCGTGATCTGATATATTATAGATTGCCAGAATATCGGAATTTCCGAAGCGGGTTCGGGGTTCAGCGCCAGAGGCCACGCCCTCGCCGTCATCAGTCTGCCTCCCCCAGCATGGCGTCGGATCGTCGCACCGGTGTACGAATCCAGGGCCTCACCGGGCCTCTCGGCGAATGCTCGCCTCCACAGCGGCGAGCGGGAAAGGAGGGAACTGACCAGGAACGATTCGCTGCATGGGCTGGTCCACCCACCGGCGCCCTGATCTGCTGTCCGACAATCAAATGCGGAGAACGCGAAGAGCCGGGCAAACGATTGGCTGGTGATTTCTATCGCATGAAGTCATCTTTCATTGCTATGCCAAAGTACCACGGCAATTCAGGAAAGGAGGAATCCATGAACGGAAGAAAACCCCCCTTGTGGACGGTGACCGCCCTGGCGCTGGTGGTGAGTCTGATCGCGCCGTGGACGGTGTTCGCCGCCGTCTGGACCGACAAGCCCGACTACGCGCCGGGGGAGACGGTGACCATCTTTGGCGACAACAGCGACGGCGCCGGCTACCTGCCGGGCGAAACCGTTCGCGTGGAGGTCAGCGGTCCCAACGGCTACTCAGCGGCCTGCGAGGCGGTCGTGGATGAGAGCGGCGCCTGGTCCTGCCAGGTGACGCTGTGGGACAGCGAATTGGCCTTCGGCGAGTACACCTACACTGCGACGGGGCTGACGTCGGGCGTCCAGCAGCAGGGAATGTTCACGGACGGGAACGCGGAGATCTCCGGATACGTCCGCGATACCAACAATAAACCAATCTCCGACGCGACAGTTGAGTGCACCGGCGGCTGTGACAAAACCGCCTCCACGACCACCGATGCTAATGGGAAGTACCCACCCTCTGGCAAATTCAAGCCGTCCTTCAGCGGAAGCGGCTGCACGACCATCTACCTGACTGCATCAAAGTCGGGCTATGACTCGCAGACAAAAGATATTTATGTGTGCAACAACAACTCCTATAACCTCGACTTCTCTCTCGAGCCGAAGCCCTCCGACACCACCCCGCCCGTCATCTCCTACAGCATCAGCGGCACGAAGGGCAACGGGGACTGGTATGTCAGCGATGTGTTCGTGGACTGGACGGTGACCGACCCAGAGTCCGCCGTCACCATCCTGGAAGGCTGCGTGGATACGACCATCAACTATGACACCTCCGGCGTGACCCTCACCTGCCGGGCCCGGAGCGCGGGCGGGACGAGCCAGGCGTCAGTCACCATCCAGCGGGATGCCACCCCGCCGTCCGTCTCCGTGACGCCGGACCGGGACCCAGACCACGATGGCTGGTACAACGCGCCGGTCGCCTTCACCGTGAGCGGCACCGATGCCACCTCCGGCCTGGCGGGCTGCGCTCCGGGCGGCACCTACAGCGGCCCGGACGGCGCCAGCGTCTCGTTCCAGGCGTCGTGCGAGGACTATGCTGGCAACATCGGCTATGGCTCGTACGGCTTCAAGTACGACGCGACCGCGCCGACCATCAGCGGCTCGGCTTCCCCGGCGGCCAACGAGTACGGCTGGAACAACACCGATGTGGCCGTGACCTTCACCTGCAACGACGAGACTTCGGGGATCGCCTCCTGCGGGCCGGGCGCCACCCTGACCGACGAGGGCGCAGAGCAGTACGTGACGGGCAGCGCCGTGGACAACGCGGGCAACAGCGCCAGCGCCACCGTGGGGCCCATCAATATTGATAAGACCCCGCCGACGGTCACCGCATCGGCCTCGCCAGAGCCCAACGCCAATGGCTGGAACAATACCAATGTGACCGTGTCCTTCAGCGGCGACGATGCCCTCTCCGGCATCGCCGCCTGCGACCCGGCCGTTGTGCTGAGCAGCGAGGGCGCAGGGCAATCGGCCACCGGCTCCTGCACCGATAAGGCCGGCAACATCGCCTCCGCCACCGCCAGCGGCATCAACATTGACAAGACCCCGCCGACGATCAGCACCGCGCTGGACAAGAGCCCGGCATCTACCGGCTGGTTCAACGGGAGCACCGGCGCGCCCACCGTCTCCTTCACCTGCAGCGACAACCTGTCCGGCCTGGCGGGCGATTGTCCGGATGACTATACCTTCGGCGAAGGCGAAAACCAGAGTTACTTCCGGACCATATCCGACAAGGCGGGCAACAGCGCCTCCGCCGGGGTGAGCAACATTGATGTGGACCTGACCGCGCCGGAAATCAGCGGCTCGGCCGACCCCGAGGCCAACGCCTACGGCTGGAACAACACCAACGTGGCCGTGACCTTCACCTGCAGTGACGGGACTTCGGGGATCGCCTCCTGCGGGCCGAACGCCACCCTGACCGCTGAGGGCGCGGGGCAGTACGTGACGGGCAGCGCTGTGGACAACGCGGGCAACAGCGCCAGCGCCACCGTGGGGCCCATCAATATTGACAAGACCCCGCCGACGGTCACCGCATCAGCCTCGCCGGCGCCCAACGCCTACGGCTGGAACAATACCGATGTGACGGTGTCCTTCAGCGGCGCCGACGCCCTCTCCGGCATCGCCGCGTGTGACCCGGCCGTTGTGCTGAGCGACGAGGGCGCGGGGCAATCCGCCACCGGCTCCTGCACCGATAAGGCCGGCAACAGCGCCAGCGCCACCGCAAGCGGCATTAACATTGACAAGACCGCGCCGAGCATCACCTGGAGCAACGGGCCTCAGGACGGCGCATCGTACTACTACGGCTTCGTGCCGGCCGCGCCGACCTGCACCGCTGAAGATGCCTTGTCCGGCCTGGCTGGCGACTGCACGATCAGCGGTTACGGTACGACAGTCGGATCGCACACCCTGACCGCCGCGGCGTCTGATAAGGCGGGCAACGTCAAGACCGAAACCCGTCGCTACACCGTCCGAAGCTGGACGCTCTTCGGCTTCTACCAGCCGGTGGACATGGGTGGCGTCTGGAACGTGGTCAAGGGCGGCTCCACTGTCCCCCTGAAGTTCGAGATCTTTGCCGGGTCGACCGAGCTGACGGACACGGCCTACGTCAAGGGTTTCACCGCCGTCCAGGTTGCCTGCACAAGCGGCTTAGGGGAGGATGAGGTGGAGTTCACGACCACCGGCGGCACTTCGCTGCGGTACGACCCGGTCGCGGGGCAGTTCATCCAGAACTGGCAAACGCCCAAGAAGCCCGGCTTCTGCTACCGCGTGGCCATGACCGCCCAGGACGGGTCCTCCCTGGTGGCCTTCTTTAAACTGAAGTAACCGCACCCGCTGCACCACCAAACGCGATGGGGCGCCGACCATCAGTCGGCGCCCCGTTCATTTGAGTCGGCCCGGAGCTCGATGTCAGGACCAGGGGAGATCACCCGGTGTTGCAACCAAACGAATCAGCGCGGATATGCAATGTTCAGAACGAACCTGATGATCCGTTTGCCTCCGGCACGTTCGCCCGCCGCTCGAAGCGGCGGGCTCCGCCAGCAAAGCCCCGTTCGGGGCTGGCAAACAGCCGCAGGGCTTGGCTGACTGAGCCCGATGCTTCACCATCGGGCGAGAGCGCATCATCCGATCCATGATTCGGGATGCAATAACTGGGTGGGCCGTGTCCGGTTCGTTCTCTGTCAACGTCTATCGCACGAATCAACGAATGCTTCTGTGGCCCAGACATTCGTGTATTCGTTTCCCATTCGTTGACAGCCCCCTTCCGAACCCCACCGTATCCTCCGGGCGCAGCACCGCTGCGCCCCTTCCCCTCCCCGCACGCGGAGAGGGGAAGGGGGCTGAGCGATTGAAATCGCCCCTCAAGAGCCTTCGGCTGACCGTCGGCCTGCGCCGTAGGGGGGCGACCGGGCCGGTCGCCCTCGCGCACCCCTGGGCAAACCGAAGGTTTGCCCTACCCTCCGGTCTCGCGGGCGCGGCGTCAGCCGCCGGCTTTCCTCGATCTGGATCGAGCGAGACGGTCAACAGCAAAGAGATCATAGCAAAGAAGAAAACCGTTGTCAAAAGGATGTTCCCGCCTAAAGGCTCCATTCCCCTCGTCCAGGAGTGGAGGCTTCAGCCGGATTACCTGCCCCGCCTGAAGGCTCCCCTCCCCTCGTCCGGGAGTCGAGGCTTCCGCCGGAGACCGCCTGAAGGCTCCATTCCATTCGTCCAGGAGTGGAGGCTTCAGCCGGAGACCGCCTGAAGGCTCCCCTCCCCTCGTGCGGGAGTCGAGGCTTGAGCCGGAGACCGCCTGAAGGCTCCACTCCCCTCATCTAGGAGTCGAGGCTTGAGCCGGAGAGCGCCTGAAGGCTCCCCTCCCCTCGTCCGGGAGTCGAG
>JAGVRI010000010.1 GCA_018606645.1 Chloroflexota bacterium
CACCCCCAGCGCCAGGTCCAGCGCCAACGAACCGGTGGGAATGACCTCCACCTGCAAATGGTCCGCCTGCCCCAGGCGCATGATCGTCCCTTCCCCATACCGCTTCTGGATGCTGGCCAAGGTGGTCTCCAACGCCCGAAGCCGTCCGTTTTCCTTCATCGCATATCCTCCTCGTTGGGTTTTGAGTATAGGATAGCACAAATGTTCTACTTTGTCAAGACCCTATTCTCTCGCAAACAGCGCCACCGATTCGATATGATAGGTTTGCGGGAAAAGGTCCACCGGCTGGACTTTGCGGAGTTGATATCCTGACCCGACCAGATGACGGGCGTCGCGGGCCAGGGTGGCCGGATCACACGACACATAGACCACCCGTCGCGGGGACAGCCGGACGATCTCCTCGATTACGGCCGGACCTGCGCCGGAGCGAGGGGGATCCAGGACTACCAGGTCCACCGTTCCTTCCACATGGCGCAGGGCCGTCTCGGCCCTCTCCTCCAGCAGTTCGACGTGGTCAAACTCCTGTGCGTTGACCCGAAAATCGGCGGCAGCGCCGGGATCGGCTTCGACGCCCACTACCCGGGCCACGTCCCCGGCCAGGGCCAGGCCAAAGAGCCCGACTCCACAGTACAGGTCCACCAGGGTTTCATCCTTGGCCGGGGCCAGGTACTCCCGCACCAGAGCCACCAACGCCTCGGCCCCGGCGGTGTTCACCTGGAAGAAACTTCCGGCGGAGATGCGGTAGTCGCGTCCGGCCACATGTTCAGTCAAATAGGAATTGCCGATCAGCACCACCGGTTCGCCGTCCGCCAGGAGAAGGACGCAAGAGACCGGCAGGTCCACCTCGATATCAAAGTCCTCATACCGCTCCAACTCGAACACGACCATGAGATCGCCGGTCGCCGAGCCACAGCGCAGGCTCACCCGATGAAGCTGGGGCCAGACGATGTCCAAGGCCGCCCACAGCTCATCGAGCAGAGGGTCGAGGATCAGACACTCCTGCACCGGGATCACGTCATGGCTGTTGGCGGCCAGGAACCCCAGCCGGCCCTCCGGGGTGATTCTAAACTGAGCATGGTTGCGATAGCCCCACGGTTCGGCGGCCCCGATCGCTTCCTGCACATGGACCTCACGCAAGCCGCCGACGCGGGCCAGTTGATCCACGACCACCTGACGCTTGAATTCCACCTGAGCCTCGTAGGCGATGTGCTGGAATTGACACCCGCCGCACCCCTCCGGACCAAAATAGGGACAGGGGGGTGCGACCCGGTGCGGGGAAGGCTCCAAGACCTTCACCAGACGCGCCTGAGCCCAATGGCGACTGCTCTCGACCACCTCTACCTCGACCACCTCACCCGGGATGGCATAGGGGACAAAGATGACCTGCCCGTGGTGGCGGCCCAGCGCCCTTCCCCCATGGGCCATGGCGGTCAGTTCCAGGACAATGGACTCGGGCTTGCTCACTGGCCCAGATCCAGGATCAATTCAGCCAACAGAGCTGCCCGCCGGGGGAGAGAGGCAGGATCGATCCATTCGGTCAGAGCGTGAGCATCGCCCCCCACCACTCCCAGCCCATCCAGGGTGGGGATGCCCAAGGCGGCGGTAAAATTCCCATCGGAACCGCCCCCGGTACCACCGGCCCACAACTCCATCCCCAACCTGGCTCCCACGCGCCGCGCCCGTTCAAACAGGGCCTCACCTTGGGGAGAGATCTCCCACGGCGGACGGTTGAGACCGCCAGAGACGATCAGCGTGGCCTTGGGATTCACCGGCTGCAGTCCAAGAATGGCCTGGACCATCCGCTCCCCCTCCTCGGCGGTCATGACGCGCAGGTCAATTTCGGCCCAGGCCGAGGCGGGGCGGACATTGGATTTGGACCCTCCCCGCACCACGCCCACATTGACCGTGGTGCCCCGACCATAGTCGGTCATTGCCTCCAATCGCAGGACCTGGTGAGCCAGCTCCTCAATGGCGCTGACGCCACGGTCATGGGCTGCACCCGCATGAGAGGCGACGCCCTGAATCTCCAGCTCGAAACGGCCGACCCCTTTGCGCCACAGGAACAGGACATTCTCGCTCGAAGGCTCCAGGACCAGCACGGCGTCGCTTCGCACCGCTTCCTCTTCGATCAGGGTTCTCGAGGTGGGGCTGCCCACCTCTTCGTCCGAGTTGAACAGGAAAACCAGCCGGTGGGCCGGCCTCAGGCCCAGGTCCCGCAGAGCGGACACTGCATACAGGCCAATGACCAGCCCCCCTTTCATATCAAAGACGCCCGGCCCCGTTGCTTTTTGCAGACCGATATCCGGGTCTTTACTGATCTGAAAGGGACGACGGGCTAGCTCGCCCACCGGCCAGACGGTGTCCATGTGCCCCAGAAGTAACACCTGACGATCGCCCTGTCCCCAGGTGACGCGGAGATGATCGCCAAAGGCGACCTGGGGCAGTCGCTCCACGCCGGCACCAAGGGCAGCAAAGGCATCCGCCAGAAACCCCACCACTGCATTGACTGCACTTCGGTCGGCGCTGGGCGACTCTAACCGCACCAGTTGCTCGACCATCTGGATCATCGCCGGTTGCCGGTCAAGGAGATAGTCCAAAATCTGGCTCATTCTCCAGTCCTCCAACGCAGAATGGCCGTAGACGGACTCGCTTCCACGGCCAGCCACGATCGTTCTACTTCCGTCCCTGATGGGATCGGTCAGTCAAAGCACCTCCAGGCGAAAAAGCCCGTCACCGCATAGGGGGAGGGGCTGGCACAAGGACCTTTCCCAACGGGGCCGAGGCCCCCAACCGTGTCTAGGGCATGGGGGTGGCGGTCAGAATCTCCTCGATGATCGTGGAAAAGGTATTGCCGATGGCAGGGCCAGCCAGCAACACCACCACACAAACGCACACAAAGCAGATGGCGATCAGCGCCAGAATGATGATGAGCGCAATCAGCCAGCCGCTGATCCCTTTCTTGGGTTGCGGTGCAGGATAATAGCTCTCTGGATATGGTTCTTGCATGTGGGGTCTCCTCGAATCAATACACTCTGGCCCAGGATGCACAGAGACTGCACAGCATAAACCCGCCAAAGGCCAGAATGCCCAGCACGGCGACCGCCACCGAGATCCAACCCAACACGATCCCGGCTACGGCCAATCCGTCCCCTGATACGCGGTCCGGGTGCTCACGGATCTCCTTGCGGGCTGTGTACCCGAAGATGATGGCCAGGATGCTGCCCAGAAGAGGGAGGACGGTCAAGCCGCTGATCCCCAGAACCAGGGAGGCGATGGCCATCCCGCTGGTCGGGATGACGACGGGACCGGGAGGGGGCATGGGCAGAGGAGGCGGCGCTGCTCCGGTCGGCGGCTCGTCCAGCGCCGGGAATTCCAGGCCTTCCTCACGCTCCGCCTCAAGTGCCTCCTCGACGGCGGAGGCCTCCGCATCAGGGCTCAACGCCTCTCCACAATTGCCACAGAACACTGCATCGTCTTGATTGGGCGCGCCACAATGGGGGCAAAACATGGCAGACCTCCTTTCATTGGTGCGACGGGCTGGTGAGCGGTCCGGCCCACCAGCCCGGTTTCATCATGACCAAAGAGCAATCCCGCTACCAGGACTCTGGGACTGCAGCGGGGACCTGGCCGGTCGCCTTGCGATAGGCCTGACCATAGAGATGGCCGATCACCATGTACGAATACGGATAGGTCGCAAGCAATCCGATGAGGCAGATGATGACCCCCAATCCCCCAAGCAGCTCAGCAATCCAACTCATGACCAGGACGATCAGGTAGGTCGAAAAGTTGTTGCGAACCAGGGAGAATACCCGGCCAAAACGAAAAGCCGCCCCCAGGTCATTTTCGGCCGCAAAGGCGCCAACCGCCGCCGGTACGAAAAGGGAGAGGACGATCGCCCACAGGATGTTTATACAGCTCAGGACCAGGCTCAGCGCTGTACTCAGGTCCGGGCTATCTTCGGACAAAAGTCCGGCGGGGATGCCCAGACAGATGCTGGCCAGGATCATCGGCGCCGCATAGACAATGCTGATCACAATGAATTTAAGGCCGTCCGTGATCAGTGCCCCCCAATTGTCCCACTCGGGCAGGACTTGAGGGTCGTCGTGGATCACCCGACGGGCGATCTCCACCGTATAGCCACTCAGCAGGGCCACTGCCAGGATGCCGGGGATGATCAGAATCCCGAACAGCATTCCGACCAGGGAGATTGCGGCGGCAATCAGGATTTTGGAAACCCAATCTTTGTCTTCAAATACGAAACTGAACGCTTTGCCAATGTCCATTTTTCCCTCCCAGGTTCTATCGAATTTCATTATAACAGAGTTTGGATTCTACCGCAACCACTCTCTTTACGCAGAATCGGCTCCCAGGTTGCAGTGACAAAACGATCGACTTACAAACCCGATTCCGAAAACGACGTCACCGCCATCGCCGGCTACACCCGCAGTTGAGGAACAATGAACAGGAACAGACTGACCACGTCGAGTCCGATGAGGAGCAGATATGGGACGGCCTGGACGGCAGGATCGAACCAGGCCGGCAGAACCCGGCGGAACCCAAAGGCGATGGCCGTCGCCGCCAGCATGAGCAACGGCCAGTTGGGGAGCATCCCCCCGGCTCGCAAGGCCATGGCACTGACAATCACGAGCAAGCCCATGAGCAAGGCTCGTTCACGCCGCAACGCCTCACGCCAGCCCACGGCCATCGCCAAGCCGATCGGCACCAGGGCGGGGAAGAGGTACCGACCCTGATGCTGGACAAAGGTGATGTTATACCAGAGATAGCTGGCCCCGGTGAACAGGGCAGAAAGCGCCAGCAGACCACCCGCCGCCCATTGCCATGCCGGAACGCGGAACCGGTTACGCCATCGCCCAATCGCCCAGACGATCCATCCGACACAGGCCAGGGCCGAAAGAATGACCAGGGCCTGATAGAGACGCTGGTCCAGGAGCACCCCCATCCAGCCGAACTGCCCCCAGAAGCTGCGGAACGAGGTCTGGAGGAAATCATGGACCAGTTGGAGTCTGCCATGCTCGGCCACAAACTCGGCGGTGCGGAGCTGACCGGCGACCACCTCCTCGTGGCGGCCAAGTCCCAGGAAATCGGCGTCCCCGTACAGGGCCAGGTTCCGCAACCACCAGGGCACTCCCAGCGCCATGGCAGGTAACAGAAAGATGCCAACGGCTTTGAGGCTGTGGACCGCCGGCGGAGGCGGAGCATCCAGCCAGAGATGCCGGGCCGCAATGGCCGCCAGGACCAGAGGCAGGGTGACGTAGGCGGAAGATTTGGTCAGAAAGCCCAACCCGGTCACCAGCCCCAGGAGGAAGAGGAGACGGAACTCCTCCTTCCCTTCTGGCCGGCTATCCACCCGCACATACCGGATCACCAGCAAGAACTCGATGGCGATCAGCAGCTCGGCCAAGGGATCGTTGTTGACTGCCGCGGTCATGGCCAGGTGCATGGGCAAAAAGGCAATGAACGCAGCAATCCCCACGGCCAGAAAGGGCCGGCCTGGGACCAGCGACCCCACGGTCCACCACACGACCACCAGCAGGAGAGCACCCACGGCCAGTGACAGGAACCGCAACGGCAAGAGAGCGCCGCCAAAGAGCCAGTAGACCGGCGTGGCCAGGAGGTAATACAGAGGCGGCTGATGGAACTCGTAACGAATCGGGGCGATGCTCATCTCCGGGGGAAAGTGAGCGGCCTTGATCTCCTCCAGGTACGCAGCCGGATAATCCCCCAGCTTGAGAACGGGAAAATGATGGGTTTCGGCCAGATATCGGATATAATTGTAATGGGCCGGTTCATCCGGGGCCTGCCAGTCAGGGGTATAGACTGCATACAGACTGCCGGCAATCAGGTAGACCAGAACCACGGTCATGAACAAGCGAGCGGGTCGTGGCTGAAACGCATCCAGGATAGGCCCCATACACCCCATTTTACCGAACTTTTGCAGAAAGGACAAATTCCGATTCATTTTGCCAGCACCCAACCACTGAGGTATAATTCAGGGAAGCGCAGTTCAGGAGGGAAGATGGACCTGTTCCACAAGGTGCACACCCTGATCGCGGCATTGCTCCACAAGCCGTTCATGCCCCGACCCGAGAAGGTCGAAGGGAACGATACCCCACGTCCGCCTCAATCATCAGCCACGCAGCCAGATCGCTCGACGTTGGAAGCCTCGGAGTCCGAGGTGGTTGACACTGGACGGGTTGCCGATCTGATCCAGCAGCAAAAAGCGGCCGATTAGCTAGGCAGGCTGAGGGTACGATAGAGCTTGAGCGTATCGGCGGCGATCTGGTCCCAGCGGAACTGCTGCGACAGCGCCCTGGCGCCCATGCCAAGCCGAGAGCGCAGTTCGGGTGCGCCGGCCAGGTGGAGGATGGCCTCGGCCAGGGCGTGCGGCTGATCGGGCGGGACCAAAAAGATATTCTCGCCGGGCACCAGTTCGGGCAGGTGGACCCGGGGCCGGGTAGTGAGGATCGGCATGCCGTGGGCCAGCGCGGCGTGCAACGTCCCGTGCAGAAACGAAACCCCGTCACGGAAAGGTAGAACGCACAGGTCCGAGGCCCAAAAGCTGGCCGATACTTCTTCCTCCGGGATGTATCCGGTCCAGCAGACGTACGGTTCCAACCCCAGTTCGGAGATCAGCGCCTGGATGCGGCCCAGGAAGGCGATGTTCGTCGGATCGCTAGTCCCGGTCTGACCGCCGATAAAGAGCACCCGGGGATGGACCGGACACGAGGGATCGGTCACCAGACGGTGCACCGCGTGGAGCAGAGTGTCCACCCCCTTTCGCTCGTTGATGAATCCGAAAAAGCAGAGGAGGAAATCCTCAGGACCGGCCCCCCAGCGAGCGCGCCACGCTCCCCGGTCATAGTCGGCCGGCGGTCGGGGTTGGATGTTGGACCCAATGGGGATGAGAAAGGGAGCGGATGGAGATAGCTCCCGTCCCAGGTTCTCAAAATCCTCGTGGTTGGTGGTGATGGCCGCATCGCTCCCACGGGCCAGCTGGTTCACCACCCAGCGCCGCAGGGGGCCGGCTTTGGGAAACAGATACGGCACTCTCAGGTCGTGGAAGGTGGCCACCAGGCGCGGTCGGCGCTTCCCCAGCCGCCGCACGCGCCACGGCAGGAAATTGATGGCGGGATGCAGCCCATAGGCAGCCGCCTGATATTGGATATGGACGATCTCAGGCTGTATCTCTCTGATTATTCGTAGGGTCGGGCGCCAGCATCCCCAGTTCCAACGCCGGACCACGGGGTAAACGGTCAAGCGGTCCACCGGACCGGCCTGATCCGAAGTGATGACATGGACCTGGCAGCCCAGATCGGCCAGAGCCAGGCCAAGCTGTCGGGTATAGTCGCCCATGCCCCCCTGCATGGGCGGGAACTCGCCGGTGATGAACAAGACCTTCATCGCGAGCCACGGAGCCCCGAACGGAGTACCTGCTGATACGCCTGGAGCCGCTCCCTCCGCAGCGGGCGTTTGTGGCCGACCAGCCACTTGAGTCCTTCCCGGCCCCACTGGTAGACATAGGTCATGAGCAGGAACCAGCGGAGGGCTTCCCCTGCAAGGCGACCGTGATGCTTGGTAAAGTAGCGCACCTTGCTACTGTGGAAATGGATGTGACGCGCCGCCACCGCCTGTTCGCTGCTTTTGCCCTCGTGGTGAACCACCACTGCATCCGGCAGATAGACCACCGTCCACCCGGCGTTCTTGATGCGTCGGCACCAGTCCAGTTCCTCCGAATACATAAAGAACCCCTCGTCCAGACCGCCAACCTGCTCAACCACCTCACGGCGGACCATCAGGCACGCCCCCACCAGCCAGTCCACCGGCTGAACGGCATCGTCAGAGGTATCGGCCATATAATAGCGGCGCAGGATGCGGTTGTCGGTCCACCATTCCTGGATGACGGTGCTTTCTACCAGGGCGGTGGCGAATGTCGGGAAGCGTCGGCGCGACGATTGGAGGCTGCCGTCGGGATAGCGCAGTTGCGGTCCCACCGCGCCAACTTCGGGATGGGTCTCCATATACCGGACCATGGCCGACAAGGCATCGCCCACGACCTCGGTATCCGGGTTGAGCAGCAACAGGAAACGGCCCCGGCTCAGGGCCAGGCCCTGGTTATTGGCTGCGGTAAAGCCCCGGTTCTCGGCGTTGACCACCAGATGCACGTCGGGGAATTCGGCGACGACCATCTCTGGGCTGCCATCGGAACTGGCGTTATCCACGACAATGATTTCCACCTGGAGATTGCCGGTCGCGAGGGCGCTGTCCTGAATCGAACGGAGGCAGCGGCGGAGCAGGTCTCGCACATTCCAACTGACGATGATGATAGTCAGGTCGATCAAGCGCCGCGCCCCTTAGCGGTCTCGGGCAATGGTATAGTCCGCCAGGGCATGCATCAGGTCGCGGGCCTGGCCCTCCGGCAGGACGGCCAGTGCTGCCTGGCTCTGAGCGATGAACTCCCGTGCCCGGTCCATGGCCCGGGCCACGGCCCCTGATTCGCGGACGGCGGTCACCACTTCCTGAACCACCGCATCCTGCCCTCCGTCGCGCACGACGGAAGCGATCCGTTCATCGTCGGGATGTTCCCGCAGGAAATACAACACCGGCAGGGTGACAATGCCCTCTCGCAGATCGCTGCCGACCGGCTTACCCAGGACTTGTTCATCCCCCTGGAAGTCCAGCACATCATCCATAATCTGAAAGCCGGTTCCCAGCAGCCGCCCATACTCCCGCAGGGCCACCACGTGGGCTTCCGGGGCTTGACTGAGCACGGCGGCTGCTTCGGTGGCGGCGGCGAACAGAGAGGCAGTCTTGGCATAGATCCGCTGATCATAGCGATCCAGGGCGCTTTGCCAGGCCTGTTCATCATCCAACCGGGGCAACTCGCGGCGGTCAAAGATCTGGCGCAGTTCTCCGCCGCAGATCGTCATCAACGTTTCGGCGAAAATGGTCATGACCCGGACATTTCCGGTGGCGGCGGCCAACGCCGCTGCCCGGGCAAAGAGATAGTCGCCCGCCAGCACGGTGGCTCCTGCATTCCAGCGGGCGTTGAGGGTGGTCCGGCCCCGCCGCACCAGGGCGCCGTCGATCAGATCATCGTGGACCAAGGTCGCCGTGTGGAGCATCTCGACCGACGCGGCCAGGGACACCAACTTTTCCCGATCGGTGGGGTAAAAGCTGCCGGCCAACAGGACCAAAGCGGGACGCAAGCGTTTTCCACCGCTGAGCAACAGACTCTCCAGGACAGCCGTCAACTGCGGGTAATCCGGATGGGTCGGTTCCAACAGCTTGCGTTCCACCTGTTCCAGTTCGGCTGCCAGCGGCTCGAGCAAAGGGATGGTCTTCAATCTGTTTCCTCTTCCAATCTATGGCTCAAGGTTTGATTCATCCAGGGCCAGGCGATCGGGGCCCGGCATCGGCGGCCCCTCCTCTTCCACGCCCAGGCCGGTCGTGCGGATCCCCAACAGGCGCCTGGCATTGGCCGTGGTCGCCTGGGCCAATTCCTCCACCGAAATCCCGCACAGTTCAGCCACCCGCTCCGCCACCAGACGGACATACGCCGGCTCATTCCGCCGGCCGCGGTACGGATGTGGGGTGAGAAAGGGGCAATCGGTCTCGACCAATAGGCGATGCAGGGGCAGGGCCTTGACGATTTCAGCCAGTCGGCGGGCGTTGGGATAGGTCACCGGCCCTGAAATCGAAATGTAAAACCCCAGCTCGATCGCCCGCTCGGCCATCGCCTGATCGCCAGAAAAGGTGTGCAACACGCCCAGCCGCCCGGCCAGGGGAGAATCCTGGAGGCCCACTGCCCAATCGGTCAGCATCGCCAGGACCTCCCGATGCGCCTCGCGGTCGTGAATGATGACCGGCTTGCCCAATTGAGCCGCCCAGGCCAACTGAGCCTGGAAGGCCCGACGTTGCACCTCGGGCGGCGACAGGTTCCGGTAAAAGTCCAACCCGATCTCGCCCACAGCCACCACCTTGGGGTGGCGGGCCAGGTCCCGGAATTCGGCCAAGGTCGCCCCATCCAGTTTCTTGGCGTCGTGCGGATGCATCCCCACCGCCGCGTACACCAGCTCGTATTGATCGGCCAGGGCAACCGCCTGGCGGCTGGACGGGAGGTCGGCTCCCACATTCAGAATGGCCGCCACCCCTGCCGCCCGCGCCCGCTGGACGACCGCCGGTCGGTCAGCGTCGAACTCGGGAAAATCGAGATGCGCATGCGCGTCGAAGAACATCAATCCTTTAACCCCGCAATCCGCAATCCATCCTCCAGGATCGCCGGCACTCGATCCTTTTGTGTGGTCTCACAATAGACGCGCAGGATCGGCTCGGTGCCGGAAAACCGGATCAGCATCCAACCCCCGTCGGCCAGGCTGAACTTGAAGCCATCGGTCGTATCCAGGCCGGTGACGGTCAGCCCTCCGATGGTGGACGGGCGAGCGTCCAGGATGCGTTGTCGGGTGGCAGCGCGCTGGCTTTCATCGAACCGTTTATCCACCCGGTCGTAGTAATGAGGCCCCACCTCGGCGTAGAGAAGTTCAATGAGCTGGGAGGGGCTTTTGCCGGTGCGCACCATCAGGTCCAGGAGATAGAGGCCGGCCAGAATCCCATCGCGCTCCGGCACGTGACCGCGAAAGGCATAGCCGCCGCTTTCCTCCCCCCCGATCAGGGCGTTCGTCTCCAGCATCTTGGGGGCTACATACTTGAACCCGACGCCGGTCTGGTAGACCGGGACGCCATAGATCTGGCCCAGCTTCTCCAACATAGAGGTGGTGGAGAGGGTCTTGACGATCGGCCCGCGTTCGCCGCGGATCTTGAGAAAATACAACGCCAGCAACGCATAGACCTGGAGCTGATTGATAAAACGGCCCTGCTCATCCCCCAGCCCTACCCGGTCAGCATCTCCGTCGTTAAAGATAGCGACATCCGCGCCGACCTCGGTCACCCGCGCCAGGCCGGCGTCCACATTGGGCGGGATCGGTTCCGGGCGGATCATCTCCGGGAAGAGCGGGTTACGTTCGGCATGGATCTCGATGATCCTCGTTTTGCCGCCGCCCAGGATGCGGGGGAACCAGCCGGCGCCATTGCCCCACATGGCATCCACCAGGATGGTGAGACCCGCCTCCTGAATCGGCCGAACGTCTATCAGCCGAGCCAACTGCTCGAGATAGGCCGGCGCCGGATCAAAGTACACCACCGCTCCCTGCGCCAGGGCGTCGTCCAGCGGAATCCTCTTGACCCCCTGCACCTCCGGGATACAGCGTTCGATCTCCAGCAGACCGTCGGGAGGGATGGCGCCCCCATGCTCATCGCGCACTTTGAAGCCGTTATCGGTAGGGGGATTATGGCTGGCGGTAATATTCACCGCGCCCACCGCCTTGTGAAACACGACCGCGTACGAGATCACCGGCGTCGGCGTGGCTTCCTGGGTGAGCAATACCTGGAAGCCGTTGGCCGCGAGTACCTCGGCCGCCGCTGCGGCAAAGTATTCCCCGCCAAAGCGCCGGTCGTAGCCGACTACGACTTGGCCTCGTTTGCCCTGGTTCAGCAGATAGGTGGCAAAGCCCTGCGCACAGCGGCGCACATTGGCAAAGGTATAGTCATCGGCAATCCTGCCGCGCCAACCATCCGTACCAAATTTGATGTCGCCCATTGGATCCTGCACCCCCTCATCGTCGCAGCGTGGTCATTTCCGTCACATCGGGGAACCGCTCCCCACGGGCCAGGGCCTCCAGGTCCGAGTCGACCATCATCCGGATCAACTGTTCAAAGCTGACCTCTGGTTTCCATCCCAGCTCCCGCCGGGCCTTGCTGGAGTCTCCGATCAGCAGGTCCACTTCGGCCGGCCGGAAGAAACGCGGGTCGCTCACCACATAGTCCTGGTAATCCAGCCCGACATGGCTAAAGGCGATCTCGCACATCTCGCGGATCGAATGGGATTCGCCGGTGGCGATCACGTAATTGTCCGGTCGGTCTTGCTGGAGCATCAGCCACATCGCCCGGACATAGTCTCCCGCAAACCCCAGGTCCCGCTTGGCCTCCAGGTTGCCCAGACGGAGCTCGGTGGCCTGGCCGCTCTTGATGGCAGCCACCCCCAGTGAGATCTTGCGCTCCACGAACTCGATCCCTCGTCGCGGAGAACCGTGGTTGAACAGAATGCCGGAGCTGGCAAACAACCCGTAACTCTCGCGGTAGTTGACGGTGATCCAGTGGGCATACACCTTGGCCACTCCGTACGGGCTGCGGGGATAGAACGGCGTTTTTTCCGTCTGCGGGACCTCCTGGACCTTGCCAAACATCTCGCTGGAGCTGGCCTGATAGAACCGGATCTCTGGATTGACCATCATGATCGCATCCAGCAGACGGGTCACGCCCAACGCGGTCACCTCGCCGGTCAATACCGGTTGCTGCCAGGAAGTGGGCACAAACGACTGAGCCGCCAGGTTGTACACTTCGTTCGGCTGAAACTCACGCAACACGCCGATCAGAGAAGCCTCGTCCAGGAGATCGCCTTGGACCAACGTAATCCGGTCCTGGATGTGCCGCAGGCGGTTCAGGTTCACCACCGAGCTGCGGCGCACCATCCCAATGACCTGGTACCCTTTTTCCAGCAGGAATTCAGCCAGATAGGAACCATCCTGCCCGGTGATGCCGGTGATCAGTGCTCTCTTGGTCATCTACATGGTCCTCGAAACAGGGTCATCAACATCGGCGGCCCGCAACTTTTCGGACATCTCCGCACGCCAATACTCCAGGACATCTTCCAAACTTTGTCGAAACGGAATCGTGGTTCGCCAGCCGGTCCGCTCCCGGATGCGGGTGGCATCACAGACCACTTCCGGGACCTCCGATGGGCGCATCCGCCCAGGGTCCTGACGAACCTCGATCTGCACCCGGCTCATCGACAGGAGGATATCCAGCATCTCCTGGATAGAATGGGACTCTCCCGAGCCTACATTATAGACCTGACCCGGCTCCCCGGCTGTAATGAGCAATACGTAGGCCCGCACCACATCCCGAACATCGCTGAAATCGCGCCGGGCGGCCAGGTTGCCGACCTCGATCAGCGGCGGTTGTAGCCCCAGCTCGGCGGCGGCGATCTGGCTGGCGAAATCAGAAGCGACAAACCCCACCCGTTGCCGGGGACCGATGTGGTTAAAAGGGCGCACCCGAACGACCGGCAACCGGTGGGTCAGGTAGTATTGCAGCCCTAGCAGGTCTTGAGCGACCTTGCTGACGGCATAGGCACTCAAGGGGCGCAACGGGGTTTCCTCATCAATGGGCAGGTCTTGGGGCGAGACCAGGCCATATTCCTCACTCGACCCCACCACCAGCACGCGGCAGGCGGGATTCACCCGCAGCACCCCCTCCAGGATGTTGAGCTGGGTGTGGATGTTGGTCTCGAGAGTCCCCCACGGGTCCTGGCGGGAAGCGGCGACGAGCGGCTGCCCGGCCAGGTGAAAGATCACGTCCGGCTGGGTCAGCTCCAGGACAAAGGTCACGACATCGAGGCGAGAGAGTTCGGCCGGATACAACTCCAGACGATCGCACAGGCCGGCGATGTTCTTGTATGGGCCAAAGACGGTACCTGCGACCTTCCAGTCGGTGGTCTCTAACAGATACTCGGCCAGGTGGCTGCCGACGAAACCAGAAATGCCAGTGATGAGTGCTTTCAATATGCCCTCCACCTCGGAGCCTGATGAATCCCCAACTTGCGACCTATTATACCCTACTTTGAGAGCCACCGCAAAGACACATGGATTGGTGATTGCCCGCAGCTCGTTTGATCTGATGTCCAGGAGTCGAGGATTCAGCCGGATTGCCTGCTCCGCCTGAACACCCCGAACATACACCCTCTGAGATAACCGCCGCTGCGACTACGACTGCTGCAAAGTAGGTGGACCAGCCCGCTGTGGCTTTGCGGAATGACCCGGGAGGCGGGAGCTTTGGCCGGGATCTGCGCGATTCCGTTCCGGCGGAAGCCTCCACTCCCTCTGGGTGCCGGACTTAGCCGTGGACTGTTGCCTGACTGGCTTGCCAGTCAGCAGGGTCTGCAGTATAATGGCAATTGCTCAGGCGGACACGGATCTGGTGCGAATTCTTACTTCTATTCAGCATCCCAACCGGCATCCAGAACAATGGAGAGAAGCCTGCAGGGATTCGGTCGGTGCGTTCCTTCCAGGGGATTTGGCTTCTGGCAAGGCAACGCAAGTTTCAACTGAGAGGAGGGACGGACATGTCGGAAATGCGCAAAACGGAACATCGAGTTCGGGTGGAAACGACCCCGGAGCTGGCTTTTGAGGCAATGACCAAGGCCAGTGAACTGCGGGAATGGTTCTGCGATGAAGCCTGGACCGAGGTGCGGCCCGGTGGGCGGTATGAGGTGCGGTGGAGCCAGGGCTATCGGGCCGAAGGCAAGTTCACGATGGTTGAACCTCCCCGCCGCGCCGCCTTTACCTGGCGGGGAACAGGAGAACCGGGGGAAACGCTCGTCGAGTTCACCGTCAAACCCGGCGATGGGGCGGTGGAGCTATCGCTGCTCCACAGCGGATTCGGGCAGGGGGACGCCTGGGACCGCGCCCTGGAAGAGGCGAAAAAGGGCTGGGCCCTTGGCCTGGAGAACCTGAAATCAACCCTCGAAACCGGGATAGATCTCCGCCTGGCCCGCCAAGCGTTCCTGGGCATCCACTTTGAGACCCTCGATCCGGAGCGAGCGGCCAACGAAGGGATCGCCTCCGAGCGAGGCATCTACATCACCGACACGGTGGCAGACAGCGGCGCCCGGGCGGCGGGGTTAGGCAAAGGAGATGTGATCGTGGCCCTGGGCGGCATCGAAACGCCCGGCTCCACGGAATTGACCGCCGCTCTCCGAGCCCATCGGGCCGGCGATACGGTGGCGGTCGAGGTGGTACGGGGTCAAAAGCGAGAGACGGTGTCGGTTACTTTGGGCAAGCGTCCAGGGGAAGACCTGCCCGGCACGGCGGAGGGGCTGGCCCAATGGCTGGCCAAGCACTATGCCGAGACCGACGCTGAACTCAAGGCCGCTCTCGATGGGGTCAGCGAAGAGGAAGCGGGACGCGCTCCTGCCGAAGGGGAGTGGTCGGTCAAAGAGGTCCTGGCCCATCTGTCCATCGTCGAGCGAGATACGCAGAACTATCTGGCCAGCGTCGCCCTGGACGGCTGGGTGGATAGCGGTCCGGGTAACCCGACGGTCATCCCCGGCCGGCTGGCTGCTGTCCTGGCCGTCACCCCCACCCTGGCCGGCCTGCTGGAGCGCTATCTGACCGATGAGGCAGAGACGGTCGCCTTTCTGCGCGGGCTGCCGGAAGAGACGCTGCGCCACAAGGCCCGCTTCCGTCGCATGGGTCAGATGATCTCCTATCAGCCCGGGCATACCCGGGAGCACATCGAGCAGATCCGCAAGACGGTAGCGGCGGTTCGGGGCGGAGGGTAGCCCGCTGGAAACACGGTCCGGGGTCATGCCCCTCACAGGCATGGCCCCGGGGCGGAACTCTATCTGGATGGCCCGCCGTTGCCAGTGGCGAACAGGGATGACCGGGTGTCGGATAGGTTCACTGCCTATTTGACTTTGCCCATCTCCTGGGTTACAATAGGGCCCGCTCCAGCAGACTGTGAGAAGCCATCGGATCGTCAAAGGGAGGAGGATTGAGGACCACGCAGGGTCCTGGCCCAGCTACTGCGTTGCGCAAGCTCATGGGACGGGTAGGACTGACGGTATCTCTCGTTTTGGCTCTCGGGGGGTGCGGTCGGTTGTTGGACGTGCCGACCCCAACGGTAGATAACCGTACTGCTGGACCGTTCCCCACCCACACAGCCCGACCTACGGCTACTCGAAGAGCCACCTTCACACCCGTGCCGGCTACCCCCTCGGATACGCCGACCCCCACCGCTACCCCGACGCCGATCATCTACACCATCCGAAAAGGGGATACCCTGCTGGCGGTTGCCCGCCAGTTCGGCGTCAGCGTCCAGGCTATCCAGGACGTGAACGGGATCATCGATCCCCGTCGCCTGCAGATCGGCCAGGAGATCATCATCCCCCCCAGGGAGGGGCCGGGGGAACCAACTGCCGTTCCCACACCAACGCCGGTCGCATTGATGATTCAGGGGCTGGCCTTTTACCGCACGCCCGTCGACAGTTTGTGGTGCCTGGGGGAAGTGGTGAACCTGTCGGGTCAGCCGGCCGAAGAGGTCCAGGTGCAGGTTTCGTTGCACGACGAGCAGGGCCAATTGCTGGCTCTGGGGGCGGCTTTTGTCCAGCTTGACATCCTGGCTCCCGGAATGCGTGCCCCCTTTGCCATCCTTTTTCCTGCCCCGCCGTCCAGCTTTGCCCAATATCAAACACGGGTCCTGAGTGGAGTACGGAGCACGCATCTGGGCCCCCGCTACCTCGATCTGACGCTGGTCGAGGACCATGGGGAGTGGCTGGATGAGAATACCTATCGGGTGCGGGGGCAGGTGCAGAACATCGGTCAGGTGGACGCCGAACGGGTTGCGGTGGTGATCACGCTATACGATGCAGAAGGACACGTGGTGGGCTCACGCACGGTCGGCATCCCGGCCGAGCGATTCCTGGCCGGAGCAGTCGCTCCTTTCGAAGAGACCATCATCCCTCTCGGCCCGGTGGCTCGCTATGAAATCCAGGTCCAGGGGTGGTGGATCGGGTATCAGATCCCCCAGACGCCGGGCATCGTCCAGGCTACGGCGGTCCCATGAGAGTCGGCGCATCCTCTCGCGAGCGACGGTGTTTTGGCAAGTGGAAGATTTTGGATTGGGGTGGAGACGAGATGAGGCCAGATACAGTCAGGGTCATGGAGGCGCCAACCTATTCCCTGAAAAAGAGAGGGTGGTATCGTTTCCTGAGTGGGTTGGTCCATTTCTTGATCCGGCTTTTTGCCCGCCTGGAGGTGGAAGGATTGGAGCATGTGCCGGCGGAAGGCCCCTACCTCCTGATCGCGAACCATTTGCATTGGCTCGATCCGCCGGTGCTGATGGCGGTTTTTCCCTATCGAGCCTACGTGTTTGCGGCGGAAAAGTGGCAGAAACACTGGTTCCTGGGGCCGTTGTTCCGATCGGTGGATGCGATCTTTGTCCATCGAGGCGAGGTGGACCGTAAAGCGCTGCGGCAGGCGTTGGGTGTACTGAAAGGGGGAGGGGTACTGGGCCTGGCTCCGGAAGGGACCCGGAGCCGGACGGGCGTCATGCAGCGCGGACGTAGCGGGGCGGCGTACCTTGCCTATCAAGCCCGCGCCAGGCTGGTGCCCGTCGTGGCTACAGGCCAGGAGAAGGTGTTCTCCGAACTGCGACGGTTTCGGCGGGCCACGATCCGGGTGGTCTTTGGATTGCCCTTTGAACCGCCGCCGGTAGAAGGCCAAGTCAGCGCCGCCCAGGTCCATGCCTTTGCCGAAGAGATCATGTACCGCCTGGCTGCCTTGCTGCCACCGGAATATCGGGGCGTATATCGGGACGTGGCCGAAAAGCGGCCTGATTTGATCGCATTGGTTTCGACGGCGGGTCGGTCCTGATTTCGGCTTGCCGTTCAGGCCCTGCCGACGGCGGGGCTCGCAGATTCTCGATGAGGAGTGAAACGATGGAACGCCGTGGATGGGGCCTTGGATGTGTGATTGCCTGGCTGGGGTTGATTCTGGGCTGTTGCCTCCTGCCATATCTGGTCAGCAGCGTCTATTCGATCATCACTGCGGTGCTCCAGGTACCGTCTGCCGCCGAGTGGCTGTGGGGGGATTGGCTCAGCACCGTCGTGGAGGTTGATTCTCCTGCGTACATGGTCCTGGCCGAAGGGCCGATTTGCTGTGTCGGAACTGTCGCACTGCTCATCATCGTTCTGGGGTTGGTGTTGATGATCGGGGGTATCGGCCCCAGCGGGCCCTCCTACGAAGGAGAGTTGCCTGAAACCGAGGAAAACCTGGGAGGCTGAACCTTCAGCCGTCACTGAGCCTTGTTTTCCATCGCTTTATATTCGGATTTGCAAAATTCTCCATTTTCACATACAATGCTTCGTGCTCGCAGAAGGAGGTGTTTTCGGCCTATCATCTAACATTCGTGTGGACTATCCGGGGAAGGGAGCGCACGGACCTTGTCCATCCGGGTTGGGCGAGGTTGACGAGGAGGAGGTTCCCTGCTTCGCGGCAGGGCTAACCATGGCCGGGCAGGCAGTCTGTGGGGCACGGCCATGGGAAAATCGAGAGATCAGCGGATGCCTCCTGGGAATGACCCTGGTCCCAGTCTTCCCCTCCTGAGAAGCGCACCGCACAAAACCGTTGGGTAACCAACGGGACAAAGGGCAAGCGCAAGGGTCTCTGCAGCGAGCCAGACCTCGCCTGCCGATTGTCGTCTACCAATGCAGATATCAGGAGGGATCGATCCATGTGCGGAATTGTCGGATATGTGGGGTCCCGCGAGGCGACCCCGATTGTGTTTGAAGGGCTGAAACGCCTCGAGTATCGGGGCTATGATTCAGCAGGCATCGCCGTGATCCAGGATGGCCAGATCGCCGTCCGTCGTGATGTCGGGAAGCTGGTCCGGCTAGGAGCTCTGCTGGAAGCGCAACCGATCACCGGCCACATCGGGATTGGCCACACTCGTTGGGCGACCCACGGCAAGCCCTCCCCGATGAATGCTCACCCCCATCTGGACTGCACCGGTCAGATCGTGGTCATCCAGAACGGTATTGTCGAGAACTATCGAACCCTGCGCGAAGAACTGAAAACAGAGGGGCATCACTTTGCTTCCGAGACAGACACCGAAGTGATCGTCCACCTCATCGAACGCTACTGCCATCAAGGTCATGATTTGACCACGTCGGTTCGCCTGGCTCTCCACCATATCGAAGGCGCTCATGCGATTGTGGTGCTCAGCAGCCGGGAACCGGACAAGCTGATCGCAGCCCGGTTGGGGAACGCCGGCGGGGTGACGGTCGGCATTGGCCACGATGAGATGTTTGTCGCCTCCGATATCCCGGCCATCCTGGAACATACCCGTCAGATCATTCACCTGGACAGTCGGGAGATGGCGGTGGTCACGGCCAAAGGAGCCCGGTTTCTGGACCTGAGCGGCCGCTTCCTCCACAAAGAGGCGCATACGATTCCGTGGGACCCGGTTTCGGCGGCCAAGGGCGAGTACCGCCACTTTATGCAAAAAGAGATCTATGAGCAGGCGGAAGCCATTGCCCACACTATCAGCGGACGGGTGGATTTCGAAAAGGGTCAGGTCCGTCTGGATGAGCTCAACCTGGCCCCGGCGGAGGCTCGCCGCATCGAAAAGATCGTCATCGTCGCCTGTGGCACCTCGGCTTACGCCGGCCTGGTGGGCAAGTTCTTGATCGAGACGTTAGCCCGCATCCCGGTCGAAGTGGACTATGGCTCTGAATTCCGCTACCGTGACCCTTTGCTCGACGACCGGATGGCGGTGCTGGCCATCACGCAGAGCGGTGAGACGGTGGACACTCTGGCGGCGATGGAAGAGGCGCGCTGCAAGGGGGCGCGGTTGTGGGCCATTGTCAACGTGATTGGCAGCCAGGCAGCCCGCCTGGCCGACGGAGTCATCTACATGCACGCCGGTCCCGAGATCGGCGTGGCCAGCACCAAAGCGTTCACGGCCTCGCTGGTGGACCTGTATTTGCTGGGTCTCTATCTGGGGCAGGCGCGAGGTATCCTTCCTCCAGAACAAATGGAAGGGTTGCTGAAAGCCTTGCTGGCCCTGCCGAAACTGGCCGGCGAAGTACTGAAGAACGGGAAGCAGTGTGAAGAACTGGCCAATCTGTTCTTCAAGTACGAGAATTTCCTCTATTTAGGACGAGGCATCAACTATCCCATCGCCCTGGAAGGAGCGCTCAAGCTCAAGGAGATCAGCTACATCCATGCTGAGGGATATCCGGCCGGCGAGATGAAACACGGCCCGATCGCGCTCATTGACGAGCGGATGCCGGTGGTGGCGATTGCCGTGCAGGATGGTGTGTATGAGAAGATGATCAGCCAGATCGAGCAGGTCAAAGCCCGCGGCGGGACCGTCATCGCCGTGGCGACCGAGGGCGACGAATTTATTCCCACCAAAGCGGACTATGTCATCCGGGTGCCTCAGACCTTACCCCTGTTGACTCCGGTGTTGACGGTGTTGCCGTTACAGCTCTTTGCCTATCATATGGCCGTGCGGCGGGGAGCCGATGTGGATCAGCCCCGAAACCTGGCCAAGAGTGTGACGGTCGAATAACGGCATGGATCGAGGGGGAGGTTCGGCCCGTCTCCCCCTCCCTGCCCAACTGCTCCGATGGTTCGATGATCGAAGCGAAACGGATTATCCAGGCCACCACGGTGGTGACCCTGATCAGCCTGGTGGTAAAAGGCCTGGGGTTCCTCGAAAAGGTGCTGTTGGCCTACTTTTTCGGTACGGGCATCCAGGTCGACGCCTACCTGGTGGCGTTTAGCATCCCCTTCAGCGCCTTTATTGTCCTCCGCGAGGTGGTCAAGCCGTCCTTCCTGCCCACCTTTCTGCGCCTCCGACAAAGCTCCGAAGCGGATGGGTGGCGGTTATTCAGCGCCATTGGGGTGGTGCTGGTCATCTTCCTGGGCCTGGCCACGGTCGGGGGCATCTTCCTGGCCGACTCGATCATCTCGCTGGCTGCGCCCGGCTTTGGTCAGGAACAGCGCCTCCTGACCGTACGCCTGGCGCGCATCGTCATGCCCGCCCTGTTCTTGCTGGGACTCTCGACCCTGACCACTGCCGCGCTCCACGCTCAGAAGCGATTTGCCCTGCCCGCCCTGGGAGAAGCCAGCTTCCGCGCCGGACCGCTGGTTCTCCTGGGGCTGCTGGGGAGCGTGCCGGCGATGGCGTTCGGGGTGGTCCTAGGCACCATGGGCAAATTGGGCCTGGAGATGGCCGGCTTGCGCCGCTCTCTGCGGTCCATCCGTCCGGTCCTGGACCTGACCTTTGAGCCGGTGCGGACGGTAGGCCGTCTGGCCGCGCCCCTGTTGGCTGGACTGTCCCTGTCGCTGTTTGTCGGCCCGCTGGTAGAGAATGCCTTTGCCAGCCGGGTGGGGGTGGGCGGGGTGTCGGCTCTGGCCTACGCCCGCAAGATCGCCGAGACCCTGACCACCCTCCTGCCCTACACCTTGGGATTGGTGCTGTTGCCCTTTTCCGCCGAGATGGCGGCCAGCAGGGATTCAGAGTCGTTGGCGACGATGTTGAGGAATACGGTAAGGGCGTTGCTCCTCCTCTTCCTGCCCGTCACCATCGGTCTGATGGTCCTCCGCAAGCCGTTTATCCAGCTTCTCTTTGAACGAGGGGCCTTTGACGCCGCTTCGACCGAATTGACGATCGGGCCGCTCCTTTTCTACGCCCTGGCCCTGTTGCCGTTCGCTTTGGAAGTTGTCATCGTCCAGTTCTTTTACGCTCGCCAAGACACCCTCACCCCGGTGATCGCCGACATGGTCACCTTTGCCCTGAACGTGGCCTTGATCCCACCCCTCATGGCCGTCTGCGGCCTGGGAGGGATTGCCCTGGCGGCGACGATAGCGAAAACGGTAAAGGTCCTCTCCCTGTTGCTTCTCTTTCGGCGGCGAATCCCGGCCTTCCGACTGAAACCCCTGGCCCCCTTTACCGGACAAATGGTTCTGGCTTCCCTGTCCGCGGCCGGGGTGTTCCTCGCTCTGGGGCAGGCTCAGGACCAATTCCTCCTTGCCGGCGACCCGGGCTTGACCGGCCACCCGGTGATCCTGGCCGCGCACCTGGTGGTCAGCGGCCTATTGGGCGGTGGGGTCTTTTACGCGGTGGCGTACTGGCTCCGGGTCGATGAGATGCATCTCCTCCAGCAACGGGCTGCCGCGTGGTGCCGGGCTGTGCTTCGGTCGGATCGCCGATAATTGCCATGCCTGGCAGGGCGCCACGAGGATGAGAATATGCAGGAACTGAGGGCTGAAGCCGCGCCTGGGGGGCGGCGGCCGGGCGTCCCCCGGCGGGGACGCGCGACGCAGCCTCCCGCAGGTTTGCAACCTGCGGGAGGCCATGAGCGGCTACTTTCGAAGGCCGGTGGGAGTGGAGCCTTCAGGCGGTTGACCGGGTAAAGCCTCGACTCCCGCACGCGGGGAGCGGTCGATATTCATGGGATGAAATTTGTCCGCACGCCCCACTTTTGAGGGTCGGGTTTGACTTTTCGCCAGTCAACGGCTAGAATGAGTGCTCGAATCCACGGGTCAGGAAGATGAGCTGCCATGCGAGCCGTGATCCAGCGCGTACAGAAAGGTCAGGTCTCGGTAGAGGGTCAGGTTTTGGGCCGGATCGGACCCGGTCTGGTCATTCTCCTGGGAGTAGGGCATGGCGACGGTCGAACGGAGGCGGACCGCCTGGCGGCCAAGATCGCCAATCTGCGCATCTTTGCCGATGCGGAAGGGAAAACCAACCTCTCTTTGCTGGATGTAGGGGGAGAGGCGTTGGTGATCTCGCAGTTTACTCTGTATGCAGACTGTCGCAAGGGGCGCCGGCCGGGCTTTACCGACGCCGCCCTGCCGGATGTCGCCGCTCCTCTGGTGGACTATTTCGCCGAACGGTTGCGGCAAGAAGGCGTGCGCCGCGTGGAGACCGGCCGATTCGGGGCGGTCATGCTCGTCGAGATCCATAACGACGGGCCGTTTACCCTCTTTTTGGACAGCGAGGACCTGACCCGATGAGCAGCGCCCGATCCTGTTCAGACCGACAGGTTGGACACTTGCGAAATGGCCAGAGCCAGGCCACGTTGAAACAAGGAGGACCATGGGATTCTATCAATGGTTAACCGAGACCGCGATCCGGAATGACAGCCTGCTGTGCGTGGGATTGGACCCCCGGCCCGACCGGTTGCCTCCCGGCGAGACCCTGCTCGACCTGAACCGCCGCATTGTGGATGCCACCCGCGATCTGGTGTGCGCCTACAAGCCCAACGCCGCCTTTTACGAAGCGGCGGGGACCGCGGGCCTGGAAGCATTGCGCCAAACGGTGGCCTATATTCACGACACGGCAGCGGTCCCGGTCATTTTGGATGCAAAGCGGGGCGATATCGGTTCGACGGCTGAAGCGTATGCCCGCGCTGTGTTTGACGTGTGGGGAGGGGACGCGGTCACGGTCAACCCCTACCTGGGCGGGGATTCGATCGCGCCCTTTACCGCCTACCGGGACCGGGGGGTCTTTGTCCTGTGTCACACCTCCAACGCAGGGGCAACCGATCTACAGACCCTTCCCTGCCCGGATCGGCCTCTGTACGAAGTGGTCGCCGAGAAAGCCGTCTCCTGGGGCGTGGGGCTGGTTGTCGGCGCCACCTACCCGCAGGCCCTGGCCCGGGTCCGGTCCCTGGCCCCGGAAGCGTGGATCTTGCTGCCCGGGGTGGGCGCCCAGGGCGGGGACCTGGAGGCAGCCCTGGAGGCCGGGCTGCGAGCCGACGGACTGGGCCTTATCGTCAATTCATCGCGCGAGATCCTCTACGCCAGCGACCCCCGGCAGGCGGCATGGAATCTGCGAGAACGGATCAATGCTGTCCGCTCCCGTTTCTCGCCGCCCCGACCCGATCCTCGCGCCCAATTGATCCTCGCCTTGGCCGATATTGGGGCGATCCAGTTCGGTGATTTCGTCCTGGCCTCCGGCAAGAAATCGCCCATCTATATCGATCTGCGCCTCCTGGCCTCCTACCCGGAGGTACTGCGCCAGGTGGCTCATGCCTACGTGGCCCTGATCCGCCGCCAGGTGGATCTTGGCGACCGGCCTTCATCGGCCCGTCTGGCGGCTATTCCCTATGCGGCGCTGCCCATCGGCACCGCCGTGGCGCTGGAGCTGGGCATGCCTCTCATCTATCCGCGCAAAGAGGTCAAGAGCCATGGGACGGCGCGGCAGATCGAGGGCGCATACCAACCCGGCGACCGGGCGATCGTCCTGGACGATCTGATCACCACCGGCGGCAGCAAGTTGGCGGCGATTGAGCCGTTGCAGGCGGCCGGGCTGGAGGTCCGGGATGTTGTCGTGTTGATCGACCGGGAGCAGGGCGGGCGCGAGGAATTGGAGATGGCCGGCTACCGACTCCATGCCGTGTTGCGGCTGAGTGAAATGCTGGATGTGCTGGTCGAGGCGGGGCGGATCGACCATCAGCTTCGGGAGCAGGTCCTTACATTCCTCCGGGAAGGGTGACCTTGGCCGATTTGGGCGTCTCACTGTGCGGCATCCACCTGCCCAACCCCCTCATCCTGGCCAGTGGCATCCTGGGGACCGAGGCGAAGCTGATGGCCCGCGTGGCCCGAGCCGGGGCGGGCGCGGTGACGGCCAAATCGTGTAGCCTGCTGCCCCGGCGCGGCCATCCCAATCCCACCGTGCTGGCCTGGGAGCATGGCCTGATCAACGCGGTCGGATTGGCCAATCCGGGGGTCGAGGCCGAAGTGAAAGAACTGCGGCAGGCGCGGGCGCTGCTCCAGCCGCTGGGAACGGCGCTGATCGCCAGCATCTTTGCCGACACGGTCGAGCACTTTGCCCAGGTGGCCGCCCTGGTGATCGAGGCCGGGCCGGACCTTCTCGAAGTGAACATTTCCTGCCCGAACGTGCACGATGAATTTGGAACCCCCTTTGCCGCCGATCGCGGAGCAGCCGCCGAGGTGACCGCAGCCGTCAAAGAGGCCGCGGCCGGCAGGGTGCCGGTCTTGATCAAGCTCTCCCCCAACGTGTCCGATATTGCGGCCATTGCCCGGGCGGTGGAAGCGGCCGAGGCCGATGGGATCAGCGCCATCAACACCGTAACCGGGATGGTGATCGACCTCCACGCGCGACGGCCAATTCTGGCGAACCGCAGCGGCGGTCTATCCGGGCCGGCCATTCATCCTCTGGCGGTGCGCTGCGTCTATGACATCTATGAGGCCGTCCGCCTGCCGATTGTCGGCATCGGTGGGGTGAGCAGTGGACGGGACGCCATCGAGATGATCATGGCCGGCGCTACCGCGGTGGGCATCGGGTCGGCGGTATATGAGGAAGGGCCGGAGGTGTTCGGTCGGATTCTCCGCGAAATGGCCGACCTCATGGCTGAACTGGGGTACGAGCGCGTGGAGCAGATGCGAGGAGTGGCCCATTGGTGAAACCCAGCCTGCCTCAGGTAGCCCGGATTGTGCAGATCGTGGACGAAAGTCCCAGAGTGCGCACTCTGGTCTTTGACCTCTCGATGGCGGCCGATCCGGGCCAATTTGTCATGGCCTGGCTCCCCGGCGTGGATGAGAAACCGTTCAGCCTGATGAGGGCTCAGCCAGTGACCCTGACCATTGCCCGGGTCGGGCCGTTCAGTTCCGCCGTCCACCGTTTGGGCGTCGGCGACCGCCTTTGGTTGCGTGGCCCTCTCGGCCAGCCTTTCATCTTGCCCCCCATCGAGGCAGGCCAGCCGCCAGCCGGAGGGACGAACGGCGAAGCCCTTCTGTTGGTGGCGGGAGGCTGTGGAGTCGCACCTCTTCATTTCCTGGCCGAGCGCGCCCGCGCGCAGGGCTGGGAGGTGTGGGTGGTCATCGGCGCGCAGACCGCAGCCGATGTGATCCTGGCCAACCGATTCGCTGCGCTGGGGGCGCAGGTGCGGATCGCCACCGAAGATGGTTCACGGGGAGAGCAAGGGCTCGCCACCGATGCGGCAGAGCGGTTGCTGCATTCCACCCGCTTCCGGATGGTGTACGCCTGCGGTCCAGAGCCGATGCTGGAAGCAGTCGAAGGATTGGCGCAGCGTTATCGCCTTCCCGCCCAACTGAGCTATGAGCGGTACATGCGCTGTGGGTTTGGCGTGTGCGGCTCCTGCAGCCGAGACGGGTGGTTAGTATGCCGGGACGGACCGGTCCGGCAGGTAGAGATTCAGCGAGAGGAAAGATGATGAAGTTTCCCCGATGCAGTGGAATCGTGATGCATGTCACCTCACTCCCCGGCCGATTTGGCATCGGCGATTTGGGTGAGGAAGCCTACCGTTTCGTGGATTTTTTGGCCGAGGCCGGCCAATCCTATTGGCAGGTGCTTCCCCTGAGTCCGACCGGCTACGGGGATTCGCCCTACCAGGGTTTGTCCGCCTTTGCCGGGAACCCGTTGCTCATCAGCCCAGAGAAGTTGGTGGAGATCGGTCATCTGGCGGCCTCGGACCTCGACCCGGCGCTGGTTCCGCCCTTTCCCGCCGATCGGGTGGACTTTGGGCCAGTCATCCGCTACAAGACCGGGTTGCTGGAGCGGGCGTATGCTCGCTTTTGCGCCCAGGCGCCGGCCGACCAGAAAGAAGCGTTCGACCGTTTTTGTGTCGAGCAGGCTTCCTGGCTGGATGACCTGGCGCTGTTCATGGCTCTGAAAGAAGCCCACGGTCTGCGGCCCTGGCACGAATGGGAGCCTGAACTGGTCACCCGCCAGCCGCAAGCCCTGGCCCGCTGGCACGACAGGCTGGCCGACGCCATTCAGGCCCAGAAGTATCGCCAGTGGCAGTTCTTTGAACAGTGGTTGGCGCTGAAGCGCTACGCCAACGAGAAGGGCATTCGCCTCATCGGGGACATCCCGATCTTTGTCGCCCTGGATAGCACCGACGTCTGGGCCAACGCCCATCTCTTTCATCTGGACGAACACCGCCAACCCACGGTCGTCTCGGGAGTGCCGCCCGATTACTATAGCGAGACCGGGCAGTTGTGGGGACACCCGCTCTACCGGTGGGAGGTGATGGCCGACGACGGCTATCGCTGGTGGATCGACCGCTTTCGCATGGCGTTCACCCAGGCCGATGTGGTGCGCATCGATCATTTTCGGGGATTCTACAACTATTGGGAGGTCCCCGCCGGCGAGAAAACGGCGGTCAAGGGGCGCTGGTTGTACGGTCCCGGCGCCGATCTCTTTGATGCCGTCACCCGGGCGCTGGGCGAAGTCGCCATCATCGCCGAAGACCTGGGCGATTTCGATCGCGAATCGCGGGCCGGGGTGGATGCGTTGCAGGCCCGCTTCGGTTACCCGGGCATGAAGGTGCTCACCTTTGCCTTCGGCTCTGGCCCGACCCATCCGTTCCTGCCCCATAATTATACCCGCGACTATGTGGTATACACCAGCTCTCACGACAGCGATACGGTCGTGGGCTGGTACCGCAATGGCTCCACCGAATCGGAGCGCGACTATGTGCGGCGGTATCTGGGCCGGGATGGCTCCGATATTGCCTGGGACCTGATCCGCCTAGCCTGGGCTTCAGTAGCCAATACGGCCATGGCCCCGGTTCAGGACCTGCTTAGCCTGGGCTCGGAGGCCCGTATGAACACGCCGAGCACCCTGGGCCCACCCAATTGGTGCTGGCGGCTGCGGCCAGGCGAACTCACGCCGGCGGTGGCCGAGCGGCTCCTGGAACTGACCACGATCTACGGTCGGGCGATTCGGACCGGTGTCTAGAATGTCCCTGGGCCCGCTCCTGGTCGTCAGCGCTGCCGTTCTGTGGTCCACTTCCGGCCTGTTCATCCGCTGGACGGTGGCCGGCAGCGGGTTTTCGGCGTTGAGCCTGGCCTTCGGTCGAGACCTGACAACCGCCCTTTGCCTGCTGGGCGGTCTGGCGCTCTTCCGTCCGGCCTGGCTTCGCGTCGAACGGCAGCACCTGCCCTGGCTGGCCGCATTGGGGGTGGTCGGGATCGGCACGTTCCATGTCCTGTGGAACCTGTCGATGCTCCACCTGGGCTACCCGGTGGCGACGGTGATGCTCTGTTCCTCTCCGGCCTTTGTCAGTGTGATGGCCCGGCTCCTGTATGGCGAGCCGTTAACCCGCACCAAAATCGTGGCCATCCTTCTGGCGCTTACCGGCTGCGTACTGGTCGCCGGCAAAGAAGAACTGGCGGGCGTGGAATGGACGGCCGGGGCGCTGATCCTGGGCCTGGGCACGGCGCTGGCCTACGGCGGGTTCAGTTTGTTTGGACGGAAGGTCGCCCGTCGCTACTCGCCGTGGACGGTGCTGACCTATGGATTTAGCTTTGGCGCCCTGGTGCTGTTTCCCATCCAGTTTTTCATCGCTCCTCCCTGGCCGGTGCCGCCCCAAAACTGGCTCTGGTTTGGAGGGTTGGTGTTGCCCGCGACCATTGTGCCCTTTGCCCTGTACGTGGCCGGGTTGCGGCGCCTGCCGGCCAGTGTCGCCAGCATTTTGGTCACCTCCGAGGTCGCCTTTGGCGCCCTGGTCGGCTACCTGTTCTTTGGCGAACAACTGCGGGAATGGCAGATCGCCGGAGCGGGGCTGGTGATCGCCGGGGTGATCCTGATCGCCGTCACCACCAGGGAGAACCAGGCCCCGGCCTCATGAACCGGTCTGCAAGGCCCGTAGGCGTCAAATGGAACGGGTGCCTTTCTGGATGGCAATAAGGGTCGCTGAAGACCCCGCCTGAAGGCTCCACTCCCTGTGCCCGGGAGTGGAGCTTCAGCGGGATGGCTGGCTCCGCCTTAACGCTGCGCAAATGAGGGTGGGCGGGCGGGTGCATTACCTTTGCGTGCCTGCCTTCACACTCCCGAAGTTACGAGACATCAAAACTCTTGACGCCGGCATTTTTGCCAAATCGGTGGGGTTGTGCTACACTATGGCAAGATGCAGGCCCCCGTAGCTCAGAGGATAGAGCAGCGGCCTCCGGAGCCGTGTGCGGGCGTTCGAGTCGCCCCGGGGGTATTGTACTTTGCTGTAGGCACGGTTCTCCCTTCGGTAGCGCTTCCGAGGCCAGTGTCGGCGGCGCTGTGGGCCGTCTCGGTCGCTTTGCGGTCCCCCACCTTGAGGCAATCTCACCAGCCGAGGCCAAGGAGGGCGTAGGTCAGAAAGGCGCCCAGAGCAAACGCCGCCAATGCCAGCAGAACCAACAGCGCGCTATCGAGAGAGGCAGCTTGGGCCTCATCCTGGTACCGCCGGAGCCGCAGGAGGCCCCATGTTACCAGGCCCAGCACAAGTCCAACCAGCAGGCTGAGCAGCAACGGGATCGGAACCGTGGGCGTCATTGTCGATCCTTTCTATCGGTATTTCGCCCCCGGTACAGCCCACTGGTCTCTCTCTACGTGTGCCTCAAGCATTGTCATTACCATATCCCCACCCTCCTGGGTATTTGGTCCCATGAGTATAGCACGCATGAGGCCGGCGCGTCCTTGCGCCGGCCGATCGACCACCTTACGTTCGCCTTAAGGCGGGGAGTTATGGTATGTGTGCTATGGAAGAGGGAGCCAGATGGTGAAGTGGCTGCCCTTTCCCGGGGTGCTCTGTAGCTCCAGCCAACCGCCGTGGGCAGCCACCAGACTGCGGGCAATGCTCAGGCCGAGTCCCATGCCCTGGGGGAAGCGTTGGTCTGCCTGACTCCGGTAGAACGGGGTGAACACGCGCTCTTGTTCTTCGGGCGCGATGCCCGGACCGGTGTCGCTGACCCGGATCCATACTGCGTTCTTGTCAACTCCGGCGGCTACCGACACGGTGCCTTTGGCTGGCGTGTACTTGACGGCGTTGCTGAGAAGATTGCCCAGGGCCTGGCCTAGCCGGTCGGGATCCACCTGCAGGTTGGGAAGACCGTCTGGCACGTTGTCTTGCCAGTGCAGCTCTTTCGCCCGGGCGGCCTCTCTCCAAGAGGGCAGGCTGCTGGTCAGCCACTGGCCGATGTCGGTGGGTTGGCGATGCAACTCCAACGTGCCCAAGGTCTGCCCTTGTAGACCCACCAAGTCGTCCAGGAGGCGGCGCATGTGGCCAACCTGCCCGTGCATCCCCTCCAGCAATTCCTTCCGGAGAGCCTCATCCCGGCCCGATCGCCCTAGTAGGGCATGAATCGCCGATTCCAGCGCTCCCAGCGGCCGCCCCAACTCGTGCACCAGGTTGGACAGCAGTTGGCGACGCATCTGCTCCTGGGACTGCAGCCTCTCGACAAGCGTGTTGACAGAGTGCTTCAGTTGCGCCAACTCCTGGGGTCCATCTTCTGGTAACGGCAGCGCCTGTTTGCTTCTGACGAGCTGTGAGATGGCCTCATTCACCTGCTGTAGAGGGCGCTCCAAGTTCAATGCCAGAAAAAGGCCGGCAACGACACCTAGCAGCAGGCCCGCCACCATAACCCCGGCAATGAGATAGCGGAGGCGCAGGAATCGTTCATAGACAGTGCTCAGGCGGTGGCTGAGGCGGACGACTCCTACCACCTGCCGGTCCTGGCCCCGCACGGGGACAAACGCATCCACGATCTCTCGACGAATTCTCTGGCTGTAGGTCGTCCGCACGCTGGTCTCGCCTGCCGCGATGGAGGCCCAATTGGCAATTTGGAGCTGATGACCCAGGCGGTCGGCATCGGCTGCATCACTCGAAGCCAGCAGGCGCCCCAGCGGGTCGAGCAGCATGACCCGCGCGTCCACCGACTGCGCGATCTCGGCGACAAACACCTGGGCCTGAGAGGCATCGCTCCAGATGTCAGGCTTCTGCTGAGCGCTCTGAGCAGCCAGCAGTGCCTGGCCTCGCAGGTCGGCGGTGAGGTTGTCCAGAAGGACATGCCTCTCCACCATGTAGATGAGCGCCATACCCATGAGGGGCACAATGATGGCAACGGGCAGGACGTGACTGAGGACAAGCCGCTGTCGCAGGGTCCGAAGCATCACTCCTTTTGGTCGCAGGCTGGGCATCAGGCCTCCCCCTGAGGCTCCAATTTGTACCCCACTCCCCGCACCGTGACGATCCGACGCGGGTTGTCTGGATCATCACCCAGTTTCAGGCGGAGCCAGTGGATGTGCACATACACGACCTGGGGCTCGCCCACGTACTCCGCTCCCCACACACGAGCCAAAAGGTCATCCACAGAAAGTACATGTCCCGGCTCCCTGGCCAGGGCCTGCAGCAGGCCAAACTCCAAAGGGGTGAGCTCAACAGGCCGTCCGGACACTGTAACCAGATGAGCAGCGGAGTCAATCGTCAAATCACCGATTTGTAAGAGGCCCACTTTCGCCTCCGGAGGGGAAGCGAGCTTCTCCGCACGGCGCAATACAGTCCGGATTCGGGCCAGCAGCACATCGACAGAAAACGGCTTGGTGATATAGTCTTCGGCACCCAGTTCCAGGCCCAACACTTCGTCGAGCTCGCGTCGCCGGGCAGTCACAAAGATAACAGGCACACCCACGCGTGACTGGAATTGACGCAAGGCGGCCAGGCCGTCGATGCCTGGCAGACCGATGTCCAGGAGGATCAGATCGGGCCGGTCACGGGCGGCGAGGGCCAGGGCGTCTTCGGCGCTTGCCACGGCGCTGGCGCGGTAGCCGGCTTCCTCCAGATTGAGTGCCAGGCTGCGGCGCAGAAGCGGATCGTCATCCACCAGCAGGATATGGGCAGGAGCCATCTGCTGTCTCCTTCGCTACCATTTGCTGTCATTATATCACCTCGTCCCTACCCGGTCAAACGGACGTGCCCAATCCAAGTGTTACTGACCGAACGATGTTGTCAATCTGACCTGTCTTCCCCGTCCACGAAATCCACCCCGACAACGACAGTAAGTTCTTCAATCATCATCCTCTCCATCTCAACGGCAACGAGTGGAGGCCCTGCGGGGCCGGACTAACCCTAACTCCCGCACGAGGCTTGATCGACTCCGTCTCGTCCTTTCCCGGCGCTGTCCCTCACGCGACCGAGGATGTTCGACTCACCCTGATGTCCACTCCCAGCTTGCTCCACGGCGATGACCGCCTGCCATCTGCGGTTGTTGCCAATTCGAACGACACGCCCGGTACCATCGTTATTTGACTTGAGACGACAGGCAGGTTCGAGGACGAGGCACGCTTAACCCCCTCTTAAGACATTCTTCACAGGGCCACAAGGACAAGAGAGAAGATGCCGTGTTATGATCGTGCGGCAGAGGAGGGAACGGCGTTGAAAACGGTCGGGAATTGGCATGCCCTGACGATCGAGGATACGTTGCAGCAACTGGGCAGCAGCGTACGCGGATTGACATCGGCAGAGGCTGCCGAGCGCCTGGCGCGCTTCGGGCGCAATGAGATCGTGCGCCGCAAGCCTGTGTCGCCGCTGCGTCTGCTTGCGCGGCAGTTCGCCAGCTTCTTTGTCATCGTCCTGCTCTTTGCCGCTGCCTTGGCGTTCGTGGTCAGTTTCATGCCTGGAGAGAGCGAGCGAAGGCTGACCGCGTTCTTTATCCTGGCTATTGTCATCCTCAGCGTGGCCCTGAGCTTCTTCCAGGAGTACCGCGCCCAGAAGGAGCTGGAGTCGCTGGACAGGCTGCTGCTGTTCAGGGCGGTCGTCATCCGCGACGGCATCCACCGGCAGGTGGACGCGGCGGAGGTGGTGCCAGGCGATCTCCTGGTGCTCTCCCAGGGACAGAAGGTCCCAGCCGACGCGCGCGTGCTCGAGTCCCACGGCATGCGGGCCGACGAATCCGCTCTCACCGGTGAAAGCGTGGGGGCGGACAAGGCCCCCGAGCCTGTTGCGCCCGAGGCGCCGCTCGCTGAGCGGAGCAGCATGGTCTTTGGCTCCACGTTCATCACCCACGGCAGTGGCCTGGCCATAGCCGTCCGCACCGGCATGACCACAGAGGTCGGGCAGATTGCTTCCTCAATGCAGCAGATGGCGGACCGGCCCACGCCATTTCAGGTAGAAGTCCATAAGATGGCCCGCCAGATGACCATTATCGTTGGCACTTTGGCGGTAGTCGTGGGCCTGATTCTGCTGTTTGCCTTGCACCAGCCGCCCGTCGAGGTGGCGGTGAACACGCTCAGCCTGGCCGTAGCCACCATCCCAGAGAGCCTGCCTATCGTGCTGACCTTCGCCCTGGCCCTGGGGGCGCGCCGTATGGCGGCGCGTCGGGCAGTGGTGCGGCGCCTATCCGTGGTCGAGTCGCTGGGCTCGGTGGACACCATCTGTACCGACAAGACCGGGACGCTCACGCAGAACAGGATGGCGGTGCAGCGCCTGTTCTCGGGTGGGAGGCTGGTGCCGATGTCGGAGGGTTCGGTGAGTGAGGACGGGATCGAGGAGTTGCTGCGGGCCGGCATGCTGTGCAGTGAGGCGACCAACGGCGAAGGCGGGAAGGATGACATCCTTGGCGATCCTGTCGACAAGGCATTGCTCCGGGCGGCTCAGTCAGCCGGCCTCAACACGTCGCGTGAGAGGGCTGCCTATCCGAAGGTGAGCGAAATCCCGTTCAGCCCCGAGCGGAAGATGATGACGACGATTCATCGGCACAATGGGGGCATGGTGGCCTATGCCAAGGGCGCGCCAGGCGCGATCCTGGCCCACTGCACCTCCTGCTGGTACGAGGGGCAACGCCTGCCCCTGGAAGACGACCGCTGCCGGTCTGTGTACGAGGTCATCAGGCGCCTGCAGGGGGAGGGGATGTACACGCTGGCCCTCGCCCGGAAGGAGGTGGTACTGAACCAGGCGGCCGAGGACCCGGAGCAGAGCATGACCTTCCTTGGTTTGCAGGCACTCGTCGACCCGCCACGGCCCGAAGCGGCGCAGGCAGTAGCCCAGGCGCAGGGCGCAGGCATCCGCGTAGTCATGATCACCGGCGACAATGCCCTGACTGCCCAGTCCGTCGCCGGCCAGCTTGGCATCGGGCACCGCGCCATCTCTGCCGAGGAATTGGAGGCACTGACCCTCTCGCAACTCGTGGAACGCATGAAAGAGGTAGACGTGGTAGCTCGCGCTACCCCCCAGGTCAAGCAACGAGTGCTCCAGGCGTTGCAGAGTGAAGGTCACTTTGTGGCGATGACCGGCGATGGCGTGAACGATGCCATGGCGCTCAAGCAATCGGACGTCAGCGTGGCGATGGGCCAGCGCGGCACCGACATTGCCAAAGAGTCGGCAGCCATGGTCCTGACCGACGATAACTTTGCCAGCATTGTCGCCGCCGTCGAAGAAGGCCGGCGTATCTTTGACAACATCCGCAAGTTCACTAACTACCTGCTCAGTACCAGCCTGGGCGAAGTGTTGGTCGTCCTGGTGCTGTCGGCCTTTGGCTACTTTCCCCTGTCGGCCACAATGCTGCTATGGGTGAACGTCGTAACGGACCTGGTGCCGGCGAGCGCGTTGGCGGCTGATCCAGCAGTGCCAGGCATTATGCAGCGCCGTCTGCGTCGTCACGACGAACCGATTCTGAACAAGGCGATCTATGCCACCATCGCCGGCAGTGCCCTGCGTACCCTGGTCGCTTACAGCCTGGTTTTCTGGGCCGGGCTGCACCTGGGGGGTACCCCTTATGCACGGACCATGCTCTTCACTGCCATCGTCCTGCACGCCTTCACCCGGGTGATGGTGGTACGCCAGTTGGACAAGCTCTCCATTTGGTCGAACCCGGCGCTTCTGTGGAGCTACGCTGTAGCGGTGGGCCTGCAGTTGCTGGCGCTGTACACCCCGCTGCGTGCCCTCTTTGGCGTTGTGTCGCTGGATTGGCGGGCGTGGGCGGTCATGCTGCCGGTAGTTGCCGGCTCGTCGGTCGCCGGCGTGTACATGACGCGCTGGATCTTGAAGCTTGTTCCGCTCTGGGAATGAATGCAGAGTAGGGAAGATTATGTCACCAGAAAGAAGCCTAACACATGCGGGTCAGGCGTGCAGACGGTGGCGCCCCTTACCGCCGAGGCTCTGGAAGCCGCGTTAGCTCGGGCTGGTGATCAGCCGCCGCTGGTGATCCCGCGCGCGGGGCGAGGCTGACTACTGGATCCGGCTGAGTCGCCGATCGCAGAGCCTTGCCCGGCCACGGCGCTCGCAACCTGTGCGGGTCATGGCTTCAGTCTGGCTTAAGGCAGACTTCAGCGAGAGGTAAGGACGAACTGGCTATGTCGGTGGTATAGTCGGTGAAGCTGAGAGGAGTGCGATAATGTTAAGGAGGTATGTACGATGAATCAGCGAGGGATATCGTTGGGACGCGTTTTTGGCATCCCTATCCGATTGGACTATTCCTGGTTCCTGGTCTTTGCCCTGGTGGTCTGGACGCTCGCCGCAGGCTATTTCCCGGACGAGTTCAAGAATTGGCCGACTGCCCAATACTGGGCAGTAGGCATCGTCACCGCCATCATGTTCTTCGCCAGCGTCATCCTTCATGAGCTAGGACATTCGGTGGTGGCGATGCACTACAAGATCCCGGTGAGCAGCATCAGTCTCTTTGTCTTTGGCGGTGTGTCGCAGATCGAGGCAGAACCCGCCAGCGCCAAGGTCGAGTTCTTGATGGCCGTGGCAGGCCCGTTGGTGAGTTTCGCGCTGGCGGGTGTCTTCGGGCTGCTGCAATTGGCTTTCGCGGCGTCTACACCGGCGCTGGCCTTGGTCAGGTATTTGGCCTACATCAACGTCGCGCTGGGTGTTTTCAACCTGATCCCGGGATTCCCCCTGGACGGCGGTCGTGTTTTCCGATCCATCGTCTGGGGTATGACCGGTAGCCTGCGCCGTGCGACGACCGTTGCCGGCAATTTGGGACGCTTCATCGGCTTTCTATTCATCCTGTTTGGCGTATACCAGGCGATCGGCGGCAACTTTGTCAACGGCTTGTGGATCGGCTTCATTGGCTGGTTCCTGGAAGGCGCCGCCCTGTCGCAGGTACAACAGCAAAGGATCCACGACCTGCTGGCCGGCCGTAAGGTGTCGCAGGCGATGAGTACCGCCTATACACCCATCCCGCCCGACATCAGCGTCCAGGAACTGGTGGACAGGCACATCTTGGGCAGCGCTCAACGCAGCTTTGTGGTCGAGGACGGCGATCGCGTCGCCGGACTGCTGACCATGCACTGCATCAAGGAGGTGCCCCGCGAACAGTGGCCGACGACCTCGGCGGGCCGCGTCATGATCCCGCTGGCCAAGGTGAAGCGGACCACCCCTGACACCGAATTGTGGGCTGCCATGGAGGAAATGAACCGTGACGGCGTAAACCAGCTACCGGTAATGACGGATGGCCGGATTCTCGGCATGCTGCGCCGGGAAGATGTCATTGCCTACCTTCGCAATCTGCGTGAGGTCGGTCTGTAAAAGGTGAGAGGAACAACACCTCAGGAGAATCTTGACAGCTATGGGGGCTCCTATGAGAACGAAAACGAAAAGGGTGAAAGGGAGATCTGAAATGGTTTTCAATGTAAAGCGTCAGCCCTGGTTCATTGTCACGCTGCTCCTGTCGGCGCTCGCGCTGTCGAGCTGCAGCGTTCCGGCTGTCGACTTGAGGGGAAATGCCTTGGCTACGGCTACGGTGACAGCGCCGATGCAGACAAGCGCGCTGCCGGCAGTAGATGCCGGGATGCTCGACGCCCTCCAGGGTACCTTGGAGCAGGTGTATAAGCAGGTCAACCCTTCTGTGGTGAGCGTCCTGGTGCTCGAGAATGCCCCGGTATTCAGTCTATTTGGGGGTTCGCCGGCAGTGCAGACCGTCCTTGGCTCAGGCTTTGTCTGGGACAAAGAGGGGCATATTGTCACCAACAACCATGTGGTGGACGGGGCCAGCCGGATCAGCCTGCGCTTTGCCGATGGAAGGGTCGCCTCTGCCAAGGTGATCGGCACTGACGTGAACAGCGATCTGGCCGTTCTGAAGGCGGACGTGCCGGCCGCATCCTTGCAACCGGTGCAGCTTGCCGACTCGACGCAGGTTCAGGTCGGCCAATTGGCCATTGCGATTGGCAACCCTTTTGGCGAGGAAGGTACCATGACCTTGGGCATCGTCAGTGCCGTAGGCCGCACGTTGCCTGTGCAGTCCGGCACGGCAGATAATCTGAACTACAGCATCCCCGATGTCATCCAGACCGACGCGCCCATCAACCCCGGGAATTCGGGCGGCGTGCTGGTCAACTCCCAAGGACAGGTCATTGGCGTGACGGCAGCTATCGAGTCGGCGGTGCAGTCCAGCGCCGGGATCGGGTTTGCCATCCCGTCGCTCATCGTGCAGAAGGTGGTGCCGGCCCTGATCAAGACCGGCCACTACGACCACCCATACCTGGGGATCAGCGGCATCGACCTGACGCCTGACCTCGCTACAGCCATGGACCTCAACGCGGATCAGCGCGGTGCCCTGGTAGTGACCGTGACGGCGGGCGGGCCTGCCGACAAAGCCGGGCTGCGCGGCAGCGATCGTCAGACCCAGATCAACGGCGTGTCGGTGCCAATAGGCGGAGATGTGATCGTGGCGATCGACAGCCAGGCCGTGCGGCAGTTCGACGACCTGCTCTCCTACCTGGCGCGGAGCACCGAGGTCGGCCAGAAAGTTACACTCACCATACTGCGTGATGGCAAGGAGATGATCCTGGATGTTACCTTGGCAGCGCGCCCTTCGCCCGGGGCAGCAGAGTCTGCCAGGACAACCAGCACTTCGGAGGGAGCCTATCTGGGCATCGATGGGGTGACTTTGACTCCCGAGATTGCCCGCGCGATGGACCTGCCCGCCAATCTGACAGGGGTGCTGGTGCAGGCAGTGCAGCCGGGCAGCCCGGCGGACCAAGCGGGTCTGCGCGCTGGCAACGAGGCGGTGACCCTAAACGGCCAGCAAGTAAAGATCGGAGGCGACCTCATCTTGGGTGTTGACGGCTTACCTGTGCCATCGATGGACGACCTGACCGCATTGCTTCAGCAGGCACAGCCGGGCCTGACGGTCACGTTGCAAGTCCTGCGCGACGGCCAGTTGGGAACCATCGATGTGACGTTGGGCGAACCGAGGGCCTCCACCACTGGCTAGGTCAGACGGACACAGCTCGACTGTGGCGCGTTTGCTACCCTACACTCGGTGGTCAGGACGCCCTGCTCTGGGCAGGCTCCGCGAGATACAGACCGACCCACCGGAGCATGTCTAGATCAAAGGTGGCTGATGGACGACACCGATTATCCGAGTAGCGAAGCCCAACCGGGCACAGAGCAACCGCGAGCGGTTGTTCTGCCTGGTCCGTCGGCCGGCCGTTGGCAACGATTCTCGACCGCCTTCCGGCGGGATTGGCCTACCTGGCTGGTGGCGGGGGCGACCCTCGCCAATGGCCTGCTGGGCATTATATCCGTGCTGGGGGTGCGTTTCCGTGACCGGCCTGCCCTGTTCAATGTGCCGCTGCCCTTCGGCCTCTATCACTGGAGCCGCTCCCTGTCCCTGGTGTTCGGCTTTGCCCTGGTCTACCTGTCGTTCCATCTTTTCCAGCGCCAGCGGGCAGCCTGGGGGCTCGCCCTCGGTGGTGCGATCATGGCTGCGGCAGCTCATCTCGGGCGGGGATATCTGTGGTATGTCGCTCTGGGGCCGATGACGGCTGCTGTGTTGCTGCTCGTCTTTCGTCAGCGTTTCACAGTCCGCAGCGAACCGCGCAGCATTGCCCAAGGGGTGGGCATGATGCTGCTCAGCCTGCTCCTGGCCTTGGCCTACGGGACGTTCGGCTTCTGGCTACTGGACACGGCAGACTTTGGCCTGCAGTTCAACCTCGCCGACGCGCTACTACGAACCTTGCGCGAGTTCAGCCTGGTGGGCAACACCGACCTCGTGGCGCACACCCGCCACGCCCGCTGGTTCCTGGACTCGCTGGATCTGCTGGGCCTGGTCGCCGGAGGGGTTGCCTTCTACAGTCTCTTCCGGCCGGTGGCGTACCGTCAGCGGGCCTTGCCTCAGCAGCGAGAGCTGATGAAGCGCATCCTGGAGCAGTATGGCGGCACGTCACTCGACTACTTCAAGCTCTGGCCGGACAAGTCCTACTTCTTCTCGGCGGATCAAACGTGCGGCATCGCCTATAGGACGGTGGGCGGTGTGGCCCTGGCCCTCGGCGACCCCGTTGGCGCACCCGAGCAATTAGAGGAGACCATGCACGCCTTCCTGGGCTACTGCAGAGATAACGGCTGGGCAGTCGCCGTGCACCAGGCACTGCCGGACCTGCTGCCCATGTATCATCGGCTCGGTTTGCAGTCCCTCAAGATCGGGGAGGAGGCAGTCGTCTGCCTGGAGCGCTTGGCCAACACCGTTGAGCACAGCAAGCACTTGCGCCATGTTCGCAACAGATTCGAAAAGGAGGGGTACACTCTCGTCCGCTACGTTCCCCCCCACAGCCGAGCGTTGTTGAGCGAGGTCAAAGAAGTCTCTGACGAATGGCTCCAGATCCCAGGGAGACATGAGCGCAGCTTCTCTCTCGGCTACTTCGACCCGGGCTACCTGAATCAGTTCCCGCTAGCCGTGCTCCGGGAACCATCGGGGCGAATCGTCGCCTTTGCTAACGAGGTCCGCTCCTATCGCCCCGGCGAAGCCACTATCGATCTAATGCGCCACCGGCTGATGGTGCCGAACGGCACGATGGACTATCTGTTTATCACCCTGATGCTGAGTCTGAAGCAACTGGGCTACCGCACGTTCAACCTGGGCATGGCGCCCTACGCCGGCGTCGGCGACGAGCCGGGCGCTCCCTTGGAGGAGCACGCCGCTCACGAACTGGCCGAGCACCTGACCCGCTTTGGTTCCTACAAGGGGATCCGGGAGTACAAGGCCAAGTTCGAACCGGAGTGGGAGGACCGCTTCCTGATCTACCAGGGCGGGCCGCTGGGCCTGGCCCGGACCGCCGTCGCTTTGGTGCAGGCCACCGATCGTCAGGTCAGGAGTGAAAGACAATGACAGAACAACCGAAACCCGGTCGCCAACGCCTGGTCATCGGCATCGTCGTCGCTCTGGTGATCATCGGCCTATTGGTGCTCGTACTCGACTGGCGCGACGCGCGGAAGGTGCTCGGCGAAGCAGACTGGAGGCTGGTGCCGGCGGCCCTGTTGTTCACGGCCATCTCTTATGCTTGCCTGAGCTTCGGCTTTGCCACAGCCAACCACATCTTCGGCGTCCACATGAGCTGGCTCGATCTGTCTGAGATCGGCTTTGTGTCCAGTGTCCTGAATCACCTGCTATCGGCGGGGGGTGCGGCCGGCTATTCCGTGCGCCTCTTGCTGATGCGCGAACAGGGGGCAGTGCTGCAAGACATCGTGGCTGCGTCGCTGTTCAACTCCTATCTGGACAGCCTCGGGATGCTGGCTCTGCTGCCCATCGGTCTCGGATACCTCCTTGCCAGGCACCCGCTCTCGCCGGGGACAACCGTTGCTGTCGGGATCGCCGCCTTGTTGCTGATTATCCTCTTTTTCCTCGCCACGGCCATGGTCCTGGTGCATCCGCTACGCAGTAGCGTGCTCCGGAATCTGGAGAAGGTCGCGCGCCGGCTGACGCACCACGACCTGACTCATGCCCTTGACGAGTTTGACGCGACCATGTCGCGGGGCGTGGGCGTGGCGCGGACCCGGCCCCTCCTGCCGGCGCTCATGATCGCTCTAGTACTGACCGACTGGAGCGCCTGCGTAGCGGCATTGTGGGTTTGCTTCCACGCCCTTGGCAACCCCATCTCCCTCGGCGTGTTGCTGACTGGCTTCACCCTGGGCGTCACCGCTGGCGTGCTTTCGATGTTGCCGGGCGGCCTGGGCGTGCAGGAGAGTTCGATGGCTGGCCTCTATTCCCTGCTAGGCGTCCCGTTCCATCGTGCCGTGCTGGCTTCCATCTTATTCCGGGTGGTTTACTACCTGATCCCCTACCTGGTCAGTCTCGGCTTCTACTGGTGGCTGCTGCGGCGACTGGGACACGCCACAGCGGAAACCAGCGCCTTGACGGAATCATGAAAGGACCTCCGTGAGCGCCCGGAGCCCCGTACCCGACCAATACTGGAGCGAGCCGCCTTCGAGGTTGCTGGCGACTCTGAACACGACCAGCGGCGGCCTTAGCAGTGTCGAGGCCCGCCAACGGCTGGAGGCGTATGGCCCCAATACGCTGGAAGCGAAAAAGAAGGCCACGGCACTGAGGCTCTTCCTCAACCAGTTCAGGAGCCCTATCGTCCTGATCTTGCTCTTTGCCACTGGCGCGTCGGCCGTGCTAGCCGACTGGGCGGACGCGCTGATCATCCTGACCATCGTCCTGGGCAGTGCCCTCCTCAGCTTCGTCCAGGAGTACAGCGCCAACAGCGCTGCCGAGCGGCTCCGCGCCGAGGTGACGATCAAGGCCACCGTTCTGCGCGACGGGCAGGTACAGCAAGTACCTGCCGAAGAGATCGTGCCGGGCGACGTGGTGCAACTTTCTGCTGGCAATTTGGTGCCGGCCGACGGCGTCCTACTGGAGGCCCGTGACCTGTACGTCAACCAGGCAGTGCTGACTGGTGAGACCTTCCCGGTCGAGAAACGCCCCGATACCGTCCCCGCGAGCGCTGGCCTCGCCGAGCGCACGAACTGCGTCTGGATGGGCACGAACGTCCGCAGTGGCACTGCCCGCGTCCTGATCGTCCACACGGGGGCAGCCACCGCCCTGGGCCAAATCGCGAACAAGCTGACACTGCGCCCACCCGAGACAGAGTTCGAGCGGGGCGTCCGTCATCTGGGCTACCTCCTGACCGAGGTGATGTTCGTCCTGGTGCTGGTCGTGTTTGCTGCCAACGTATTCTTCAAGAGGCCGGTCCTCGACTCGTTGCTCTTCTCGATCGCGTTGGCCGTGGGACTCACCCCCCAGCTCCTTCCGGCCATCATCAACGTCAACCTGTCAAAGGGTTCGCAGGCGATGGCCAAGGCGGGGGTCATTGTCCGCCGCCTGTCCTCTATCGAGAACTTTGGTAGCATGGACGTGCTATGCACCGACAAGACCGGCACGCTGACCGAAGGCGTGGTCCGACTCGATGGTGCTCTCGACGCGAGCGGTCAGCCGTCGGACGCGGTGTTCCGCTGGGCGTACCTCAATGCGAGCTTTCAGACGGGACTGGCCAACCCACTGGACGAAGCCATCCTCGCCCACGGTCGCCCGGACATCGCCGGTGTAGTGAAGGTGGACGAGGTGCCTTATGACTTTGTCCGCAAGCGCTTGAGTGTGGTTGTGGCACAGCCCAGCGGGCCGCCCTGCATCATCGTCAAGGGCGCCCTGGATAACGTGCTGGCTGCCTGTAGCTGGGTGCAGGAAGGAGATGAACTCACTCCCCTGGATGACGCCCGGCGCGCTGAGATCGAACGACGACTTGCCGACTGGAGCGAGCGGGGCTACCGTGTGCTGGGCCTCGCGGTTGGTGAGGGCCTTTCGGAGCCGCACCCCTACACCCGTGACGACGAGAGGGAGCTGACATTTGTCGGCTATCTGCTGTTCTTTGACCCGCCCAAGCCCGGCGTGGCGGAGACTATCGCGGACCTGGAGGCGCTGGGCATCAAGCTCAAGATCATCACCGGCGACAACCAACTCGTCGCTCTCCACACCGCCCACGCGGTCGGTCTGGAGGTGACGGGTGTGCTCACCAGCTCGCAACTGGATAACCTCCCCGATGAAGCGCTGTGGCAGGCCGTCGAGACCACCAACCTCTTTACCGAGGTGGACCCCAACCAGAAGGAACGCATCATCCTGGCCGTGAAGAAACGGGGGCACATCGTGGGTTACATGGGCGATGGCATCAACGATGCGCCGGCCCTCCACACCGCCGACGTGGGCATCTCGGTAGATACGGCGGTCGACGTAGCCAAAGAGGCCGCCGATTTCGTACTACTCAAGCACGATCCTTCGGCCGCCTCCGGACAGAGCCTGGCGGTGCTCCATCAGGGCATTATCCAGGGGCGCATGACCTTCGCCAACACGCTCAAGTACGTCTTTATGGCCACCAGCGCCAACTTTGGCAACATGTTCAGCATGGCCGGCGCGTCACTTCTCCTGCCCTTCCTGCCGATGCTCCCCAAGCAGATCTTGCTCATCAATTTCCTGACTGACCTGCCCGAGATGACCATTGCCACCGACAATGTGGACGACGCTTGGGTCCAGCGCCCCCACTCCTGGGACATCGGCTTCATCCGGCGCTTTATGCTCGTCTTTGGGCCGCTGAGCTCGGCCTTTGACTACCTGACCTTCGGGTTCCTCTTCTGGACCCTGCACCCCGGGCAGGAGTTGTTCCATACCGGCTGGTTTGTGGAATCAGTGCTGTCAGCCGCCCTGGTGGTGTTCGCGCTGCGCACCAAGTCATCCCTCGCCCGCAGCCGGCCTGGCCGGGGCCTGCTCGTCGCCACCGGCTCTGTTGTACTCGCTGTGCTCATCTTGCCCTACACACCGCTGGCCGACCCGTTCGGCCTCAGAGCCCTGCAGCCGCTTCAGTTGCTGGCCATCGCCGCCATTGTCGCTGCCTACGTTGGCTCTGCCGAGCTGGTCAAACGGTGGTTCTACCGCCACTTTAGTGCTCATCCCCTACTTACACGCCGCCAACGGGTCCCAGGGTGAACCCGCGCCGAGGCTCGATTTCGTATGACCCAACATTTGTGTGTGGATAACAATCCGATGCTATGCCGTCGACTTTGGCTAGCGGAGTCACGGGCAGGTTTGGCGAAGACCCGTGCGGGAGTAGCGATGCCCGGATGGGCACCACGATGAATGAAAATCTCCAGGGGCCGGTCCGGGTGGGGGAGTGGAGCCTTCAGGCGGTTGACCGGCTAAAGCCTCGACTCCCGAGTGCGGGGAACGGTCTACTTCCGATGGAGTTGGCCGCTACGCAAGCCAGGTAGGAATTTCGGCGCAGAGAGTCAACGAAAGGAGAAACCATGAACGAAACACCGGCCTCACATCCGTCGGTGTTGACGATACAAGAACGGCAACGGAGCCGTTGGCTCAATCGCAGTGTGGTTGGGATGGGCTTCGCCAGCTTTTTCAGCGACGCCGGCCACGAAATGGCCACCTCGATCCTGCCCCTGTTCCTGTTGTCCATCGGCGCGCCTGCGGCAGCCTTGGGCACCATTGAGGGCGTGGCCGATGCCGTGTCGTCTTTTGTCAAGCTTGGCGCCGGCTGGCTCAGCGACCGCGTTGCCCACCGCAAACCGATCGCGGTCGCTGGCTACTTGCTAACCGGCTTGACGACCGGCCTTTTCGCGCTGGCTACTACCTGGCCGCACGTCTTGGCTGCCCGGGCGGCAGGTTGGCTGGGGCGTGGCATCCGCGGACCGGTGCGCGATGCCATGTTGGCCGAATCGGTCGCGCCCGAGGCGCGGGGGCGGGCGTTTGGCTTTCACCGGGCCGCAGACACTCTGGGGGCGATTGCCGGTCCCCTCCTGGGGTTGGCGCTGATCCGCCTGCTGGGCAAGCACGAAGTGACGACGCTTGTCTACCGCCAGATCTTCTGGATTACGCTCGTCCCCGGCCTTCTGGCAGCGCTTGCGTTTGCCCTTTTGGTCGGCGAGCGCCGGCGGGCAGGCCAGAACGCGGCGGGCCTGTTCAAGATGCTAAGCCAATTGCCAACGCGATTCAGATGGTTTCTCCTCGGGGTGGGGTTGTTTGGCGCAGGCGATTTCGCCCACAGCCTGCTCACGCTGCGGGCTGCCGAGATGCTCACCCCGGTCATGGGAGCCGCTCAAGCCGGTCAGACGGCCATTGCGCTCTATGTGGTGCACAATATCGTGTACGCGAGCATGTCGTACCCGATCGGCGCCCTTGCCGACCGCATCGGAAAGCGGCGGCTGCTGGCCATGGGCTATACTGTTGCGGCGCTGATGGGCATCGGCTGGATGATGGCCGTACCGTCGGCGTGGCTTCTGGGCGTGTTGTTTGCGTTAGGTGGGCTGTTCATCGCGGCCGAAGATGCTTTGGAGGGAGCACTGGCCGCTGACCTGCTGCCCGAGGATGTGCGGGGCACCGGCTATGGCGTGCTGGCCACGGTAAATGGAGTGGGCGATTTCGTGTCCAGCCTGGTGGTCGGCACTCTGTGGACGGTAACCGCTCCTGCAGCCGGCTTTGCTTACGCCACCATTCTATTCCTGGTCGGCGCGGTGGTCATCTATCGACTGAGAGGGCGCTGAGGCAGGGCCGTGATCTGGTCGCCCGCATCTGGCAACGTGGGCCGGCACGGAGTCCCTTCGAAGCAGGTCGTTCCCCGGTACTGTGTGTCGTCATCCCGGTCGTGGCTGATCGGCGCGGGCGGCCGGCCGGGCCTGCCACTCATCCACCCACAGGTTGACCGCCGCAGTTACCAACAGGATCATCAGCCGTGCCGGCCGCCACCATCCGGCGGCAGAACCTTAGTGCCCATGACATAGTGTGGCGCTGCCTGAGCCGTGTGCGGGCGTTCGAGTCGCCCCGGGGGTATTCAAGAAGATTGCCCGGCAAACACCGGCGTGGGGTGTTCCTCCTTGGTCACAGTATCCGTCCAGGCCGCGCCTGCGTATGGCTGCCGTCGCAGATCACCTCACGACTCACGACCCAGGCGTTCTGAAAAGGCCAAGCACTGAATTCTCTGGCATAGAATGCTGCCCTCCCTGTCCGGCGCTCACGGCACGCGGTGGCAGGCGACCCAGTGGCCCGGCTGCACCTCGCGGTACTCGGGCGCTGCCTCAAAGCATGGGGCATCGGCGAGGGGGCAGCGGGGGTGAAAGCCGCAGCCTGGCGGCGGATGCACTGGACTCGGCGTCTCGCCTGGCAGGATGATGCGCTCGCGATTTCGCTCGATGGCCGGGTCTGGGATCGGTACCGCCGACAGCAGGGCCTGGGTGTAGGGGTGAAGCGGACTGGTATATAGGCTGTCGCGGTCGGTCAGCTCCACGATCTTGCCCAGGTACATCACCGCCACCCGGTCACTGATATGCCGCACCATGCTCAGATCATGCGCGATGAACAGGTAGGTGAGCGCGAACTGCTCTTGGAGCGACTGAAGCAGGTTGACCACCTGCGCCTGGATCGATACGTCCAGCGCGGCGATCGGCTCGTCGCACACGACGAACTCGGGACTCAGCGCCAGGGCCCGGGCGATGGCGATGCGCTGTCGCTGCCCGCTCGAGAACTCGTGCGGATAGCAGTTGGCCAGTCCAGGGTTCAGCCCCACCAGTTGCAGCAACTCTGCCACCCGCTCCTGCACCTCGCGGCCCCGCGCCACCCGGTGGATGATCAGGGGCGCAGCCACGATGGCACCGGCAGTCATCCGCGGGTTGAGCGAGGCATAGGGGTCTTGAAAGATCATCTGCATACGGCGGCGTGCCCGACGCAGCGCCTTGCCGCTTAGCGTCTGTAGGTCGATCCCCTCGAACAGGACCCGCCCGGCCGTAGGCGGGTACAGGCGCAGGATCGTCCGGCCGACCGTCGTCTTGCCCGACCCACTCTCACCCACCAGCCCCAGCGTCTCGCCGCGGTACACGTCGAACGTGATGCCGTCCACGGCGCGCACGTCGCCCACGTGGCGCCGGAACAGGCCACGGTGAACAGGAAAGTACTTTTTCAGATCCTCAACCTGGAGCAGGATGTCACCCGGCGGTCCATTGCGGGGCTGGTGTCCGAGCCGTGAAGTCGGTATTGTGCTCATTGTCGTAGCTTTGGGTCCAGCGCGTCCCGCAAGCCGTCGCTCAACAGATTGACAAACAGGACGGCCAGAAAGATCGCCAGGCCGGGGAAGACCGAAATCCACCACGCGTCCCGCAGGTGCGTCCGCCCCGCGTTGAGCATCGCTCCCCACTCTGGAGAGGGTGGCTGAGCGCCCAGCCCGATGTAGCTGAGGCCGGCAGTGATCAGGATCGCGTTCCCCAGGCCGACCGTAGCATAGATGATCAACGGAGGCATGATGTTGGGCAGGATCTGGGTGAACATGATATATGCATCGCTGGCCCCCAGCACCCGGGCCGCCGTGACATATTCATAGTTCTTGGCCGCCAGCACCGAGCCGCGCACCAGGCGTGAGAAGCCCGGGATGGCCGAGACGCCCAGGGCGATGAGCACGGTCCCCAGGTTCGGGCCCAAGGCCGCAACGATGCTGAGTAAGAGGAGGATGCTGGGAAAGGCCAGTAGCACGTCGACGATGCGCATGATGAGGGCATCCACCCACCCGCCAAAGTAGCCAGATACCAGTCCGACGACGGTCCCTCCACTGATGGCCACGGCGATCGCCATCACAGCCACCCGCAGCGACTCGCGGCCGCCCCACAGCACGCGGCTCAAGATGTCGCGGCCGAGGTCATCCGTCCCAAAGGGGTGGGCCCAGGTGGGCGGCTCCAGCAGATGGTCATAGTCGTGGGCATTCGGCGGGATCGGAGTGATAAGGGGGGCCAGGATCACGGCCAAGATCAGCAGCACAAAGCCGACCAGCGCCGCCATGGCGATCGGGTTGCGGCGCAACGTCCGCCACGCACTGCGCCGCTGCCTGGCCCTTTTGGCGGCTGGCTGCACCTGGGAGCCGGCGACACCTGCTTGGCGGGCGTTAGTCATAGCGAATTCGCGGATCCAGAAAGCCGTACAACACGTCCACGGCCAGATTCAAGAGCGCATACACCACGGCGGTAAAGAGCACGATGCCCTGGATCAGCGGATAATCGCGCGCCGCGATGGCGTTGACGGCCAGGCGGCCGATCCCCGGCCGGGCAAACACATTCTCGATAAACACCGTGCCTCCCAGCAAGCCGGCCAATTGCAAGCCCAACACCGTCACCACCGGAATGAGCGCATTGCGCAGCACATGGCTCACGATCACGTCCCGCCCAGCCAGCCCTTTGGCCCACGCCGTCCGGACATAATCCTCGCGGATCACCTCCAAGACGCTCGATCGGGTCAGCCGGGCCAGGACCGCTGCCGGTGCAAGGGCAAGAGTAAGAGCGGGCAAGATCAGCGCCTTCAGGCCGGTGCCGCCTGTGATCGATACCATCTTGAGCTTGATGCCGAACACGATCAACAGCACGATCCCGAGCCAGAACTCTGGAATCGACAGGCCCACCAACGCCCCAGCCATGATTCCGCCATCCACCCAGCGGTTCCGCACCGTGGCGGCGATGACCCCGGTGGCAACCCCGGCTACCGTAGATAAGAGGAGGGCGGCGAGGGTCAGTTCCAGCGTGCTGGGAAAACGGTCCAGGATCTCCTCGATGACCGGTCTCTGGCTGCGGAAAGAGCGCCCCAGGTCGCCGTGGAGCGCCCGCCACACATAGCGGCCATACTGCACAGGCAGCGGGTCATTCAGACCCAGCTCTTCGCGGAGGTTGGCGATGCGCTGCGGCGTAGCGTATTGGCCCAGCATCAACACCGCCGGGTCGCCGGGCGTCACCTGGAGGATCGCAAAAGTCAGCAGCGATATCCCCACCAGCATCGGAACCAGCATCAGCAGCCTTCTCACCACATACAGCGCCATCTCTCTTACCCTCTACCGGGGGCACAACCGGCTGGGAAGGCTCATTCCCAGTGCCCGGTACCCAAACGCTCAAGCGCGTACCACAAACCCACGGCTGCTTGTGGTACGCGCTTTTGGTACTTCAAGGCAGCTACGGTACGGACCCGGCACCCCCTCCAGCAGGCGTCTACCGCACCCGTTTCTGCAGTCGGTAGCCCACGCGCAGCCAGCCCACGGCCCCATCTGCGTCGCGCACCACGTCAATCGGCAGGCCCTTCAGCGCGCCATTCAGGATCAGCAGCCGGTCTGGCTCGCACAGTCCAATAGACATGGGTGGCGGGCAGGGTGGCGGCGGCGAGTCCTTGGTCGGGAAGCCGGCCGTGTATCGGACTTGGCCCACCAGTTGCCCAGCCAACATGCCCAGCTCCAGATCCACCATATATCGCGTGTAGAGTCCGGCATAGGCCGCCAGCGCTTCCGGGGAGGCCTCGATCGCCTCCGGCTCGCGCACGTTCACGCCGGCGTACTCGCGCAGCGCGCAGTGGGTCACCTCCCGGTTCAGCGCCAGGCCCTCGTCGGCGTTCGTCATCACGCCGATGGCCAGGCCGTGCTGCGGCACCAGCGTCAGCTCCGCCTGCTGGCCGATCGTGCTCCCGCCGTGCGACACCCGGCACACCCCGTCGGTCACGTTCAGGAACCAGCTCAGGCCGATCGCTTCATCCTTCCAAATCGTTGCTTGCGCCGTCTGCATCTGGGACATCGTTTCGGCCGACAGCAGCCGGGTGCCGTCCTCCGTTGTCCCGTCACCCAGGTGAAAGCGGGCATAGCGCAGCAGATCGCCGATATCGCACACCAGTCCGCCGCACGGATTTTCCGCGCGGGGAATGGGCCATGGCTTGGCCACCTGGGGGCCTTTGGGCCCGTGGCTGTGCCCCACCACAAAGCGGTGGACCATTACGTCAATGGGGTTAAAAAACGACCGCTTCAGGCCCAGCGGGTCCAGCACCAACTCCTGCATGGCCGCTTCGTACGTCTTGCCGGTCACCGTCGCCACGACGTAGCCCGCCAGCGTGACGGCCGAGTTGTTGTAGGAGACGAACGCTCCCAAGGGAGTCTCCTGTTGCAGCTCGGCCATGGCGGCCACGTAGCGGGCCAGTGCGTCGTCGCCAAAACTCATGTCGGTGAAAAGGTCACCGCTCCAGCCCGCCGTGTGCGTGAGGAGGTGCCGCAGCGTGACCTTGGCTGACGTGTCTTCGTCGGCCACCCGAAAGTCCGGCACGTACGTCCGCACCGGCTCGTCCAGCGACAGCATACCTTGTTCCACCAGCCGCATCACGGCCGTGGCCGTGTACGTCTTGGTAATCGATCCGATCTGGAACAACGTGTCGGGGGTGACGGGCAGCGGGTGGTCGACGTTGGTCACTCCAAACCCAGCGGTTCTCGTCTCTCCCCCATGGAGGATGCCGACGACGGCCCCGGGCACGTGGTGGGCCTTCATGGCGGCCTCTGTGCAGGCAACGACCTGCTCCCAGGCTGTTTCATGTTTGTTGCTCACGATCGATCCTCCTAGACTCGCCTGGCGCTCAAGACGGCGCCCTGCTGGGTGACGAGTGCCTCGGTCACAGCGCCGGACTCGTCGCGCTTGAACTCGATCCGCAGGCCGGGCTGGCCCTTGACGGTGAACTCGGTGCCCTCGACCGGCTCCAGCTCATATTCGGGCTGGCCGGGGATGGCCAGGACGAGCGTGTGGTCGCCCTGGAGCGCGATGTGGACCTGCATCCCCATCAGCTCATAGGTGCCGGCAAGCGGCTCCAGAAAGCTGCGCTCGCGCATCGCCTCGGGCGCCACACGGACAAACACGATCTCTTTGACGCTGCTTTCCATGGGCAGCGACACGCTGGCAATCCGCCCCTGCGCATCGGTCGCAAATGTCGCCTTCAGCTCCATGTCCTCCAGCTCCAGCGTCACGCTAAAGGTATCGTAGTGGTAGTGGGTCATGGGCAGGTCGAACTGGTTGTAGTGGGCGATGAGCCGATCGCCGTCCAGCGTGACGGTGAGCGGGCCATAGCCGGGGTGTTCGTAGTTGCCGGCATAGTCGGCCAGAGGGTGAGAGGGAGGGGCATCCGGCCGGCGCTCGGCCTCCGACTTTTCCTTGGCCTTGTCCGCTGCCGCCCGCATCTCGTCCATGTCGCCCTTCAGGCGCGGCCCCCAGTCGACGAGGCCCAGGCCGAGCAGCCGGTCGTACAGGTCAAAGGTCAACACATAGGGCAGCAGCGTGCTGTTCAGGTTGGTCAGCACCACCGCTCCTACCCTCTCGCCGGGCATGAACGATACCAGGCTCGAGAAGCCGTCGATGTTCCCCCCGTGGTGGACCAGGGTGTGACCCCGGTAGTTGTTGATGAACCAGCCCAAGCCGTAACTAAGCAGCGAGATCTCCTTGTACTTGGTGAGGATATCCAGGCCGGGCATGCCCTGGATGACCATCTGAGGGGTGTGCATCTGCGACAGGTTGCCCGGCGAGATGACCTGGCGACCTTTGAACTGTCCGTTGTTGACATGGAGCAGGACCCAATTGGCCATGTCCACCAGGTTTGAGTTGATCGAACCGGCCGGCCCGATGGTGTCGATGTTGCGAAATGGGATGCGGCAAACCTCTCCCTTCTTCTCGTCGTAGGGCAGAGCAAAGTCTGCCGCTCGCTGCGACTCTTCGACGGAAAAGTTACTGTGCCGCATCTCGAGCGGGCGAAAGATCCGTTCTTCGACCACCTGCTCCCAGGTGCTGCCGGCGATCTGGCCGACCAGGTAGCCGGCGGCCATGTACATCAGGTTCTGGTACTGGAAGTAGGTGCGAAAGTCCTTGTTGGGCTCCAGGTAGCGCAGGCGGTCAAAGAGCTCCTGGCGCGAGAAGGGGCTGTTGTACCACATTAGGTCGTGGCGCGGCAGCCCCGAGCGATGGGTGACCAGGTCGCGGGGGGTCATGCGCTCCGTGGCGAATGGGTCCCACAGCCGGAAAGTGGGCAGGTAATCCCGCACCGGCTTGTCCCAGGCCAGCCGGCCATCGTCAACGAGGATGCCCATCGCCATGGTCGTAAATGCCTTGCTGGCCGAGCCGATGGCAAAGATCGTGTCGGGTGTGACCGGCAGCCCGGCTTCGACGTTACGCAAGCCAAAGCCCTCGGCCAAGACCACCTCGCCGTTTTTGATAACGGCAATAGCCACGCCCGGTACCTTCCAGATGGCCATCTGCTCGGCTACAAACTCGCGATATCCTTCCAATTCAGGTTCCATTTCCATGCTATCCCCTTGATACGCGCACACCTGTCAGACCCGGTGGCCGGGCCTGACAGGTGTGGAGTTCGCAAAGCTACTTCACCAGGTAGGCGTCATCGAGGAACAACTGATAGATCTTGGTTGAGAACAGCTCTCCCTCGACACGGTTGTTCACTGCCCAGTAACTCACCATGGACAGCAGCGGGGCCATGAGGGCCTGCTCGGTGATGTACCGCTGCGCGTCGTCCACCCATTGCTGGCGCAGCTTCGGATCGAGCGTGGTGCGGGTCTTGGTCAGGATTTCGTCGAGCTTCGGGTCTTTGACCTGGCCCAGGTTGAGCGCCCCGATCATGCTAGAGTGATACATCTGGTACAGAATGTCCGCATCGGTCCAGCCGACCTGCATCATGCCCATCTCATAGTTGCCGCTGATCTCGTCAGCGACGAGCGCACCCGCTTCCTGCTGCTCCAACTGGACCTCGACCCCCAGCGCCTTGAACTGCTCCTGCAGGATCTCGGCGATCTTGAGCCAGGTTTCCTCCCCAGCCATCGTCTTTAACGTGAATTTGAGCGGCTGGCCGTCCTTTTCGAGCATGCCTGCGGCGTTGACCGTGTAGCCGGCCTCCTGCATCAGCGCTCTGGCCTTGTCCAGGTTATACTTGTAGCCGACATACTCCACACCAGGCCAGTAGCCGATGGTGGATGCGGAGAGCGGGCCGTACTGCGCCGTAGCCTGACCTTGCATCACGACCTTGACGAGCACGTCCCGGTCGATGGCCATATTGAGGGCCTGGCGCACGCGCACATCGTCAAGCGGCGGCTTGCTGTTGTTGAACTGGAGATGGGGACCCGTACCCGGGTAGACGATGGGGTACAGGGTGAAGAGGCCCGTCTGTCGGATGGTTTCCTCATCGCTCGGCGCGACAGCGCCAAAGTCGACCTCGCCCGCCTCCATGCTGACCACCTGGGTGGTTGTTTCGGGGATGATGCGATACTCGATCTGATCAAAGTACCAGGGCCCCTGGTGGGCATAGGGCGGCCCCCAGTTAAAGTCGGGGTTTCGCTCCAGCACAATTTTTTCGCCGGTGACCCACTCTTTGAACTTGTAGGGGCCGCAGCCCACCGGCTGACGGCCATAGTCGTCGCCGGCCGCCTCCACCGCCTTCTGCGACAGGATGCCAAAAAAGGCGGGGTCGGACAGGCTGGTGAGCAGCGGGAAGAATGGTTGCGGCAGGTGCATGACCACCGTCGAGTCGTCCGTTGCCTCGATCGAGTCGACGGCAGCCAGAGAGGCGCCTGCGGCACCGGGATTGGCCGGGTCTTTGGCCCGGGTGTAGGTCCAGGCGACATCCTGGGCAGTCAGGGGTGTGCCGTCATGGAAGGTGACGCCCTTTCTCAGGTGAAAGGTCCACGTCAGCCCGTCCTCCGACATCTCCCAGCTCTCGGCCAGGTAGGGCACATAGTTGCCTTCCGGATCCTGGACCAACAGCGAACAGTGGAGATATCTCATCACATTGTAGGCATCGGTCCTCGCCGTTTTGTGGGGGTCCAGGCTGTCCGGCTCGCCAGGCAGGACATAGATGAACGTCCCGCCCATGACCGGTCCCGCGGTGGGCTCGGGGGTGGCCGTGATCACTTTTTCTACGACCTGGGGTGTGCCCGCGACGATGACCGTCTCCACGACCTTTTCGGGGACCACGCGGGTCACCTCTTTCTCGACGACCTGTGGGGTAGGGGTAGGGCCGCACGCAGCCGCGAGTAGGCTGAGAACAACCAGCGCCGACAGCAAACCTATAGACCTTGGTTTCATTGTTCGCTCCTCCTTCTTCCGCCAATGCAAAAATTCCGGCTCAATGCCGGATGGGCGTGATCCGATCATACCACGAGAATGCCGGTCACGCATCGGCACCGTTACGTATTCGAGGCTCGTAAAAATTACGTAGGCGAATTGCCGGCCAGCCCTTCGTGTATCGCGTAGAGTGCCGCCTGGGTCCGGTTCGCGAGGTGCAGCTTGCCCAGGATGCTGCTGACATGGGTGGTTACGGTACGCTCGCTGATCCCCAGGCTCTGCGCGATCTCCTGATTCGACAGGCCCTGGGCAATCAGCCTCAGCACTTCCCGTTCGCGCCCGGTGAGTGTGGCTGCGGCCTGGGGGGGCTCGGGTGGGCGACGAAGGGCACGGATGACTTTCAAGGCAGCCGATGGCTGCAGCGAAAGTTCGCCCCGGTACACCTCATGAATTGCCCGGAGGAGGTCGCGGGAGGATGAATCTTTGAGTAGATAGCCGATGGCCCCGGCCTTGATTGCCTCAAATGCCAGTTGATCCTCGGCAAAGCTGGTCAACACCAGGATACGGGCCTCGGGCTGCTCGGCCCTGATCTCGGCAATGGCCTCGACCCCGCCCTTGCGCGGCATGACCAGGTCCATCAGGATAACGTCGGGCTGCAGGGCGCGGGCCAGGAGGACCGCCTCGACTCCATCCGATGCCTGACCTACTACCTCCATCTCCGGCCGGGCCTCGATCAGGGCGCACAGCCCTTCCCGCACCACGGTATGGTCCTCTGCAATCAGAACGCGGATCCGCCTTGCCTCTGCCATCACCGCCCCTCCCTTTGTACTACCCGTACCTTCACCGTCGTACCCGCCCCTGGCTGCGACCGGACGTCAAGCTGGCTACCAAGGGCCTGAGCACGCTCGCGCATGCTCGCCAGGCCCAAGCCGCCTCTGTCGGCCGCAGCCGCGACGTCAAAGCCAACGCCATCATCTTCTACTTCGAGTTCCAGCCCTTCTGCGTCTCTCTGGAGGCGGACGGTGACAGAGGTGGCGGCAGCGTGCTGTAGGGCGTTGTTGAGCGCCTCCTGGGCAATCCGGTACAGCCCATCCTCGACTGACGCGGGCAGATCGATCTCACCATCGACCACCAGGCGGACCTGCAAGCCGGCGCGACTCTCCACGGCGTTCAGGCGCTGCTGGAGCGCTCCCACCAGCCCTTCCTTCTCCAGCATCGGTGGGCGCAACTCGTATAGCAGCAGCCGCATCTCCTTGAGTGCCTTTTGGGCAGCGTCCTCGATGCGGGTCAGGTACTCCCTGGCTCGCTTCCCATCGCCTGCCCCGATAACCTCCTGTCCTGCCCCGGCAAATGCGACCAGGCCATACAGTGACTGCGTCACAGAATCGTGCAGCTCGCGCGCCAACCGGTTCCTCTCCTCGACCACCGCCAGGGCCCGGCTGCGCTCGTACAGCCGCGCGTTCTCGATGGCCACCGCGATCTGGTCCCCCAGGCTTTGCAGGACGAGCACCTCTTCAGGAGTGAACGCATCCTTCTCGGCGCGCTGGAGGTCGAGGGTGCCGATGAGATTGTCCCCGGCGCGCAGGGGGATCACCAGCTCCGACCGCGTTTCGGGCAATTGCTCGTCGGCCAGAAACCTCGGGTCCTGCGACACATCGTTCACCAGCACCGCCTCGTTCGCCCTCGCAGCCCAGGCGTTCAGGCTGTTCCCGTCGAGGGGCAAACGCCGGCTCTGCGGCGCCAGCGGCCCACTGGCCGCCCGCTGTACGAGCGTACCGTTCTCCCGGTCGACGAGAAAGATCTGGATGTAGTAGTAGCCGAACGCGTCCTGGATGAGCGCCGTCACCCTCGCCAGCAGGTCGTCAATATCCAGGATGGCGGTGATCTCGCGGCTTACCCGGGCGCTGGTCTCCAACTCCAGGGCGCGGCGCCGGAGCGCCTGCGTGCGTTCCTCTACCCGGGCTTCTAGCCCGTCGATCAGCTCGCGAAGCCGGGCCGTCATGCTGTTGAACGCGCCCGCCAGCACCCCGATTTCATCGGCCCGGTCCACTGCGACCGTATGTTCGAGGTCGCCCGTCGCAATCCGGGCCGCGGTTCGTGCCAGGCCAACGATCGGCTCTGCGATCTGGCGTGTAATCAAGAGCGAGGCACCGACGGCCAGCACCACAGCCGCGAACGCCACGGCCAGGTTGACGGCAAGGCCGGTGATGATGCCGCGAAACGCTTCGGCCATGTCCTGCTCTACCAGGAGTGCCGCCTGAAGCTCCGGCAGCCAGCGATACACACCGACGACCGAGACGCCTCGGGGGTCCTTGTACACCCCCGCACCGCTGCTCTGAGACGCGATAGCGTGCTGGATTCCGTCCAAGGTCATCGTGGGGGCAAGCGCAGCGGTCTCGGGCGAACGGCACACGGCGTCGGCCGTGAGCAGGATGCCAGTCGAATCGGCCAGGTAGGCCTTGCCCGTCGTGCCCAGACCTGTCCGCCCACGCAGGATCTGAGCCAACCGCTCCAGGCCGGCCTGACCAGCCAGCACGCCCAGGAGTTCGCCGTCCCTGTTCCGGATCGGCACCGCCACCGTCACCGAGGGCCTGGTGATGGGCGCTGTGCAGAACCGGGGCTGCAGGGTTGGACCCTCCAGGCCGCGGGCAAAGTAGGCTTCCTGGCGGCGGCTCTCTCCTTCGTGATCGGGATTGGTAGATAGAGCCACCCTCCCCTCAAGATCGACCAGGAATAGCTCATCATAATATGGCGCGCGGGCGATGAGGCGGCGCAGCCAATTGCGCGTCACCTTGTTGTAGGAGTCTAGGTACTTGTGGTCGCGCGCTAGGTCGAGCACCACCTGGACACGCTCCAGGCCATATTCCTCGTTCGAGGCCACGGTCAATTCGGCCAACATGTCCTGCATCCAGGTGTTGATCTCCAGCTCTTGCAGGACCGCCACCGACTCCAGCCGGTCGAGCGCCTGCTGGCGCCCGTTGTAGTAGCCGACCACGATCGAGCCCGCGGCAATGGCGATGGCGGGCAGGAGAGCCATGCTCACAAAGCCGATCAACAAGCGTGCCCGGATGCTGGTGCTTCGCCGCTTCCCGGTCATGCTCTCTTATTTGACGGTAATGCTTTCCAGCCCGGCCAGGAAACCGGGATCGATGTCGGCCCCGTGACCGGGTGCATCGGGCAAGTGCACCAGGCCACCTTCGTAGGTGATTCCGCCCACGACCGGGTCTTCTGCCTGAAAGAAGGCTGAATCGAGATCGACAAGCCGGACGTTCGGGTGAGCTGACACGAAATGGGCCGCCGCGCTGAGCGCCAGGCGCGTCTCGATCATACAGCCCACCATACACCGAATCCCCGCCGCCTGGGCGATCGCATCAATCTTGGCCGCCCCTGCGATCCCACCGGACTTGGCCAGCTTGATGTTCAGCAGATCGCAAGCCCCCATGCTGGCCAACTTGAAGGCATCATGGGGATCGAACACCGACTCGTCGGCCATAATGGGAATCGGGCTGTGCTCGCGAACGTGCTTCAGGCCGGCATAGTTCCAGTGAGCCACCGGCTGTTCGCAGACCTGGATGTCAAAGCGGGCCAGGTCACGAAGGGCAAGCACGGCTTCCGGCGGATCCCACCCCTGGTTGGCATCAATGCGGATCGGAAAGCCATCGCCGACGGCCTCACGTATCGCCTGGATACGCCGGATGTCCTCGGCCCGCCCTAGGCCGACTTTGACCTTCACGGCATGAAAGCCACTGTTCTTGATCTCTGCGGCCTGGCGGGCCATGATTTCGGGCTCGCCTATCCCAATCGTCCTGCACGTATAGATCGGCCTCTTCTCCCCGGCCAGGAGCGCATACAGCGGCAACCCGGCGGATTTGGCCAGCAGGTCATACAGTGCCATATCGAAGGCGCACTTGAGGGACGGATTGCCGACCAGGAACGCATCGATCTCGTTCATGCGCTCCTGGACTGCCAAAGGATTCTTGCCGATCAGAAGGCGGGCCAGTGACTTGGCGGCCTCGAAATCACTCGCCTGGCTTTCCCCCACAATGAACTCGGTCGGCGATCCTTCCCCGACGCCGGTGAGCCCGTGGCTGGTGTGCACCTTGACCAGGATGTTGGTCGCCTGACGAATGGTACCGATTGCCACCCGGAACGGCTCCAGGAGTCCGATGTTCAGCTTAAAGATCTCGACATGGGTCACAACCGAATCAGCCAACCTTGCACCTCCTTTATGATGATGAGCACCCAACGATCCCTGTGACGGCTGGTCCAGATCTGGAACCGGCCATCGCCGTGTGGAAACAGATCGCCGGCCCATATTTCATCCCCGCATTTTATCATTACCCGCCGGAAAGGGCAAACGGTGTGTATCCAGGTAGGATTATACTCAGGCTGTTTGGGCCCCTTGGCAGGACATCGGTATGCTGATGGTCCATATATAGAAACGAAAGAGCGATTATGGCTGTTGCGAAGCAGCAAGTCCGCTGTGGCTTTGCCGAACGGTCCAGGAGGGGAAGCTCTAGCTGGGTTCTGCGCGATTCCGTTCCGGCTGAAGCCTCCACTCCCACTGGGTGCTGGAGTTGGCAACAGCCCTGACGGTTTGCCAAGAGACATTCGCTCACTCTGGTTCGAGTATACAACTGGCGAGTCGGGAAGGGAGGGGGCTATAGCACTATTTGGCACAGCGAAACAGGCGTACGTTCCTGGCAGTGGCGTTGCAGGCGCTGAGAGGATGGTCGTGGCCGGCCAAGGTAGCCTCACTTCAGCAGGTCCAGCACCTGGCTCAGGGTCGGCTGGGCCGCGGTGCCACCATAGCCGGTGGTGGACAGCGCCCCGCACGCGTTGGCAAAGCGCAGCGCTTCGGCCAGAGGCTGGCCCTGGATGACGTGGGCAAAGATGAAACCTGCGTTGAACGAGTCGCCGGCACCAGTCGTATCAACGACGCTCACCTGAAAGCCGGGAGCGCGGACAATGTCTCGCCCTTGAAACGCCATCGATCCTTGCGACCCCTGCTTGACGACAACCAACCCGGCACGCTTCCCCAGCTCGCGCATGGCCCGCTCGACGTCTTGCACACGGGCAATGGCGCACGCCTCAGCGTCGTTGGGGAGGAACAGATCCACTTGCTCCAGCAGGGTTAGCAGGTCAGAGTCGCCCCACTTCCCCTCCGGATCCCAGCCTGTGTCGAGCGACACGGTCAGCCCGGCGCGGTGAGCGTGGCCGAACAGGTCCGGCAGGCCAGGCTGCAGCCCTTTCTGGAGGAAATAGGAGCCGACGTGCAAATGGCAGTACTCAGGCAGGATCGACATCTTGATGTGAGGCAAGCTCAAGTGCGGAATGCAGCCCAGATAGGTCACCAGGGCGCGATCCTGCGGGTAGGCCAGCGCGATGGTGACCCCGGTAGGCACGGCGTTGTCGCGGATCAGGTAAGCGGTGCCGACCCCTAGGCGGCGCAGCTCGGCGACGATGAAATCGCCGTAATAGTCGGTGCCGACCTTGCCTACAAAGTCTACCCTGGCTCCCAGGCGGGCCAGACCTGCGGCGCAGATGGCCGAAGAGCTGCCCATGACGGTCGTCAAGACATCCGCCACGATCTCCTGCCCCAGGGCCGGGAAGGCATTCAGGCCACTGACAATCAGGTCTACGTTCAGCTCGCCGATGACGAGGATCCTCTTGTCCATCCTATCCGCTCCTCTTTAATGATACCCGCAGGCATAGGCATAGTCGGCCAGCACGGACCTGATCTTGTCGCAGATGAGCTCCCTGGGCGCATTTGCCACGACGCCGCGCCGAACCCGCTCATATTGCACCGGCAGGAACTGGCTCAGCAAGGTCAGTGGGATGGGATGCTCTTCCAGGTTGCCAAGCAAGCGGGCCAGCGATTCCTGGACACCCGGATCGGTCCAGTAGTAACGGGAGCGATCGCCAAAGCTGTAGCGACGAGCGAATTGAACGTGTCGTTCAGAGCCGGCATAGTAGCTCTGCCAGTACGCCGGCCTGGCCAGCATCGCGTTGTCGACGGCCTGCTGAATGCGAGACAGCTCGATCCCGTCCTGCCTTGAGAGCAATTCGGTCTCGATCATGGCCAGGGCAAAGACGGCCTCGCGGAAGGCAAAGGTCAAGGCCGGACCAACTTTCAGAATGGCGAAATGATCCTCGACCAGTCTTCTCAAGGCGTCACGGGTCTGATAGTCGGTGGAATGAGCCTCAAAGACGAGTTGGTCGCACGCCTCAACGAACCGGGAGAGCGGGGCTGCTGCCTGAGGGTCATACTCAAACAGCACGTCGTCGCCAAACTCGACGCCCGGCTGGACCACCAGGGCGATGACCCGCTGCCAGGCAGCCTCCAGTCCGCGCCGTTGAAACGCCTGGCGTGTCAGCTCGATCGTTTCCTGGACATCTTTGACCGGCGTCACCGCCGGCCGGTGTCCCGGTTGCTGGATACCACCCGGGGGCGGGACCTCGGTGCCGATGACATAGTGCGGGGCTGCCTGACCTGAGCCACGCGCCGAATAGGCCTCCTCTGCGGCCAGGCACAGGTCGGCCGTCCGCTCGGCTATGACAGTTTCATCCAGGGGCACATGGGGCGGATCGTCGGCGCACCTCATACTCGCATCGAGGTGGATCTTGTCATATCCGGCCAGCACGCAGTCGCGGACCAGGGCCCGCGCCTTGCCCATCGCTTCTTGGGCTGGCCGGCTGCGCCAAGGGTTGGGGCCGAGGTGATCGCCGCCCAGGATGACGCGCTTACGGGGCAAACCAAGCCTGTCAGCCAGGTCGTACACCAGGGCGCGAAAAGCGGCCGGGGTCATGCCGGTGTAGCCGCCATCCTGGTTGACCTGGTTGGAGGTCGACTCGATGAGCAGCGGCGAGCCATCGTCGAGCGCCTGCCGAACGGCGGCCTCTAGAACAAAGGGATGCGCTGAGCAGACGCTATAGATGCCAACCCGATTGTTGCGCTTGTGGGCAGCCACAATTTCGGCCAACATGACGGCCGTCTACACCTTCAGATGCTTGAATTGCGGCAGGTAATCCCTGTTCTGCTGGAACATCTCCTCGACCATCTCCTTGATCTCGGCCAGCGAGAGCACAGCAGCGGTCAGCGGGTCGTGGGCAACGGCCTGGAACACCAGACGAGGATTGCCGGTCAGCGCCGCCTCGACAGCCATCTCTTCAACCATGACGTTGACGTGGGTGAGCGTCACGCACTGCGGCGGCAGCGCTCCGACATGCACCGGATGAAATCCTGCCTTGTCCACAAAGACAGGAACTTCGACGCAGGCGTCCGGCGGTAGATTGGTGATCAGCCCAGTATTGGGCACATTGCCGTTGAAAGAAAAGATCTCGCCGCCCCGCCAGGCATTGATGATGTGGGCCGCGTACTCGTGCCCTCGTTCCAGGCTGATCGGTGTCTCCCGGGCAAACCATTGCCTGGCCTCGTCCTTCCAGGTCTTCTCGGCTCGCTGGTACTCCTTCAAGATGTAGGCGTAGACGCCCGGATTCCAGCCGGTGCCGTGGGTGCAGTACTTCTCGATGAGATCGGGCCGCTTGCGGAACCACCAGTTATACTCGGAATTGTGCCCGCTGGACTCGGTGACATAGTAGTCGAGGTGCAGGAACATTTCGTTGCGGACGATCTCTTGTTGATAGATCTCAGGCCTGGTGGTGATGGCCTCGCGGATCAGGGGATAGGCATCCTTGCCGTTCCACTCGAATTTCAGGTACCATGCCTGGTGGTTGATGCCGGCGCAGGTGTAGGTGACCTGGTCGTAGGGTGCGCCGATCCAATCGGCCAGCATCATGGCCGTTCCCTGCACACTATGGCACAGGCCGGTCAGGCGGATAGACGATTCGCGCTGCAGTGCCCGGCATAGCATGGCCATCGGGTTAGTATAGTTGAGCAGGATTGCGTCGGGGCAATAGCGCTCCATGTCGCGAGCGATGCTAAGCATGACCGGGATGGTGCGCAGGGCGCGGAAGATACCCGACGGCCCACGGGTGTCGCCAATGTTGACGTCGACGCCGTACTTTTTGGGGATCTCGATGTCATGCCGCCATACCTCGGTGCCGCCGACCAGGATGGTGCACAGGACGGCGTCGGCACCGGTCAGCGCCTCGACACGGTCCAGCGTTGCCTCGACCTTGGCCGGGTAGCGGCCCATGTCCACAATGCGCTGGACCGATTTCTGTGCGAACTCCAGACGCTCGGCGTCGATGTCCATGAGGGCCAAGGTAGCATCTTGAAGCAGGGGGAAGGTCAGAATGTCGCGCGCCAGGCCGCGGGTGAATTCCAGGCTGCCGGCGCCGATGAAAGCGATTTTTGTCATAAGTCGTCTCCTTAATCTGGCTCGTGCCCTTTGTTGATGATGAGCTGCCCCAGAGAGCGGACGGTCACATACTCGACATAGCCACGGGCCTGGCTCCGAGCGTAGGCATCGTCGATCTGCTCGGGGACACGGGTGTAGTCGATCACCAACACCAGCTTGCCGGCCTCGACCCACTGGTCCAGGATCGCCTCACGTTGGGCGGTCCAGTCGGGGGGCGAGGCCTCGTGATCACGGGGATAGCCGTAGTAGAGATCTTCAACGCCAATACCGGTGACCGTCTCCAGATAGTCGGGGAAGCGGATGCCCAACTCTTCGGCGTTCTGGGGAAAGACGCCAAAGCCGGGATGCCGCTCGCGCGCATAGCCGGCGAGGGCGATGACCAGGTCGGCCATCTCGCGGGCGGCCGTATCGCGCCCCTTTTCCTCGTAGTATCGGTAGGCGTCTACTCGGTCCAGGTAGACGCCGTCGAACCCCAGGGCGATGATCTGGTCGAGATAGCTTTCGGCTGTGCCAAAGAGGATGCGCTGCCATTCGGGGTCCCAGTAGTGTACCCAGTAATCGCCGGACCACACCGGATCCGGCTCGTCCAGCCAGGAGGGAGGGTTCTTGGGCCAGTCAGGATTCCAGTAGAAGCGATAGTTCTCGGTCTGGCCAATGCTCATGTAGCACAGGACGAGCTTTTCGCCGCCGGGGCTGCTCTTGAGTGCAGGGATGACAGCCTTTGAGTTGCCGGCGGCCGCAATGCTGACCACGACCAGGTCGAAGGCCGTTTCGCCAATGCGATCAGGCCGGGCGCGCTGCAACTGATAGACAAAGTCGTCGACGGCCAGCCAATCGGGGCCCGGCAGCGCCGTGGGCGTCAGGGTGCCGCCGCAGCCAGCGACCACACAGACGGCAATCCACAGGAGAAGCTGAAGCCGCTTGTCCATCAGCACTTGAGCCCGCTCATCGTAAAGCCGCGCACGACCCACCGTTGGAAGAAGAAGTAGACGATCAGGATAGGCATGACGATCATCACTGTGGCGGCCATGGTGAGGTTAGGTTGGGTGCTGTGCTGCGAGTTGTACCAGGTCAGGATGATAGGCAGCGTCCGGCGCTCGATCTTGGTGATGACCACCATCGGCCACAGGTAGGCATTCCAGTTGTGCATGAAGGTCAGAATGCCCAACGTAGCCAGCGGCGGCCCGAGCTGGGGCAGAACGATGCGCCAGTAAAGCTGCCACTCCGAGGCGCCGTCGATGCGGGCGGCATCCAGCAGCTCGTTGGGCAACGACTCAATGAACTGTCGCATCAAAAAGATGCCAAAGGCGTCAAGCGCGCTGAACACGATCAGTCCCCACAGGCTGTTGAGCAAGCCGACCTTGGCCAGGATCAGGTAGCCGGGGATCATGGTCATCTGCCCCGGGATCATCATCGTCAGCAGGAACCAGCCAAACAGGACCCGTTTGCCGTGGAACTGGTACTTGGCAAAGAGGAATCCGATGAGCGAGCTGGTGAATAGGGTGATAAGGACGTTGGTCACGGCGACAAACAGGCTGTTGCCGTAGAAGCGCAACAACGGCAGCTTCGGGTCGTTCAGGATCGTCAGGTAGTTGGCCAAGGTCGGATTGTCCGGCCAGAAGGTGGGCGGGACACGCAGGATCTCGGTCGCTGTCTTTAGGGAAGAGAGGATCATCCACAGGAAGGGCATCAGCGTCATTGACAGGCCGACAATCAACAGGACATAGACCATGAGATGACCAAGGCCGCACCTGAGCCGGTCAAATGCCGGCCTGGACCGGGCACGAGCAGCAGCAATCGTCGCCATGTCAGTACTCCCATTCGGTGCGCAGCAGGCGCATCTGGACGATGGTGACGAGCATCACGATTACGACCAACACGAGCGAGACGGCTGCCGCCCAGCCCATCCGCTGGTAGCGGAAGGCGTTGTCGTAGATATCGAGCACCAGAACACGCGTCTGATTGTTGGGGTTGCCGTTGGTCATGACCTGGATGATGTCAAAGACCTGGAAGGAGCTGAGCATGGTCATCACACACACGAAGAGCAGAGTGGGACGCAGGAGTGGTATCGTGATCTTGCGGAATACCTGCCGGGGGTTGGCGCCGTCGATCAGCGCTGCATCTTTGAATTCCTGAGGAATCCCCTGCAAGGCGGCGATAAAGATGACCAGGTTGTAGCCAAAGTCCTGCCACAGGTAGGCGCCGATGACTGCCCACATGGCCACCGAGACACCAAGGAATTGGGCGCGCGGGTCGGAAAGCCAGGCAACGGGGGTACCGCCGAACAGCCGGATGACGGCGTTGAATAGACCTCGCTGAGGATCGTACAGGTAACCCCACATCATGGCCACGCCCACCGACGAGGTGATGACCGGCAGGAAGTAGATGGCGCGGAAGGCGGTCTTGAGCCGCCGGTCCACCGACTCGATAAGGGCGGCCAGGGGCAGGGTGATGGCCAGATTCAGGGGCAATACGGCCAGGGCAAAGATCAGGGTATTTCGCAGGCTGATGCGGAACTGGGTAGCCTCGCGGGAGACGCCGTCGATCATGTTGGCAAAGTGCTTGAGGCCAACAAAGGGGTTGCTGCCTCCCAGGCCCAGAATTGGGCCGCCAGCGCGGCCCGGGCTGTAGTCAAAGAAGGCCAGCACCAAGGCCCAGCCGATGGTGAATAGACCCACGCCACTATATAGGATCATCGGGATGGTGACGCTCAGAATGAAACGGCGCTGGCTGACCCACAGCCCGCCGCGCTTCTTCGCCCGGCCCACGGTCAGAGTGCTCATGGCTGTCTCCCTGTGTCCTGGGGTGCAGGGTCGCGGATAGCGCGCCCTTGTACCATTCCGTTGCTACTCGAACGTGGCGTTGGCCTCATCGTCGATCGCTTGCAGAGCATCATCCACCGTTTCCACACCCTGCAGGGCATTCAGGATGTGGGGATAGAGGATGTCGTAGATGACCAGATCGCGATCGGGCATGGCGCCCAGGTAACGGCCGTAGGGCAGGATCTGCAGCGCCTTGGCCACCCAGGGCATCGTCTCGGCGATCTTGGGCGACGCGGCGACCTCGGGTATGGCGGGGATGGTGCCGCTGGTGAGGTTGAACTGGAGCGCATTGTCCACGTCGGCGGCCGCGAATTTAACAAACTCCCAAGCCACGTCCTGGTGCTTGCTGTTGGGCGAGACGGTCAGGCCCCAGCCCGAGTCGGCCACAAAGACCGGATCTCCCCGCATCGAGGGCAGGAAGAAATAGTCCCACTCGTCAGCAAAGTCGGGATAGTTGTTCTTGCCCTCGGCGATGGCCCATGTCCCGATGTAGCCGATGGCCACCCGGCCCTCGAAAAAGGCCGAGCCCACCCAGTTGGTCGTGTCGTTGAACAGCACCGGGTCCAGCACGCCCCACTTGCTCACGGCATCGACCATCCATTGGAGCATCTGTTTGGCCTGTGGGGTGTTAAAGGTAAAGCCGGTGCGGTCGGCGTTCCAGTAGTCGCCGCCAAGCTGCAGGACGCCGGCCAGGAACGAGAAGGAGGCCGGGTCCGAGGCGTTAAAGTCGAATCCGGCGACCGTCATTACCCCAGCCTCGTCACGCTGGGTCAGCGCCTTGCCGTCGGCCAGCACGTCGTCCATCGTCTTCCACGCAGGAGGATAGGTGAGGCCAGCCTTTTCGTACATTGTCTTGTTGACCAGCACGCCGCCATATTCGCAGTTGAACTCCTGCGGCAGGCCATACAGTCTGCCGTTGATGATGTAGCCCCCGATAGGAGCGGCGTAGTAGAGCTGTTGAGCCTGCTCCACGGTCATGACACTGTCCGGCATGGGTGCCAGCCGCTCGGCATACTCGGCGGTCCAGGTGCCGAACATCTGCAAGATGTCGGCCTCTTCGCCGGCTGGCATGGCAGTTTGCAGCGTCTGGATGTAGGTGTCATAGTCAAAGGTCTCGAGGGTGATGTCGACGCCGGGATGGGTTGCCTTGAAGGCCTGGATCAATGCCTCGTAGCCGGCATTGAAAGCGTTGTTCTGGTGCGTCCACAGCCGCAGGCTGACCGGCTCGGCCGCCTTGGCCGTGGCCGGCGTCTCAGCCGGCTGAGGGTTCTCCGCCGTTGAGGCCGGTTCCTGGGTCCCGCGACAGGCGGCCAGGCCAAGCACCAGCAGGACGACCAACAAGCCCTGAACTAGATTCCCTTTCATTTCCTCCTCCTCTTTTTTTACCTTCCACTCAGTCTGGCAAAAAACTCGACTTTTCCAGGAATACGACCGCCTCCAGGTTGCGCGGCCGATCGGGATCCAGCCCTTTAGCGACCGCCCGGTGGTAGGCCAGTAGCTGCAGCGGCGGCAGGTAAAGGACCGGCATGGCCCACGCCGGCAGGTGACAGGCGAGGCGGATGCGACGCGGTCCGCCGTCTGCGCCAGGCCAGGGGGCCAGCACGAGGATGTCGCCACCCAAGGCAGCCATCTCGTCCAAGACCTGCTGCTCATGGGCATGGACCTGGGGAGAGAGCAGGCCAACGACGAGGGATTGGCCGTTGACCACCGACTTGGGGCCGTGACGGAACTCGAGAAAATGGAACGCTTCGCTGTGGCAAAGGGCCATCTCTTTCATTTTGAGCATGGCCTCACTGGCGATGCCGTATTGCGGCCCGGACCCCAGGAAAAAGAAACGGTCTATGTGGTCGCTACCCCCCAATTCCTGGGCGATAGGCGCTGCCTGCTCTAACACCTTGCATCCAAGCCCGGGTAGGGGGTCCAGGATAGAGACGTCGTATCCAGCAAGCGCAGCCGCCATCGCTTGTGCCAACACCAGCATGCTGGCGAACGACCGGGTCTGGGCGATGCTCCGCTCTTGGGCCGCCTCAGCCGGGAGTACCAGGTCGGTCGCTTCGGCCAGAGGGCTATTGGGATAGCAGGTTATGCTCCAGACAGCCTGTCCGCCGAGGCGCCGGAAGCGTTCCGCAGCGATCAAGGTCTCGGTGGTTGTGCCTGAGCGCGAGATAGCGACCAACAGGCTGTGGGGCGGGTCGACCACGACTTCAGTTCCAAACAGGACAAGTTCTGAACTGGGATAGGCGCGAGCAGTCACGCCGGTCAGACCTTGGAAGAGTGAGGCGGCGGTCTGCGCCAGGTAATAGGTAGAGCCGCAACCGACGAACAGCACCTGCCAAGGGTTGAGGGAGACCCATGCCCGTGCCAGGTCAGCGCGTGCGGCGGCAAAGGCGCGCAGGGCATCAGCCCAGGCCGCCGGTTGGGTTAGAATCTCGGTGTGCGTGTGTTGTCCCTTGTTCTCCATCGATGCCCATCACTTTTCAAAAGCGGTCACAGGGCCTTGGCCCTGTAAAAGCTTCAGCGCGTTCAGACGGTACACCTTCTCCAGCACGTCGCCGGGGAGATAGAGCCCGTAGATGCGCCAACGCCCCTGACCGGGGATGGCGTCTAGATCGTAGGCAAAGTACTCGTCGTCTGTTTCCAGGAAGCGGTAGTAGATGCGGTACCAGGCGGGGTGTACGCCTATATCGGTGCCGAATAGGATCCGGTCAGCGTATTTCAGGAAGAAACGACGGGCCGTATACGGCTGCCGACCAAGCTCGGCGATGCGGGTAGCAATATCCACGTACAGGTTAGGCGCCCGGTCCAACAAGGCGCTCACCCAGGCCAGGTTCTCTGCGTAGCAGCCCACGTGCGCTCCGATGAATATCGTGTGTGGATGACGCCGTACAAGATTGGCAAACCCTTCGACGATCGTCGCAAAGGCGGGATAGGGTGGAGAAGGAAAGTGCCAGTCGGGGTGGGCGTGGAGCTCTTCCCAGCGTTCGTTGTACTGATCCAGCGGGTCGAAAAAAGCGACGGGATCGGCGACGTGAATGAGGACGGGAATGTGCAGCTCGGCGGCGGTCTGCCACAGCGGGTCCAGGCGGGTGTCATCAACGGCGACGAGATGGCCGTGGTGATCGCACACCTGGAGGCCAAAGCCCTTCCAGATCTTGAGTCCCTGGGCACCGCGCGAGACCTGCTGGCGAAGGCGGGCGGCTGCCCACTCGGCAAAACCGTCCCCCTGCTCAGGCCATTGGCTCCAGTCGACGCCGCCAAAATGGAAAAAACGATCGGGGGCGCCGGCCTTGAAGTGGTCGAGGTGCCGGTAAAGGATCTCTTCGCCCCAGCCACCATCCAGGTCTACCACCGCCTGCACACCAGCTTCGTCCATGGCATCCAGCAATTCAATGAGGGGGCGATCGGCCCAGCCGCCGCCCCACACCGGTCCGAGGTGGTTATGGGCGTCGATGGCCGGGTAACGTGGTCGCTGAGGCGTGTGGTCTTGAGTGACAAGTGCCGGGCGCGGCCGGAACTCGTACAGTGACAAGTCGGCAGCGGACATGGTCTCTCCCCCAAAAACCTGCTATGAAACCAATCTAATTATAACACAAGAATGAGCGATTGTCAAGCCATTCCGTCACAAACGCCACAAATTCGGTCACAATCGCTCATATTTTGGTCAATTGATGCTTGACTGGTTCATTGCTTTGTATTATAATGGAACTGTTCGTATCACGAGCAACGAGCCTCATCAGGAGGGAGTCAGCGGCGATGGCCAAAGCAGAACGCAAGGAAAAGATCCAGCAACTTGTGTACGAAACAGGCGGGGTGACGGTCGCAGAGCTGTGTGCCCGCTTTGGCGTCAGCGAGGCAACGATCCGCCGTGACCTGGAGGAATTGAACGCAGCAGGCGCCGTGCAGCGTGTACACGGCGGTGCGCGAAGGCCTGCCTCGTTCGTGCCTGAACCGCCTATCTTGCAGCGGACGCACGAGCAAGCCGCGCTCAAGGAGCAGATCGGGCGCGCAGCAGCGGAACTGATCGGCGAGGGGGAGACTGTCTTCCTGGGGAGTGGCTCGACAGTGCTGGCCGTAGCCAAGCACCTCAAGGGTCGCCGCAACCTGACCGTCATTTCCAATTCGCTGCCGGTGATCAACCTGCTGGCCGATGCCCCCCAGATCACCGTCATTGTCCTGGGCGGGCTGCTCCGCCCATCGGAGCTCTCGCTGATCGGACACATCACCGAGCAGTCCTTGAACGAGCTGCGGGCCGACAAGGTGATCATCGGCATCCGGGCGATCCACCTGGACCATGGCCTGACCAATGACTATCTCCCGGAGACAATGACCGACCGGGCGATTGTGAGACTATCTAACCATCTGATCGTCGTGGCGGACCACACCAAGTTCGGCCGGACGGCACCTGCCTTTGTCGCGCCCCTATCGGCGGTGGACACGCTGGTGACGGATTCTGGCGTCGCGCCGGAGGTTGTTCAGAGCCTGACCGAGGCCGGGGTCCGCGTCATCCTCGCCTGAGACCAGCTACTGATAGGTGACGCCTCTCGTTGGTACAAGGGAGGGAACCGGTGCTGGATGGGGATAACCGTCACCACGCGAACCACTGCCTTAATCGTATCAGAAGCGCAAGCTTGCCGCTGACCTTGATCCGGCCGGCCATGAGCGCTTTCATGGCATCTAGTTTGCCGACCACCAGCACGATGAAATCGTCCGATTTCATCCGGATGGTGGCGGTGGGACTTGGCACGGGCTCGCGAACGGTCCACCACATCGTCTACGAAGAGATGGTCAGCGAGCGAAATCGCATTGCCTATCGCTACACCTGGCGGGGAAAGCACAGCGGCCGATCGCGCGCGGCTGACATCGGTCCCAGGCATGGGAATGCGCCCCTGCTTCTAAAGCTGCGGGGGCGCATCAAAGTAAGCTGGATCTCCGAAATAGGGAAACATGGCAAAGCCGCGCTCCAGGTCCCGGGTTTCCCACACCAGATTGGTCTCACAGTAGGCTAACGAACCGTGTCCCGGAGGTGAACACTCGGGATGAGAAAGGAAGTCGGTTCGCGGCCAGATGCTGCGGTGCCGGATGAACACGCCGCGCAAAAAGTTGTTCTCGATGAATTCGCGGATATGGGCATACTGGCGCTGGTATTCGGTCCCCGGCCCCCACTCGACCAGGTTCCCCAGATCAGACCCAGCTTCCTGAATCTCGGTCACCGAAAGGGGGACGCCGTCTTTCCACAGGATGGCATCCAGATTCGGGTCAACCATGACCCATTTGCCGTACTCCTCAAACCACACTTCGGCCACGAAATGGCCGTCCGAGCCGTTAGGAGTGCCCATCATCACCGCACAGCGAGCCGGAATGCCGATCGCCTGGCAGCAGGTCACAAAGGTCACCGCATAGTGCACACACATCACGATGGGCAACCGGCCGTTATGCCCCACTCGGGCTTGGCCCCAGGCCAGGATCGTCTCCGCGTCCCACGGCGCATATTGTGAGGCGCGAAGCGAGTCAGTATGCTCCCAACTGGAGCTGATCCAGGAGGTCAAGGCGCGCACCCGTTTCAGCAACGGCGCCGGCTCAAGAGCCTGGACGGGCATGATGCGGTGCAGGCTTTCCAGGCGCGGATTGGCTGGATCTTCCCAGACCATGGCCGGTGGCGCCGGGTCCTGACCTTCCGCCAGACGGATGCGGACCACATACTCACCTCGCAGGACATTGAGATAGCCCATCTTCTCGTTGCGCCAGGTCTGGCCGCCGTCGTCGCTGATGAAACTCTCTGGCTGGGCGTGACCGTCTTCGATCGCCAGCGCCCAGGCGTTCATCGCGGTCGAATCCGTCCAGAAGTCAAAGAGATTGGCTCCGGGTCTGAGCAGAGAGGCAGGAATGGAGACCTCATACCAGGCATAGGCCGGCCAGGGACCCGGGGGAATCGCCGCAACCTCGGCGTCGTTGACGCGCAGTCGAAGAGGAGGGGCGCTATTGGCGTACGGCCGGGCCAGGATGTATAGGATGCCGGGCGCAGCCGTGGCGGGCAGATGCAACACTTTGCGCGCCCTTCGGTAGGTGGTCAGCTCCTCGCACAGCGTGGGAATGACATGCCCTTGTTCGCTCAAGTACAATTTGCTCATCGTAAAACTCCACCCCCTCCAGCCCGGCGGACCAGCCATCTGCTGCCTGATGGGGTAGCGCGTCACCGGACGGCGGCGACCTTGCGGTACACCTCTTCAGGAGGCCATCGTTCCTCTCCGACCTGGAGCAACGCCTCCACGGCGATGCCGAACCACCGCTCGTTTTCGGTCAGGTACGGGAAGAGCAGCGTCCAGTCGGCCTCCGTCATCGGCACGAAACACCCCCCATTCAACTGGTCCGAGGTCACCAACCGGTACGGGTCGCGGATGTAGACCGCTCCCCCGGAGGCCAGCGAAAAAAGGTTCCCCCCAGGGTAGGGGGTGGGCAAGGGCTTCATCTGACCGTGGGCATCAAAGCCGATCCCGTTCAGGATCACAAACCCACCGCCATGAAGCGGATCACCAGCCATAAACGACTCGGCCAGATAGTCCAGGCTGGTCCCATTGATCACCACGCGAGGGCAGCCGGCGGCGTTGATGAGAGGCCGGCCAGCCGTGTTGCCCAGGACATAGGCTTCCCCCCCCTTGGCCCCGTACAGAAATGCCTGTCCCACATCTCCATGGATAACCAGTTTGCCCGCCTTCAGGATCTGGCCGACCTGGTCCTGAGCGCTGCCGTGGACATGGACCTCAGCTCCCTGCAGGCCGGAGCCGAGGTAATCGCCGCTGGAGCCATAGACATCAATCCGCACGCCCCTGCCACGCGGCCCCAGCCCACAGCCGCAGAAGCGGCCTCCGCGCCACTGGTAGGTCACCAGCCGCCGCCATCCCAAGGTCACGGCCTGCACGATCCACCGCGCAGCCGAATCGTCTCCCTCGGGTGGAAACCGGCCCGCATCTATCACCAGCCATTCTTCCTCTGCCTCGGGCGGGCGGAACGTCCAGCGCATCGTCCAATCCATCCGCCGCCAGCGGCTCTTGCTTCCTCCAGCCAGCGGAGGGACGTGGTCCAGGATCCGGATCAAGGCTCGATCGACCAGGGCCAACACCGAAGCCCGGCGCTTGGCGCCGGGATCGTACGCTCGGTCCCGCAGGCGGGTGAGCAGGGCCACGGCAAACGACCGGGCCTCATCTCCACCATCGGCCAGGGCTCCCATCTCCTGGCAGAATCCGGTCAATGTCCCATAATCCCACGCCTGGATCTCCCGCCGGAGTCGCTCCCAGGCTGCATCCACCCCCTCCGGTCCGGCCACGGTCCATCGTTCCAGGTCCAGGGCCGCCGGCCATAGCCGCGATGAGTCCCGGGTGGCGGTGCTGGGGTTGTTGGGGACCTGATCGAGCGGAGCTCTCAGCCGCGTCCCAAACTTGTCGGTGGCCACCAGTTCCATCTTCTGACTCTCGGGGTGGGGTCCCATCGCCCGTCGCACGGTAAAAAGAAATGCTCCTCCGTCGGTGTGGCTCCCGCCGCGCGCATTCCAATAAAGGTCTGCCACGGGACAGACGCGCGGATCCTCTGTGGACAGACTCTCCAGAGCAGCGTCGATCGCCTGCTTCTCCGAGGCGATCAGGCCGATCTGGACCTTGCCTTCGTGCAGGGCAAAGACTTGGGGACGGAGCATCGAGGTATCGGTGATGCCCAGCAGTTGCCACTGGCCCAGCTCCGGCTGGCTCCGGGCGATAATAAAGAACCACGGCCCGTCCGGGGACGCATGAAGATGGGTGGCCTGAACCGCCTTGTAGAGCCGCTGTTTTTCGGGTGGCAGTCGCTCGAAATCCCGCTCTGTGGTCGGGGCCAGGGCCTCGATGGCCACTTCCAAAGGGTAGCCATAGACCCGGACCAACAGGTCAAAGAGGAGCGCGCCAACTTCTGTGTCGGTCAGGAACAGGGGAACAATGTTCCGCTGGCGCAAGTAGGTAGCCACCGCGTAATAGTTGGCAAAATCCCCATTGTGCACCAGGGCTTCATTTAACCCGACAAAAGGATGAGCGCCACCTGGATGCCACACCCGCCCCTTGGTCGGATACCGCTGATGGGCGATCCAGACGTGGGCGCGCAACTCGTCGAGCTGATAATAGGCGACCGCCTGCTCGGCATACCCCACGATCTTGAATACCAACAAATCTCTCCCATGGCATAGGACAAAGGCGCGCTTTTCCCCCAGGCTGGCGTAGAACTGCTGGTTGAGGCGGAAGCTGGTCTGATAGACAAATTCGTCCTCGACCTGACGAGGCGCCGTCTCCTCCAGGCCGTGTTCCGCTGCAAAGCGCGCGAGATGGTCCGGTTTCACCCGCAGGAAATAGCGCCACACCTCCGGCGGCTGTACCTCCAGCCCGGGCACGTCGCGATAGTCATCCAGGGTGGGCACCGTGTACCCCTGGAGGATGTCATACTGCGGCGCCAGGATTTCTCGCTCTACTTCGGCGCGGGCGCATGGATCCAGGTAGGCCACCTGGAACAGCGTCGCTTCCTGCAATATCTCTGGAGTCACCCGCATCTGGGCCGGGCAGAGACCGGCCGCGGCCAGGCCTCCGCCCTTGCCGTTGCCCCGGTTGTGCATCTGCCGCGCCGGGGCAGCGAGATGTTTTCCGGCCACCGGCTCCGATGCGGCCAATCCCACCACCCCGCATCCCCCCTCGGCCTCCATCGCCCGGAGGGGCGGCCCAGGCATCCCTTCGACCAGACTGCGGCGGGAGATAATGATCCGTTCTGCACTGGCATGAGCGTCCATGGTGATCCCTCCTCGCGCCCCACGGGTCATGGGAACTCCCTTGAAAATTGACCGCTCTCCGCACGCGGGAGTCGAGGCTTTAGCCAGTCAACCGCCTGAAGGCTCCACTCCCCCACCCGCAGTCGCGCCCTCCGCCACCGGCTCCTGGGCGTTTTCATCCCTCGTGGCGCCCCACGGGGCATGGGAACTCCCTCGATGATCATCAATACTATCTCCGCTCACTCCAGATATACCAACAGGTCGGTGCGGCCGCGCAATTCCCCTACACTCTTGAGCCCCAGACGGCCCAGGATGGCCCGCAGTTGCGTCCGCCATGAGGCATACAGGTTGGCGATGCGGCGGCCTCCCTCCAGCGGGTCGATCTGGTTCGCCAAGGTCGGATCGGTGGTGGCGATCCCGAAAGGGCATCCCCGGTCCCGTTCACAGGACCCCAGCCGGACGCAACCGAGAGCGATCAGTTCGGCCGAGCCGATCACACAACCGTCGGCCCCCAGGGCAATGGCTTTGGCGATGTCAAAGGCGGTGCGGACCCCTCCGGAGGCCATCACCACCACCTCCTCGCGGATGCCTTCCTCCGCCAAAAAACGGTGCACCTTGGGAATGGCATATTCGAGCGGCATGGCGATGTTCTTCTTGGCGATCTCGGGGGCCGCCCCGGTGCCGCCATACGCCCCATCCAGGTGGATGATGTGCGCTCCGGCATAGTAACTGCCGACGGCCACCATGTCCACGTCGGTGGGCGTAGACACTTTGACCGAGATCAGAGCGCGGGGGTTGACGACCCGAATCCAGTCCACATGCTTCTTATGGTCCTCGACCGAATAGACGCTGTGAAAGGGAAACGGGGAAAAGAGGCTGGCGCCTTCGACGGCCTCGCGCATGGCCGCCACGGCCGGGGTGACCTTGCTGCCCAACAAATGGCCGCCCAGCCCCGGCTTGGCTCCCTGGGCGTACTTGAACTCTACGATGCGAGCGCGCTGGATGGTATCTTCCCGCACCCCAAACAAGCCGGTGGCGATCTGGGTGATGATGTGGTCGGCATAGGGGAGCAGCTCATCTGGATAGCCGCCTTCTCCGGTCGAGGTGAAGGAATCCCAGTATTGCGCGGCCCAGGCGCGGGCGATCATGGTCTGGAGGCTGATCGAGCCAAAGGACATCCCCGCTCCATACCAGGGGTGGGGAATGCGGATACGCGGACGGGTCGGGTCCCGGCGATTGAGCTCCAGGGACAGGTCAATCGGTTCGGAGGCATCGGCTTCCCAGTCCTCGGGCTCCAGCGTTTCGTCCAGTTCAAAGACGAAACGCAGGCGGTCAAAGCCTCCTCCCGACCGGCCCACCCGGTACTCCAGCCCGGATTGGGGTGGACGGCCGGTGCGGGCTTGCTCGGCGGTGGCCAGGATGAGCACCGCCGGCCAGCGCAGGTCGCCCTCCAACTCCCCGTCACCCGGCCCAGGAGAGATGGCCTCAGCGTGTCCGGTGATGGTGCGTCCGCACAGACGGCGGAACGCCTCCTCTTCCTTGTTCCAGAAGATGGTGCGCCCCAATTCGCCTCGCAAACGGCGCACCTCGCGCATCCCCATCGCCCCCAACACCTCCAGCAATTGATCCCGCCAGGCGGCCATCAGGTTCACGATGCGTTGCTCCCCCCAGTCGGCATCGGTCTCCAGGTCTTCCACCGGGCAGGGGCGGCGCACATCCGCCCACAGGGCGCAGCCCAGGGCGACCATCAGCACCAGGTCCACCGCCACCGCATCGGCTCCACAGGCCAGCGCCTTGGGGACGTGCTCGGCGGCAGCAATCCCGCCGCTGACGACCAGGGTCACCCGGTCCCGCAAGCTCGACCCCACCAGCCGGTCATGGATCTCGCGCAGGGCATCGCTCAGAAACGAAGGGGGATCGCCCTCGAACGCATAGCCGCTCTCGTCGGCGTAAAGATGCACCATGCCGATCCCAGAAGCGACCGCGCACTCGACCAGCCTCGGACTGTCGGGACCGAGGGGAACGCGCAGGGCCACGATGCGGTTCGGGTTCGCGCCGCGAAGGAGGTCGGCCAGGGCCAGCGCCCGGCTCAGTTCCTGCCTTCGCTCCACCTCGATCTCGACCAACCGCGCCCCTCTTACCCAGGGCGAGCGGGGATCGTCGTCGGACATGAGCACCGTAGCCACGGCATCGGCGTACTGAGCCAGATCATCGAACCACTCCTGGCTCCGAACGAGAGCCAGCGTGCCCAATCGAGCGGCAGCCCGCACCACCGCCATCTGGGCCCCGCGCCCGGGCAACGGCCAGGGCAGCGGTCCCAACAGCACCGGAATCGGGACCTCGATCCAGGGCAGCAATGAGGAGGTCAACTGACCTGCCGCGTCAAAGTGGAGGGACGAAAGGCGCGGCCCCAGGATCACCGCCGTGGAGATATACTCCCGGCCGTGGATGCCATCGCGGGTCGGACGCACGATCTCGGACATATCGAGCCAGATGCTGTCAAACCCCGGGCCGGCGAACGGCCCGCCATAGCCCGCGCCGGAAATCGGGATGCAACCGGTCTCTGCCTGGTACCAGGTCTGTGTGATGATCTCTGCGGTCCAGTGCTCATCGCCACCCCGCCGTCCCTGCTCAAAGGGGGCATGGCCATACTTGACATAGTCGTCCCCTTCATTCAGGCGGAATCTGGCCGGGTAGGGAAAACCCGGCGGCGCCGGTTGGGTATCAATGTGATAGCGAGCCATTGATCCTCCATGAGTACTTACAAAAAAAGCCCTTAGATGCAGAACCAAATCGGTTCTGGTCTAAGGGCTTCGCGGCCCTAATCTTCAGTTTGCCGCGCCAACCGCCTTATATAGCGTGGCGCTACTCTATCTATACCACAAAATCACGAAAATGTCAAAATCTCCTCAGCTACCTGACGCATGGTCTGCCGTCGACGCCGGGCGCGATGCTGGATCTCGCGGAATGCCTCCTGTTCGGTGAGCCCCTCGCGCTCCATCAGCACCCGCTTGGCCTGGGCGACGATGGCCCGCGCCTCCAGCGCCTCCTGATAGCTGGATGCCTCCTGGCGGAGAGCCTGCATCTCGGTGAAACGGGCCACGGCCAATTCGAGAGTCGGCGCCAGCTCCGCTTCGCGGATTGGCTTGACCAGGTAGGCTTGAATTACCTCGGTGGCGGCGGCCCGCTCGACCAGATCGCGTTCGCTGTAGGCGGTGAGCATGACCACCGGCATGGGGCACTGCCGGGCCATCGCTTCCGCTACATCCAGGCCGCTCATGCCCGGCATGCGGATATCCAGAATGACCAGGTCGGGATGGAGCAGGCGGGCTAACCGGAGCGCGGTCACGCCATCGGCAGCGGCTCCGACGATAGTATGTCCCATCTCCTCCAGCATCGTCCTAAGCCCCATCCGCGTCAGGGCCTCGTCATCAGCGATCAGAACGCGCATCGCTATCTCCCGTGAAAACAGACCGCTCCCCGCACGCGGGAGTAGGGGGCGACCGGACCGGTCGCCGCCACTTCAGCCAGTCCACCGCCTGAAGGCTCCGCTCCCCCACCCGGACCGGCTCCTGGATATTTTCATTCATCGTGGCGCCGCAGCGGGCATGGTTGCTCCTTACACCCCTCTGGTCTCCAGGCCCCTTGGCTCCTTACCGTTGATGTCCAGCGGGATGGTGATCCGCGCCACCGTCCCGTGGTCGCCCGTCAGCGACCAGTCCCCGTGGAGGTCCTCGCGCACCAGCGTCTCGACAATCTCCAGCCCCAGTTGACGAAGCGAGTCGACGGCCAGGCCCACCCCATCGTCCCGCACCTCGACCGTCAGTTCGCCAGGCGACCGCCGCAGGGAGATGGCCACCCGTCCCTGGGTCCGGCCGGTGAACGCGTGTTCCATCGCATTCTGGACCAACTCATTCACCGCCAGTGCTAGTGAAGTGACCGCTTGCGAGGGAAGAGCTACTTCGTCCCCTTGAATCGTGACCTCCACGTCCAGGCCCGGTCGGCTCATGTTCTGAACCACGGCCTGCCCCACCCGGGTGAGCACCTCTTTTACGTCCACCAGTCGGAATCCCCGTTGGGAGAGCACCTCGTGGACCGCAGCAATACTTAAAATGCGGTTAATGCTTTCCGACAGCACCTCGCGAGCCGATACCGGGCGCCCGCCCCGCAGTTGCAGGCGCAGCAGCATGGCTACATTCTGCAGATTGTTCTTGATGCGATGATGCATCTCGCGGATGATGACGGCATTGGTCACCAGCCGGGCATTCTCGATAGCCAGGGCTGTCTGGTTGGCCAGAGTGGAAAAGAGAGCGATCTCGTCAGGGGTGAAGCGATGAGGTTCGGCCGTGTAACAATTCAGGACGCCGATGATCCGTTCCCGAACGGCGAGAGGAACGCACAGCAGCGAGACAAGCCCTTCCTGGCAGGCGACCTCGGTGTGGCGATAGCGCGGATCCTGACGGACATCCAGGCTGGTAGTCGGCCGGCCCGATTGAGCCACCGTTCCCACAATCCCTTCCCCTACTTTGAGCGGGGGCTTGTTCCGGTAGACGGGGCTGATGGGCCAGGCAGACCTCAGAACCAACTCGCCCGTCGTCTCGTCCAGGAGCATCAGCGAACAGAGGCGAGCCTTCATTACCTGCGCCGCCATCTCGACGATCACGTCCAGCATCTCATCCAGGTATAGAGGAGAGGTCAGCGTTTCGCTGACTTCGGCCAGCGTCGAAAGCTCCGCGATCTGGCGCTGCATCCCTTCGTAGAGCATCGCTTTTTCCAGCGCCCCGGCGGCCAGGTCGGCGATGAGGCTGAGCAGGTCCACTTCATCGGCAGAGAATTCGTGATAGGCCCGGGTCTGGACATTCATGGCACCGATCACCCGCCCCTGATTGATCAGTGGGACGGCTAACAGCGATTGAAAGCGAGTCTCTTTCGTTTCCGGCAGGAATTTGAAGCGGGGATCGCGTGCCGCATCCGCCACAGCCACCGCCTGGCCGGTCTGAGCGGCCCAACCGGTCAATCCCTCTCCCAGTCGCAGGCGCGCCTGCCCGACTGCCTCGGCGGCCAGGCCGGTGGTGGCTTTGAGCACCAGGTTTTCCCCATCCGCATCCAGCAGATAGATCGAACAGGAATCCATCCCCATGACGTCGGCCGTGCGGCGGGTGATCAGTTCCAGGGTGGCATCCAGCTCCCAGGCGGCGTTCAAGGTGCGGCTGATCTCGCGCAAGGTCGCCAGTTGAGCCGTCTTCTGCCGGAGTTGATGCTCCAGATCCTGCACCGCCGACCTGCCCCCTCAGTCTTCGTGATAATGGTTGGTGATCGGGAACCGGCGATCCTTGCCAAAAGCGCGAGGAGTAATCCGCACCCCGGGAGGGGCCTGGCGACGCTTGTACTCGGCCCGATCCACCATGCGAATGACACGGGTCACCGTCGCCCGGTCAAAACCGAGGGCCACGATCTCCTCCAGCCCCCGGTCCTCTTCCACATAGGCGTGCAAGATGGCATCCAGCAACTCATACGGAGGCAGGGTATCCTGGTCCGTCTGGTTGGGCCGGAGCTCGGCGCTGGGAGCCTTGTCGAAAATGCGCTGCGGGATGACTGCCCGGCCGGCCCGGTCGTTGACATAGGCCGCCAACTGATAGACGAGCATTTTCGGCACATCTTTGAGCACCGCATAGCCGCCAGCCATGTCCCCATAGAGCGTGGCGTATCCCACACTCATCTCGCTCTTGTTGCCGGTGGTCAACACCAGCCACCCGAACTTGTTCGACAAGGCCATGAGGATATTGCCCCGGATGCGGGCCTGGAGGTTTTCCTCGGTCACATCCGGATCGCGGCCGGCGAACGGGCCGGCCAACATCTCCAGATATGCCTGGAATGTGTCGTCCATGGGCACGGTCAACAAGCGAATGCCCAGGTTCTCGGCTAGAAGCATCGCATCCTCGCGGCTCTCCGGCGATGAATAACGGGAGGGCATGAACACACCGGTGACGCTCTCACAGCCAAGAGCATCGGCGGCGATGGCGGCCGTGAGCGCAGAGTCAATCCCCCCGGAGAGCCCCAGGACCACCTCGCGGAACCCGTTCTTGCGCACATAGTCCCGCGTTCCCAGGACCAGCGCCTGATACACCTCGGCCACCGGCTCCAGAAGGGGCACGACCCTCGGGGACAGGCCCGACGGTTGAGGCCGAGAAGGAACCGGCTCCAGGGTGATTCGCTCCACCGGCACTGATGCCCGCCGCGCCCGTGCCTGACGCTGTCGAGGATCGTGGAGCCTCTGCCGAAAGACCGAGGATAGCTCCAGATCGGCGACGAGCAAATCTTCGGCAAACTGCATTGCTCGGGCGACCAGTTCCCCCCGCTCATCAAAGATGGCGCTGCCCCCGTCAAAGACCAGCTCATCCTGCCCGCCGACCAGATTGCAAAAGGCCACATACACGATATTGTCGGCAGCGCGGGTGGCCAGCATCCGCTCCCGTCTGGCGCTCTTGCCCCTATGGTACGGGGATGCAGAGAGGTTGATCACCAGTTGTGCCCCGGCCAGGACCTGATCGTCTGTCGGTCCAATCGGAACCCAGATATCCTCACAGATGTTGACCCCCACCAGGACCTCGCCCAGGGAAAAGACCAACGGTCTCCCCCCGGCCTGGAAGTATCGCTCCTCGTCAAACACCGCATAGTTGGGCAGGTAGGCCTTGTGGTAGACCCCTGCCACCTGACCCTCGTGGAGCACCGCCGCCGCGTTGTACAGGTCATCCGTCCGGTCAACAAAGCCGACGATGGCGGTGATGCCTCGGATCGCCCGCGCCATCCGGTGCAAGGCGCACAAATTGGCGTCCACAAAGCTGGGCTTAAGAAGCAGGTCTTCCGGTGGATAGCCGACCAGGGCCAGCTCTGGAAAGGCGACCACCTCGGCGCCGAGGGCCTGGGCCTGGGTGATGTACTCCAGGATCTTCTGCTGGTTCCCCTCCAGGTCTCCGACGGTGGGATTGATCTGAGCCAGAGCGATGCGTATCCGATTCAAACGGTCACCCTCCGATCAACAAACCCAGCGCCACCAGGGCCGGGGTCAGGATCGTGGTCAAGACGTTCAACCCCATCGAGGGCACGAGTTTCTCCAGATTCTCCGCATGGCGATAGGCACCGGAAAAGGCCAACGCCGCCAGGGGAAGGCTGAGAAAGCCGAGGAGACTCGCCACCGGTAGAACCTCAAGGCCGACGCCGACCCCAATGGCGAGGTAGGTCAACAAGAGAAAGGCCCCATAGACCAGACTGCTGGTCCCTCGGCCCATGACAATGGGCAGATGCCGTCTCCCAATCGTGCGATCGGCTTCTACATCCGGGAACTGATTGAGAAGCAGAAGGTTACTGACCAGAAAGAATGGCACCAGCGAAGCCATGAACCCTGTCCAGGAGAAGCCGCCGGTCAGGGCAAACTCGGTGCCCATCACCATCAGCAGGCCGAACCCCAGACCTGGGGCGATCAAACACAGAAGGGGTTGGCGGGTGATCCAGGGCGTGTAGCTAAAGATAAGGGCCAGACCAAGCAGACCGATGGGTAGCAACGCCCAGCCCCGGGTCAGCAGAAAATAGAGGCCAATCAGGGCCGTGATCGCCGCCGTGATCAGGCCGATGTGGAGCGCCGACCGGGCCATCGCCGGGTTGGCCGGCAAGGTCCCACTGCCTCCACTAAAGGGAGTTCGCATCGTCCGGAAATCCAGGCCGCTCTTGAAGTCAAAATACTCGTTGAGAGCATTCACGCTAATGTGCGCAGCCAGGGCGCCGACAAAGGCCAACACCAGGGACAGCAGGTTGATCGGGCCGTCGGTCCAGACGGCTGTCCCCACCCCGAGCAGGACACAGACCGGGGGCAACACAAGAAAGGGAACACGCATCGGTCCAAGTAGTTGTTTCATCTCCTTCATGTGGATCTCCCGAACGTTTGGATAGAATGGGTCTCCTGAAAGGTCATCGGATGATAAACATCTCCAGCCTTCACCAGGCCCGTCGCAAGAGCTCTTCCAGCGAGTTCACATCAAAGGGCCTGGGGTTCGCTCGCAACAGACGGACGATCTGGGCCGTCTCCTCGGCCAGGCGCCGCAACTCGGTCTCCGGCACGCCGAGGTCCCGCAAGCGGAGGGGGAGGCCGATATCTGCCTTCAGGCGATGCACCGCCTCCACCGCTTGCTCAGCCGCGGCCCACACCGACAGCCCCTCTACCTCCTCACCCAGGAGTTCGGCGACCACCGCTAACCGTTCCGGACAGGACGGCAGGTTGTACTCCATGACATAGGGCAGCATCAGGCCATTCCCAACGCCATGAGTGCAGCCGCTGGCCACGCCGATCGGGTACTCCAGGGCATGGACGGCGGTTAACCCGGCATTGGAGAAGGCCAACCCGGCCAACAGGCTGGCCAGATGCATCCCCTCCCGGGCTTCCAGATCTCCTCCCTGATATACAGCGCGGCGTAGATACCGGCCGATCAGTTCGATGGCTTCCTCGGCCAGCAGGTCGGTGAGGGGAGAGCGTCCCTGATAGGGACTGGCCGGATCTTCACCGCCGGCTTCCGTCACCGAATCCACCACCATGTAGGCCTCCACCGCATGGCTCAGGGCGTCAATGCCGGCGTCAGCCGTCACCTTGGGCGGACAGCTCACCGTCATCAGAGGGTCATAGATCGCCACCTGAGGGCGCACATAGTTGCTCAGGATCGAACCTCGGCGATGATGAGCCAGATCGGCGAGCACAGCCGCCCCCGACACCTCGCTCCCCGTGCCAGCCGTCGTCGAGACAGCCACCACCGGCAAGATCGGTCCCGGCACCCGGTTCTCGCCAAAATAGTCGGCCGGCGAGCCGCCATGGCGGAGCACCACCGCCGCACCTTTGGCCAGATCAATATTGCTCCCGCCGCCGAGAGCGACCAGGGCCTCATACTGACCCTGCCCCATCGCGGCGACACAGGCCAACACCGCTTCCACCGTGGGCTTGGCCTGGCCTCCTTCAAAGCGATCCACCGTTACTCCGGCTTCGGCCAGCGATTGCTCAACCGGTTGATGGAGGCCGGCAGCCACCAGCGTCGGATCGGTGATCAGGAGCACCCGTCGCGCTCCTAGACGGCGAACCGCTTCGCCGGTGCGGCGTACTGTTCCTCGTCCAAAAATGATCTCTCCTGCGCTGTGAAAGCGCCATTCCCCGCGCATATTCTTCTCCTCAGAGTCTGTTTTTTGGGAAACCTGGACCCTCTGGAGAACCAGACCAACCTTGCCCCGCACCCGGGCCCGGTCACCCATGCGGCTTATTATAGCACGCGCCATGGTTTTTTGCCTAACCGCTGAGAGGCAATGGTAGACAGGTCCCTGCAATTCATGACCAAAACAGTCCAAATTGTGACCATCCTTACAGTTTGCAGGTGAAGATCGGGTATAATAAAGATACTCCTTTCTCCTCCTTGTGAGGAAGAAGAGCAGGGACAGTGGCAAGGGGCCCTGCTCTTCTTCTTTTGTAAAGCAGGTTAGCTGCGGCCTTGCGGAACGGCCCGGGGGTGGAAGCTTTCGCTGGGTTCTGAGTGATTCCCTTCCGGCTGAAGCCTCCACTGCTACTGAGTGCCGGACTTGCAACCTTATGGTGAGATCCTCATTTTTGACAAGACGGGCCAAAGGTGGTATACTGAATTGGTCTGCTTTTCAGACCAGTGGACCAAGCGTCTGCTGGGCACGGCACCTTGAGAGGATTCACAACGAAAGGAGGAAGAAACGGTGAAGCCGACGTTCCAGGTTTTGAGCGACAAGGAGTTATGGTCTATTCATTGTGCCTCCCTGGATACCCTGGAAAACGTTGGGATTGTCGTACATGATGAGCGAGGGCGTGAGTATCTTCGGGCAGCCGGAGCTCTGGTCAGCGGTTCCGATCGAGTGCGTCTCCCGGCCAGGCTGGTCAAGAAGGCGCTGGATCAGTGCGCTCCGGTGGTGTTGCTCTACGGTCGGGAGGGCCGGCCACCGATGCGCGTCGGCGGAGGACGGGTCTACTTTGGAACGTGCGGCTACCCCACTGCCGTAATCGACTGGCAGAGCGGGGAACTCCGAGCCCCCCGCCTGGCCGACCTGGAAGACACAGCCCGCCTCACCGACATGCTCGACAATATTGACTTTATCATGCCTCCCCTTTCGCCCGACGATGTCCCGGTCGAATTTGTGGACCGGTATCAATGGCTGGCCACCCTTCTCTATACTCGCAAGCACATTCTCAACCAGTGCTACGGCGCGGCAGGATTCCGCGACCTGCTGGCCATGGCCTCCGAGGTTGCCGGGGGCCAGGAAGCGCTACAGCGTGAGCCTTTTGTCTCGCTCCTGGTGTCGGCGACCAGTCCTCTGACGATCCGCGCCGATGCGTCGGAGGTGATCATCGGCGGCGCGGAACACTCGCTTCCTCTCTTTATCTTTGCCGGCCCGATGGCGGGCGCGACCGCCCCTTCGACCCTGGCAGGGTCCTTGACCCTGGCCAATGCGGAAGTGCTGGCCGCGATTGTCCTGGCCAAAGCGGTCAATCCCAACGTTCCGGTGATCTATGCCAGTTGGGCCAGGACCTTGGATATGAAGTATGGCAATGTGACATTGGGTGCGCCCGAGTTTGCCATGCTCCGGGTCGCCTCGGCCCAGATGGCCCGGATGTATGGACTGCCGTGCGGCGGCGGCGGCTTGCTGACCGACTCCAAGTTGCCGGATGCCCAGGCCGGGTACGAGAAGCTGGGCACGGCGCTGCTTCCCGCCCTGGCCGGTCTCAACATGATCTGCGGCGCTGCCGCCTACGGGGCCGAACTAGTTCTCACCCTGGAAGGATATGTCATTGATGATGAAGTTGCCGGCTGGGTCAAGCGGGTCCTGGCCGGGTTTGAATTGGACGAAGACCGTCTGGCTCTCGGCCTGATCGCTGCCCAGGGGCCGGGTGGGCAGTTTATCAAAGAAGAACACACGTTGCGCTATTTCCGCCAGGAGATGTGGATCCCCGCTCTGTCGGACCGGGAAGGGACCACCGGTTGGCTGGACCGGGGTGGATTGGACGTGCGCGCTCGGGCGCGGCGGGTAATCGAGAAGAAGCTCAAGCAGTACCGGCCCCCATCGCTCCCGGCGGGCACAGCCGAACGGCTACGGGCGATCATCGACCGCAGCGTGGCCGAGTCAACGCATACTCAATGACGCAGGAGGGCCAAGTGTTCACAGAAATCGCAGAGGCGGTCATTCACGGCGAGGTGGACAAGATCACCGCGCTCGTCCAGCAGGCGCTGAACAGCGGAGCGTCGGTCCATGACATCCTGGAGCAGGGGTTGATCGCCGGGATGAACGAGGTAGGGCAGCGCTTTCGGGACTATGAGATGTTTGTGCCCGAGGTCCTGTTATCGGCCAAGGCAATGCAGGCCGGCCTGAACCTGCTCAAGCCCCTGCTGGCCGGCACCGGAGGGCCCGGTCGAGGGAAAGTGGTGATCGGCACCGTCGAAGGGGATATCCACGACATTGGCAAGAATCTGGTCATTTCCTTCCTGGAGGGGGCCGGGTTTGAGGTGATTGACCTGGGCACCGATGTGTCTCCCCAGCGGTTCGTGGAGGCGATCAAACAGGAGGCACCCCAGATCCTGGGCATGTCTTCCCTGCTGACCTCAACTCTGCCGGCGATGCACAAGACGATCGAGGCGCTGATCGAGGCCGGCATCCGCCACCAGGTCAAAGTCCTGGTGGGCGGCGCACCGGTCACCCAGGCCTATGCCGATTCGATCGGGGCCGATGGCTATGCGCCGGATGGTGCATCGGGAGCGATGAAGGCGCGCCAGTTGGTGGGACGGCCATAGACGCCCTCGCACACGCGGGCTGACCTGAACCTCGGTCCCGTAGGGCGGGTCCCCAACTGACCAGGGAGGGACGAAAGAGCAAGTTCCATGGCCAATCTATTGCGCGTCGAACGGGCGATCAAGGATTTTGGCGGACTCCGGGCCGTGGCCGATGTGTCCCTGGAATTGAGGCCCAATGAAATTGTGGGCCTGATCGGACCCAACGGCGCCGGCAAGACGACCTTGATCAACTGCATCTCCGGGGTGCTGAAACTGACCTCGGGCCGGGTCTGGTTGAACGATCACAATATTACCCGCTGGCGACCGCACACGATCTGCCGGGCCGGCATCGCCCGGACCTTTCAGATCCCCCGTTCTTTCCCGCGTCTGACCGTATGGGAAAACATCCTGGTCTCATCCCGATCCGGTGAAGACCATGCTCGAGCCCAGCTCGAGTTGGTCGGGCTGGCAGCCAAGGCTGACCTGCGAGCCAGCAGTTTGACCTTTCATGAACGCCGCAAGCTGGAAATCGCTCGGGCCTTGGCTGCCCAGCCCCTTTTTTTGTTGCTGGATGAGGTGATGGCCGGCCTCAACCCCACCGAAACAGTCGAGATGGTGAACCTGTTGTGTCAGATCCGCTCCAGTCTCCAGATCGGCATTCTATGGGTGGAGCATGTGATGGGTGCGGTGATGGAGTGCGCCGACCGGATCATTGTCCTTCACCAGGGCACCAAGCTGGTCGAGGGTCTTCCCGCTGAAATTGCCAACGATCCCCAGGTGATCGAGGTGTATCTGGGCGAACGGTACGAATTTCGGGAGGAAAGACGTGCTCAAGGTTGAGGGTCTCAGTGTGGCGTACGATGGTCTCAAAGCGCTGGAGGGCGTGACCTTCGAGGTGCGGGAAGGAGAATTCCTGGCCCTTATCGGCAGCAACGGCGCCGGCAAGTCCACGCTGCTCAATACGCTGAGCGGATTGCTCAAGCCATTGGCCGGGACGATCACCTTGGATGGGGAGCGGATCGACCACCTGCGTCCGGCCGACATCGTGGACCGGGGGCTGATCCTGATCCCAGAGGGCAAATGGGTCTTTCCCCAGATGAGCGTCAAAGAGAACCTGCTCATGGGGGCCTACCCCCGCCGCTGCCACAAGCGCCAGAAGGAGATGTTGGAGCAGGTCTACACCCACTTTCCCCGGCTGAAAGAGCGAGAACGGCAGATGGCCCACACCCTGAGTGGCGGCGAGCTACAGATGCTGGTGATCGGGCGAGGTCTGATGGCCCAACCCCGTCTGCTCCTCCTGGATGAGCCGTCGCTCGGATTGGCTCCGCGGCTGGTGTTGGAAACGTTCGAAGTCTTGCAGACTTTGCACCGGAGCCTGGGATTGAGCATCCTCCTCGCCGAACAGGATGTCTCCCATGCCCTGCGCATCTCCAGCCGCGCCATTGTCCTAGAAAACGGGCGGCTGGTGATGACAGGCAACAGCGCCGACCTATTGACCGATCCGGAAGTCAAAGTCCGTTATCTGGGTATGTAACACTCGAGGAAAGGGGGGATGGTCAGGCGAAAAACAGGGCCGTTGATCGTTCTTGAAGAAGGAACTTTGGACTGAAGAAGAGGAGGAATTCGAATGAAACGGAGTAGACTGCTCACATTGATGGTGTTGATCACGTTGGCAGCATCTCTCCTGGCTGGGTGCCAGCCGACCCCGGCGCCAGCCACCCAGCCTCCGGCTCCGACATCGCCACCCACCCAGCCCCCGGCCCCGACATCGCCGCCTACCCAGCCCCCGGCCCCGACCTCGCCGCCTGCCGCCGAAGGCACAATCAAGATTGGAGTGCCGACTCCATTGTCGCCGCCAGCCGATTTCAAGGCCGGTGAGATCAACGTCAACACGGTCAAGCTGGCGATCCAGGAACTGAATGAGAAAGGCGGTGTATTGGGTCGGCAACTGGAAGCAGTCGTCGTGGACGACCAGGGCGACACCTCCACCGGAGTGAGCGTGGTGACCAAGCTGATCACCGAAGACAAGGTGTCCGCCATCGTCGGGCCGTGGCATGGCTCGGTGGCCCTGGCCCAGTCGAAAGTGGCCCATGAGCAAAAGGTTCCGATCATGCTCCACTATAGCTGGCCGGATGAAATCACCGCCATGCACTCCGACTATGTCTTCCGCGTCAGCCCCTACAACTCCCAGATCGCCCAGCTCTTGATGCCCTTTATCAAACAGCAGGGCTACAAGCATATTGCGGTCATGGCCGAGGATTCCGCCTATGGCACCGGGTTTGCCGATGGCATGACCAAAGTGGCCACGCCGGAGGGAATCCAGGTGACCACTCGCGTCTTCCCGGCCGAGTCGATGGACCTCAGCCCGCAGCTCCTGGAGATCAAGTCACTGACGCCGCCGGTGGATATGATCTTGATCGCGGCCGTGTACCAGCCCATGTACCTGATCCCCAAGCAGGCACGTGAGGTAGGACTGACCTGCGACATCATGGCCGGTTGGGATTATCCCGGTTGGTCGCCGGAGTACTGGGAAACGACCGGCGAGGCAGGCGTCGGTGTCTTTTATCCGACCTTCTACTCCAAGGAACTGAACCTCACTCCGCTGGGGACCCACTTCAAAGAGGCATACAAGGCGGCCTACGGCCACGAGCCGCCTATCTATGCCTACTATCTGTATGATGAAGTGATGATGATCGCGGAAGCGATCAAGACGGCCAACTCGGCGGAGCCGGACAAGATCGCGGCTGCCCTGAAGACCATGGAATTCGAGGGGACCACCGGCACGATCAAGTTCGAGTCCCGCGACACCCCCGGTGACCCGGTCTGGAACCAGTGGCTGGGACAGCAGATCTTTATCATGCGCCCCACCGAGGTAGGTCAGATGCAAGAAGACGCCGAGGTGGTCTGGCCATAGTGTCTCACGGAACAGATGCAGTGCAGCGGGGTGAACGCGCCCCGCTGCACTGGCTCTGGGAACGAAAGGATCGATGAGGTGAGTGCAGCCGCGCTCTTTACCGAAGTGCTCGTCCGGGGGATCGCCATCGGCGTCGTCTATGCGTTGATGGGTCTGGGGCTGACGCTCATCTTTGGCGTCATGCGCATCATCAATTTCGCCCAGGGGGAGTTCTACATGCTGGGCGCCTACGTCGTCTTTTTCATCATGACCACGCTGTCGGTGCCATTTTACGTGGCCCTGCCGGCCGGGATGTTGGTCATCTTTGTTCTGGGGGTGGTGGTGGAGCGGCTACTGCTCCACCCCATCCACAGCCAGCGAGTGCAGAATGCGATGGAATACAGTCTGATCATCACCTTCGCCCTGAGCATCTTTTTCCAGAAAACCGCCATTCTGCTCTTTGGCCCGTTCTACAAAAAGATCCCCGACCTCCTGCCGGGCAACGTCCAGCTTGGCCCCGTCGCATTGCCGGGCACTCTGTTCCTGGCGACGATCCTCTCGGCGTTCTTGATCCTGGCCGTGACCCTGTTCATTGGCCGCACACGCACCGGCCGCGCCTGGCGAGCCATCGCCCAATCCCTGCCCGGAGCGAGCATCAGTGGGGTGCGAATTGACCAGCAGAGCAGTCTGGTCTTTGGCCTGTCCACGGCCCTGGCTGCAGCCGGGGGCGCGATCCTGGCTCCATTCACCCTGATCTTTCCAACCGTGGGCAGCGCGCCATTGATCAAAGGGTACGAGATCATTGCCATCGGTGGACTGGGATCGATCCCCGGCAGCCTGGTGGGGGGTGTGATCCTGGGGGTGGCCGAAACCCTCGGCTCGGTGTACATCAATTCGGCCTACAAAGACCTGTATGGGTTCGGCCTGCTGATGCTCTTCTTGATCTTCCGGCCCCGTGGCCTGTTCGGCCAGGCCTCCTGAGCGCAGGATGGGCACCATGAAAAGGCAACCGTTCCTCAATCTGGCCGCGCTGGGCGTCATTCTGGCCCTGGTTCCGCTGGTCATCCGCTCCCCCCACTGGGTGCACGTCTTGAACATGACCTTCTACTACATCTTGCTGACGACCAGTTGGAACCTAATGATGGGCTTTACCGGATTGTTCTCCTTTGCCCACACCGCACTGGCTGCGGTGGGCGGCTACGCCTCAGGTCTGCTGGCGGTCAAAGCGGGTCTCCCGCCGGCAGTGGGCATCCCGCTGGGCGGTTTGGCGGCCGCGGTGGCCAGCTTCTTGCTCGGCGTGGTCAGCCTGCGCCTTCGGGGTTTCTACCTGTGCCTGGTGACCTGGGCCTTTGCCGAGATCGCCGTCGGCATCTTGCGGGTTGAATACAAGATCACCGGCGGCACGATGGGCCTGGTGGTGCCGGCCCTCTTTCCGGCGTCCGCCGGTCGGGTGCCGTTCTACTATGTAGGTCTGGCCCTGGTCCTCGCCATCCTGCTGTTCATGATCTGGCTATCCCGTTCCAGAATCGGCATCTACCTGCGGTCCATTCGCGATGATGAACTGGCCAGCGAAGCGCTGGGCGTGGACACGGTGGCGTGGAAGGTCTTTTGCTTTACCGTCTGTGGTCTGTGGGCCGGCCTGGCCGGGGCGTACTATGGCCACTATATTGGGGTCGTGGACCCTGGGATGGGCTCGCTCGGCGAGATGGGATTGGTGATCCTGATGGTCATTATCGGCGGGATGGGGACCCTCGCCGGGCCGGTGATCGGCGCCATTCTGGTCATGATCCTGTCCGAGTTCTTGCGGGGCAGTCTGGCCGCGATGAGCATGTTCTTTTTTGCGATCGTGATGATCCTGGTCATGCGCTTCTTCCCCGGGGGGTTGATGGCCGGTCTTTCTCGCCTGCGGCAGATCCGGTTGGGGTCCAGTCGCCCGGCCCAGGCCCGGTAGCAAGAGGAGAATCTACCATGGCAGGATACACCATTGTCGGCACGAATGACAACTTTGACGATTCCCTTGAGCGGCAGATTCTGGAATCGGCCGGACATACTTTTCATTACCGGCCCTGCCTGACCACGGCTGAACTGGCCGAAGCCATTTACGATGCGGATGTGGTGCTCATGGATGTGGTGCCTCTGCCTGGCTCTGTCCTCAGAGAGCGCCCCCGACTGAAGTTGATCGTCCTCTATAGCACCGGCTTTGACCAGGTGGACCTGGCCACGGCCACCGAACTCGGCATCCTGGTCTGCAACGCCGGAGAGTATTGCACGCGCGAGGTGGCCGATCACACCTGGATGTTGCTGCTGGCCCTCTGGCGGAGGCTGGTCGCATTTCGCCTCCGGGTGCAACAGGGCGCGTGGCGGTACGATCTCGCCGGTCCGATCCGGTCTCTGGAAGGAGCAGTGCTGGGGATCATCGGCGCCGGGCGGATCGGGACCGAGGTGGCCCGTCGGGCGCCAGCGTTTGGGATGGAGGTGATCGGCTATGATCCCTTTGTGCCGCCGGAGCAGATGAGACAACGCGGCATCGAACCGGTCGCCCTGGCCGAGCTGCTCGCCCGATCGGACGCGATTTCGCTCCACCTCCCCAGCCAGAAGGACAAAAAGCCGGTGCTCGATCGGCAGGCCCTGGCTCAACTCAAGCCCGGTGTGTTCCTCGTCAATGTCTCGCGGGCCGATCTGATCGATCTGGCAGCCGTCCGAGAGGCGTTAGACACCGGGCAGGTGGCCGGATTGGCGCTTGACGTCTGGACGACGGAACCACCCGAGGCGGTCGATCCTCTGTTTGACCATCCCCGGGTGTTGGTCACCCCCCATGTCGGATGGTATTCCACCGCCAGCGCCGAACGGGTTCGCCGCCGGGTGGCCGAACAAACGGTGCGGCTCCTGTCGGGCTTGCCGTCGCCGTATGCGGTGAACCAGCCTCCCTCGCCCCGGCTCCGGGTTCCCGGTTAAGCTCGCCCTTCTGGCCCGGATCGATCAACCGGGTCCACCCGGACCCCGCCCGGCCATGAACGGTCTGGGGGGGCGGGTGATGGCACCTGATCCAGCGGGCTCCCTGTTTCGACGGCGTGCGTACGGTAGACTCTGCCCAGGTGACGGTCACCTTCGGAGGGTGACCGTCACCTGGGTTTCTATGCCCCCGGCTCGCGGAGGATGTGCAGCGCCCTGGGGTGGATCTCGGCATAGACGCGGTCCCCGATCTGGAACCGATGCTCGCCGACCTCCAGGGTGGGGAGCATGGAGATCAGGGACAGGCCGCAATCCAGTTGGACAAAGTACTGGCTGCTGGCCCCGTAATACTTGATCGCCGTGACCCGACCGGGGAAGGAATTGAAGAAAGAACTGTCCGGACTGACGGCCAGGCAAACCTTTTCCGGACGGCAGGAAACGATGATCTGCTCTCCGACCGGTGCGGTGCCACTGACCGCCAGACGGATCCCGCCGGTGGTCTCAAGGACCGTGTATTCCGGATCGCTCCCGATCACCCGACCCTGAAAAAAATTGGAAACGCCGACAAAGCCGGCGACAAACGGGGTCCTCGGATGTTCATACACTTCGTCCGGCGTGCCGACCTGCTGGATCTGGCCATTCGCCATCACCGCCACCCGATGGGACATGACCAGCGCCTCGTCCTGGTCATGGGTGACAAACAGGACCGTGATCTCCAGGCGGTTCAACAGTTGCTTCAGTTCGAGTTGCATCTCCTCCCGCAATTTGCGGTCGAGCGCGCCGAGCGGTTCATCCAGGAGCAAGACGGCCGGCTCGGTGATCAGCGCCCGGGCGAGGGCCACCCGCTGCTGTTCACCCCCCGACAGTTTCTTGGGGCTGCGATCCTGATAGCCATCCAGTCGGACCAGGCTCAGGTAGGTTTTGACTTTTTCGGCAATGACCGACGGCGGAACCTGGCGCATGCGCAGGCCAAAGGCCACGTTTTCGGCGACGGTCATGTGGGGGAACAGGGCATAATTCTGGAACACCATCGCCGCATTGCGATGCTGGGGACGTTCAAAGGTCACATCTCGCCCGTCAATCCGGATCCGGCCCCGCGACGGAAACTCAAAGCCGGCGATCATCCGCAGGGTGGTTGTCTTCCCACAACCGCTCGGCCCCAGGAGGGCCAGGAATTCGCCTTTCCTGATCTGGAGACTGCACCCCCGAACCGCCACCAGGCCGTTATCAAAGACCTTCCATACGTCCTCAAGCTCCACCACGCATGGTTGCATCGCGACCCATCCCTGCCACTGATTATCAGAGGTGCAACGCACATGGGCTGTGCCCGTGCGTTGCACCTCCCCCCAGGCTCCGTTATTGCCCGGCCTTGACCTCAGTCCACATCTGGCTGATCCGCTGTTGCTCTTCTTCGGTGAAGGGCCGGTAGAACTTGAGGTTGGCGACCGAGTCCTCGCCCTTGTCCACAAAGAGCATCTTGGCCAGCTCAGGGCTGATCTTTTGCGCGGCCACCGCCGATGCGGGTGAGTAGCGGTTGATCTCGCACTCCTGGATCTGCATTTCGTCGTTGATCAACCAGTCAATGAATTTGTAGGCGCAGTTGGGATGAGGGGCATCTTTGACCAGAACCAGACCATCCACCCAGGTCTGCGCGCCTTCGGCAGGCAAGACATAGGTGATGCTGGGCACCTTTTCCGCCGCCTGCCGGGCCAGGCCGTCCCATCCGACTGCCAGCCAGCCCTCTTCATTCACCAGCAGTTGGACCAGATCGTCGCCATTGGCCCACAGCGTTTTGGCCTGCTTCATCATCTCCTGGAGGACGGGGCGGACCTTCTCGATGGCGGCCTCATCCCGCTGTTGGGGGTCAATCCCGGCATAGAGGGCGGCCGGCACCCAGGCCTCCGGCACCCCGTCGCCGTAAATGACCTTCCCCTTGAACTTGGGGTCCCACAGGGAGGACCAACTGGTCAGGTCCCCGGTCTTGTCGCGGTTGTAGATCAGGCCGGTGGTCCCCCAGGTATAGGGGATCAGGTACACCTTGCCTGGAGGATTGTACTTGCCCGGTTGGAATGCCTTGAACAGGTGGGTATAGTTTTCCAGCCGCGACACGTCAATTGGCTGGATCAGATCGGCCTGAATGGCCCGGTCGAAAAAGTTGTTGGTGGAGAAAAAGACGTCGAGTGTGCCCACCCCACCGGCTTTGACCTTGTTGATGGCCTCCATGGCGCTGGAAAAATAGCTGATGTTGACCTTGCAGTCCGGATATTTTGCCTCAAAGGGAGGGATGGCATAGTCAATATAGCCTCCCCAGGCCAGCACGTTCACCGACCCTTCCAGCTTGCCCTCCGCCGCCGGCGGTGAAGTGGGGGCCGGCGCTTCGGTCGGGGCGGTAGTTGGAGCCGGCGGCGCGGTCGGGGTTGGTTGACAGGCCGTGACCAGCCAGCCCAGCAGGACCACAATCACCAAGAGACTCACATGTTTTCGTATCATTGTACCCTCCTCCTGATCAAGTTCCCGCCATTGATTGAGATGGCCGAAATCCAAGCCCGCCGTTTTCTCGATCCTCTCCCTCCTTTCTACCCTCAACGGGTTCCCATGAACCGTATGGAGTGTCTCAGGCGCGAGCCTGACGGCTGAGCGCCAGCCCCAACACAATCGTCGAAAACAGGATCACCAGGCTGGAAATGGCGTTCACTTCCGGGGAGATGCCAAAGCGCACCCCGGTGTAGATCTTGATGGGGAGCGTCACCGCCCGTTCCCCGATGACGAAAAAGGTAACGACAAACTCGTCCACCGAGATGGTAAAGGCAAAAAGCGCTGCAGCCAGGATGCCCGGCCACAGCAGGGGGAGGGTCACCTTGCGCAACACCGTCCACTCGCTGGCCCCCAGGTTTCGCGCCGCCTCCTCCAGGCTCAGGTCAAAGCCTTGCATGCGCGAGGCGATCACCAACGTCGTATAAGGAATGGCCAGGACGACATGGGCCAGCAGGACGGTGCCCAACCCGCGCGGGATGCCCAACGAATAATAAAAAGAGAGCAAGGAGATGCCAATGATCACCCCCGGGGTGAGCATCGGAGCCATGACCAGCGACGTAAGAAACCCCTTCCCCGGGAACCGGAAGCGGTTCATGGCATAGGCAAACATGAGACCCAGCACCGTGGCCACGACCATCGTCGTCACGGCGACGACCAAGGAGTTCCGCGCCCCCAACCACATCAACCGGTCAGAGAACAGCGCCTGATACCAGCGCAGGCTGATCCCTTCCAGCGGGAAGAAGCTCAGCCGGCTGGCGTTGAACGACATGAGGATGACCACCAGACTGGGCAAGAATAGAAAGAGGTAGGCCAATACCAGATAGACTATGACCAGCCATGGTCGCCTCTTCCTGGCGCCCGTTCCGAGCCTTTCTTCCCGCACCAGACGGTCGGTCTGCCTGTGCACCATCGCTATAATCCGAACACGTCTTCGATCCGGAAAAACCGGAAATAAAGAACCATTCCGCCCAGGACGATGATCAACAAGATCATGGCCATGGCCGAACCGAACGGCCAGTCCAGGATGGTGAACTGGTTATTGATGGCGTTGGCATACATGATCCCCCGCGTGCCGCCCAGGATCATGGGGGTCAGGTAGGTGCCGATGGCCGGGATAAAGACGACCAGACAGCCGGCCAGAACCCCAGGCATGCTCAAGGGCAGCACGATCCGGCGAAAAAGCTGTACTGCGCTCGCCCCCAGGTTCGCCCCGGCCTCCAGCAGATAGGGATCGATCTTTTCCAGCGAGGTATAGATGGGCAGCACCATCCATGGCAGATAGACGCACAGCAGCGCGATGACGACCGCCGTGGTATTAAAGATCAACGACAGCGGCTCCTGGATCAGCCCCAGGCGCAGAAGTGCATAGTTCACCAGGCCGTTCTGGCCCAGGATGATGATCCAGGCATAGGTCCGGATCAACAGGTTCGTCCAGGAAGGCAGCAGGAGAAGCGCCAGGAGCACCTCGCGCCACCGGCGGGCCACGATGCGGGCCAGCGCATAGGCGATGGGATAACCCAATAGCAACGATAGCACCGTCACCCCGGCCGCCATGGCCAGCGACTTGCCCAGCAGGGCGGGGTAGACCGGCGTGGTGACGAATCTGAGATACTGCTTCAGGGTTCCGGTGAGGTGAATCTGATACGACGGGTCAACCTCGCCAAAACTGTAGGTCCCCATGATCCCCAGGGGAAGGATGAAAAAGATCAGGATATAGAGTCCCGGGGGCAGCAGAAACAGGGCGAGAAAAGCCCGGCGCCGTCGCCGGGCGGGTTCCGGACCCGGCCAGCTTCCCATCGTCTGTTCGCTCATCCTCGGTCCAACCGTTTCCTGCCCGGCACTCCTCCGAAAACAGACCGCGATTGAAATCGTCCCTCAAGAGCCTTCGGCTGGCCGTCGGCCTGCGCCGACGGAGGGCGTCTACGCCGGGGGAGGCCCAGCCGCAGGCCCCCCAGGCACGGCTTCAGCCGCCAGCCCCGATATTTTCATTCCTCGTGGCACCCAGCCGGGCATGGCACCTCCCTGGTTTCCACGGCTCCTCCGGTCAGAGGATAGCACTTATCCTGCGCCATCTTCCCCAGGCTCTTGATTGCGTGGGTGGATGGCCTGGCGGATGTCATTTCGGAACGAGTCAAAGTGATAGGAGACGGTCTGGCGGACCGCCTGGCTGTCACGGCGGTTCAGCGCCTGATAGATGGCCTGATGCTCCGCGATCAGGGCCGGGCGCATGCCAGGCACGAGGGTAAAGACACTGGTCCGGATCTCGTCCAGGGCGGCATAGAGGGATGCGTTCAAGATGGCAATAAACTGGTTGCGACTGGCGCGGCAAATCTGATCATGGAACTCGCGGTCGCAGGCCACCAGGTTTTGAATGTCCCCTCTCCCGGCATAGAATTCCATCTCGGAAACCAGCCGGGCCAGGTTGTCCAGCTCTTCATCGGTGATCCGCTCCGCAGCCAGGATTGCCGCGCGGGTCTCCAGGGCCTCCCGCGCCTCGAGAAGGTCCAGCACGGCGTGTTCGTGCTCCAGGAGCCAGGTCATCCATAACGAGATCACCTTGGATTCGCCCAGGTCGGCGCTGACAAAGGCCCCCGAACCCGGCTTGACCTCCAGCAGCCCCATCCCCTGCAGCGTGCGCAACGCCTCGCGCACCGAGCTGCGGCTTACTCCCAACTGCTCCACCAGATCCCGTTCCGGAGGCAATTGATCGCCCGGCTTGAGCTGACCCGAGAAGATCATATCCCGGATCTGTTGCACGGCCACATCCGAGAGCCGGGTGCGCTCGACCGGTTTGAACCGAATCCCCTCCTGGCGGATCATGGCTCACCTCAGAATGCTGGTCTACTGGTCAGACCAAACCCAATATACCATAGCCTGCCCCCTTTGTCAAATTTGTGATTTTTCCCCTTGTCGGTCTGAGCGTCCTGTGCTATACTGGTCGGGAAAACCAGAGGAAGGTGATCGTAAAAGAACATGACTCTCACCGGAATCACGTTCAACGTGCAGCGCTTCAGCACCGAAGACGGACCCGGCATTCGGACCACCGTCTTTTTCAAGGGGTGCCTTTTGCAATGCCGGTGGTGTCACAATCCAGAAGGGTTGTCGTCTCGTCCGGAATTGGTGTGGTACGATGTGCGCTGCATTGGGGCGCGCGATTGCCTGCGCGTTTGCCCGGAGGACGCGCTGGAACTCACCCCGCAGGGGATGCGCATCAACCGGCAGCGGTGCACCGCCTGCGGCGCCTGTGTGCAGGCCTGTCCCGCCGCAGCGCTGGAGATCATCGGTCGGGAGTGGACGCCGGAGGCGCTTCTGGCTGAGGTGCAAAAGGATGCGGTCTTTTTCGAGACCTCTGGCGGCGGCGTGACCCTGTCGGGCGGCGAGCCGATGATCCAGTTCGAGTTCCTGGCCGCCTTTGGTCGCCTCAGCCAGCAGGCCGGGTTGCACGTGGCCCTCGATACCTGCGGAGCGGTCCCCTGGGAATGGTACGAACAGGTCCTGCCCTGGGTGAACCTGGTGCTCTATGACCTGAAGATCTGGGACCGGGAGCGCCACCGCGCCGCCACCGGTGTGGACAACGCCCGCATTCTGGACAATGCCCGTCGCATCGCCGGCCTGGGCAAGCCGATCTGGATCCGCACGCCGGTCATCCCCGGCTACACCGCCGACGCCGACAACCTCGCCGCGCTGGCCAACTTTATCGCCGCCGAGTTGCCGACCGTCCAGCGCTGGGACCTGCTGGCCTACACCAACCTGGGCCAGCCCAAGTACCACCGCCTGGACCGGCCGTACGCTCTGGAAGGAGTGCCACTGTTGACCCGCGCCGAGATGGAGGCTCTGCACGCGGTGGCCGTGGCGCGGGTGCCGGTGGCGGTGTGGTCGGGGGCGACGCGGGTTAGAGAGGGGACATCCTGAGTTCTCGCCGGCAGCCGGACGACCCGTCGGCGCGGCGGGTTATCCCTTCACCTGGCGCGGTGGGTCGGCTGTCGGCTCCCCGTGCACCACCTTGTCGGGCAAGGCTGCCTGGACGGCCTGAGCAAGCTGTTCGACGGTGAACGGTTTCACCACCCAGCCTCTGACTCCCTCTTCGGCTCGCGGGTCGAGCCCTGCGTTCCGTGGAAAATGGGATAGGAGGACTGTTTCCAGGCCGGGGATCCGTTGCCGTAAAGTCCTGTACAACGGCGTGCCATCTGCAGTGAGGAGCATGGCATCGATCACGGCCAGGGCGATCTCTTCGCCATGCTGAGCCCCAAGGGTAAGGGCCTCGCGGCTGTTCCGCGCCGTGAGAACCCGGTAGCCCAATTCCTCAAGTAACATGCGGGTCGTGTCCAGGAGGAATTCGTCGCCGTCGACGAGCAAGAGGGTCTCGCCGTGGCCGCACGGCCACCCTGCCTCCTTCTCTTCCTCTTTCCTTTCCTCCTGCGCCGCCGGCAGATAAAGCGTTACGGTGGTTCCCTCTCCCACCTGGCTCGTCACCACGATATGGCCGTGGTGTTGTCGGACAATGCCATACGCCTGAGTCAGGCCGAGGCCGGTGGTCTCGGTCATCCCCTTGGTGCTGAAAAACGGCTCAAAGACGCGCGGCAGCACCTCGGGCGGGATGCCCACTCCCGTGTCCGAGATGGAGAGCACCCACCACAGCCTTGGGGGCATGTCGGGCAAAGGGGGGGTCTGGCCGGGCCGAAGGCGCAAGGGCGATAACCGGAAGGTCAGTATTCCACCCTCCGGCATCGCGTCGCGGGCATTGTCGATCAGGTTAGATACCACCCGGCGGATCTGAGCGGCATCAGCGCGAATGGGATAGGCCCCGGGTTCGATGTCTCGTCGGATCCGGATCAGAGGCGGCAGAGTTCGTTCCAGATCGCGAATGATTTCGCGCAGCAGGAGACCGAGGTCAAAACGTTCCAGGCGATAGAGGGACTTGCCGCTGAAATCCAGCAGTTGCTGGACCAGGTGCGCGGCCCGCTGGCCCAGGTCCTTGATGCGCGTCAGCCGGTCGTGCGCCGGGTCGGGCAGGGAGGGGGAGTGCAGCAGCAGATCGGTGGCCAGCAACATGCCGGCCAGGATGTTGTTCAGGTGATGGGCCAGGCCGGCCGTCAACTGGCCGACGGCAGCCAACCGTTCCTGCTGCACGATCCGCGCCTGCGCCGCCTGGAGTTCGGCCAGCGATTCCTCCAGGCGACGGTTGATTTCCATCAACATCTGTTCGCGCGCCACACGCTCGGTCACGTCAATGATAAAGGTCAACGTGCCGACCACCTGATCATCCTGGGTGAGGGGGATGATCTGGGCGGTCTGAGCCATCTGTTCCGGGCCGGGCTGGTAGGTCGAGGGCATGGGCAGCAGGTGATGGTGGAAATACTGGGACAACACCTGGACCCGGCCAGCCAGCGCGTCGCGATAGTATCGCTCCAGGCCGCGCTCGACGATCTCCGGATATGCCTCCAGCAGGTTGCGCCCCACCATTTCGGCAGCCGATCGTCCGCTCCGGGTCTCCAGCCAGCGGTTCCAGGCGACGATGGTGAGATCGAAATCGGTGATCAACAGACCCAGCGGAGCCTCGCGGAGCAACCAATCGGCAGCCATCTGCTCCCAGGCCACCGCCGCCAACGCCTGCTTCATCCTTGGCCGTACCCCACTTCCCAGGTCTCCACCGCCTGGATCAGGTGTTCCATCGAGTTGACGCCCAGAGCCACCACCAGATAGCCGCCCACATCGCTGTCGCGCAGGTGGAACCGGGTATAGACCACCAGCGCATAGCGCAATTCATCGCGGCCGATCACCAGGGTGCGTAACAACGAATCCAGACTGTCCAGCCGCAGGCGCGGCACCGAGAAGGTAATGCGCAGGTCCAGCAGGTTGCCCATCATCCCCAGACAGGCGTTGAGCAGGATGTTCCCGATCTCGGTCAGCACCTCCCGCGCTGACGCATCGAGGAGGGTGCTCGGCGCCGGACCTTCAATGAACAGATGGGCCAGTTCGACCGCGCCGGCATAGTTCAAGACCAGGAAGGCATCGCCGGCCATGGGGCCGTCGAAAATCTGATGCACGGTAGCTACTTCTTCGTGGATGAAACGGCTCAGCACCCCATACAGCTCATCAACGGTGCAGACCGAAACCTCTGGAGGGTAGAGCACCACCCGCTGCCCGGTGAGGTCCGACAGAGCGGCGGAGGTGCGGCCAAAGGCGATGTTAATGAATTCGGCCAGCGCATCGCGTTGGCGTTCGCTGAGCTGGATCATGGTCCCTCCTTTCCTAGCGCCTGATCAACCGCCTGCAGTACCTCCGATTCGTCAAACGGCTTGGCGATATAGCCCATCGCCCCGCCGGCCATGGCCAGCGCCCGCGAGGAACTCTGAATGTCGGCCGTCGCCACAACAACGCGCGCCTGCCGGTCCATCTCTCGCAGGCGATCCAGTACCTCCAGGCCGTTCATGTCGGCCATGATCAGATCGAGCAACACCAGGTCTGGCCGTTCCAGAAAGTACCGTTCGAGGGCGACCAGACCGCTCTCGGCCTCGACCACCTCGTGGCCGGCTGAGGAGAGGATGCGGCGCAGGATGCGTCGGGACAGGCCAGAATCGTCCACGATCAGGATCTTGGCCATCACACCACCTCCAGGATCGCCTGGGCCATCTGGTAGAGAGGCACGCTCCGATCGCTCAGACCGGCTTCTACCACCGCGCGGGGCATGCCGTACACCACACAGGTTTCCTCGGCTTCGGTAAACACCAGGCCGCCTTGAGCCTTGATCCAGGCAGCTCCCTGCACTCCATCGGAGCCCATGCCGGTCATGACTACGCCCAGGACCCGCGCGCCGTACGTTTGCGCCGCCGACTGAAAGAGCACATCCACCGACGGACGGTGAGGGGTATCGAATGGGCGCGCATCGAGGTGAGCGACGACCCGGCCATCGGGCTGGCGCACCAGAGTCAGGTGTCGGCCGGCCGGGGCCAACAACGCCACCCCGGCTTCTACTAGGTCGCCCTCCTGAGCTTCGAGGACGCGCAGCGGAGAGACCTCATCCAGTTTGCGGGCATACAGCTCGGTATACCCGACCGGAATGTGCAATACCATTGCCACCGGCACCGGCAGGTCAGCCGGCAACTGCGGGATCAGGTATCGGAGAGCCTGGGGGCCGCCGGTCGAGATGCCGATCACGACCACATCCACCCGCCCGACCCGCCGCACCGCCTCCCGGATCGGCTGGGGCGGAGGAAGCTGCGCCTGCACCAGATGGCCGCGAGGACCGACCCGCGCCGCGAGCTTGACCTTCTCGATCAGTTCCTGAGAGATCTCATAGATCTTGTCCGTGGCCAGCGCTGTCGGCTTTTGGACAAATTCCAGCGCTCCGGCATCCAGCGCCTGCAGGGCCATCTCGCCGCTTTCGCTGGCGATACTGACCACCACCACCGGAATCGGCCGTCGGGCCATCTGCGCCTCGAGGAACGCGATGCCATCCATCTCGGGCATGATCAGGTCCAGGGTCACCACGTCGGGATTGAGGGTTTCGACCATCTCCAGAGCTTCGACTCCGTTCCGGGCAGCACCTACCACCTCGATGAAGGGGCTGCGAGATAGCATTTGGCGCACTACCTTGCGCACATACGCGGAATCATCAACGACCAGAACGCGGATGAGAGATTCCATCGACTCAGTTCCTTTCCTTCTCTAAGGATTGTGTCGAATCGTGCCAGCGGCAGCAGGCTATTGCTTCACATAGACAAAGGCGCCGCCGACCTGCTGCAGTTCAAAGCCGGTGTTCAGCCTGAGCAGCGATTCTGCGGCAGCGATGAACAGATAACCGGGCGAAGGCATCCGCTCGTAGAAGGCGCGGGCCACCCGGCAGGTGGCCTCGGGCGAAAAATAGATGAACACGTTTCGACAAAAGATCACCGGAGACGAGGCGAACGGCGCGATCTCGTCTTCGGCCAACAGGTTAACCACCGCCCATCGGATGCGGGAGTGGAGGTGAGGTGCGATGCGCCATCCCTCCTCCTCGGCGGTAAAGTAGCGGGCGCGCAGCTCGGCCGGCAGGGCGCGAAACGATCGTTCGCGATAGAGCCCGCGTTGTGCTTTCTGGATGGCGACCGGGCTGGCATCGCTGCCATAGATCTCGATAGGGACACGGGCCAGCCAGCCGGCCTCGTGCAGGGCCATGGCAATGGACAGCGGCTCCTCACCGGTGGCGCAGGCCGCGCTCCAGATGCGCAACGGGTCCCGCCGCCCGGCAGCAAAATACTGGGGCACGAGCACGTCTACCAGGGCGCGCACCTGATCCATCTCCCGCCAGAAGTAGGTTTCCTGCACCGAGAGCGCATCCATGATCCGTGGCCATTCAGCCGCTGCGGCCGGATCATATTTCAGAAAATAGTAGTAATCCAGAAATGAATGGAAGCCACACTCCACCACCCGCGCCGAGAGCTTGTCGGCCAGGATCTCCTGCTTGTTGTTCTCGTAGAACAGGCCGGTGCGCTGATGGATCAGGTCGCACAGCAGGTTGAAGGCCGTATCGGATAAGCCCAGCGTTTCTGCATGGAACTTCATGGCTGCAACGCGGTCTGAGCGGCGCGGCGCACCTCGGGATCGGGATCGGTGTGGGCCAGGCGGGCCAGCATCGGCCCGGCGAACCGACTGCCCAGACGCCTGAGCGCCAGCACCGCTTCCAGGCGCACCGATGCATCTTCATCGTTCAGAACGGTGGTCAACAGGGCCGAGGCCTTGGGGTGTTTCATCCGCGCCAGGGCGCTCACCGTCACACGCCGCACGGCGGGGTGAAGATGGCTCAAGCCCCGACCGACCTCCTCGATCGTGTCCACACCCATCCCCGCCAGGGCCGCCATACATCCTTCCCGGTGTCGGGGATCGACTGCCAATGAGAGCAACGCGGCCACCGCTTCCGGCGTGCCCAGGCGAGCCAGGGCTTCGATGGCTGCCTGGGAGACGGCAGCCTCGGTATCGGTGGCGGCCACCCATTGCAACGCGCCGGCGACCCCTTCCCCTCCCCGTTGCGCCAGGGCCTGGATGGCGCCCAGCCTCCTCTCTGCATCGGGCGAACGGGCGGCGGCCAGCAGCGGCGGCAGGGCGTCGGGATGTCCCACCTGCCCCAGCGCTTCGAGGGCGGACTGCCAGATATCCTTCTCCGTTGTTTCCAGCAGCGCGGCCAGAGTGCCGGCCACCCGGCTCCCGCCGATCTGCCCCAGCGCCCACACCGCCGAGGCGCGGACCATCGGCACCTCCTCTCCGTCGAGCGCCAGGCGCACCAACGCATCCAGAGCCTCGGGAAAGGCATGCTGGCCCAGCGAGCGGGCGGCATAATAGCGGACCCAGAGGTCGGGGTCCTGGAGGGCGCCGAGCAGCGAGGACAAGATCTCTCGCCCTTCGACCAGGCCCAGGGAACGGGCCGCCACGGCGCGCACCCGGGGCCGATCGTCGTGGAGCGCCTTTTGCAACGTTGGCGCGACGCGAGGGTCATCCAGATGGGCGATGCTCCCCAGCGCAGCGCGACGCACCGTCTCGTCCTCATCGTGACAGGCGGCAAAGAGTTGATCCAGACAGTTGGCATAGCCAAAGTAGCCGGCGATTTGGACCGCCGACTCGCGGACCCAGGGGTTGGGATCCTTCAGCCGCTGGGCGATGTGAGCCGCCATATCGGGATGACCAATGGAATTCAGGGCCGAAATGGCCGCCTGTCGCACCGCCGCCTCGGGGTGGCCGAGCAAGGCCAGGAGCGGTTCAAAGGCGCGCCGGTCGCCGATCCGCGCCAGCGCCCCGGCCGTCGCAACCATCAACTCCGACGACCCGCTCAGAAGATCGATCAGGGCCGGCACAGCCTGGGGATCGCCAATGCGGCCCAAGGCCATGACCGCCGCCTGGCGAGTCTCCCGGTCATCAGCCGCCAGTTGAGCAAGCAGGAGATGGGTGACGCGACGGCCAAAGCGCACCAGAGCCTGGACCACCTCTGCGCGGGCATCGGGTCGGCCCAGCAGGTGGGTCAGCGCGCGTTCGACGGCTTCTCCTTCCAGCCAACCCAGGACTCGGGCCAGATTGCGCAGTTCATCCCCGTGCGCGGCAGGAAGGGCGTCCAGCAGGTTCTGGACCCCGACGGGCTGCAGGGCGCGGCGCGTCAGGTCGGCAATATACCGGCCTTCCTCATAGCGGGCCTCATAGCGGTCATACAGAGTGACCAGGGCCTGGACGATGATGGCCGTGGGCGCATCTGGCTGACTGAGCAGTTGGGCCAGGGGGGCGACCGCTTGCTCATCGCCGAGCTGACCCAGCGCCTCTGCGGCCGCTGTACGGAGGAGAGGATCGGTCAGCAGCGGCACTATCCGCGGCGCGGCGCGAGGGTCGCCGATCTGGGTCAGGGCGTCGAGGGCAGGAAAGGCCAGAAAGAAATCCCGCCCTTCGGCGATCTCCAGCAGGGCATCCACCGCTTCAGCGGCCCGCAGCCGCCCCAGCGCCTCGATGACGTGATAGCGGACGTTGACATCGGGGTCGGCCAGGGCGTTGAGCAGGGCCGGCGCCGCGCGTCGGTCCCGGCGTTCGCCCAGCGTGAGAGCGGCATAGATGCGCAGATCAGCTTCCGGGGCGCGGAGGAACTCGATCAGCGGGGTCATCACATCCAGATTGCTCATGGCCAGTACCTGGATGGCGCTGTTCAACACGCTCAGATCGTGGCGTTCCTCCCGCAGCGCGCGCAACAGAGCCGCCACCGCCCGATCCCCACCCCGGCGGACCAGCCCGTTCACCGCCTGGCTCCGCACCCGCCAGCTTTTGTCCGCCAGCGCCTCGAGCAACGCCGGTTCGGCGTCCTCGACCTCTTCCTCGGCCAGCCGCCGGGCGGCCTGCACGCGCGTCGCCTCGTCGGGACTGGCCAGTTGTTCGGCCAGTTCGCGTTCCTGTTCCAGACGTCCGGTGACATCTTCAATGGTCACCAGAGTTCCAACGATATTCTCCCCTTCGCGCAACGGAGCGAGGGTGACCCGTTGTTGCATCCGGTCAAAATAGCGGGACGGAGGTTGCGGTGGGCAGGGGATCAGGTAATGGTGAAACGTCGGCGCCAACACCTCCACCACCCCCTCGCGCAGGACCCGTTCGAGACGGGCCAGCAGGCCGCGCTGTTCCAGATCGGGCACGAGGCCCGTCAGCGGCTGCCCCTGCGCTTCAGCGGCTGGAATGCCGGTGACCCGCTCCAGCCACGGGTCCCAGGAGCGGACGATCAGTTCCGAATCGGTGGTCAGGATGCCGATCCTGTCTTCTTGTGAGCTCACGGGTTCTGCGATCCCTCCTGGATCAAGGGCAGGACCACGGTAAAGGTGGTCCCCTTCCCCGGGATTCCCTCGCTTTCGGCCCACACCCGACCCCCGTGGGCCTGGACAATCTCTTTGACGATCAATAACCCCAGCCCGGCGCCATGAACGCCCCGCGTCGCCTCGCCCGGCACGCGGTGGTATTTGCTGAACAGGGACGGGATCTGCTCCGCCGGGATGCCAAAGCCGGTATCCGCCACCTGGAGGATCGCCTCTCCCGCCTCTTCCCGCAAGCGCACCCAGATCTGCCCCCCTTCCGGGGTATATTTGATGGCGTTGGACAGGAGGTTGTCTACCACCTGACCGATCCGCCGCGCATCCACCCAGGCCCGTATTGGCGCGGAGGGGAGTTCCAGGTGCAACGTCTGGCGCTTGGCCCGGGTCTGCACCTCGGCCAGGGCCGCGCTGGAGCGCACGATCTCGCCCAGCTCTGCTGGCCCAAGATCGAGCCGCAGATAGCCGCTGTCAATCTGGGCAAAGTCCAGGTAATCGTTGGCCAGCTCCAGCAGCCGGTGGGCGGCCGTCTGGGCGAGGGAGAGCAGTTCGCGCTGGGCGGGAGTCAGCGGTTCCATCTCCAACAGCAGTTCGGTGATGCCCAGGATCTGGCCCACCGGATTGCGCAGGTCGTGGGCCACCATCGAATAGAATTCGCCCTTGACCTTGTCCAGTTGTTCCTGGGCGAGCAGGCCGATGCGGTGCTGCCAGGCCTGCTCCAGAGCGTAGAAGAGTTGGCTATAGTCGCTGCTCACCGCCACTTCTTGTTTCTGGAGGTAGCCATCCGCGCCATGGCGTACCGCTTCGAGCGCCGTCTTGATGTCGGCAAAGGCGGTGAGGATCACCACGGCGCTTTCCCGATCCCTCTCGCGAATGCGTTGGAGCACCTGAAGGCCGCTCATATCGGGCAGCAACAGGTCCAGCAAGATCAGATCATACCGCTGGCCGGCGTCCAACCGATCCAGGGCCTCCTGCCCGGTGCTGGCCTCGTCGGGATGCGCACCCTGCCGGGCCAGCAGGTTGCGCATCAGGTGGCGAATAGAGAACGAATCGTCCACGATCAAGACCCGCTTTTGATCCAGCATACCTCCAACCCCCGCTTCGCTGTCCCGGTCCAACGGCCTGCCCTTACCGACCTTCCATCTGGTCCATCAGTTCGTCCAGGGTCCTGGCCCTGTCCCGCAGGCTGGTCACGGCGCGGGAGGTGTCTTTGACTCCGGCGGCGTTGCGGTCCGCAACCTGGCGGAGGTCGGCCAGAGCCTTCAGAATCTGATCGGCGGTGGTCAGGTGCTCGCGGTTGGCCTGGCTGATCAGGGCGATCTGGCGGGAGACGTTGGTCGTGGCGGCGACCATCTCCTGTCCGGCGCGCGCCTGCTCATTCATCGCCCGCGCCACCTGGTCGGACTGTCGCCGGATGGCCTCCACCGCGGCCATGATCTGGCTGATGGCATTGGCCTGCTCGTTTACTGCCTGGCTGACGTTCTTGGCCAGACGAGTCATGCGGTCCGCCTCGGTGGACACCTGAGCGCTGGCCTTGGATTGCTCGGCCACGGCGCGGGCGGTCGAGGCGGCGTTGCGCCGCATCGTCTCGGCCGTTTGGGCGATCTGCTCGGCCGCCTTGCTCTGTTCGCCAGTTGCCTTGCGCACCTGGACCGCCAGTGAGCTCGTGCTCTGAGCGGCCTTGATCACATCGCGGGCAGCGCGTCCCTGCTCGGCCATGGCCTGGCTCACCTGCTGAGCGGTGCGGCGCATCTGGGCCACGGCCTGGACGATGGAATCCACCGCCCTGGCCTGTTCGCTCGTGGCCGTTCGCACCTGCCGGGCCTGATCGGCGGTGGTCTTGACCGCATCCACCACCACATCGGCGGCGGTGAGTTGCTCTCTGGTGGCCTGAGCGATCTGGTTGACCACCCCCCGCACCTCGCGCACGCCGCCCATGATCTTTTCCAGGCCCGCCAGCCCGTCCTCGGTCAGCCGACTGCTTTCTTCGGCCACCTGCAACCCCGCCTCCGAGGCGCTGACCGCCTCCTGGGCCGTTTGCTGCAAGATGCGGATGATGGCCGCAATGTCGGAGGTTGCTTTGGCTGCCCGGTCGGCCAGGTTGCGGATCTCTTCGGCCACCACCGCAAAGCCGCGCCCCGCCTCGCCGGCGCGCGCCGCCTCGATCGAGGCGTTCAGCGACAGCAGATTGGTGCGCTCCGCGATCAGATTGATGGTATCAACAATATCGCCGATTTCGGTTGTCCGCCGTCCCATTTCGCGGATCACACCGGACGATTGGGCCATGGCGTCCCGGACCCGGTTCAGGCCCTGGATCGAGCGCCGCACCGTCACGCTGCCCTGCTCCGCATCCTGGGCCGCCTGGCGGGTGATTTCGTCTCCCTGCTGGGCCAGCGCCGCCACCGACCGGGCCGAGGCGCTCAGTTGGGTGACGCTGGTGGCCGCTCCCTCCGCCGCGCTGGCGATCCGGTCGGCGCTCTGGGCCGTCGCCTGGATCGACCGCGCCATCTCCTCCACGCTGGTGGAGGTCTGTTCGACCGCCGAAGCCAGGTTCTCGGTCATGGCGCTGACCTCCTCGATGGAGGCCGCCATCTCGTTGATGGCCGAAGAGGTTTCCTCCGCCGCGGAGGCCAGATCATCGGCGTGTTCGGCCACCCCCTGGATCGAACGAGCCATCTCTTCGATGGTCGTGGCCGTTTCTTCCACGGCCACGGTCAGCGCCTCGGTGTCTTCGCTGACGCTCTGGATCGAAGCGGCCATCTCGTTCATGGACGCGGTCGTCTGGGTGGCCGAGGCGGCCAGCTCCTCGGCCATGTCCCTCACCGTTTTGATCGAGGCGGTAATCTCCTGGACCGAGGTGGCCGTCTCGTTGATCGAAGCGGCCAGATCGGCGGCGCTGGCGCTGACCTGCTCGGTCGAGGCGCCCATTTCATTGACCGAAGAGGCGAGTTGCGTCGCCGAAGCGGCGATCGATTCGGCCTGGAGGGCCGTCTCGCGCAGCGAGGCAGCCATCTCGTTGGTGCGGCTGACCATCTGATCCAGAGAACGGATCTGCGCTTCCGCGCCCTCGGCCACCTGGCCGGCCACGCCGGCGATCTCGTCCGCGTCGCGGGTGACCTGCTCCACCTGCTGACGAAAGACGATCATTTTCTGCCGGTTGTTTCGTGAAAATCGTCCGAAAATGCCCATCGGTTCCTCCTTCTCAACTCGGCAACGGCGGAGGTTTCCGCCTCATGCCGTGGAAATCGCCTCGGCCAGCTCCAGAACCGCGTTCACGTCCAGGATGAGGACCAGCCGTTTATCCAGGGTGGCAATGCCTTCCAGAAACCGGCCGCTCAGACCGGCGATGCTCTCCGGCGGCGGCTGGATGGCCTCGGCGGGAATGGTCACAAACTCCCGCGCCGCGTCCACGATCAATCCCACCGTCCGGCCGTCGGCGTGGACGATGATCAGCCGCGTACGCAGGTCGTAGGGGATCTTTTCAAAGCCGAAACGAAGCCGCAGATTAATGGCCGGGATGACCCGCCCCCGCGACAGGACCACCCCCTCGACAAAGGGCGGGGCGTTGGGCACCGGCGTGACATGCTCGATCATTTCCATCTGTTGCACAAACCGGCTACGGATGCCATAGCTGGTTTCCCCTAGTTGAAAGAGAACGTGGGGTTCTGAGAGAACGGGTGTCTCTGACATCTCTTCCTCCTCTTGGCTGGCAGACACCGTTTCAGCCTGTGCCTCCGATCCGGGCCAATGCCCCGGCGTCGAGGATCAAAATCGGTCGTCCGTCGCCCAATTCGGTGGCTCCGGCAATGCCGGGTTGCTGGACCAGAGGGTCGGTGATGGCATGAACGACGATCTCCTGCTGGCCCAGGATGCGGTCCACCACAATCCCGGCCCACTGGGGCGCCGCCCCGACGACAAAGGCATGATAGGCGCGCCTGGCGCGCGCTTCCAGGCCAAACCGATCGGCCAGTCGCACCAGGGGCAACACCCCTCCTCGATAGGAGATAATCTCTTCCCGGCCTCTGGTCACCGTCGTGATCTCGCCCGGCGCAATCTCCAGGACTTCCTGAACGGCCGGCAGGGGCACGGCAAACGTCTGGCCGCCGACCGACACCAGCAGCGCATCCACGATGGCCAGGGTGAGGGGCAACTGGATGACAAAGCGCGTCCCCCGCCCGGGTTCGGTGTACAGGGTTAACGCGCCGCCCAGGTTCTCCACCGCGCTCTTGACCACCGACATGCCCACGCCGCGCCCACTGGCCCGGTCTGCTTCGTGGCGGGTGGAAAAGCCCGGCGCACACAGAATGTCCAATATGCGCGCTTCATCCAGGGAGCCATCGGCCTCCAGCCAACCCAGGACCCGGGCCCGCTCGGCAACCGCCTGTCGGTCCACCCCCCGCCCATCATCCTCGACTTCGATCACCACCCGATCGCCGGCCGTGGCGGCCCGCAACCAGATGCGCCCTTCGGCCGGTTTGCCCCGGGCGAGGCGCTCTTCGGCCGGCTCCAGGCCGTGGCTGACTGCATTGCGCACCAGATGGAGCAGGGGGTCGGCCATCCGCTCGACGACCAGCTTGTCCACCTCAGTTTCCTGGCCGCTCAACTCCATGATGACCCGCTGGCCTCTTTCGCGGGCCAGGTCCCGGACGGCAAACTGCATCCGCTCAAAGACCTCGCCAATAGGGACCAGGCGCACCCGCATCACCCCTTCTCGCAGGTCGCGCAACTGGCGCTCCAGTGCGGTGTTGACCTCCTGCAGGGCCCGCCATTGCGCCGTCGGCATGGTCTTTTCCAGGTCTCGCAGCTTCCCCTCCAGGCGCGCGCGGCTGATGACCAGATCGCCCACCTTGCGCATCAGATCGTCGAGGCGCGAGAGCTCCACCCGCACCACGCCGGATGACAGGCTGGGGGCCCAAGAACCGACGCCCGGCTCAGGGGATGGGGCTGCAGCCGGGGGCGGTTCGTGCGGCGCCCAGCTCAGTCCATCATCCTGCCAGCCGTGAAAGCTTGATTCCTCCCGGCGGGTGGCGACCAGGAACTCGAAGAGGACCTGACCTCCCGGTTCCACCCGCGGGGTTGCGCTCAGGATATCGCCCGCTTCTTGCAAGCGGGCGCGGATCGTTTCGACGGTAATGCCCCGGCCGGCCAGTTCCGGGGCGGGCGTAAACTGGAAACGCCACACCGTCGCTCCATCCCGCCGGGCAGCAGTCACCCGCTCCGCCAGCCCGTCGGCAGCCGCCGCAACCGGGGCGACCGGCGCCGGCGGAGGACGGGTCGGAGCGGGAGCGGGCATGGCCGGGGTCAGCCACGCCGACAACCGATCCAGGATGGCCGCCGGGTCAGGAAGGGGCTGTCTGGCCTGGTGAGCGGCCACGATCTGTTCCAGCGTCTGGGCCCCATCCATCATGGTGTCCAGCATCAAAGGGTCGAGGATCGCCTGGCCGGCGCGCAGAAGGCGCAGGAGGCTTTCCATGCCGTGGGCAAGCTGCTCCGCCGGGCGGAGCCCCACCATGGCCGACAGCCCTTTCAGGGTGTGGAGATGGCGAAAGAGCTCATCCAGCCGCGCCGGATCGGCCGCAGAACCGGCTGCGACCGGTTCCAGGGCCAGGAGAAGGCGACGCACCGCCTTCAGGTGTTCCTCGCACTCGGCATAAAAGTCGTCGAGGAATTCGGAATAGAGCAGGTCCGGTTCCCCAGCCATCATTCCAACTCCAGCAATCGGCGCACATGCCCGGCCAGGGTCTGGGGTTCGTACGGTTTGGTGAGATAGACTGACGCCCCGGCGGCGAGGGCAGCCGCCTGGCTGGTCGGGTCGTCGCGGGTGGTAAGCACGATGACCGGCAGATGGCGATAGGCAGCCTGTTGGCGCATGAACTGCAACAGGTCCAGCCCGTGCAGGTCCGGCATGTTCAGGTCCAGGATGACCAGGTGGGCGGGCGCCAGCGCCAGCCGCTCGATCGCTTCCAGGCCGCTGCCGGCCTGATCAAAATGAACGCCATCGAGATCGCGCAGGGAGGCCATCACCATCCGCCGCATGGTGGGCGAATCGTCTACGACCAGAATCCGTTTCATTCCTTCCTCCCTCGACCGCCCTTCCTTCACCCGGGTTGGCCTCAGCCCAGCGCCTCTTCGACCTTCTGGATCAAGGCTTCCAGGGTAAACGGTTTGGGCAAGAAGGCCACCCCCGCTTTGAGCACGCCATGAGTGGCAATGACATTTTCGGTGTAGCCCGACATGTACAAGACCCGCATCTCCGGCCGCCGGGCCTGTAGCCGGCGCGCCAGCTCGCCCCCTCCCATCTGGGGCATGACCACATCGGTCAGCAACAGGTGGATGGGACCTTCATGGGTCTCGCTGAGTTCCAGCGCCTCAACCCCCTGGGTGGCAACCAGCACCTCATACCCGCTCTCCCGCAAAGCCTGGGTGATGAGCTGCCGAATATCGGCCGCATCCTCAACCACCAGCAACGTAGCCTGGCGGGGACGGCGCACTACAGCCGCCGAAGGCTCCAGGATGGCCGGCCTGGCCTCCGCCTCCCTCCCATCGCGCGGCAGATAGACCTTGAAGGTGCTTCCCTGCCCCACCTCGCTATAGACGCCGATATGGCCGCCATGGCGCTTGACAATGCCATACACCGTGGACAACCCCAACCCGGTGCCCTGCCCCGGCCCCTTGGTGGTGAAGAACGGCTCAAAGATACGCGCCTTGACCTCCTCGCTCATCCCCTCCCCGGTGTCGCTCACCGCCAACATCACATACTCCCCCGGCTCCACCCCAAAGTGATGCTCGGTATAGACCCGATCCAGGACCACGTTGGCCGTCTCGATCAGCAGCCGCCCGCCCTGCGGCATGGCGTCGCGGGCGTTGACCGCCAGGTTGAGCAGCACCTGGTCGAGCTGGTTGGCGTCGCCCACCACCGGCCAGAGGTCCTCGCTCAGGGCCAGAACCAGTTCGATGTCCTCGCCCAGGAGGCGAGGCAGCATCCGGCTCATCTCGCGGATACTGTCGTTGAGGTCCACCCGCCGCGTCTCCAGCGGCGTCTGACGGCTGAAGGTCAACAGTTGTTTGGTCAGCTCGTTCGCGCGATGGCAGGCCTCCTGGATGCGTTCCAGTTGGACCTGGAGAGGGTCTTCGGCGTGGAGCTGTTTGCCCATCAGCCGCGCGCTGAGCTGGATGATGGTCAACAGGTTGTTGAAGTCGTGGGCCACCCCGCCGGCCAGCCGCCCGACCGCCTCCATCTTTTGTGCCTGGCGGAACTGCTCCTCCAGACTCACCTCCTGGGTGACATCGCGACCGGTGCTCACATAGCCGACGATCTCGCCGGCTGCGTCGCGCAACGGGGCGATGGTCGTATCCTCGTAGTAGAGCTGACCGTCCTTGCGGCGGTTAATGAACCGCCCCTGCCAGGCCTGCCCACTCTGGATCGTCTCCCACAGGCGGCGGTAGAAGGCAGCATCGTGCCGGCCGCTCTTGAACAGGCGCGGGGTCTGGCCCACCAGTTCAGCCCGGCTGTAGCCGCTGATCCGCTCCAGGGCGGGGTTGGCGTAGGTGATGACCCCCTGCCGGTCGGTGATGAGCACCGACTCGGCCGCCTGCTCGACGGCGGTGCTGAGCCGCACCCGCTCCTCCTCCAGCCAGGCGCGGGCCAGCGCCCCGCCCACCTGCTCGGCTACCCGCCAGGCCAGCTCGACCTCCTCCGAGGTGAAGCGACGGGCTTCTAACGCGTCCAGGCCCAGGCTGCCTACCACCTCCCCCTCGACGAGGAGGGGCAGGAGGAGGATCGAGGCGACGTCCCGCCGGCGCATCAGGTCGTGGACGGGCGACAGGCGCGGGTCGGAGGTAGCATCGTCAATGACCAGCGGCCGCTTTTCGGTGAGCAGGAACTGAAAGGAGGGGTTGCCCTCGACGGGGATGATCGCGCCCAGGGCGGAGGGTCGGCCCTCGGTGTGGTACTCGGCGACCACCACCGCTTCTGTCCGGGCGGCGTTGAGGAGGGCGGCGCCGCTCTGGGGCAGTTGGAAGGCGAGGGCCAGCTCACGGCAGGCGGTTTCCAGGATCGTCTCCACGCGGGAGGTGGTGGCCGAGGCGGCGATGACCCGGTTGAGGAGAGCCAGTTCGCGGTTACGGCGTCGGGCCTCCTCGTACAGCCGCGCGTTCTCCAGGGCGATGGCGGCATGGGCGGCCAGCATCTCTAACAACTTCAGGTCCTCATCGGTAAAGGCGTCTGGCCGGTAGCTCTGGGTGGAGAGCGCCCCGATGATCCGCTCCCCGAGACGCATTGGAGCGACCAGGAGTGAACGGACCGACTCAGCCGCGCCAAAATGAACCCCGCGCGCTGCGTCCTGCGCCGCCAGGTCGTCGATCTTGAGCGACTGGCCGGTGATCATGACGCGGCCGGTCAGGCCCTGTTCGAGGGGGAGGCGAAGCCCGGGCCAGCGCCCACCGCGGTCGATCAGATACACGCCGACGCTTTCGCCCCGAGATTCATCCAGCAGGGCGATCACAAACGCCTCGCACGGCATCAGCCGGGCCACGGCCTGGTGGATGGCGGTATAGACCTGCTCCGGATCCGTCCGTTCGCGGGTGGCCAGCTCCAGGCTCACCTCGCGCAGCACCTCCAGCCGCGCCGACCAGCGGCTGAGCGTCTCCTCGGCCTCTTTGCGGGCGGTGATGTCGCGGGCGACTCCTTCCAGCGCGATCAGATTCCCGTCCGGATCATAGACCGGCACGTTGATCTGCTCGGTCCAGAAGACGTGGCCATCTTTGTGCACCCAGCGCAGGGTGAGGGGTGTGTGAAAGGCGCCCTCTCCCTGAAAATAGGCCTCCAGCAGCGGCCGATCGTCGGGGTGGACCAGCTTGAGCCCCAGTTGGGGGTCGGCGTAATGTTCCTCCGGCGTGTAACCGGTCATCCCTGTCGCTGCGGGATTGACGTAGGTGAAGCGCGGCTTGGGAACAAATTCATAGCGGTAGATCAGGTCCCGGGCGCTCTCGGCCAGCCGGCGGAACCTCTCCTCACTCTCGCGCAGCGCGGCAGCGGCTGCTTCCTCATAGGCCAGCAACGCGGCCAGGTCGTGGAGGAGAATCAACGCCCCCCGGATTCGGCCGGCGTCCGGGAGGGGAAACATGCGGACCTCGGGGCGGATCGGCGGGTCAAAGGGTCGGCCAAGTTGATGCAGGGCCGGCGAAAGGACGCGCGGCTGTCCCTCGGTCAGGACCGAGCGCAGCGCCTGCCAGACCGTCGGGGGCAGCTCCGGAAGGAGTTCGGCCAGAGGGCGGCCCTGGGCCGTGTCGGACGGGATGCCGGTGCGCACCGCCAGCCACTCATTCCACAGGATGACGCGCTCCCGCTCATCGAGGACCAGCACGCCCAGGTCGCTGGCGTCGAGAAAGACCTGGATCAGCGTCTGGATCAAGGGAAGAGAAAGGCTGTCGAGCATGGGGTTCCTCCCACCGATCTGGTTTATCGGGTCAGCCTGGTCAACAGCCGCGCCACATCCGCCTGGGGCATGATCAGGATGAGATAGGTGATCAACTCGGTGTCGCTGATCGTCAGGCTGCTCAAAAAGACCACGGCCCACGCTGCCCCCGGTAACAGGCGGAGCAGCGAACTCACGGCGGTGGGGCCGGAGAGGTTCACGCTCATCTGGGGAATGCCCACCTGAAGCCGCACCTGGAGCTGGTTGCCGAGGGTGGCGAGGGCGGCGTTGAGGATGATGTTGCCCGCCTCGGACAGGACCGATTGTTCCGTCGGCGAAAGACGGGCCAACTCCGACTCGCCGCCCCAGAGGGTGCGCACCAGGAGCAGAGCGTGGATCGGCGGTAAGACCAGGGCCGCCACCCCCTCCAGCGGGCCGCTGAACCGCTGCTGGACGAGGGTGCCGACGGCCGGGACCTGGCACTCGAAGAAGGCCCGCAGCCCGGCGGTGGTCATCACTTCTACCTTGGGCACCTTCAACAGGCACGGTCGTTCCAGGAGCACGCTCAGTGCCTGGGCGGCCTGGCCCATGGCGATGTTCATCAGCTCGGTAAAGGCGTCCAGTTGCAGGTCCGACAGGGTCGTCAGGTCGGCCGGCCCGATCAATTCACACACGGCTTCCAGGACCTTGTCGGTCGGCTCGGTCTTGCTCAGAAAGCGGGAAGCGCCGGCGGCGAACGCCTGTTCCTGGGTGGCTCGTTGCACATCGGCCGAGTAGGTGAGGATGGGGACGGATGGCCGGCGCGCTCGCAGCCGGCGGATCACCTCCAAACCATCCATGTCCGGCATCAGCAGGTCCACGGTGATCAGATCGGGATCGACCGCATCCAGCATCTCCAGCGCCACGCGGCCCCCCTCCGCTTCGGCGACAGTGTACCCAGCATGGCTCAGCAGAGCCTTTAACCGATGACGCGCATAGGCAGAGTCGTCAATGATCAAGACCTTCCCGGCCATCCTCTCCACCTCATCTTCACGTTCAAGGCTCGATCCAAAGCTGACGTAATTATACTAAAAATTGCTCATGCTGTCCAATATTCCGAACTGGCGGTTCACGGCTGCTGCCAGGTCAAGCCCCCAATGGGAGCCGAGGCTTCCGCCGGAACGGAATCACGCCGAACCCCAGCTCAAGCTTCTCCTCCTGCGCTGTTCCGCAACGCCGCAGCGGGCTTGTCAACCACCTGGCAATAGCCGTTATTCATTCATGGAGAGCTGCTGCATCGTCCGGCCTGAGGCAAGGCATTCCCGGCAATGGCGTATAAAGACACTCGGCTCTGGCCAATTCGCGGTGGTTGCAGTGGCAGGTGGTCAACGGGAATGCCTCGCTTCCTATGTGGTCAATGGAGAATGCAACCGCCTTGTAACCGCGTGGGCCGGACACTGACCGCCGTGGGATGAAATTGGACTGCGATAGCTCACCCGCTCAAATCCACCGCACCCGCTGGCGGGGCAGGTTGCGGCCTTTCCACATCGCCCGGCCCGTCGCCGTCCAGAGCATCGATCGAAAAGCGATAAAGACCAGCAACAGGACGTGGATCGGATAGAGAAAGGCCAGGTAGAGGGGAAAGCGGAGACGGGCCATGACGATTCCCCACAGGGCCAGCATCTCCGCCGCGGCCAGCACCGCCGGCCACACGGCGAACGTCTGGCTGCCCAGCCCCAGCGCCCGGAGCGCCAGCACCAGCAGCGGTTCTTCGCTGATCAGCAGGACCCACAGCCAGACAAACAGGTACTCGGCCAGCCGAAAGTCAAAGACGGCAAACAAGTTCTTGGTGAACCCCTCCAGCGCCCCGCGAAACCCGGAATACATCCGGCAACATACCAATTCTCCGGCATCCACCACCCGCCAGCGGAGGCGGTGCTCCTTCACCCGCCGTCCCAGGGCAATGTCATCGATCGGGCTGGTGCGTACCGCCGCGTGCCCCCCCACCGCCTCGTAGGCCGTCCGGCGGAAGAACATCCATTGCCCATTGGTTAAGGAAAGGTCGGGGGTGCGCACCCGATGGGCCAGCGCAATCGGCAAAAAGGAGAAGAAGCACCAGAAGACGGCCGGTATCGTCAGCCGCTCCCCCCAGGTGAGCAAGCGCTGGCGGAGAAAGCCGCTGAGCAGATCGGCTCGCTCCGCGCACAATGCCGCCACGCCCGCCTGGAGCATCTGGGGATGATGGAGCGTATCGGCGTCGGTAAAGAGCAACAGTTCGCCCGATGCTGCTTCGGCCAGTTGCTGACAGGCCCAGTGCTTGCCCAGCCAGCCCTCTGGCAGCGGCCGGCCGGTCAGGACCCGCAGTCGATCGTGGGCGTGGTCCAGTTCGGCCAGCAGCTCGGCCGTGCCGTCCACCGAGCCATCATCCAGCACCAGGACCTCAAAGTCGGGGTAGTCCTGCGCCAATAACGAGCGCAGGCAGTCCCCGATCACGGCGTGCTCGTTTCGGACCGGGATCAGGACCGAAACGCGCGGGAAACGCACCGGACTGGGATAACTCCGGAGACGCCGTAGCGCCAACAGGTTACTGAGCGCAATAAGGAGCAGAATCCCCACAAAGACGACAATGCCAACCTGATGGCGGAACCAAAAGGGGGTCAACCCCGCCTCCCCAGCCGACGCCGCAGCCACGGCCGCAGCCGGGGCGGGTTCCGCAGCTCAGACCAATGCTTGCCGAGGACCACGAGCAGGTTGCCCACCCAGACGACCAGCAAGGAAGATGATGCACCTGAACCCAGCAGATAGAGCAGGAGCGCCACCATCCCCAGGACCGCCGACCAGGCATCGGTCGCGTTGACGGCGATGGCCAGCAAGAGGGTCAGTCCCAACACCGTCGGCCCAGCCCACAGGGTCAGCCCACTCCAGACGCCGAAGGTGACGGCCACCGCCTTGCCGCCCCGAAATCGCAGGAGGGGCGAAAAGGCATGTCCGGCAATGGGAGCCAGCGCCACCGGGACCAGAGGCCAACCACTCAGACCGGCCTCAAAGTGGGCCAGACCCACCGGCACTGCGCCCTTCAAATAGTCCAACAGCACGGCCGGCACTCCGGCTCGCCATCCACCAGCGCGCCAGGCGTTGGCTGCACCAGGGTTACCATCCCCGTAGCGGCGAACGTCAGATCGGGCGATGAGACGGCCCATCCAGACGGAGAAGGGAAGCGAGCCAGCGAGGAAACCCAGAACCGTCCACAGCAGCACCGCCCCGAAAGACGGCCCCGCCGGAAATAAACTGCCCACCGGCGTCCAGTAGTGCTGCATCGTATCGGGCGGGATATCTGCTCCCTCAAAGAACGGCTGGTGGGCCTGCACCGGCGCTGCAGCCAGGAGCAGCCCGATCAGGGACAGCCCCGCCGACAGCACCCGGATGCCCCATGGCTGCAGACTCCGGGTGGGGTGCATTCGCTAGATCCCGATCCGGACACGCCCGTTCTCCGTCCGAACCGGGTACACTGGAAGGGCGTGCTCCCGCCGCAGAGCGCCCAGCACCCGCCCTACCCCTGGCGGCCACGGGCTCCACTCCGCCACTTCTCCGGTCTGCAAAGAGAAGGCACTGCGGTGCCGCGGACAGACCAGAAATCCGTCGTCGGTGATCCTGCCGTTTTTCAGCGAGGCGCCCAGATGGGGGCAGCGGGCGGCAACAGCATAGATCTGCCCCTGGTAGCGAATCAGGAGGATGGGGGCGCCCTCCACCTCGACCACCTCCCGCACCCCCTCGGGCAGGCGGCTTTCATCCAGAATGTCCAACCATTTCATCGCAAGGTCCCTTTCATTGGTGCCACTCTATTCGTGCCCCACTAAATCGCGCGAGAGGAGTATAGTTGTACCCCAGTATACCATCCCCGCGCGTTCTCTGTCAAACCATTGCGTTCCGTCATGTACGAGGTGACCAAGATGTAGCCCAGGGGAGCGGCTTGGCGCCTCCCCCTGCCTTGAGGTTCGCTCTTTCGACCCGGCCCGTGGTATAATGGTCGTCATGCAACGGCGAAATGTGGGGCGACGGAAGTTCAAACACGTACGATTCCCATGGCTGGCTTTGCTGGCGCTGCTGGCCGGCACGCCATTCCGTCCGGTGGTGTCCTTGGGACCTCCCCAGACGGTGGAAAGCATCAACCCTAAAATGGGCATCCATACCCGCCTGACCGACGAGGTAGAGCCGTGGAAGATCAAGCGTACCCTGGAGATGGTGCGCGAAATGGGAGCTTCGTGGATCGTCGAGTATTTCCCCTGGGCCTATTATGAGCCATCGCCGGGTCACTTCGACTGGAGCCACGCCGATCTGGTGGTGGACCATGCCCGCCGCCAGGGATTGACGGTGATTGCCCGGTTGGGATATGTCCCAGAGTGGGCCCGCCCCGACCCAGAAGAACAGGTGACGACCTTCACCTATCTGGACGAAGCCCATTATGAGACCTTTGCCCGCTACGTCCAGGCGTTCGTCGCCCATTTCCGTGGACGCGTGGGGCACATTGTCATCTGGAACGAGCCGAACCTCAGCCTGGAATGGGGCTACCGTCCCGTCGATCCAGAGGGCTATACAGCTCTGCTGCGGGCCGTGTACGCCCGGGCCAAGGCCGCCAACCCGGATGTTGTGGTCTTGGGCGGAGCCCTGGCTCCCACGCTGGCCCCGGTGGACGATCCGGAGGGGATGAACGACCTGGACTACTTACGACGGATGCTGGCGGCCGGAGTCGGCGAGGTGATGGACGGATTAGCCGTCCATGCCTATGGCTGGCAGTTTCCCCCCGACGCCCCAGCCGACCCGAACACGGTGAATTTCGCCCGCACGGAACTCCTCCATCAGTTGCTGGTGGAGGCAGGGTATCCCAACCTGCCGATCTATGTGACGGAAGGGGGCTGGAACGACCATCCCCGTTGGACAAAGGCTGTCCGGCCGGCGCAACGAGCCGCCTTTTCCATCCGCGCCTATCAAAAGGCGCTGGAGGAATGGCCCTGGTGCCCGGCGGTCGTCCTGTGGGCCTTCCGCTACCCTCGTCCGGCCAACACTTACCAGGACTATTTTACGTTTGTCACCGCCGACTTTACCCCTAAACCGATCTACTTGGCCGTGCAACGCTACGCCAGAGGGCAGGAGCCATGAGAGGCTGGAAGGGAGGACCGTCCGGCCTCACGTCATGGAGGGGGTTGAGACGTCTCTCCCGAATCGGGTTGGTGGCGGGAGGGGTAGCCCTGGCTGCTCTGCTGGGGATCGGGGCCTGGCTGTGGTCGCGCCAGTTATCGGGAATGCCCGATCCGACGTGGGAACGGATCGTGAGGACCGGCATGTTGCCGGTGTGCACCGATCCCAGTTGGCCCCCTTTCGAATATGTGAACGAGGATACCGGCCAGATCGAGGGGTACGATATCGAGCTGGCCCGCTTGATAGCCGGACGGATCGCACCGGCCATCAGCGTCCAGATCGTGCCGGTGGGATTCGATGGTCTGTATGACGCCCTGGCAACCGGCCGGTGCGATATGGTCCTGTCTGCGTTGCCGTACGATCCGACGCGCACCAAAGATGTGGCCTTTTCGATCGCCTATTTCAATGCCGGACTCGTGCTGGCCGTGAATGAAGATCAAGCCTCCATCCAGAAGCTAGCCGATCTAAAGGACCGGGTGGTGGGCGTCGAATGGGGCTTTGTGCCAGAGGGCGACGGCCGTCAGCGGGCTTTTCTTCGGAGCCTGACGGTACGTCGCTATGACACGACCGAAGATGCTCTGCGCGCCCTCCAGGCCGGGGAAGTGGAGGCGGTGCTGGTCGATCGCATCGCCGCACTGACCTATCAGCGCGACCATGCGGGGGTGCGCCTCGTGGGTGAGCCCATCCACGATCTCAATTATGTCATCGCCGTGCGCCGCGATAGTTTCCGCCTGCTGCAGGCGATCGATCATGCCTTGCTGACCATGCGGGAGGATGGCACGCTCAAGGCACTGGAGGAAAAGTGGTTCTGAGCGTAGGCGCGGGCAAATTCCAAAAAGTGAGAGACGAGGGGGTCGCCGGCTCGCGAGGAAAGATAGGCCAGATACAGATGGCGGGAAAGGTCCACCCCGATCAACCGTGCACAGGCGAGCCGGCCAGCCGCCTGCGCCTGGGCACAGGCCCGCGCCGAGACAAAGCCCAGGCCCAATCCCTGCTCGACCGCTCGCAGCACGGCCTGGGTGCTGCCCATGGTCAAGACGACATCCTCTTCCGACAGGCTCATCCCGACTCCTTCCAGCGCCTTGTCCACACTCTGTTGCGTCCCTGAGCCCTTTTCACGCAGGATCAGAGGCTGGCCCTGAAGCTCCTCCACTCGCACTTCTGGCCGCTCAGCAAACGGATGGTCCAACGGCACGGCTAGTACGATCTCGTCGCTGGCCAAAGGTTCCAACCGCAGGCCAGGTCGCTGGATCGCCGAACCGATCACCCCCACGTCTATTTCTTCGGCCAGCACTTGGTCTACCACCTCGGCGGTGTCCGTCACGGTCATCTGGACATGAACCTGCGGATACTCTCGCCGAAATGCCCCCAGGATACCGGGCAGCACATATTCGCCGGGGATGGTGCTGGCGGCCAAGGTCAGGACGCCTGGCCCGACCGCTTTGAGTTCGGCCAATTCTCGCTCAAGAATCTCAAGACGGGCCAGAGTTTCACGGGCAAAGGCCAGAACCCGCCCTCCTGCTGGCGTGAGGGCGATCTGGCGTCTGGGGCCCCGTACCAGCAGGCTCAGCCCCAATTCCAATTCCAGTCGTTGGAGTTGTTTGGTGACGGCCGGCTGGCTGACGCGCATCGCCCGCGCCGCCGAGGAGAGGCTACCGTGCTCCGCAATCGCCACCAACGTACGGAGGTAATCCAGGTTCATGGGTATCAGACCTCCCGCCGAAATGGATTCCGCTGTCTTGTGGATTCCATAACGTCCGATTATGATTATACTGCATTTCTGAACGAACCGCAATTGGTCTGCGCCAACCCGAAGGGCCAAGTCCAGCGCCCAGCAGGAGTGGAGGCTTCAGCCGGAACGGAATCATCTGGAATCCAGCGAAAGCTTCCACTCCTGGGCCGATCCGCAAAGCCGCAGCGGAGGTGTGAACCTACGTTGCAACCGGTACCCAACCCGGCGCGGAACGGCCAATTTGCGCTCCCGGCAGTCTTGAGGTAAACTGCTATGTCATGCAGCCGAAGCAAAGGACGATATGCCAGGTTCCTGGGCCAGGAATCAGGCTCGCCCAACGTTTGGCTCCCGATGGGGCGCGGATGGTTGGTCAACCAGGAGGGAAAGGGAGATGAAGATCGTGGTGGATGCGATGGGGGGCGACCGGGCCCCGGCTGTGGTCGTAGACGGGGCAGTGCAGGCCGCCCGTGACTTGGGTCTGGAGATTGTCCTGGTCGGGCAGCGGGATGCCGTGCAGGCCGAACTGGATCGGCACGACACCGCCGGCTTGCCGCTGACTCTGGTCCACGCCAGCGAGGTGATCGAGATGCACGAGCATCCGGCAGCGGCGGTCAAGGCCAAAAAAGACTCCTCGATGGTGGTGGGCATGGACCTGATCAAACAGCATGAAGCCGATGCCTTTTTCACCGCCGGCAATTCGGGAGGCGCCCTGGCAGCCGCCCTGTTCCGTCTGGGCCGCATCCGGGGCATTCAGCGGCCGGCGCTGTCCACCGTTTTCCCCAGCCAGACCCCTCACGGTCATTGCTTTCTCCTGGACATCGGCGCCAACACCGACTGTAAACCCGAGTATCTGCTCCAGTTTGCCCTGATGGGGTCGGTATATACCGAGCGGGTGTTGGGCGTCCCCAATCCGCGGGTCGCTATCCTCTCGAACGGGGAAGAGGAGGGGAAGGGGAATCAACTGGTGCAGGACACGGTGCCGCTGCTGAAAGCAAGCACCCTGAACTTTGTCGGAAACGCTGAAGGGAAAGACATCCCCTGGGGCCTGGCCGATGTGATTGTGACCGATGGCTTTACCGGCAATGTGGTGATCAAGCTGGCCGAGGGAGTTTCCAAGTTCCTGATCGATGTACTCAAGCAAGAGATCACCAGCCGGACCCTGTCCAAGGTCGGGGCACTGCTGGCCAGGCCCGCGTTTGATGAGATCAAACGCCGTCTGGATTATCGAGAGTACGGCGGCGCGCCGCTGCTGGGGGTGGATGGGGTCGTCATTGTCGGGCATGGCCGCTCGGATGCCCTGGCTATCCGCAACGGCATTCGCGTGGCCGCCAAGACGGCAGAGAACCAGGTGCTGGAAGCCATCAAGTCCGGCCTGGCCGACTATATATAGGATCAGGAAGAGGTCATGCGCGCGAGAGAGATCGAAACACGGGTGGTCATCACCGGAATGGGAGCCCTGACCCCCCTGGGTCTTTCTGTCGAGGAGACCTGGACCGGGCTGGTGGAGGGCCGATCCGGGATCACCCCCATTACCCAGTTCGACGCCAGCCACCTGCCCATCCGCATCGCCGGAGAGGTCAAGGGCTTTGACCCGGTCGCGTACATGGACATGAAAGAGGCGCGGCGCATGGCCCGCTGTTCCCAACTGGCCGTGGCGGCAGCCGTCCAGGCCATGGCCGACGCCGGCCTGGGCGACCGGGTTCCCGATTCGGAGCGAGCTGGAGTGGTGATCGGCACCGGAGTGGGCGGTCTGGAGGCCGCCCTCGAGGCATGGGATACCTACCGGAAGCAGGGGCTGCGGCGGGTCAATCCCTTCTCGGTGATGGCGTCCTTGTGTAATATGCCGGCGCACTATGTCAGCCTGCGCTTTCAGTGCCAGGGGTACAATTCCACGGTGGTCACCGCCTGCGCCGCCGGCACTCAGGCCATCGGCGAAGCGACCGAGGCAATCCGACGAGGCGACGCCGACCTGATGCTGGCCGGAGGGGTCGAAGGGCTGATCCACGAGGTCATGATCGGAGGCTTTACGGTGATGCGCGTGCTGGCCTCCGACAACGACCATCCGCAGCAGGCATGCAAACCGTTTGATGCCCGCCGCGATGGCTTTGTCGCCGCCGAGGGTGCCGCGATCCTGGTCCTGGAGCGTCTGGACAAGGCGCTGGACCGGGGTGCGCGGATCTATGCCGAGGTGCTGGGTCACGCCGCCAACACCGATGCCTTCCACGCAGCCATCCCCGATCCAGAAGGAGCCGGCGCCATCCGGGTCATGCGTTGGGCGTTGCAGGATGCCGGCGTGGCCCCGACCGAGATCGATTACATCAACGCGCACGGTCCGGGGACGCAAGTGGGTGATCGGGTCGAAACCAAGGCCATCAAAGCCCTGTTCGGTGAATATGCCTATCGCCTGCCGATCAGCTCGACCAAGTCGATGGTCGGTCACGCTCTGGGCGGCGGGGGCGCCATTGAGGCAGTGGCTTGCGTCAAGACCATTACCGACGGCGTGATCCATCCCACCATTAACTACGAGGTGCCCGATCCTGACTGCGACCTGGACTATGTGCCGAATCAGGCCCGCAGGAGCGATGTGCGAGTGACCCTGTCCAACTCGTTCGGATTGGGGGGGCAAAACGCCTGCCTGGTGCTGGGGCGGTTTGAGGAGTAGCGAGGTACGGAATGCAGAACCTGGTGAACACGGACAAGGTTGCCAGCGGAGCGCGCCTGGGCAAGATCGGTACCTTTGCCGGGTTAGGGTTCCTGGTGGCAGGACTGGTTATCTCTCTCGCCTTGAAAGAGTCGCCTCTGTTGTGGCTGTCATTTGTCTGCCTGCTAGCCGGGATCCTGGTCTCAAGCATCGGCACGGCGAATCTGAACCGCTGGGTGCGACAACCCCGTGCTGACCAGGCCCTGGCGCAGGGGCTAAAGGGCTTTGACGACCGCTACCGGCTCTACAACTATCTGCTTCCCGCGCCCCACGTCCTGTTGAGTCCGGTCGGTCTGTACGTTCTGACGGCATTGGGGACGGAGGGAGTGATCCGGTACGACGGGACGCGGTTCCGCCGTGACTTTAGCCTGGGGCGCCTGTTTCGGTTCATGACCGATGAGCAACTGGGACGCCCCTTTGCCGAGGCCGATGTTCAAGTCCAGGCCCTGCAAAAGTTCCTGGACACCCATGACCTGGGTCAGGACGTTCAAATACAGAACATCCTGGTCTTTTACCACCCAGGCGCCCAGCTCATCGTCTCGGATCCACCACGGCCGATTGTGGACCCCAAAGGACTCAAGAAGGCCATTCGCCGGCAACCGGGAGACAAGCTCTCCGCCAGCGTCTATCAGAGACTCCAGGAGCTGTTTGACGGAGCGGCGGGCCAGTTCGCCACGTGAGCGTGTGCCCCGCCCCGGCAGGGCGGTTGCCAAGTCCGGCACCCAGCGGGAGGGGAGGCTTCAGCCGGAGCGGAACCACGCAGACCCCAGCTCAAGCTTCCACTCCTGGCTGTTCCGTCAAGCCGCAACAGCTTGTCAACCTACGGTGCAACCGCCGTACCCGGCCCGGCTAGTGCCCGGGAAGCATCTTTCCGGGGTTCAGGATGTTCTTGGGATCCAGCGCGCGCTTGATCTGGCGCTGGATCTGAACGGAGTTGGTCCCCAGCGCCAGTTCCATAAAGTCCCGCTTCAGGGTCCCGATCCCGTGTTCACCGGAGAGCGTCCCGCCCATTTCCACGGCGGCGGCAAAGGTATCCCGCACTGCCTGTTCCACCCGCGACCATTGCGCCGCGTCCCGCCGGTCAAACAGAATCGTGGGATGCAGGTTCCCATCGCCGGCATGGCCAAAGACGACCATCGGGAGATCGTACTGGCGGCCGATCTCCTTGACCCGTTGGACCATCCTGGGGATCTCGCTGCGCGGCACCGAGACATCCTCCAGGAGCTGGTTGGGCGCCCGGCGTGCCAGGGAGGGCAACAGGGACCGCCGTGCGCGCCACAATTCGGCTCGCTCCCGCTCATCACCGGCGATCCGCACCTCGGAGGCGCCCGATTGACGGCAGACGTCCGCAATCGTGTCCATCTCGCGGAGCACCGAGGCCTCATCGTTGCCGTCCGCTTCGAGGAGAAGAAGCGCCTCCTTGTCCAGTGGCAACCCCAGGTGCATGGCTTCCTCAATACAGGCCACCGCCGTTTCGTCCATTAGTTCCAAGGTAGCGGGAATGACACCGGCCATCAACACCCGGTTGACCGCCCGGCTGGCGTCATCCAGACGGGGGAATACGGCCAGCGCCGTGCGCACATGTTGGGGTTTGGGGATGAGCCGGACCAGCACCTCGGTAATCACCCCCAGCGTGCCCTCGGAGCCGATAAAGAGCTGGAGCAACTGATAACCGGTGACGTTCTTGATCGCTTTCCCCCCCATACGGAGCGCCCGGCCGTCCGCCAGGACGACCGTCAAACCCATCACGTAATCGGCGGTCACCCCATATTTCAGGCAGCGGGGGCCGCCGGCGTTGCAGGCGACATTTCCTCCCAACGTGGAATGTTTGATGCTCCCTGGATCGGGGGGATAGAACAGCCCCACCGACTCTACCTCCTCGGCAAAGGCGGCGGTGATCACCCCTGCCTCGGCGCTGGCGGTCATGTTCTCCCGATCGATCTCCAGGATCCGATTCATCCGCGTCAGGCTGAGGGCGATCCCTCCCCCAAATGGCACACTCCCGGCGGCCAATCCACTGCCCATCCCCTGGGGTACCACCGGGATCCCCTCTCGATAGGCGATCTGCAGGACCCGGCTGACCGCCTCGGTGGTCGTCGGCACCACCACCACATCCGGCAACTCCTCGGCAAAGGTGCCATCGAAGGAATGACAGATCCGATCCTCCAGCGTGTCCAGCACATTCTCCGGACCGATGGCCTCTCGCAATTCGGCAATGAGAGAGGGGTTGAGCATCTAGGGTCCTCCCATATTCATAGCTTTTGCTCTACGGCCTTCCACACGAGTTCGGTGAGGTCCAGCACCCGCAGGCGGACCTTTTGCCGGCGGACGGCCTGAGCCAGGGTTCGCTCGCACTGCTGGCACGCCGAGACGATCGTCTGAGCGCCGGTTTCCACCGCCTGCGCCAGCCGTCGGCGTGAGGCGGCCAACACCAGTTCCGGATCGTACGTCTCCAGATTGCCCCCGCCCCCACAGCAAAGGGCGTTCTCCCGCGTTTCCCGCATTTCCACCAGGGTCAGTCCTGGAATACTGCGTAGCACCTGTCGGGGCGCCTCCCAAACCTGGCTTTTGCGTCCCAGGTCACAGGGATCGTGATAGGTGACCACCTCATTCAGTTCCCGCAATGGCAATCGGCCTTGGGCGACGAGATCGGCCAGAAACTCGGAGACATGCCAGAGCGCCACGCCCTCCAGGTCCGCCCCGGCGATCCGAGGGTACTCCTGCTTCCACACATGATAGCAGGAGGGACAGGTAAAGACGACGCCGCTGGCCCCCACCGCGCGAACCCGATCGATATTATGGAGAACTGCCTCACGGGCCTGATGCCAGGAGCCGTTCGCCAGCAAGGGATACCCACAGCACCATTCGTCGCCCCCCAGCAGGGCATATTCGACCCCGGCGGCTTCCAGGAGTTGAACGGTAGTCTGGGGGATGTGAAAGCTCTGCGGGAAAAAGGAACTCACGCAGCCGACAAAGTAAACCACTTCGGCCCGGCTTCGGTTCGTTCCCTGGGGAGGCCGGGGCAGGTTCTCCGTCCAGATGAGCCGCAGCCCATTGTCCTCACCCGAGATGTTGTGGGCCAGCGCCAGATTCTGGCTCAAACGGCTCAGACCCGGCGGCAACAGGTCTTGCCGGGCCATCTCCTCCCGGGCGCGAACCAGGAGATCATCCACCACCACCCCGCTGGGACAGACCTGGGTACAGGCTGCGCACAAGGTGCATCGCAAGATCTTGGAGGCAAAGCCATCCCCCGGCGCCGCTTCACCGCGATGGAGCGCACGTATCAGCGCGACCCGCCCCCGGGGCGACTGGGCCTGGCTGAGCAGCACCCGGTAGGTGGGGCAGGTGTACGAACACAAACCACAGCGGGTGCAGGGCAGGTACTCTTCTTCTGACAGCCCCACCAGACCCGCGCCGGGTTCATGAAGTAAATGGGACATTCCGCTTTCTCACCAAGTTTTACCTTCCTGGATTTACACGATCTTTGAACAAGATCGCGATCAGGTCAATTATATCACGACTTTCGGTCGTTGTCCAATACCTCGTGCACCAGGGCCACAAACTCTTCTTCGCTCACCAGCCCTTTCTTTTCCAACGATTTTTCTTTGACCCGCACCGTTAATGATTCCACCTGCGCAGGGGTGGCCTGGATGCCCAGCCGCTCCAGCCAGATCTCGATCGAGGGCGTTCCCGAGCCCTTCCCTAACACGATCTGGGGTCCGGGATGGCCCATCAGTTCCCAATGCAGAGGAAAGACCTCGGTGATCAACTCACCCTGGCAGCGCCGGGTCCAGGCCGCCGGGATACCCGATTCGATGGTGAACAGGTCCCGGCCGACAATCGCCTTGTTGGGGGCCAGGACATGACCGCTCAGCGAAGTGGCCAGTTGGGCCAGGGAATATAGCTTCTCACAGCGGATGCCCACATCCACGCCATAGAGCGTCAGCAAGGCGACCACCACCTCTTCCAGCGCCGCTGCGCCGGCCCGCTCGCTCATTCCCCCCACGGTGACATGGGCGACCTCCACCCCCATCATCAGCGCCTGCAAGGTATTGGCCACCGCCAACCCGAAATCGTTATGAAAATGAGCTTCCAACGGTTGGGTAAAGCGTTCCCGCACCTTTCGGACAAAATAGCGGATGGCCTGGGGATTGGCCCCTCCCATCGTATCCACCAGCACCAGCGAGTCCATGTGGCCCTCCGTCGCCACCTTCTCCAATAGGTCCAGCAGCCAATCCACATCGGCGCGGGTGGCATCAATGGTAAAGAAGGCGGTATACAACCCCAGTTCCTTGGCCTTGCTGGTGGCTTTGATCGACAGATCGATGGCTCGTTCCAGAGGCCACTGATAGGCATAGCGGATAATGTGCTCCGAAGCCGGGATCTCGATGACGATGCCCGATACCCCGCAATCGGCTGCCCGTTTCACGTCATCCACCACACACCGGCAAAAGGCAAAGATCTCCGGCCCGAGATTGCGCTTGACGATCTCGCGGATGGCCTCTTCGTCCTGTTTGGATACGGCCGGCATGCCCGCTTCGATGCGATGGACCCCGGCTTCGGCCAGCGCTTCGGCGATCCGGATCTTGTCATCCTTGCGCAGCTCCAGGCCAGCCTGCTGCTCCCCATCCCGCAGGGTCATGTCATGGATCTTGATCTGGGGCGCAAAGGCATACTCGCTGGCGACTTCCGGCAAATAGTTCCACGGACTGACAAACCATTTGGGCGTTTTCCACGGTTGTGACATGATGCTATTTCCTTTCTGTTATTGGCTTGCACGATAGGATAACGCGTGGGCGGCAGCCAGCCACTGGCGCACTGTGCCAAAGACCGGCACGCCCCGGGATTCAATCTCTTTGGCAATCCATTCGGTGTAGGGGCCTCCCATCGCCCCACACAGGATCGGTTTGACCCGTCGAGCCGACAGTTCACCCAGTACGTCAATAATCCCTTCGTCCAAGGGGGTGTCCTGGAACACAAACCAGGGCATGATCAGATCGATATTGGGGTCGTCCAGCAGCGCCTCGATGCCGAGACGATAATCCTGGCTGGTCGCCGAGCCGGTCACGTCCACCGGATTCTGGACGACATAGTAGCCGGGATAGACCGCCTTGAGCCGCTCCACGGTCTGCGGAGCGATCTCCGGGATGCTCAGGCCATACTCCTCCAGCAGGTCAATCGCCTGGACCATCGTCCCTGCACCGTTGGAGATCATCGCCACCCGCCCGCTCCTGGCCTCTGGCTGCCAGGCCAGGGCCTTGGTGGCCGCGATCAACTCCTCCACGCTATCCACGGCGATAATTCCCGCCTGCCGGAAGGCTCCCCGCGCCACCTGGTAGCTGCCGCCGAAAAAGCCGGTATGGGACAACGAGGCTCTGGCCCCTCGCTGACTGCGTCCCGCCTTGAACACGACGATCGGCTTCTTCTGGGACACCTGGCGGGCCGTCTCCAGGAACTTGTCCCCCTGGTCCAGACCCTCGATATAGCAGGCAATCACCTCGGTATCCGGATCCTCAGCCAGATAGGCCAGCAAATCGGCTTCGTCCACATCCACCCGGTTCCCATAGCTGACGAATTTGCTGACCCCAAAAGTCGCCGCTTCCAGAAAGGCAGCCCCCACCGTGCCCGACTGGGTGAGCATCGCCACCTTGCCGGCCGGCGGGCGGATCATGCGCTCCCAGACCTGGAAGAAGGTATCCAGGCGGCTGTGGCCATCAAAGACCCCGATGCAGTTCGGCCCGACCACCCGCACCTGATTCTGGACCGCTCGTTCCTTGATCTGCGCTTCGAGCACCGCCCGGTCTCCGCCCAGCTCTTTGCCCCCGCCGGAGACGACGACCAGGTTGTGCACCCCCCTGGCTGCCACCTGATCGATCAGTTCCGGCACCTGGAAGAGGTCCACGACCGCCACCACTAACTCGGTGTCGGGCGGGACGGAGGCGAGATCGGGGTAGGTACGGATTCCCAGAATCTCGTCCCGTTTGGGGTTCACCGGATAGACCTTCCCCTTGTATTCATGCAGGGCCAGGCTGTCCAGCACTGCATTGCCGATCTTGCCCGGGGTGCTCGATGCGCCGACCAACGCCACCGCCCGCGCCTTGAAAAACAGCTCCAGATGGGCAGTGTTGGGCTTGACCTTCGGTCGGACTCTCGGCTCGGCGCTCCACAAGACCTTGGCATCCAGCACCCGATGTTCGTTCCCCCAGACGAGGATCGGGTTCAGGTCCACGGCTTCGAGCCGATCGGCCAGGTCCTGTCCCATCCGGCTCGCCTTGAGCAACAGGTCGACGAGCAGGTCATCGGACACGGCCGGCAGTCCCCGATAGCCGGCCAGCAAGGGGCGGCCCTGGATCTCGTGGATCATGCGTTGCGCGTCCCGGGGCGTGATCGGCAGGACGCGGAAACTCACGTCATTGAGCACCTCGGTCCAGACACCGCCCAGGCCAAACATGATGACCGGCCCGAACTGCGCATCGTGGAGGAGGCCGATGATGACTTCCACGCCCCCCTGACACATCTCCTCCACCTGGACACCCTCGATGCGGGCTTCGGGGGCTTTGGTCTGCACGCTCTCGATCATGCGGGAGAAGGCGGACCGCACCCCCTCGGCGGAATCCAGGCCCAGCGCAACTCCTCCCACATCGGTTTTGTGCAGAATGTCTGGGGATGCGATCTTGAGGACGACGGGAAAGCCGATCTGAGCGGCCAGGGCAGCCGCCTCATCGGCGTTGGTGGCCAGGCCGCTGCGAGGCCGTTGGAACCCATACCTTTCCAGATCCATACAGTGATACGTGCCTCACTTTCTACAGAGATTCAGACCTCTAGGCAGCACCTGCCGGACGATCGTTCAGCAGGAGCTACCGCAAATACTTTACCGTCCCCCCACGGCTGTACATGACTTCGGCCCGGGCGCTATCCCAGGGGACCTCGTCATCCAACGGGAAGATGGGCCGGGGCACTTGTTCCCAGCGCAGCGTGCGCAGGTTCGACGGCGCCAAGCCGGGCGCCTCTCCCAGAAGAAACAGCCGGGCCACCCCTTTGTACCCTTCCCGGAAATCGACCACCGATTTGGCAATCAGGATCTTGGCCTGGGTTGGATCCAGACCAGCGCCGGAATAGATATCGGGGGTGGAGCCAGGCCCCAGCCGCTCGAGGACTACGATCGAGATCGTTCCCACCTGGAGGACAGCGGCCCACCCGACATCGGCAGGGAGCTTGCGATCTGAGGACGGAGGCAGGACACGCACCACTTCTCCCGTCACGCGGACCGGGGTGGAGTGGAGTCGATCCTGCTTGCCGCCCAGTTCAAAAGTCGCCCTCGCGCCAGGACCGAGCCGCGCCATCTCGTGGACCACCTCGGGATCGACCATGGTCAGGAAACAGGGTTCTGTGGGGTTGCGTGCCAGCAGTTCCTTGAGGTACCAGGTTGAATCCCCGGTCCCGCCGCCGGTCATCAGGTCGGCCAGGTCAGAAATGACCACCGGCCGGAGGTCGGTGGCAAAGGCTTGATCCAGCGCCTGGATATAGGTGGGGCAGGGCCGAATATACTCCTGCCGCTGTTCCCAGGCTTTGCTCGCCAGTTCGCGCGCCAACTGCTCGGCGAGCCGCTTATCCCCGTCGGTCACCACCACACTGCACCAGCCCATCTCTGGCACATCCAACCACGGCTGCACGGCAAAGATCGATGAAGAGAGCACCCGGGGGTCCTGCTCCTGGGAGCGCGTCAGGTCCATTAGTTCCTTCATGGGCCACTCCTCGGTGAGTTGCGTCTCGGCCGGGGTGATCATTGGAATCTTGACGGCGCTCATGACCGGCCTGACCTCGTTCCGCAAGGCGGCCAGCAGCATCTCCGCCACCCGCCGCGCTGTCTGCGGCCCATCGACGTGGGGATGGGTGTGAAAACCCCGGATGATGTCGGCGTTCTCGATCTTGCGCCGGGTGATATTGCCATGCAAGTCCATCGCCGCCGCAATCAGGGTGTCCGGCCCCACCATCGCTCTGGCCCGTTTCAGGAACAGGCCTTCCACATCCGGATCGGACAGGCCGGCGAACGCACCATGCATAGCGAACAGCAATCCGTCCAGTGGCAGGGCGCTTTCCAGATCGGTGACAAACCACTCCAGGATCGTATGCAACGCCTCCGCCGTCAACGGGCCGGACGGACGAGCATGGACCGAGAGGATGCCCACCGGCTCCTCATGGCCGACCACTTCCAGAAACGCAGGAATGAAGGACCACTCATCCTGGTCGAGGAGGACGTCCGGCCCCCGGGCAATGCCATGGGCCGACAGGGTGTCCAGATCGGTGAGCATCGGCGAAAAAGTGTTGGTTTCCTGCGAGATACGTGCAATTCCGATACGCATTCGTGCTTCCTTTCTCCGAACCGTCTGACCGGAGGGCCGATTTTCATCCCGGCCGCAGTTCAGACCAAGCGACCGGCCAGGTTGCCCTCCACCATCGCCTCTCGGATGCGCCGTGGCTTCTGGCAATCGCCAATCAGATACACATCGGCGCACTCCCCGGCCAGTTGATGGGCCAGGGCGCTGAGAGGTTGCATCCCAACCGCTACGACCACCGCCTCTGATCTCAAAAGCTGAGGCGGATCATCACCTCGCTGCACCAGGACACCGTCGGCCGTGAGCTCTAGCGCCCGCGAATTGGTGAGAGCACGGATCTTTGCCTCTTCTACCCGTTTCAGGAGGTCCAGGCGTAACGTAATCACCTCTTCGGTCAGCAATAACTCTTTCAACATCTCGACGATGGTAACCCTGCATCCTTGCTCAGTCAGAAACAGGGCGCACTCGCAGCCTACATCGCCGCCACCCAGGACGACGACTTCTTTGCCCGGCAGCCTCTCAGGATGGAGGAGAGCCTGCACGGCGCTGATCACATGGGGACGGTCAATCCCCGGGATGGGAGGCATGGCCGGCGCCGCTCCCACAGCCACGATCAGGGCATCGGGTTTTTCCTGGCGCACCCGTTCAGCAGTGACGTCTACGTTCAACTTGACCTCGACCGGTGAGTCGGCCAGCTCGCCCTTCCAGTAATCGAGCAACCGACGGATCTCCGCTTTGAAGGGCGGGCGACCACCGGGGATCATCTCTCCACCTAGCTCGGCTGTCTTCTCATACAGGGTCACCCGGTGACCTCGCCGGGCAGCGGTGAGGGCGGCGACCATACCGGCCGGCCCCCCTCCAACCACCATGACCTTCTTCTGTCGGGTGATGGGAGGCAGCGGTTCCTGCACTTCAAAGGTTAGATAGGGGTTCACCGTGCATACCACTGAAGTATGGGGCGTCCATAGCGCCTGATAACAGACGTTGCAGCGGATACAGGGCCGGATCCGCTGTCCGAGGCGGGCCTTGCGCGCCCAATGGGGTTCGGCCAGCAGGCCCCGACCCAGAACTACCATGTCGCACTCTCCGTTGGCGATCATCTCGTTCGCTTCAGCCGGATCGTCGATCGAACCGCCGGCCAGGACAGGCACTCCCGGCACCGCCTCCTTGACCATCTTGACCAGAGGGCGGAGGACGTTGCGCGGATAGAGCATCGTCGCCACTGCCGGATATGGGGAGGTCAGGCCAAGCTCGCTGCTGGTTGTGCACACATGGAGGTAACATACCCCCTCCTGGGCCATGCGTTGGGCGATCTGCACTCCAAGCTCAGGCCGCACTCCCCCGTCCAGTTCTTCCCAGATGGTGAACTTGAACCCGATGGGAAAATCTTCGCCGACCTCCTGTTTGATGGCCCGCACGATCTCCACCGGGAAGCGCATGCGACGTTCAAAGTCGCCGCCATAGTCATCCTGCCGCCGGTTGGTGTGGGGCGACATAAAGGCTCCGACCAGGTAGGTGTGGCCGCCGTGCAGCTCTACGCCATCACATCCAGCCCGGCGAGCTCGACCCGCGGCCCTGGCAAAATCCTGGATGATCCGTTGAATCTCGGCCACCGTCAGCTCCCGGGGAACCGTCCCGTAGTAGTTGGGGCTGGCGATGGCTGATGGGGCTGCATCCCCTCCCTTGCCTCCCATGGCCGCGATCTGCAGAAACACCTTGGAATGATACCGATGGACCACCTCGGCCAACCGCCGATGGGTGTCCAGGAATCGATCGTCATAGCTGCCCACGAGCGGGGCGGTGGCGATGGCCGTGGCGTTGGTAAAATGGGTGATGATGAGCCCCGTCTCGCCCCGGCAACGTTCCTCGATAAACGGAAAGTACCGCTCGGGCCATGTCTCGTCGGGGGTCTCAAAGCCCAGGCCCATCGGTGCCAGGGCGATCCGGTTCGGCACCTCGACCGGGCCGAATCGAATGGGACGAAAAAGTGCTTCCATGCTCTGTTTCCCTCCTATTGATACCACAGCTTGGTGAATTTTGAAAATCCAGGTCACGTCAAGTTGGGCGGCACCCCCAACCGGGTGAGGGCCTCCATCGCGGCGTTAAGATGGCGCTGACCGTCGCGCAGCGAGAAACACAGATGACCCGGCAGGAAGACATCCACCGCAAGCTCCGAGAGGCGCTTGATGGTCCGCAAATACGCCTGCAGATCACAGTCCGGGATGTTCTGCAAGACGATACGGCCCCCGAAAAAGACCGCATCTCCACCAAACAGATAGCGGATGCCGTCTTTTTCCATCAGGTATGAAAGGTGGCCGGCCGAATGCCCCGGCGTTTCGATGACCGTCAGCGTACAGTCGCCGACGGGGATCGTGTGCCCATCCTTCAGTTCGACATCCACCGCACAGGGGCGGAAGGTAAAATCGGCTGGATAGAGGCCGGCCGCCTTGGCCGGCCCTAAAGAAATGCCCCATCCATCTCCGACGGCCAGAGATTCCACCAGTTCCTGGGCAGCAAACACCCGCAGCCCTAGCGCCTCCTTCAGCCCAGCGGCTCCGGCGGCGTGGTCGGCGTGGCCATGCGTCAGGAGCAACGTGCGAACTCGATCCAGGGGAACGCCATCCTGCTCAATGTTCCTGAGGATGAGGTCCATGTTTCGCCCCCCACCGGCATCTACCAATGCCGCCTCACTCCCTCCATCCAGCAAATAGACGTGGCAGTCCAATTCATCACTCAGGTCAAAGCCCCACGAACCACTGCCCACCAGGTACAATCCTTCCCGCAGCTTCATCGTTACTCATCCTCCTTCCACTCAGAACAGGTCGGCTCTACGGCGTTCCCAGCGGTTTACCGGGGAGGAGGGTCATCAATCCCCCGTCCACGGTCACCACCGCCCCGTTGATGTAGCTGGATTCCTCGGAAGCCAGGAACAACGCCACGGAAGCGACTTCGTCAATAGTGCCCCATCGTCGGAGCAAGATATAGTCATTGATTACATCGGGTACCTCGGGCGCCGATTCGATGGCAATTGCCCCAGGCGCAATGGCATTGACGTATACGCCGTACGGCGCCAGGTCAATGGCCATCGCCCTGGTTAACTGAATGAGGCCCCCCTTGGAAGCCGCATAGGGAGCGTTGCCCGTGGCGGCGGCAAAGGCAAAGACCGAAGCGATGTTCACGATCTTGCCCTGTCTCCGCGAGATCATGTGCCGGGCGACCGCCCGGGAACAGAGAAAGGTTCCGGTCAGGTTCGTCTCGATCGTCTGCCGCCAATGGTCCAGGGTCATCTCGAAAAACGGAGTCCCCCGTCCGACATTGACCCCGGCATTGTTGACCAGGATGTCGATCTGGCCGAAATGGCGTAACGCCGCCTCGACCATCTCTTCCACGTCGCGGGGTTGGCTGACGTCCGTCTGAACATAGAGCGCCATGCCACCCTGTTCCAGAATCTCTTGCTGGACCGCCTGACCCTTTTCCTGATTGCGCCCGACCACAACGACGGCGGCCCCCTCGGCGGCAAAACGCCGAGCCATGCCCCGTCCGATCCCCTGGGTCGAGCCGGTGATCACCGCTACTTTGTCTTGGAAGCGCATTGGGGTTCCCCACTCCATGAGTCCAGATACTCCAGGGCGGCCAAAGCGTAGATCTGGCTGGCCTGCACCACCGCTTCCAGCGAGACATATTCGTTCGGCCCATGGGCCAACGGAAGCAGGCCCGGTCCGTAGGCGGGGATGGCCGGGATGCCGGCGTAGCTATGAAACCAGAAGGCATCGGTAAAGGCCGGAAATCCGGCAAGAGGAGGACGCCGGCCCAGCACCCGTTCACTGGCAGCCTGCAGGATACCAACGAACGGCTCATCCCCCCGTAGCCATTTCCATTCCTCCGGTCGGCCCCGGCCCAGGATCTCCAGTTCCACCCGAAGCTCCGGGTCCTCACGGCGAAGTTGGGCCAGGAACTCTTCCAGATCCCGTTCGACCCCGTCCACCGTCATGCCCGGAATGATGCGAATATCGCTGCCAAATTCGGCATATCCAGGAAATGTGCCATAGGCCTGGCCACCGCTGACCAGATCGCCCAGGTTAACCGTCGGGCCTTTGGGATACAGCGGATGTGGTTCATAATGGAGCTTGAGGTCCTTCGCCATCCGCCACAACACCCAGCCCATTTTGACGCTGGCGTTGACCGATGGGAACCGGTCCGAGATACTACTATGCATCTGAGTGCCATACACCTTGATTTTGAACAGAACGGTGTTGCGGGCGCAGATATGCAGCCCGTCGAAATCGGATTCCATCCCGGCGGTATCGGCGACCAGGCAAAAATCGGCCTGGATGGGATGGTTCTTGACCAGCCAGTTGGCCCCATACTCACCGGGCGCCTCCTCATTGGCAGTCAAGATCAGCAGCAGATCCCCTCTCAACGGCCGGTCCAGGGCGCGCAGGGCCGCAGCGGCATAGATGATGGCAGCCAGTCCGCCTTTCATGTCCGCCGCGCCTAGGCCGTACAATTTATCGCCGACGATGGTCGGGCACAGCGGATCGGTCCGCCATAACTTCCGATCCTCGTCTCCGACCGGTTTGGTATCCATGTGGCCGTTGAGGATCAGGCGAGGGGTTCCAGCCCAGCCTGGTTGACAGTACAAGAGGTTGGGGCGCTCCGGGGCTCGCGCCCTCACTTCGGCTCCCATCAGCCCCAGTTTCTGCATCCGATCCTGGATCAGTCTGGCGACGGCCCGTTCATCTCCGGGTGGATTGGGGCTGGGAGTCGCCACCAGTTCGGCGGTGAACTCGATGATCTCCTGTCGTCGTTCGTCCAGATAGCGCAAAACGGCTTCTGTCGGGTCGCCTGTTGCCATGGGTCATTCCCTCCTTGGGGGTTGCTTATCTCTGTCCGATCATTGGGCCAGGCGGTCACCGACTCTGAGTTCGCGGGTCGAGAATATCCCGCCATGCATCCCCGACCAGATTGGTGCCGAGAGCCATGATGAAAATCGCCACCCCCGGCACGGTGGCCACCCACCACTGGTTCATGAAATATAACCGTCCCCGGGCGATCATGTAGCCCAGCTCTGGCTCCGGGGGTTGAGCTCCTAACCCCAGGAAACTCAGATTGGCCAATACCAGGATGACGATGCCCAGGTCCATGGTGGCCAACACCAACAGCGGGGTGATGCAGTTGGGCAGGATATGGCGCACCAGGATGCGGATATGCCCCGCCCCTATGCTCCTGGCTGCGTCGATATACAGATTCTGCCGGACGGCGAGGACCTGACCCCGGATCAAGCGCGCATACCAGGGCCACCATACCGCCGCTACGGAGATGATCGCGTTGGTCATGCTCGGTCCGAGGGCGCCGGCGATGGCCAGGGCCAGGATGTAGCCGGGAAAGGCCAGAAACATGTCGGTCATGCGCATCAGTAGATTGTCAATCTTGCCGCCCAGATAGCCCGCCGTTCCACCCAGACAGATGCCGATCAGGCAGGCCAAAGCCAGCACCACGGTCGCCGCGCGGAGAGAGATGCGGAATCCATAGATGCAGCGTGACAGCAAATCGCGGCCCATGTCATCCGTGCCCAGAAGGTACTGTCCTCCAGGGGGCAAGAGCTTGTCTTCCAGTTTCACTTCCAATGGATCGTGGGGAGCCACCCATGGAGCAAAAATCGCCATGGCGATCACAAAGCCCAATAAAGCAAAGCCAGCAATGGCCAGAGGATTGCGCCGCAGGCTGCGCCATGCGTTCTGCCACAAGCTGCGCTGGACCACTTTTTTGGGGGGAGGTGCAATGTGGGCAATCTCGCCGGCTGGAGTTTCCCGGGTGCTCATCCTATGAATTGCCTCCTTCTATGGAGATGCGAGGATCGAGGAATCCATACAGAAGATCGGCGACAAAGTTAAAGAAGGCATAGATCACGGTCATCAAGACCGCCACCCCCATAATGGCCGGGAAATCTACCAAACTGATCGACCGCATCGCATAAAAGCCCAGACCGGGCCAGGAAAACATCAGTTCGACCAAAAAAACCCCACCCATGAGAGCGCCCATGAGCAACGCCATGGTGGTGGTCGTGGGGATCAACGCGTTCCTGAGGGCGTGGGCGATGACCACCCTTCGCTCGGACAACCCTTTGGCCCGAGCCGTCCGGATATAGTCCTCCCCCAGGACATCGAGCATACTGGACCGCACCATGCGGGTCAGGACGGCCAACGAACCAAAGGCCAGCGTGGTTGCCGGCAGGATGAGGTGCACCACAGCATTCTTGAACGTCGCCCAATCGCCGGCCAGCAGGCTGTCAATGGTATAAAATCCAGTCACCTGCGGCGGTGGGCTGAGCATGATATCCAGACGGCCATCCGCCGGCAGCAGGTTCAGCCGAGAAAAGAAGATGATCTGCAGCAGGAGAGCTACCCAGAAGATCGGCATCGAAACGCCACTCAAGGCAATGATCCGACTGAGATGATCCAGGAATCGATCTTTATGGAGAGCAGCGATCACGCCCAAAGGCAGGCCCACCACCACGGTCAGAAACATGGCTGCCAGGGCCAATTCAGCCGTGGCGGGCGCGTATCGCTGCAGGTCTTCCCTCACCGGTTGTCCGGTGCGGATCGATATGCCCAGATCGCCGCGGGTCAGATTCACTACCCAGCGAATATACTGCTCATGCAACGGTTTATCCAGCCCGTACCGGCGGCGGAGTTCCTCCACCTGTTCGCCTTTGGCCCGCAGGCCGGCGATCGCCCGGATCGGGTCCGCTGGCACCATATGCGACACGACAAAGGTGATCAACGAAATCCCAATCAGAGATACCAACATCCACATGAAGCGTTGGACGACATATCTTGGACGCATAGCAATTCCCTAGGTGCCTGCTCTCTCAGGCCAAAGCCTGAGAGAGCAGGGTGTATGGTCGGTCCTCATTTCTCCCGGTAGAGGTAGTGAGGCCAGTAGGTGTACAGATAGTGCGGTTCGTGGCTGAGTCCGCCCAGCGTGTCGGTGAAGCACATGACATCGTTCACCGCTGCGATCCAGATGCCAGCTACATCCTGGTTCATAAGATCGGCGGCCTTGCGCAACATCTCCACCCGCTTGGCCTCGTCGAGCTCCACCTTGGCCTGGTTGATCAACTGGGTCACCTCCGGATTATCATAGTACCCCTCGTTGATGCTGGCCGGAGGGAACCCTGCCGGTGTCCAGTCCAGCAGGAAGGTCCAGGTGAGGTTCGCCGGCGCCCGGGGACGGAGAACCAGGTCGGGCGTGGTCTCTGGCTTGGCGATCCGATCCAGGAAGGTGGCCGGCAGCTCGCCGTGAATGTTCAGAGTGATGCCCAGCTTGGCGAGGTCCGACTGGTAGAGCTCGGCAATGCGCGGAAACTCGGGGAACCCCTCCAGCCACATCAGGTCCAATGTGAACCCACCATTCGGATACCCGGCCTCGGCCAGAAGTTGCTTGGCCTTCTCGAGATCGTATTGATAGGCAAAGGCATTGGGATCATAGGCTTCGAGAGAGGGCAAGAAGATGATGTCGGTGATGCGCGTCCCTTTGAGCCCCATGATGTTCTCGAGGACCGCGTCGTAATTGAAGGCATAAGCCAGCGCCTGCCGCACCTTCTGGTTGGACATGATCGGCCCGGTTTCCCCGGCGTTCACATACTTGACGCTGATCATGTAGAACAGGATGGTCGGATCGGACCGACAGGTAATGCCCTCGATCTGTTGCAGGGCTTTGATATCCTCCAACTCCAGAGGCATACAGGTCAGGTCGATCTCGCCGCGCTCCAACAGCATCCGCTGGGTCGAGGACTCGGGGATGATCCGTTCGATCATCTTGTCAAAACCAGGATGTGGCCAGCCTCCCCAGTAGTCCTGGAACTTTTCGATGACCAGTTGCTGCCCATGCTCATACGACACGAACTTGTACGGGCCAGTGCCGCACATGTTCTCCTTGTACCATTCATGGGCCCAGGGGTCTTCGGCCGTCTTGTGCTCTTCGACCGGTCCAGGGCAAACGAAGCGCAAGGACCAGTTCCCGGCAAACTCTCTCTCAAAGCCCGGCGATGGCTCTTTCAAATGGATCGCAATCGTGTCCTCATCCACCACTTCGACCGACTCGATCATGGGAGCGTAGGTGCTGGCCGGACCCAGGTTCAGACCGAGGAGCCGGTCAAAATTCCACTTGGCCGTTTCGGCGTTAAAGTCAGAGCCATCGTGAAACTTGACTCCCTTGCGCAGGTGGAAGGTCAACGTCATTCCGTCGGCGGACCACTCAAAGGACTCGGCCAGTTGGGGCTTGAATTCGCCTTCCGGCCCTTCAAAGTAGTACAGCGCTTCGTAGACTGCGTTGTAGGGCAAATCCACCTCGGCCTCAAAATAGGCATGGGGGTCGATCTGGCTGGGTTCAAAGGGGTAGGACATGATCAGGGTTCGCTCCCGCTCGGTGAGCGGCACTGGCTCGGGAGTGACCAGCTTCTCGACCTCCTTGGTGACCACCACCTCCACTTCTTTGGTCACGACTTTTTCCACTTCTTGGGTGACGATCTTTTCGATCACCTGTGGTTCTGGCGTCGGTGCACAGGCAGAAACGAACAGCGCCAACACCACCAGCATACTGACAAGCGAAACTGTCTTTTTCATTTCTCCTCCGTAGATTTGGGGGCACTCTGGCCCGCTATCGAATACGAACTAGGCTACGCTTTCACTGAGTGCATTATCCAAGAGCCCATCCGAAAACGCCGGATGCTCCCGCTGGACTGTGGTCCGCCGCGAGCGAGTCTCCGGACAGGCCTCATAGCCGACCACCTCCTTTCTCCGAACAATTCTTTGGATGCTGCTGTCATCACAAGCGTCACTGTTTTCGAGCCGCTACACTATCTCCACCGGCCGACCAGTGCGGCACGATTCCTGGATGGCCAGGACCAATTGCAGAGCCAGACGCCCCTCCCTAGCTCCCACACACGGTTGCCGGCCCTGCAACAAGCAGGTCAGGAAATGGGTGAGGGATTCCCGCAGCGCGCCGACGACCTGCCCTCCCAACACCGGCCAATAGGACAGATCCGGGTGCCGGCAGCCATCGTCCGTGCAGTGGAGCATTCGCCCGTTCACATTTTCGATATAGATGGAGCCCCGAGTCCCGATAATGTCGAACCGAGAATTCAGCCCGGCCGGATCGGTGGGAGGCGCAATCCAGCTTGTCTCCAGGTTGCCCACTGCCCCGCTTTCGAATTTCAACAGGGCCATATAGGCATCGTCGCCCATGATCTCCCGCTCTAACCGTTTGACCGACTCGCCATAGACCCGCTTCACCTTGGAGCCGGCATACCAGGTCATGGCCTCCAGTTCATGGATGCCGGTGGAAATGAGGATGTCGGTCCACTGGGCATAAGGCACCGGTTGTCCGGGATAGCCTCCGCCTCGCGTGCCATTGCGGCGGGCGAACATGGTCAGCACCTCGCCGATCTCCCCGGCCTGGATGCGTTCATACGCCGCGCGGTAGGTCGGCTCAAAGTGCAGGGTGAAATTGACCATCATCTGCACCCCTGCCTTTTCCACGGCGGCGATGATCTCGTCCGCATCTTCCAGGGTAGGAGCCATCGGCTTTTCCAGAAAGAGGTGCTTGCCGGCCTGGGCACAGGCAATCGCCGGCTCTTTGTGTTCCGCGTCCCGGGTGGCAATCGAAACCGCTTCCACCTCTTTTTCTTTTTCCAACATCTCCCACACGTTGGTGTACCAGCGAGCCCCAAAACGATCGCCGATCTCCCGTGCCCGGGCGGGGGTGCGGCTGACCACCGCCTGAAGATCCGCCAACGGACTTTCGGCGTACACCTGGGCCTGCAACGCCCCAAACATCCCCAAACCAACAACTGCCGTCTTGATCTTTCCTTTCACCATTTCCTCCTTAGTCAGAGAATCGACGCACCGAGAACGCCCGGTCATGTCCCGGGATGACCAAGGTCGGACCCCACTCGACGATGCGGTCCAGGCTCCGATTGATCTCCTTGACCTGTTCTGGGGTATACCAGTGGCTCAGGGTGCGCTGGGTATACTCGGCCTGGGTCATGGCCGTGTCGCCGAGGATGGCTACGCGCTCCGTCTCCGTCTCGACCAGGACACAGAGGCTTCCCGGCGAATGGCCGGGGGTTTTGAGCACATAGACCCCTTCGTCCAAAGGCACCAGGCCGTCCTCCAGGCTGATGGTCCGCACCTCCTTCATGATCCCGGTAAAGAGCGCGTCTACATACTGGGGCCAGTAGGTGTTCAGAGCCGCCTCCAGCTCACCCTCGCCAAGCACCAGGGTGGCGTTCCGCACCACAAAATTGGAGCCGGAATGGTCATGGTGGCAATGGGTATTGACCACCAGATCGATTTCGGCGGGGGTCACCCCTAGTTCCTTCAGCCGCGCAGCCAACATGCCATAGAACCCCATGTGGTGGTTATTCGGGTCCACCAGGATCTTCTTCTTGCCTCGGATGAGCACCGTATGGGCAATCGGTAAAAACCCCAGGTTCGAGTCGAACAGGGTATCCTTCCGGGGATCGATTCCCATCAATTTTTCGATCCCATCCAGTTGGGCTTCCGGATCGGCGCTGGCGTAATAGATGGGAGCGCCCTGATAGATGCTGAAGCGAAGGCACATCGGGGTAAAGACGATATCAACTCTTGGCGACATAGAAACCTCCTTCATCCTTTCAAGGAGCCTGCGGTAATGCCCTGCTCGATACGGCGTTGGAAGATCAGGGTCAGGATCAGTACCGGCAGAATGGCGTACACCCCGGCCGCCGCCATATGGCCCAACTGGATGTCGTAGGTGGAGGTGTACTGCCCCAGGGCGACCGTGATCACTTTTAGCTTGGACGTCAAGATCAAGGGCGTCAGGAACTCGTTCCACGACATGATAAAGGCCGACACCCAGGCAGCCACCAACCCCGGCCCGGCCAGGGGAAGAATGATGTGCCAGATCACACTGAGCTGGGTGCAGCCATCCACCAGAGCCGCATCCTCGATCTCTTCGGGCACCGACTGAAAAAAGTCACGGAGAATGAGGATGACAAAGGGCGTCATCCACACCGTATAGGGCACTATCAGAGAGATGTGCGTATCCAGCAGCTTGAGCGGGCGCAGCATCATAAAGATGGGGATCAGGAACAGGATGGCCGGCAACAGGTATACCGAGAGCAACAGCGACTGCAGCAGGTTCCTTCCCGGAAAGCGAAACCGGGCAAAGGCATAGGCGGCCAGCGAAGCCAGGATGACCGTGAGCGTGGCCGCACTGCAGGCCACAATCAGACTGTTGGTGATGGCCGGCTTGATGGGGACGATGTGATTCGGGGCCAGGACATCCACATAGTTCTGCCACTTGACTGTCTTGGGAAGCCATAGCATCGGCTTGGCGTACAGCTCCAGCCGGGTGAAAAAGCTGACCCGCACCAAGGTCAAGAGAGGGAAGGCCATGACCAACCCGATAACCACCGCCAGCAGATAGGTCAGTAGCTTCGCTCCCTTTTTTTGCAGGCGATAGAGACTCGGTCCCATTTAGCCCTCCACCCGGCGACGGATAATAAAGTTCGCCACCACGACGATCCCGGTCAGGAACATCAAGATGTAGGCCAACGCCGCCCCGTACCCAAAGCGCAGAAAGTCAAAGGCCTGGCGGTAGGTCCATAGATTCATCACTGTCGTCCCATACGACGGTCCGCCCTCCGTCAACGCCCAGATTTCGTCAAAGGCTTTCGTCACGAACACCGTCAGCAGGGTGGCGGTGGTGAGGAGGACCATCCGTACATTGGGCACGGTGATGTGCCAGAACCGCTGGACTGCATTGGCCCCATCGACCTTGGCGCTTTCATAGATCTCCTGAGGGATGGTCTGGAGGCCGGCCAGGATCAAAAGGGTAACGAGGGGGATCAGGCGCCACACAGTGGCGGTGATGACGGCAAGCAACGCCAGCCTGGGATGACCGAGCCACAGCAGGTCCTGATGGATGATCCCCAGCGACCGTAAGAGACCGTTCATCGTGCCGATGTCGGCATGGTACACCAAACCCCAGGTCGTGCCATTCACGATGGGCGGAACGGCCCATGGAATGAGGATCAAGGCTCGCAGAAACCCACGGCCCTTGAACGACTGGTTAAGCACCAGAGCGGTCACCATGGAAAAGCTGATACTGAGCACCACCACCACGATCACATACCAGATGGTGTTCCCGACAGCCTTGCGCCAGACCGGATCCTGGAAAGAACGGAGGTAGTTATCCAGGCTCAGTTGCCTGAGGTTCGCCGGATCAAACACCTTGACGATGTTGGGGTCCATTTTGGCCGGCTCAAAGCTCACGACGAACGTCACCAGGGTGGGCACCAAGTACAATGCTGTGATCACCAACAGGGCGGGAAAGATGAAGGTATACGCCAGCCTGCGCTTGCGCCGCTCCAAGGGGCCGATGGAGGGGGGCAGCCGTCCGGCCGCTCCCCCCTTCGGCCGATTCGCTCCTTCAGGGTCCCCCCAGGTGGGCCCGGAAAAGCGCAACCGTCTCATTGTGAACTGGCCCTCATCGCTTTGATCTGCTCAACCGCCGCATCCAACGCTTCCTTGGGCTTCTTTTCCTGGCGCAGAGCGGCGTGGATCTCGCCCCGCAGGATCTCGTCCCACTGCGTGGAATCCGGGGTAAAGTAGCCCTGGTGCGGGTACTCCAGGCTCTGCGCGATCACCGGACCCTCAAACATGGCCTTGGTGATCTCTGGGTCATTGAGCAGCGACTTGTAAATGGGCGCCCAACCTGATTGCAATCCCTGGAGCTTCATCATGTCGTACGAAGACATGTGCTCAAGCCACAGCCAGGCCGCGTCCGGCCCGTGGGGTGCATAGGAAGAGATCGCCTGGTACTCGGTGCCTTCCACCGTAGCGCTGGTCTCGGCGGCAAAGTTCGGAGCAAACGCGTTCTTGTCCACAATCGCCGACTGTTCAGGGTCCTGGGCGACATGGGTGACAAACGGCCAGGTGATGATGAACGCGACGCGCCCACCCAGATACCCTGGGGTGAAATCAAAGACCCAGTCGTAGGTCAGGGAGGCAGGATCGATGCACTTGTGGGTATGGAGCAGATCCACCATCCACTGCAACGCGGCCACCCCTTGCTCGCTGTTCATGATCGGTTCGCCATACGGCTCATTCTTGGTCATGTCAAACGAATCACCGCCGTACATCTGGATTAACTGGTGGAAGGTTCCGGCGACCTGCTCACCCCATTGATCGGCAAAGCCCCAGTATTGGACTCCTCCCTCTTCAAAGGTGCACTCTTTGGCCCACTCCACAAACTCATTAATCGAGTATTTGGTCTTGTGCCATTCCTTGGGCTTTTCCGGATCCAGACCTCGTTTCTGCAGGAGCTCCGTATTCCACATCAAGATCGGGCCGCCCACCTTGTCTGGTACGGCGTAGATACGGCCCTTGAAGGCAGCCGCCTGGAAGAGGGCCTTGCCACTGACCAGGTCATCCGCTTTCTTCAGCAGGGTTTGCTCAACATAGTCGGTGAGGTCCACCAGCCATCCCCGCTCAGCCATCTCCTGGACCACGGTGGCCCACAAGGGCAGCGTATCCCAGCTCGAGGCGCCCGCCCGGTGGGCACTGATGATCTTGTCGCGATGGTCATCGGCCACGACCGTCTCGAACGTCGGTTTGATCTTGTACTTCGCTTCAAAGGCAGGCCCCTTCGCCTGCTGAATATCGGCGTCGTGGGAGAAGAGGAGCACATTGAGCGTATCGGGCAGTTTGATTTCTGGCGTGGCGGTAGGAGCCGGCGGTTGAGTCGGAGCCACGGTGGGCGCCGCTGTCGGGCTCGGGCGGCAGGAAGTCAATATGGCGGCGATGCTCGAAGCCGACAGGCCGGTTGCCAGGGCGTATTTGAAAAAGGTGCGCCGGCTGATACGCCCGGCATACAAATCTGCTACCAGATGATCGATCGTTTTTCCCTTCACGTTTCCTCCTCCATGTGTAAAATAGTGTAAATTCGGTCTGATACCCAGCTTTATGTAAATATCTCGCTCGAATCGCACCTCCTTGTATTCAGTCTGTCACGGCCAGCTTCCTGGCCAACTCCACAATGTCCACGACCCGAAGGGGGATGTCCGACCGGACGCTACTCAGCGTGCGCTTGCACTGGGGGCAGGCGGTCACGACCCATTCCGCTCCGGTGGCCGAGGCCTGTTGCATCCGCAGTTGGGCCACCGCATGCCCGGCGGCCAGGTCCAGACTCTCCATGTTCCCCCCTCCACCGCAGCATAACGCCTCGGCGCGGGTGTTACTCATCTCCACCAGGTGCAGGCCGTTGCTCTTCAGGAACTCGCGCGGAGGATCGTAAATCCCCGACCCCCGGCCCAGGTCACAGGGGTCGTGGTAGGTCACTTTTCCCTCCAGGGGACGCAACGGCAATCCTGCTTCGGCCAGCCACTGGGTCGAGTGGACCACTTCGACCCCCAACTCCTCGCCCAGCAGATGGGGATAGAACTCCCGCCAGGCACGGTAGCAGGACGGGCAGGTGGTCATTACCCGCCGCGCCCCAGCCTCGCGAACGGTCCGCACATTCGCCTGAGCCAGCGCCCGGGCTTCCGCTTCCAACCCGGCAACGTAGAGCGGATAGCCGCAGCAGACTTCATCCCTGCCGAGGACAGCATAATCGGTCCCGGCCCGTTCCATTAGCCAGGCCATGCTCTGGGGCAGGCCGTAGGCCTGGGGGTAGAAAGAAGAGACGCAGCCGACGAAATAGACCGTCTCGTGCTTGCCACCCTGAGGCGGAGCCCAATCGAGGTTCTGCCACCAGGACCGTCGGGCATCGGCTGCCTCGCCGGTCAGGTTCCCGGTGGTGGCAATGGTGCGCCCCATCTGGGCCAGCGGCTCCGGCAGGTAGCCCTGGCGAGCCAGCTCGGTTCGCGCCTGGATCAGGATCTCATCCACCGGCACGCCGCTAGGACAGGTCACGTTGCACGCCCGGCAGCTAAAGCACTGGTACATGCTGCGCACCGCACCATCCGAGAGCGGGAGCTTGCCCTGAAGGATGGCCCGGGTCAGGCGCAATCGCCCGCGAGCCACCGCCCACTCTTCCCCGGTCGTCAAATAATAGGGACAGGTAGCCTGGCAGAAACCGCACTTGTTGCAGCGATAGAGGGCATCTTCCAATTGAATAGTCAGGGTGTTCATGATTCTCTCCTCCTCTACTGGGCGACGATCTTGCCCGGGTTCAGGATGTTGTGCGGATCAAAGAGCCGTTTGATCCCCCGGGTGATCTCGATCGCGGCCGGATTGAGTTGCCAGGGCAGATATTCCAGTTTGGTCAGGCCCACCCCGTGCTCGCCGGTCAGCGTTCCTTTCAGTTCCAACGCCGCGCTAAAGATCTCTTTTTCGATCTCGTGCTCCCGCCTCAGCTCGTCCGGGTTTCGCTCGTCAAACAGGATAAGAGGGTGGAGATTGCCGTCCCCGGCGTGGGCCAGGACGCCGATGGGGATTTCGTATTTGTTCGAGATCTCGACGATGCGGGCGACCATGGCCGGCAGCGCAGCGCGCGGCACGGTGACGTCCTGGAGCACGACGGTGGGGCGGAACCGACCCGCCGCGCCGATCACCGTGCGCCGTGCCAGCCACAACTGATCGACTTCCTTGGCCGAGGTGGCCACCTTCCATTCGCGCACCCCGATCTGACGGCACACCTTCTCGATGGACGCCACCTCAGCATCCAGACCGGCATCAGCCCCATCCACTTCGATCAGCAGCAACGCCGCCGCGTCGGTGGGCAGCCCGACACGGACAAAGTCCTCCGCACACCGGATCAGCAGATTGTCCATCATCTCCAAGGCCGAGGGGACAATCCCGGCGGCGATGATGGCGCTGACCGTCCGACTGGCCGCATCGAGAGAATCGAACAGGACCAGCATCGTCCGCTTGCTCTGCGGCAGCGGCATGAGCCGGACGGTGATGCGGGTGACCACCCCCAATGTCCCTTCCGAGCCGACAAACAGGCGGGTGAGGTCATAGCCGGTGGTATTCTTGACCACATTGCCCCCGGTCTCGATGACCCGCCCATCGGGAAGCACGACCTCCAGGCCGAGGATATAATTCTTGGTGACGCCGTACTTGAAGCATTTCGGCCCTCCGGCGTCTTCGGCCACGTTGCCGCCCAAGGTACAGACCTTCATGCTCGCCGGGTCGGGCGGATAAAAAAGACCATAGGGTGCGGTGGCAGCTTGCAGGCGTTGATTGACCACGCCCGGTTCGACCTCAGCAACCAGGTTCCCGGCGTCGATGCCCAGGATCCGGTTCATTTTGGTCAGGCAGAGGACGATCCCGCCCTGCACCGGCACCGAACCGCCGCTCAGGCCCGTTCCAGCGCCCCGAGGCACGACCGGGATCCGCTCTTCGGTGGCGAGGGCCATCAGGCGCGACACCGCCTCGGTCGTCTGGGGAAAGACAACGGCTTCCGGTCGGTGCTCAGGAAAACTGGCATCATACGAATAGAGGAAGAGATCCTCATCCCGGGTCCGCACATTCTGCGGACCGACGATCTCCTCCAGATGGCGCAACACATAGTCTTTCATCGCGATTTCTCCTTATGTCTATTGCTCTGGCAGGGCGCGCCACAGCGCCTGCACCACGTCCAGAACCGGCAGGCGAACTCCCAAAGACCTGGCGCCTGCTCTCAGCGTGCGTTGACACTGAGGACAGGCAGTGATGAGCGCCTCTGCCCCGGTGTCCAACGCTTCTTGGATGCGCTCTTGAGCGATGGCGGTCATAACCTCCGGGGAAAAGCTCTCCAGATTTCCTCCGCCCCCACAGCATAGAGCACGGTCCCGATTCCTTTTCATTTCCACCAAAACCACACCCGGAATGGAAGTCAGGAGTTGCCGTGGGGTCTCAAAGGTCTCGTTCCGGCGTCCCAAATCGCACGGATCGTGGTAGGTGACTTTCCAGGGCAGTTCTTTGAACCGGATCCTGCCGTGATCCACCAGCTCGGCTAACCACTGCGTGGCATGCAGCACCTCAATCCCGATCTCCTCTCCAGTCAAAGCGGGGTATCTCCGGTGCCAGGTATCGTAGCAAGAAGGACAGGTCATTACCAGCCTCTTTACCCCCCTTTGCTTCATCCGTTGCAGGTTGTGGATCGCCAACTCTTTGGCCTCTTCCAGCATGCCGTTCAGGATCAGCGGATAACCGCAACACCATTCCTCTCCCCCTAACAGACCAAAACATTGATCGCACGTTGCCATCAATGTGGCAAAGCCTTGAGGAATCCCGTACATGGACGGGTATAGAGATGACACACATCCCACGAAATACAGAGTGTCCGGGTTTGAGGCGGCAGGAGCCAGGTCGGCCTGTTGACTCCATAGAAGACGAGCCTGATTTTCTTCACCAGAAATATTGTGGGCGGTGGTAATACGCTGCGCTAGCCGTTGCAACGACTGTGGCAGGCGACCCTTTCGTGTCACCTGTCTCCGGACATCCAGCGCCTCGTCGTTCGGTTTCACCCCGGCTGGACAGGCAGTCATACATTCGCCACACAGCAGACAGAAGTAGGCGCTCTCCCACGCCGTGGGCAGCATACTTTTCTGAAATCCGGCGGTTCCTGCCAACAATGCAGGGCCGAGGAACCGCTCTGGGACCTGCGCCATCACCGGACAGACCCCATCACACACCAGGCATTCCAAACATTCCGGCCAGGTCGGATCATCGGCGGGACGGGGTGGTACCAACGGGAAAAGGGGAGGCTGTTGCAGGACAGGCATCAGGTTGTTGCAGTACCGATCCCGATCCACAATCAGATCCTTGATCACCGGAAAATTGGGGAGAGGTTCCAACCAGATTTCCTCCTGGGTCACCAACTCCTGACAACTTAACACCGGCTCACCATTCACCGCCACGGCGCAACTGCCACACTTGCCCATGCCGCAGGCAGAGCGAAAGCCCAGGCTCGGATCTTGCTCCTGCTGGATAAGGCGCAGGAGATCGAGGATGGTCGCCGGCAGCTCATAGCTGACTTCATAGTCCTGATACCGCGAACCTGCTGCCTCATGGGAACGGAGAACATGAACACGGACCTTAGCCATCTTCGTCTCCTACCGGAAGCAGCCCGATCTCCAAGTGACCGTCCTTCAGGCACAGTTGTACGTGCTTCAGCCAGCAGGTATCATTCCGCTGCGGATAGTCCTCGCGGTAGTGCGCCCCCCGGCTTTCTTCTCGCACCAGAGCAGAGGTAAGAATCGCTCGCCCAACCAGCAACAGGTTTTCCACTTCCAGGTAGTCAGTCAGTTCCCGATTGTATCGCATATCCCGGCGGGTCACTTCCACCTGAGATAGACTCTCCTCCAGCGATTCGAGCTGCGTCAAACCTTTCTGGAGCGCCGGGCCATTGCGCACGACGCCGGCGCACTCTCTCATCACGCCCTGAATCGTTCGCTTCAACTCGATGGCCCGAACAACACCCCTTCGTCCGAGCAAGGCATCAAGACGGTCCCGTTCCTCTTGCACCTGCCAGGGCGCGGGGTCCGCCAGGGAGGTTCTACCGGCCCACATGGCCGCTGCCTGACCGGCACGGGCTCCAAACACCAGAATGTCGGCGAGGCTGTTGCCTCCCATTCGGTTGGCGCCGTGAAGCCCGCCCGCTACTTCGCCGGCCGCATACAGGCCGGCTACAGCCGTCTGCCCCCATTCGTCGGTCTGCACCCCGCCCATACAGTAATGAAGGGCCGGAGCGACCTCGGCTGGCGTGCGCTTCAGGTCCAAACCTCGCTTCAGGCAAAAGTGGTATTGGTCCAGGTAGCTCAGAAAGATTCGCCACGGTGTCTGGCGGGCATCCTTATATACCCCCCCATGCTCGGTTCCGCGCCCGGCTCTCACTTCAGCATCGATCGCCCTGGCGGTCACATCCCGGGTGGCAGATTCCAACCATTCCGGTGAGTACCGCTCCATGAATCGCTCCCCCCGGTTGTTCAATAACTTGCCTTTCAGTCCCAGAGCAAACCCTCTCACCGAGGCGGGATACACCAGGCAGGTGGGAAAGAATTGGATCATCTCCATGTCCACGACGGGAACCCCGGCACGCAGGGCAACCGCCAGGCCATCTCCGCTATTGGGAGCCTGGCTGGCGCTCATGGGAAACAATTGAGAGATGCCCCCGGTAGCCAGGATCACCGCCCTGGCAGAGAGCACCACCAACTCGGCTGCCCGGTTGTTGATAGCTGTCGCGCCGACCACCTGACCATCTCGGGTCAAGAGTCGGGTCACCATCGTATCTTCCAGCCACTGGACACCCAGTTGAAGAGCCCTTCGGCGCAAAGCTTTGACGATAACCAGACCTACCCGATCGCTGTGGGTGGCAGCGCGGGGGTAACGATGTCCCTCGGACTGGACACGAAAATAGTTCCCCTGTTCATCGCGATCGAACTGCACCCCCCACCGTTCCAGTTCTGCCAGGCGCTCTGCTGATTCCTGGATCAGGAGGCGCAGCATTTTGCGGTTGTTCAGGAACTGCCCTCCTTTGAGGCTGTCTTCAAACAGCAGCTCAGGCGAGTCGCCGGGTATGCAGAACGGCCCCATCACCGTCATTCCGCTTGCCATCACCGTGTTCCCGTTACGGCCCACCAACCCTTTGTCCACCAGGAGGGTTCTGGCCCCCAGTTCCGCAGCGCGCACGGCGGCCCACAGCCCGGCTCCTCCGGACCCAATCACCAGCACATCGGTGGTCCGGATCGACACACCATTCATCTCACACCTGTCCAGATCTCTTTCAGCCGTTTTGCCACCAGCATTTCCTCCCCGCCCTGCATCATCTGGACCCGGAGTGCGATGCCGGTCTCGAATCGATCCACGACGATGCCAGGTTCGCCCTCCCGTAGTTGTTGCTCTACCTGGTCCACCGTCAGCCCCAGGCCGCGCTCATCGATGGTGATATAGACCGCCGGGAGATAGTACGAACCTGGAGAACCCGGAGGAATCGGTTGGTGAGGACTGACCTGCATGTAGGGCAGGCCGGAAAGCTGTTCGACCAGATAATCCCGCCGGCGTTCCCAGGCGCGCATCCTGGCTTCGAAATCTTGATGTATGTAGAGCTCGATCGCCTTCAGCAAGCCGACGATCGTTTCTTTGGCCACCTTCATCGGCCGGCCGACGCCGTAATTCGGGCAGTTATGGACCGCGCACGCTTCCACCAGCGCCTTTTTGCCCACGATCAGCCCCGAAGCCTGCGGACCCCGCAGGTCTTTGCCGCCGCTGAACAGAACCAGATCGGCCCCCATCGCCACGAACCGGCGCAGGTTCGTCATGGGGGGAAGTTCATCGGCCGCATCGACAATGACCGGCACATTTCGGCTGTAGCCCAGGGCGATGATCTGCTCAAGAGGTACGGAACCGGCAACAGATTCAGCTTTGGCTACGTAAAGGATGGCGGCTGTTCGGTCATGGACAAAGGGCTGCACATCCTCCAGGGTGGACCAGTCGGCGTAGCCTACCTCCACAAAACGCGCCCCGGCCAGCCGCACTGCCTGATCGTAGTGGATGCGGTGACAGCGCAGGACCACGATCTCATCCTTCATGCCGGTCGTGTCGGGCAATTGCCTGGCCTTGAACGGATCGGCCCCGGCCATGCACGCCGCCGCGGCGAGCGCCAGCCCGGCCGCCGCCCCGGCCGTCACCAGGGCCGCTTCCACCCCGAGGAGCTGCGCGATCCGCTCCCCCGCTTTTTGCTGGAGTTCCTCGATATCCACAAAGGCCCGATTGGCCTCGGCCATGGCCTCCATCACTTCCGGGGGCATCAACGAACCGCCAAAGCGGGTCAATGGACCACAGGCGTTAATCAGTTTCTTGACCCCGAGTTGTTCGTAAATGTCCACCGTCTCGATCCGATCCAACTCGCCCAAACACCCACGTGGGCCTGTGGCTACAGCCTCCGCAATGCGGCCTCTGCCGCTTCCAGGGTGCGGTCAACATCCTCATCGGTATGAGCCGCCGATAGATACCACATGCCCCGAGGGATGAAGCGCACCCCGTGGTCCAGGAGCAGGTCGGCAAAGCGTTGACCTTTGCCCATGTCGTTGTGCAGGGCAAAGCTGCGATAATCATAGATCGGTTCCCCGTCATCGAAGGCCAGGTGGAACATCGGGCCCAGCCCGCTGAGCTGGGCCTGGACCCCGGCGCGGTTCATGATCTCCTGAAGCCCGGCCATCAGCCGTCGGCCCAGGCGGTACAGGTGCTCATAGACCCGCCCATCCTCCAGGGCCTGCAGGGTGGCCCAGGAGGCTGCCATCACCATCACATTGCTGTTGAAGGTGCCCGAATGGTTCACCCGACCGGTGGCGATCAGTTCCATCAGCTCCCGCTTCCCGGCCAGACAACTGATCGGGAAGCCGCCGGCCATGGCCTTGCCAAAGACTGCCAGGTCCGGGGTCACGCCGAAATACTGCTGCGCCCCACCCAGGCCCACCCGAAAGCCGGTGATGATCTCGTCGAAAATCAGGACGATGCCGTGCTGACGGCATAGTTCCCGCACCCGTTCCAGGTATCCCACCTTGGGCAGGATGCAGCCGGTGTTGCACATGATCGGTTCCAGGATCACCGCTGCGATCTCGTCCGCGTGGCGCTCGACCGTGTGCTCCAGTAGCTCCAGATTGTTCCAGGGCAATACGATCACATCGCTCAACGCGCTCCGAGCCTGTCCCAACGTGCCCGGCACCGGCGTCGGGGCCTCATACGGGCCAACCGAATCCAGAGGCGGATGGACGCTGATCAGGACATTGTCAAACCAGCCGTGATAATGCCCCTCGAATTTGATGATCTTTTCCCGACCGGTATAGGCCCGCGCCACCCGCAGCGCCGCCTGGACAATCTCCGAGCCGGAATTGCTGTAGCGCACCAGCTCCGCACATGGAATGAGTGTCTTCAGCTTCTCCGACACCAGGATCTCGGTCTCGAACTGGCCGGCATACAACTGTCCCTGGTCCAGGGCCTCGCGGACCGCCTCCAGGACCGGTGCCGGCGAGTGACCCAGGATCAGAGGGCCCTGTCCCAGGACATAGTCAATGTACGAGTTTCCATCCACGTCATAAATGCGGGACCCATGGCCCCTGACAAAAAACAAAGGCGGAGGGATTTTGCCGGCGCGGACGTTGCTGCTGACGCCGCCCGCTAACGATTGACATGCTCTCTCTAACATCTTTTGGGATTCTGCTCTGGTGCTCATCCGATTCCTCCGCGTATTGTTCAACGCAATCCACCGATGTCCAGGACAACCGTCTTGAGTTGAGACATCTCCTGAATCGCGTATTTGCTGCCCAGGCGACCCAGTCCGGTTCGTTTGCCGCTCCGCCCCCCGGTGGGGATATGGATTTCCCAATAACAACACCCTTCGTTGATCATGACATTCCCTGTTTCCAGGTGCTCGGCAAAGTAAAAGGCGCGCGACAGGCTTCGGGTAAAAACACCCGAGTTCAGGCCATAGACGCTATCGTTGGCCAGGGCAAGCGCCTCCTCCATCTCGTGGAAGGTCAACACCGGTGCCACCGGCCCAAATGTTTCTTCACGATTGATCAACATATCGGGGGTGACGCGGTCGATCACGGTCGGCTGATAGTAGAGCGAGGTGGGAAAGCCCTCAGCTCGACCACCCCCAAAGAGGATCTCAGCACCCTTTTCCCGGGCATCCCGCAAGTGCCGATCGACTTTGTCGGCAGTCGGGTGGTTGTTCAGGGGCCCCATGGTCGTCTCTGGATCCAACGAAGGCCCCAGTCGGATGGCCTGGGCTGCTTTGACCAACTCTTCCACCACCTGGTCATGCACCTTTGCATGGACCAGAATGCGCTCGGTCGAGCTACAGATCTGACCGGCGTTGGCAAAGCAGCCCGCCGCCGTGATCTGAGCCGCGAGTTCAACGTCCGCATCGTCCAGGATGATCACCGGTCCATTCCCTCCCAGTTCCAGAAGCAACGGCTTGGGGCCGGCGACTCGGGCGACAGCTTCCCCGGTATCCGAGCTTCCGGTGACGCCGACAGCCTGGATATCAGGGTGGCTGGCAATGGCCTGACCTACCACACTCCCTTCACCAGTGACCAGGTTGATCACCCCTTTGGGTACCCCGGCCCGCTCACAGCAGAGGGCGATATGGATCGCGGTGAGTGGGGTATATTTCGATGGCTTCCACACGATGGCATTACCCGCCGCCAAACCGGCGCTCAGGTATTCGGTGGGAATGGTTGCAGGGAAATTCCAGGGAGTAATGGCACCAATCACCCCGTGCGGCTGGTAGAACGTGATGACCCGCTTTTCCGGATCGTGAGAGGGCAAGACCTCGCCGGAGATAAATTTGATCGCCTCGGCGGCGTCGCGCCACATATCAATGGCGATCTGAACCTCCCGCAGCGCTTCGCGGTAGTAGGGTTTGCCCTGCTCCATCGCCAGATCGCGGGCGATCGTCTCTTTCTCGGCCGCAATGGCATCGGCGATCGCATTCAATAATTTGGCTCGTTCAAAGATCGTCATGCGACTGATCTGGCTTTTTGCCTGATGCGCTGCCTCGACCGCCCGATCCACGTCGGCGAGCGTACCCATCGGTACCTCGGCCAGGACCTCGCCGGTAGAAGGGCTGTAGACTGGAAACGTCTCTCCACTGGCGCTGTCCACCCATTCGCCGCCAATATACATCTGCTTTTTGAACATCTCAGGAATCCTTTCACTCTCCTACTGATTGTCTCTGACGTGCCATCCAGATCCCCACCAATGTGAGCCTTTTTCATGCTCAGGGAAAGAGGCGAATCCTTCGTCTGGAGATGCGCGCTGGCCGTTCGGGCAAGTATTCGCTATCCGGTTTTTTGTGAATAATGAGCCGTGAACCCGATTCTCTCCGAAATCCGGGCGGCCGCCTCTCGCAATGCGTCCCCCATGATTTCGACCTCGACCGGGGAAAAGCGAAATGCCGGGCCAGAAAGGCTGATGGCAGCAATCGGACGGCCTCGCCGGTCCAAGATGGGGACCCCCACACAACGGGCTCCGATCTCATTCTCCTCGTCGTCAATCGAATACCCTCGCTGACGAATGGCTGCCAGTTCCTCCCACAGTTGGGCCTCGGTGCAGATGGTGTGCGGGGTACGCCTGGGCAAGCCCTTGGCTTTGATCAGCCGTTTCACTGCCTCCTCCGGCAGGAAGGCCAACATCGCCTTGCCCAGAGAAGTGCTGTGGGGCAATTCACGCCCACCTACGTGGGAAGACATCTTGAACGCCCGCGGACTCTCCAGGATCTCAATATACACCACCTCATCGCCTTCCAGGACGGCCAGATTGACCGTCTCTTCAAAGCGGCTCTGAAGCTCCCGCATGTAGGGCAACGCCACTTCGTGCACCGACAGATTGTCCAGGGCGTTGCTGCTCAGTTCCAGGATCTTGAGGCCCAGGGCGTATTTATCGTTTTCGGGGTTCTTGCGCACATAGTTGCGCCGTTCCAGGGTATAGAGATACCGAAACAGGGTGGCCTTCGGGATGCGCAACGCCCGGCTCAATTCCGGTAGCCCAAACTCCTGATGGTTTCGACCCAGAAATTCCAAAATGTCGAGAACTTTGTCTACCGCCGCAATGTGGTAATCTGACTGCACCGGTCCACTTCCTTCTGTTTCCCCAACCCTCATCGGATCGACTTCCTAGAGGGTAAAAAGTCATTTACCAAATGCCATGCTCAGGCCACTCGTAATGTAGCGGCGGAAGATCAGCGCAAAAAGCACCGGAGGAATAATGGCCAACACGACCGCCGTCGAAGCCAGGGCGTAGCTGACATCAAAGTTGATAGCCGCCGCACTCAAGACCACAGGAACCGTCTTGGAAGCCATGGTCTTGGTCAATAATACGGCGAACAGGAATTCGCTATAGGCATTCATGAAGGCAAAGGCTCCCGTCGCCGCGATTCCCGGCGCGACAACCGGAATCACCACTTTGATCAGGCACTGGAGGCGAGTGCAACCATCCACCAGAGCCGCGTCTTCCAGGTCAGGTGGCATAAAATCAAAGTACTTGGTCATAAACCAGATCGTAAAGGGCAAGGTAAACGCCAGATAGACCAGAATCAGGGCCAGATGGGTATCCAGTAGGTGCAGGCGATCAATGATGACGAAAAAGGGAATAGCTACGGCAATGGGCGGAATCAAACGGCTGAGCATGATAAAGCCAAAGGTGAAATTGCGACCTGGAAATCGGAGCCGGCTGTAGGCATAGGCGGCCAACACGCTAAAGGCGGTACAAAAGACCATCGTCGCGATCGAGACAATAAAGCTGTTCTTGAGAGCCGGAATCGCAGACAACGCCTCTCCAGAAGCCTTGTGGCCCATCTGGACGCCTACTTCAAAGGCATAGGCGGGAGGAGGCACCCGCGTGATGATGTACTGGTAATTTTGCAGGGTTGGATTCTGCGGGATCCAGTGCGGTGGAACGGAGAACAACTCGTTATCTAACTGGAAACTCGCATCCACAATCCACAGCACCGGTCCGATCAGCCACAAGGCCAACAGAACAGTCACCACCCACAGAAACACCTGTTTCCTGGTCGACATCCTCCGTCCGGTGCCGTAGTACGGTCGTCTGAACCACCTCCGGGCCTCTCGCTTCTCACTCATCCGGCCTTCCTCCCTTCCTTCGTCCCACGCGTTCTATCAGTACACCTCTTCTGTGCGCAGCGCCCAGAAGTAAAAGCCGGCCATGATCAGGGTTAACAGGGCAATGATAAAGGCCATTGCCGCCCCACGGCCCAGATTCAAATGGGTAAAGATCTCGACATACGTATACCAGGCGACAAGAGTAGTCGCGTCAGCCGGTCCGCCCCCGGTCATCACGTACACCAGATCAAAGGTCACAAAACCCAGCATCGTTTCCAGAATCAGGAGCACGGTCAAGGTAGGTCGCAGGAAAGGAAAGGTGATAAAGCGGAAGGAAGCCCACACTCCGCCACCGTCGATTTTGGCCGCATCATACAGCTCCGGCGGAATCACCTGAAGGGTAGCCAGCAACAAAATGGCAGCCAACGGCACATCTTTCCAGAGGCGGGCTATAATTAACGCGATTTGGGCCGTGACCGGATTCCCCAAGAACGAATAGTACTGTTCGATCAATCCGAACTCGTAAAGAAGCCCATTAATCACCCCGGTGTTTCCGACAAACATCCAACGCCAGATGATACCGGCCATGACGACCGGGATGGCCCAGGGGATCAAGATGAGAACTTGGAGGATTTTGGCACCCAGGAACTTTTCGTTCAGGAGCAAGGCAATCAGAACCCCCAACACCGCATTGCCCACCACGATGATGAGCGTGAATTGGGCTGTCACCTTGAAAGAACGGAGCAACCCCGGGTTTTTGAACAGGTCCACGAAATTCTTGACACCGGTGAAAGGATGTTGACCGGGGGCCGTTAACACATTCTTGTGCAGGGCCAGGTCCAGATTGTAAAGAACCGGATATACAGTGAAAAGAACTACGATCAGCAGTGCAGGCAGGATCGAGAGCCAGGCATACACGTTTCTCCGGGTCGCGGCGGAGTAATTACGGGGCCAGGCGAGGGCTCGGTTCATCTTCTTCTCCTTTAATTTCAGGGAGGCCGGCAAAACCGGCCTCCCTCAAATCTGGTGAACTCGGGCGAATTATTGGTACTCGGCCTTGAGCTCGTTCCATTTGTTGCCGATGTTCTTGATCGCCTCTTCGATGGAAACCTGACCGAGGTAGGCCCGTTGCAGTTCAGCGCGGGTAAAGATATCCCATGAGGCGTACCACGGCGACAACTTCCGAGCCCGTGCCGTCTTGGCGGTTTGTTCCAGCAATTCCACATCGCCCCACTTGCCAAATGCCTCGCGGATGGCCTGGTCCTGATACAACGGCATGGGGCCAAAGCCCAGCCCGTGTTCCAGTGCCCAGCGTTTCACCACTGGCCAGCTTCCGTCCGGGCCTGGACCGGCAAAGTAGTTCATGAACTTCCAGGCGGCATCCTTGGCTGCCTGATCGCGCTCAGACAGTTTCTTAGTGACCGCATAGAAACGGACAAAGCCCAACGTCTGGTGCGTGGGACCCGGGATCGGAATCTGCTTAAAGTTGCCCGCCTCTTTCGATTGCTCTGGATCTTGCCAGAAGGCTAGACCTGACGCCCGCGTCATCCCGTATACCTTGGTGCCGGCCATCATGGCCTGACCATCCACCACCCCGTCGCGGGTCAGACTCTCCGGATCCATCAGTCCTTCATCCAGGGCCGTCTTCACCCACTTGATGTGTTGTTCCAACGTGCTGTTGGGAATGGGGTTGCCGTTGGCATCGAGGAAGGTGGGCTCCAGTTGATCGTTAAAAAACTCGTCGCCTCGGGACATGAGCATGGCGGTCACGATCTCGATGGAGAATGGCTCCTGCTGGGACCAACCGAAGCCAATGGGATATTGGACCAACCCTTTCTGCTTGATGATCCGGGCATGCTCCAGGACATCTTCCCAGGTCTCCGGCGGCTTGTCGATCCCGGCTTCCTTGTAGATGCGGGTATTATAGACAAAGCTGATCGGATCGGCATAATAGGGCAGACCGTACAATTCGCCGTTATAGGTCATGCCCGCCAGGGTGTAGGGGAACATGTCCTTGGCCAGATTGTCCACTTCTGCGGCGGGGAAGACTTGCTTCAGGGGCACGATCCAGCCGGCGCTGGCCCACTCCTGAAGCCAGTGGTCGGACCCATACAGGATATCGGGCACTCCGGTGCCGCCGACAAAATTGGCAACCACGGTGTCATGGTAGTGGCCCCAGTCATAGTCGGTCAGATTCACCTTGACCCCAGGCGCCGTCTGCTGGAATTTGCTGATGTTGTCCTGGATCATGTCCACGGCGTAGGTCCAGACCACAAAATCCAACGTCACCTCTGCTGCGGCAGGAGGTTGTGTAGGCTGTGCGGGTGGTGAAGTAGGCGCGGCAGGCGGTTGAGTCGCTTCTGGCGATGGAGAAGGGGCGGCGGTTGGACGGCAACTTACCACCACCAGCAGGACCAAAGCGATGACCAGCAAAGACCTCAGAGTTTTCATCTCCTTTCCTCCTCTTGTCCTCCAGACTTTTCTCTGCTTTGACCCATCTATCCCACGATTGGTTGGCTCTCCTTCTGGACGACCACGTCCTCGCATTGTCTACCGGTATTTCCTGTCGGCCCTCACCTCCTTTCCCACTTCAGACCTGTGAAACATCCCGACCGGGTTGTTCATCCGAAAGGATGTTTCACTCAATGAAACAACCATTCCATTAATTAGTATACAACAAAAAACAGCCCATGTCAAGACCCTATTTTGATGACCTTTTGGCAAGCGCTTGTGTGAGAGAGTGTCGGGCTACCACACAGCGATGCGGTGCAGTTTCCAGGGCGATTACGCCCGCTCTGGGATTGATTTCACATATAGGAGATTCGTGTGGTACAATGACCATGCCTTGTTCTGTCGGACAATTGAGCCCGGTCCCTATCACTGTTCTGCGGACCTATTACCGGTCAGCCGTATTTCTGAGCAAGGCACTCGAATCGGCGCTGTTGGAAACCATGGAAGGAGAACCCATTCATGGATCACGAACTCATCTGCGCACTCTGTACGGTTCAGGCCTGTAGCGCCGAGCCAGGCGCTAAGAAACTCCCCCCGTATTGCCCCATGTCCACCGAGCCCGACTTGCTCCAGGAGGTCGAACGGGCCTACCTGGAACAGGAGGAACTTCAACGCCTGGCTCGGGAGTCGGCCCGCACCGAATCGGCCGGCTATTGCCGCACGACGCGCATCGAAGACATTATGGATTTTGCCCGCCGCATCGGCGCGCACAAGCTGGGCATCGCCCACTGCATCGGACTGATGCACGAGGCCAAGCTGGCGCGGGAGATCCTGATCGCCGGCGGGTTCGAGGTCGATACCGTCTGCTGCAAAGTGGGATCCATTGCCAAAGAAACGATCGGACTCGGAGACGACGAGAAGGTGCGCCCCGGTCAGTTCGAGGCGCTGTGCAACCCGGTGGGCCAGGCAGCCGTGCTCGCCCAGGCCGGCACCCAACTGAATATCGTGGTCGGCCTGTGCGTCGGCCACGATAGCCTGTTCTTCATGCACTCCAAAGCGCCGGCCACGGTCCTGGTTGCCAAGGATCGGGTCCTGGGCCACAATCCGGTCGCCTGTCTGTACACCAGCCACTCCTACTACCGCCGTCTGACCAGGAAGCCGGAGGATTAGGAGAAGGGTCGGTTATGTCCACACGGACCGCTCCTCATCCCCCGGCCGGGGGGAGGTCCAGAATCGCAGGTCGGGATTCCAGAGCGCGTTGGGTTCGTCAGGGTTCCCAGGTCATATCCAGGTCGAGGGGATAGATCGGGCGCGGGAGCTTCTGGTACGGCAGGCTGGCGTAATCCACCGTGCTCACCCCCGGCGTGGCCAGGTTGATGGTCGCCGAGACGATGGGATCGAACGAGGCGCGGTGGGCCTGGTTCGATTTGACGACCACGATCCGCTTCTCCTCCAGGACGATGCCGGCGCTCTTGAAAAAATCGCGGTCCTTCCCCGTCTCTTTCTGGCTGACGATGACATCGATCTTGTCTCCGATGCGCAGCACCACTCGCGGGCCGACGTCCACCTCACGGAATTGGTCACGGGTAATCTCGCGTCCTGCCCCGCCGTGGGTCGGCCCGGTGATGGTGTAGCGCCCATCATCGATTAGTTTCACCGTGCCGGTTACCGGCAACGGTTGGTAGAACCGCCGGTCGACCTTGCCGCCCAGCTCCACGCTGAGCGTGGCGCCCACCCCGGCCTGCAACCCGGCCAGCACTACCTCCGGATCGCGGAGGGTCAGGGCGCAGTCCCGGGCGCCGAGGCGCAGCAGGCTCTCCAGCACCACCGGGCTATCGGCCGGACAGGCGCTGCCCGGATCGTCGCCGAGGTCCACCAGGCAGACCAGGCCCTCGTGGTTCGTCGCCATCCTGACCCCTTCATCCACCGGATAGATGGGTCGCACGGTGCGGATCTCTTCGCGGCGCGCCCATAGCTCCCGGGCCAGGCGACGGGCCAGCACCTCCGCCAGCGCCGGATCGCCGTCGGTGGTGGCGATGACGCACATTCCGGTGTCGGGCGTGTCGCCATAGCCGTATCCACCCTGGATGGTCAGGTTGATCACACCGCGCGTCTTCTCCAGGTCCTCCCGCAACCGGTTCAGTTGATAGAGGGGCAACCGGACCTCTTCCTGCGGATCGTGGGACCAGGTGCTCTGGCCGATATTCGGCCCCAGGATCGGCACATAGACCCGCCGCGTCACCGGCCACAGCTTTCCGGCCAGCATCGCCAGCAGGCATTCGGCAGCTTCGGCCCCCCGCTCATGAGCGTCCAGGTGGGGGTTCGTGTCCAACGGGAAGGGAACCAGCCCCTCGGTCACCTCCCAGTCGGTATAGATGCCGTGGAAATCGTAGGTCGCCACAAACGGGATGTGTGCGCCCAGCAACCGTCGCGCGGAACGGATCAGGCACGCTTCCCCATCGGTATAGGGCGCGCCGGCCACCATCGCCCCATGGAGGGCAAAATACACCCCGTCGAGAGGCAGCGCCTGCCACAACCCCTGGAGAATCCGGTCCCGATAGTGCTCGAACACCGGAGCATGGACCAACCCTCCACGGTGCTCGGAAAAGTTCACCGCCAGGATGGGCACCAGTTCCACCTCTCGATGTCGGGCAGCGGCGGCGACAAATCCACCGATGTAACTGCCCAGCTCCGGTGCGGTCAGAATCTCCTCGCCCGCCCACACCGGAGCATCGGGTTGATCGTTCTGCTCCAGCGCAAAGCTGTTGGTCTCGTGATAAAAGCCGACAATGGCGATCCTCATCCCACCTCCTGCAAGGGCGATCTCATGACGAGGACGGGCAACCGGCGCTACCCGCTGAGAATCTCACCCCGCACCAGGGTGAGATGGGGGGTGAGCCTCAAGCGGCCCGTGGTTCGGCCGCTGTACATATCCTCGAATTCGAACTCCCCTTCCTCCAGCTCAAACACAGCGACGTCGGCCACCGCACCCTCTCGCAGGCTCCCGATCTCTTGCTCCAGGCCGATAGCCCGGGCCGGAGTGATGGTCGAAGCCCGGATCACTTCATCCAGGCTCATCCCCAGATTCAGCATCTTGGAGATCGCTCCGGGCAGGGTGCGCGGCGGCAGGCCCGGATCGCCGCCCACCTTGATGTCGAGGCCGTGGTGAGCATCGCTGCTGATGATATCCGGCGCAAACCCCTGGTCCAGCATCTGCCGGGCCACGTTCCAGGAAAAGCTGCTCCCGCCGTGCCCCAGGTCCATCAAGACCCCCCGCTGCCGGGCGTCCACCATCTCGGGCAAGACCCGGCCGTGACGGTCAAGAGGGCCGTTGGGGTCGCCGCGAAAGACGTGGGTGAGGATATCGCCGGGTCTCAACAGGGAAAGCACCTCGCGTCGGGTCGGCGGGGGCGGTCCGATGTGGACCATGACCGGCACCCCCAGCTCCTCCGCCGCCTGCAACGCCAGGTGGAGGGGAACAACGCCCCGGTCCCCGCTCGCCTCGAGGCTGGTTCGGACCTTGATCCCGCGGATCACCTTGGGATAGGCTCGACCCATCATGACCGCCGGCCCGACCAACAGGTACCGCAGGTCAAACGACTCGCCCACCACCGCCAGGTTGGTTGGATCAAAGATCGCCCCCAGCAGGCCCAGATGGGAGATATGCAAAAAGGCCACGATGCGCACCCGGGAGCGATCGATGACATGCTCCTTAAATCCCCGAAAGTTCCCGACTCCGGCGCTGCCCGCATCGACAAAGGTGGTCACGCCGGTCGCCGGCCCGACCCGGTCGGCGTTCATGCCCAGCGGCGTCCCACCCCAGTACACATGGGTATGGAGGTCCACCAGGCCGGGGGTCACGATCTGGCCGGTCACGTCGATCACCTGCCAGGCCGACGATGGATCCAGACCGCTGTCCAGACGGCCGATCTTGCCATTGGCAATGGCCACATCGAGGACCTTGTGGATCTGTTGCGCAGGGTCCACTACCGTTCCGCCCTTAAGAATCAGATCGTACATTGGTCGATTCATCAGGAAATCCTTTGCGACATTCTTGCCATCGCGTTTCGTGCCAGAGCGAGGTAAACGCCGGCGGGGAAAACGACCCGGACGGATGCCAGGCCTTCAGCCGCCCTCTTCACAGAGGGGGAAGGTCGTCACTGTCCGGATCGCGCTTCGGACCTTCGACGATCACCCTTCGCGAGCGGTTGCCGTCCACTTCGGGTTCGATGATCCCCCGCTTCTCCATGGCATCCATCAGCCGCGCAGCCCGCGAATACCCGATGCGCAACTGGCGTTGCAGCATCGAGGTGGAGGCTCGCTTGTGCTGTTGGACCAGGGCGATCGCCTTGGGCAGCAGATCATCCTCCTGGGCAGCCTGCGCCTGGGCCGCCTCGATCGGCAAGTCCTCCCACATCGGCTGCTGGACGACCTCGTCGGACGACAGCGGTTCCTGGGAGAGACGCGCCCCCTTCCAGTAGCGCACCAGGGCCGCCAGCTCTTTATCTGAGACAAAACACCCCTGAAGCCGGACCAGCTTGCTGGAATCGGGGGCCATGAACAGCATATCCCCCCGGCCCAACAACTTTTCCGCCCCTGCCGTGTCGATGATCACCCGCGAATCCACCTGGCTGGTCACGGCAAAGCTGATCCGGGCCGGGAAGTTGGCCTTAATTAGCCCGGTGACCACATCCACACTGGGTCGTTGCGTGGCAATGACCAGGTGGATGCCGGTGGCCCGCGCCATCTGAGCGATGCGACAGATGGACCGCTCTACCTCGTCGGGAGCGATCATCATCAGATCGGCCAATTCGTCAATGACGACCACGACATAGGGCAGCGGTTTTTCGCCCCGGGCGATCAACTGCTGGTTGTATACCTCGATATTCCGCGCCTGAGCGCGGTTGAACAGCTTGTAGCGCTCGTCCATTTCCCGGGTCGCCCAGTTGAGCACGCCGACCACCCGTTCCAGTTCGATCACCACCGGCGCCCGCAGATGGGGGATGCCGTTGTAGGTGGTCAGTTCGACCATCTTGGGGTCAATCATGATAAATTGGACTTCATCCGGGGTTCTGGTGCACAGGAGCGAGGCGATGATCGCGTTCACGCACACGCTCTTGCCCGAGCCGGTGGCTCCGGCAATCAACAGGTGGGGCATGGCGGCCAGGTCAAAGGCAATCGGGTTACCGGCCACATCCTGACCGAGAGCGATGGGCAGCGGCCCTTTGATCTGGCGGAATACTTCGCTTTCCAACACGGTCCGCAGCGCGACCAGCGCGACCTCGGAATTGGGCACCTCAATGCCAACGACGGAACGACCTGGCACCGGGGCCTCGATGCGAATGGGCGACGCAGCCAGAGCCAGAGCCAGGTCATTGGCCAGGTTCGCAATGCGGCTGACCTTGATCTTGGCCCGCGTCACCCGTCCGTTGCTGTTCCGCCGTTCGACATAGCCGGGTTCCACGCCGAACTGGGTCACGGTTGGGCCTTGATTGACCTCCACGACTTTGGCCGGGACCCCAAAACTGGCCAGCGTCTCCTCGATGATCCGCACCCGCTCCCGGATCTCGGCCTGACTCAACTCCAGTTCGGTCGAATCGGCCAGGATTTCGTCAATCGGCGGCAGATGCCATACCTGCTCGCCGCCGATAATGCGCGGGTAGATGCTTCCTCTGGGGCGGACCTGGGGCGGGCTGGGCGGCATTTCGCCAGGCAGCGGCTTGATAGCTGGCGGCTCGGCGAGAGCTGGCGGCCTCTTCGCAGGGAATCTGATTCGGGACAGAACATCCTTGCTGCTCAACACCTGCCGGATCGTCCCGGACAGGATCGTCCCCATCTCGCGCAACGAGAGACCCAACACCATCATCAGCGCGAGGATGCTCAGGGTGACGAGCACCAACACTGCCGCCGGAGTGCCCAGGGCCATCACCAGCAACTGGCTGACGCCGTAGCCAAGGTAGCCGCCCCCTCTCCCTTGCATCGCCAATTCCCGAGGTTCCTCCCCGCCAACGATCAGATGCAGCAGAGCGAGCCCTAACACAAAAAGCAACAAGGCGCCCCATGGCTTTTCCTGCTCGATCTGGAGGTCGCGGCCCAGGCCGACAAAGATGAGCCACAGTCCCACCCCGCCAAAGCCAATGGGCATCAGCCACACCCCCCAGCCCACGGCGCTCTGAAGGAGTTCGATCCAGCTTTCCATCAACGCCCCTCGCTCGACGGGGATCAGGCTAAGCAAGGTCAGCAGACCTAGGAGGAGCAGCAAAATGCCCGGGACCTCTGGATGCAGCGGCGGATTCGAGCTTCCGCCTGCCCTTTTGTTCTTACGCCTTCTGGCCATACTGGACGATTCACCCCTGGCTCACGGCCGATTCCCAGGCCGTCCACTCACGACGGCCGGGCGCGACCTTTCAGGGCCGATTCTATATCCATTATACTCGAAGGGGACCATTCGCGCAAATGTTCTAACCGAAAAACGCTGGCCTCAACTCATTTCGATCCGAGACCCTTCGGCGGTCTTGGTGACCTCAATCCGGACGGGGAAGATGTCCCTCAATTCCTCAATATGAGTGATGACCAGGATGCGGGCAAAGTCGTCCTGGATGGAATTGATCGCCTCGATCAAACGCTCCCGGCCCTCGGCGTCCTGAGTGCCAAAGCCCTCATCAATCACCAGCATCTGGAGTTGAGCGCCGGCCCGATGGGCCAGCAGCTTGCTCAACGCAATACGGATGGCAAAGTTGACGCGGAACGCTTCTCCGCCCGAGAACAGTTCGTACGGCCGCGTTCCCAATTCATCGGCAATGTAGATCTCCAACGTCTCGATGGTGTCTCCCTTCAGCGTTTCGCGTTGCGTCTCAAAGCGGACATGCATCCGGCCATTGGTCATGCGCGAGAGCAACTTGTTCGCTTCATATTCGATTTCGGGGATGACCGCCTCGATGATCATCGCCTGGATGCCTTTCTTGCCAAAAGCCAGGCGTAGCTCCTCAAGGATGGATTTTTCTTCCATCAGACGCTGGCGGTCTGCTTCGCGCCGTGTTCGCTCTTCGGCGAGTCTGGAACAGGCATCCAGTTTCTGTTGAGCACCTCCGAGGAGCAGGCGCGCCTTGTCCAGGCGATCCTGCAACTCCTCCGTATGTTGAGCCTGGTTCTGCACCTTGGTCTTGACCTCCGGCAGCCGGGCGACTTCCGTCGCCAACGAATCCCGCTGGGTCTGATCATCGGCCTTTCTCTTCTGCCAACGGGCCTGCTGGTCGCGCAGCTTTTGCAGCTCAGTCCGTTCCTCCTCGATGCGCTCCAGAGCGGTCTGAAGAGCCCGGTAGGCCTCTTCGGCCTCGGCGCGGGAGGCGATCTCGGTGCGGAGCCGCTGATGGGCCTCGGGATCGTAGCCCAGGGCGTTCAATTCTTCAGCCAGCCGGGCCAGTTCCGCTTGCTCCTTGGGAGCGTAATCGCCGCTCACCAGACGCTTCTCCAGAGCATCCAGGTCCGCACGGGCGGTCTGCAGTTCATCGGCCGCCTGCTGCGCCTGAGCCAGGCTCTGCTCCAACTGGCCCTCGCGGCGCTGCTGAGCGGGCAGGTTGGCCAGCTCCGCCTCCAATTGCCCAATCCGGGTTCGCAGGTCCTGGCACTCGGTCTGGATCTCGCGCTGCCGGGCAGCGTTCGAGCGGTAGGAATCGGCCAGGGCTTTGCCCTCGCTCTCGATCTGGCTCAGCAATCGGTGGCGGTGCTCCTCAGAGAGGCTCTGGCGGCAGAGCGGGCACTGCGCCTGGCCTGCTTCGCGCTCCAGCAGGGTAAGTTTCTCCTTCAGAGCGTCCATATCGGCCTTGAGTTGCTCGTTGCGTATCCGCAGCTCCTGTGCCTCTGCCTCAAGGTGTTGGATCCGCTCCTGGGCCTCATCCCGTTCGGCTTGCCGCTCCTTGAGAGCAGCCAGAGAGTCGCGGACCTGTCTTAACTCGCGTTCGTACCCGGCCAGTTCCGCCGCCTGGCTTTCCAGCCGATCGATGCGCTCCTTCAACCGGCCAACCTCCAGGTCGAGTTCCCGGCGCGCCAGGTTGATCGACTGCTCCAACTCCTGTCGCCGGCTCTGCCATTGGGAATAACGGCGCCACTTTTCGTTCCATTCCGCTTCCTGCTTGCGCATCTCCAGCAGAGCCGCATACTCTTCCTCGATCTGCTGGCGACGGGCCAACGCGGTTTCAAAGCGCTCCAGGCGCTGCTGCCGGTCTCTGATTTGGGTCTCGATCTCCCTAAGCTCCCGTTCTGCCTCGGCCAGACGGCGGTCCAAGTCCCGCAACCGGGACTCCTGGGTCTCAAGCCGTTGCTGGTCGCGTTGCAGCTCCCGCAACGCTGCCTCTGCGGTTTTGACCAGAGCACTCAGTTCCTCCACGCGCTTCTGGGCCTCGTCCCACTCCGCCTCATACTGCGGTCGCCGGTCCAATTCCCGGTTGATTTCCCGCAACAGGCCTTCCAATTCAGCCAACTGGCGGTCCGTGTCCTTGATCTTGTCCTTCGCCCGTTGCTCGTACTCGTCATACAGGCCCAGCCCCAGGATTTCGCCCAGTACCTGCTTCCGTTCTGCCGGAGGGCGGACGGTAAACGCATCTGCTTTGCCTTGAAGCAAGAACGCCGAATTGGTAAAGGTCTCATAGTCCAGGCGCAACAGACGGTTGATGGCCTCCTGCGTGGCACGGACCCCGGACTCGGCGATCGACCGAAATCCTCCGTCCGGGGTCTGCACCTGGAGGTCCAGCAGAGTCCGGCCCTGTTTGGTGCTGTCGCGCTTGCGGATGACGCGGTAGACTCGCCCCTCCAGTTCAAAGGTGAATTCCACCTCCATTTCGGACTGGCCCTGGTGGATCAGTTCGTCGTCCCGTTTGGCGCGGGCTTTGCCCCATAGCGCCCAGGTGATGGCATCCAGCAACGCTGATTTGCCGTGGCCGTTGGCCCCGGTCAGACAGGCCAGATGAATGCCGCTGAAGTCCAGAGGGGGCACATTGTCACGATAACACATGAAATTCCGAACATATAACTGCAGAGGGATCATCCTTCGCTCCTTTTCGCCGATCCGTCCGGGCTACGCTTCTGCCCGGCGGTATGTCCCAGCGCATCAACCCGACTACGGATAACGGCCCCGACCATGCCCAGGGTTGGTCGGGGCCGTTGCCCTTCCGATAGAGCGGGAGACGGGATTCGAACCCGCGACAGTCTGCTTGGAAGGCAGATGCGCTACCTGGGCATGGTGCATGGCCCTACCCATTGTAGCATGACGGGCGCAAGAGGTCAAGCCGTAGTGGGCGATCATCCGGTCCGAGGGCTGACAACAATGTTACAACAATGTGACGGAGGCGATATGAAGAAAACTCACGGGGAAGGAACGATCATCAGGCGGGAAAACGGGCGCTGGCAGGCATCCCTACAGGTTGACGGGGAGCGCAAGAGCGTCTATGGCCGGACCCGCAAGGAAGTGGTCCAGAAGCTTGACGAGCTGAAGCGGCAGGCAACGGCGGCGGGCCGGCTTCCGGGGACGGCCAGACGAACGCTGAACGACCTTTTGGACCGATGGCTGGAGGTCAAGGGGCCGAGCTGGCGGCCAAAGACGGCCTATGATTATACCTGGCTGTGCGATGCCCACATCCGCATCCCTCTGGGTTACTTGCGGCTGAACAAAGTGACCCCGGAGCGCATTCAGCGGGTGTACACGACCCTGCAAGAGCGCGGCCAGCACAGAATGGCCCAGAGGGTGCATCGGGTGTTGAATCAGGTCTTCCGTTTGGCCGTCAAATGGGGCTGGGTGGCCAACAACCCATGCGACCGCGTAGAACCCCCGCGCTATCACCCTCCCCGGCGGGAAGTGTGGAGCCTTGAGCAAACCCGCTACTTCTTGGAGGCAACCCGCAATAGTGAGTTTGGCCCGCTATGGGTGGTTGCGATCTGTACCGGATGCCGCGTCGGTGAGCTGTTGGCCCTGACCTGGGATGATGTGGAGTTTGGCGCAAACACGCTCTCCATTACCAAGACCAGGCAGAGGATCAACGGCCAATGGCTGACCCTCCCCCCGAAAACACGGAGCGGGCAGAGGGTGATCTCCCTGCCTGCCCTGGCAAGCCGGGCATTGGCCGACCAATGGGAAAGGCGCGGTCACAGCGAGCTGGTCTTCCCCTACAGCGCGGAAAAGGTCTGTAAGGCGTTGCGGGCCGAGTGTGAGCGGCTGGGTTTGCCCCGGCTGACCCCTCACGGCCTTGCGGCATTTGCGCGAGCTGCAAGCGAAAGGCTTAATATCGCGGCGGCGGCGCTACATGCGGTCTGCTGTGACCTATCTTGAGGACAACGTATCTGACAAAAATGTCACATCACAAGATGACAAAAATGTCACATTCCCCGAACTATCTGACAAAAATGTCACATCAGAAGATGACAAAAATGTCGCTTCAGACTTAGATCCAGAGAATAAGAAACAACAACATGGTGCTGCTGGACAAACAGAACAGGAAAAAGAGCTTTGCGCGGCGCTGGTAAAAATCGGCGTTGAGCCAGAAATGGCGCGGCGGTTGGCTCGGACCTGTGACCGCGACCAGGTGATGGGCTGGGTGCGCTATGTGAGCGGGGCCAAGGGCCTGACCAATGCGGCGGGCCTGGCGGTCCGGCGGCTTCTCGACGGCATCCCTGCCCCTACCGAGGCGGAGAGGGACAACCGCTATTGGTGGGTAGGGACGGAGTTTGAGGATATTGTGCAATGCTAGGAGGTGGACCATGAAGCGCAAAAGGTATGAACCGGCCTGGACGGTTGAGCGGGAGGGCGATCCCGATTGCGATCATCGGCTGGAACCGGCGATGGCGCGGGACCGGCTGGACGTGTCGAGTGGAATCGTATTCGCCTCGTTTGAATGCGCCCGGTGTGGGCGCATGGTGAGCCATGCCGTAGGCGAATTATTCTACCCCTGGCCGATGGAGGGTGAATGATGAGGCTGACGAAACAACAAGCGACGTTATTGGCGCAAGGCTACCTTTTGGCGGCGGCTGATGCGATCCGTGAGATGCCGCCTTTTCTACAAGCGTCCTGGGCGAAATACCTGCTTGAGGTGCTTGATCCGGGCGCGGGCGGTGATGAGGCTTACAGGCAGGTGCTTGAGGACATTGCCCGGTCTATCGCGGGCCGGCTGGAATCGGGGGAGTGGTAACGCAAAGGGAGGGCTTATGCTTGTCCTGAGAGACGATGACGGGAGCCTGCGCTTTATCTCCTTCCTGGGCGATGCCAAAACCGGGCGCTGGTGCAAGCCCCCGCAATTGCCCGATAGATGCCACAATTGCCTGGAACCCGATAGCCTGATGATAGCCAAGGCCGAGGGCTATGTAGAGCGGGAGGGCTGGCGGATTGGCGTATGCCGGCGCTGTCCAGAGGAGTGGAAGGATGGGGCGGTATGGTTTGAGGACCTATGAAGAGGCGATCCCCTGGCCGAGTGAGCGGGCGATCCCACCAGGGGCGGAGCTGCACAGGGCGATCCCGGCAAGACCCCCCTCGGTGGGCGCGGATGTGGGCGTGCCTTTCCTGCAATCCCTCGTGACCGGCGGCCTTCTCGGTGGGGTGGTCAGTTTCATTGCGAAACGATCCGGCTGGGACGGGAGCGGGCTGGCCCTGTGGGTGGGCCTGACCCTGGCAATCGCGGCAGTATCCTGGATCATCCTCTTGGCCGACACCAGGCGGCTATTATGGGCGGCGGAACGGTGGACCGGACTGGACCTGAACCGCGACGGGACCAGAGGCAAGCCTGGTGAGCGGGTGGTCATCCTCAACGCTGCCCCGGCGCTTCCACCAGGTCAGGGCGACCGGCGGAGCCTGTTTCGGGAGTTTATCGAGGGCATCCCGCGCCTGGGGACTTCCCAAAGGACTTGGGAGCCGCGAATTGGCCGGGCTGCATACTTACACTTCCGCGATAGCTTGATCAAGTTGCAATGGGCGCGGTGGAACAACCCGAACGACCCACGGGCCGGCTGGGTGCTCACCAAGGCCCCGGACTGGATTTTGGAGCGGAGCCGCATTGATCCACCTGGTGGGTGAGTGAGTGAGTGAGGAACGGACCCCCTGAACCGCATGGGCAGGCTGGTGGGGGAGGGGCATGCATCAGGTTGCCCTTTCGGGCCGGCTGTGATAGAATGGAAACGCCCCTCGGTGGGTTTGCACCAGGGGCGTGGACCAGGGCGGGTGGATCGCCCCGGCAGGCTGAGTATAGCACAAGACCGCCCGTCCTGGCAAGAAAGAAGCCGGGGCGGGCGGTTTGTTATGAAGGCGAAGATAGACCCCGAAGCGTTAACGAAGTTTGGCGCAAAGGAACCCAAACCCCTCAAACCGCGCTGGCCGGGCCTGACCTTTGAGGCGGTGGTCAAGACGATAGATGACTTCTGCCTGCGATTGCCCGGCGAACGAGGCGACCGCATCCGGGCGGAGTATCAGGGCGGGCGGGAAGGCGCGAGCTGGACCTTCACTCTGGACGGCGTAGAATTGGGCCGGCTTATCGTTTCGCCCCTGCCTGGCGGAGGCTTTACGTGGACCGAACAGGCGACGGCGCTGCTGCGAGGCGCTACAGAGGCCGGCGTGAAGCGCATACCACAGATCGAGCGGGAGCGCCATGACCTTTTCGCGGCGATCCTGGCCGACCTGGAATACGCCCTTGACCTGGCGGCGGGTGTCCGCAAGCCTGCAGGGCGCTTGGAGCGGCTGATGCGGTATTTCAGGCAACCGGCGGCGAATTCCTCCGACGGCCTGACCCAGATTGAACGCGAATTCGTGACGGTCTATGAGCAATTGACACAGGAGGGCATCTATACTGACGACCTGGCGGCGGCGCGGCTGGCCATGCGAGGCGTCTGGAACCGGAGGGGGGAAAGCTTTTCCCGGCATCAGATTTACCGACTGAAGAATAGACTGCGCGACCGTGGCATAATTAAGTAACCTGACCACGGTGCGCAAAAGTGCGCAAAAATGCGCGATTTTTTGCGCCAATTTGCGCACTAAATCGGCTACACTGGACTTAGGATAAAAACCTAAGTCCAGTTTGTTTTTGGAGGTGGGCGGTGAGACGATATCCTTTGAAGTTTACACTGAGGTTATCCCCGAAGGACTACATCCTTCTTTCGCGGCTGGCCGAGCGCGAGCGCCTACCTGCATCGGCGGTCCTACGGCGGGCGATCTGGCGCGAGTCTGGAAAGCTTCAGACCCCAGACTATAGCCGGCGGGAGGTGTCCGATGTCCACATTCACTAAAAACCGAACCCCGGCGGGCAGGCCGGGGCTGGCGGAAACAGCGGTCGCTAGGCAGCGACAACCTAATTATATTCTAGACCGGCTGCCCTGTCAAGACCCGATCCATGAGCTATGGCTTGATCTTTTGGGCCTGGCCGTGACCTGCGGCAACCTGGCAGAGCTGTACGACGGCTTGGGCGACCGGCGGCGGTTTTGGGCGGTCCGGCGGGCGATGCTGATGATCCAGGCGGCGGCGTGGACCTTATCGGAGGCGATGCATGGCCGGCAATGAGCTTCCTCACAGTATAGAGCTTGAGCGGTCCTTCCTTGGCGGTCTGCTGACCTGGCCCGAACTACGAGACGAGCTGGGCATTGTCGTATCCCCAGAAGACCTTTACAACGATACACATCGGGCACTTTACAGGGCGCTTCTCGAAATTCCAGGCAGGCCGGATATTGAAAGTGTATTGGCATACTTGGGCAACCAGGGAGATGGGCTTCTGGAGAAGGCTGGCGGGGAGCCTTACATCCGGGAGCTGCCCCGTTTTGGGATGGGACCCTATACCACAGAGCAACACGCCCGGCAATTGCGCGAGTTGGGACAGCGGCGGCGTTTCATTATCGCTCTAGGCAAGGCCGTGGGGCAAATGCACAAGGGCGATGTGGACGGGGCCTTGATGCAGGCGCGGCGGGCTATCGGAGATGTCGAGACCGTCAGAACCGAATCGCTTACAAGCGGAAGCTGGGCCGACCTAGATGGGCTGATGCACGGCCTGCAATGGGCCTGGCCGGGCTATTGGCCCAAAGGGTTTTTGACCCTTCTCGGTGGACAGCAAGCGGCGGGCAAAAGCATGCTTGCGCTTTGGCTGTGCCGGTCCTTCTTGACGGGCGAACCCTGGCCCGATGGGGCATCCTATCAGGGCGAACCCGGCGAAATCCTATGGCTTGAGGCGGAGTCGAGTCAAGGGCTGAATTGGATGCGGGCCGTGGCCTGGGGCTTACCGCGAGAGCGAATCCGAACCGTGTTTGATGACCCCTTGGCCGGCTTTTTCCTGGATGACCCGAATCACAGGAAACGATTGACGGCGCTGGCCTGGAGACATGAAATCCGCGCGGTGATCCTGGACAGTCTATCGGGGGCGCACAGGCGGAGCGAGAAGGACCATGAAATGCTGGAGCTGATGACCTTCCTGGCGGACCTGGCGCGGGACACGGGCAAGCCGATATTGGCAAGCCATCATCCGCGCAAGAGAACCATTATAGACGTGGGAGAAGAGCTTACGTTAGAGATGTTCCGGGGAAGCAACACAATCACGCAACCGAGCCGCATGGTGTTGGGGATAGATATGCCGGACCCGGGCAGGCCGGGCGTCCGGCGGCTCCGCGTGTTGAAGACCAATTTGGGCGTGTCAGGTCCAGACCTGGGCTTTACGATTGACGATGCCGGCCTGCACTTTTGCGTGGCTCCTCAACCGGCTAAGAAGGAAACCCAGACGGACAAGGCCAAGGAATTGCTCTTGACACTGTTGGACTGTGGGCCGGTTGCGGTGACGGAAATCGAGCAGGAGATGAAAGGGGCCGGCATCAGTTGGCGAACGGCAGTACGCGCCAAGGACGAACTGAACATAATAGCCCGGCGCATTCAAAATAGGTGGGTATGGGCCTTACCCCATAAGGAGTGAAATATTATGGCATTCTTGACATTCTTGACACTGTTGACATTCTTGGCATTCTTGGCATTCTTGCAAGGATGCCAAGAATGCCAAGAATGCCAAGAATACAAGAATGCCAATATTTGAGGCAATGGCAATCTTGAAGCCGAAGGAGGGACTATGCCGATTGAGATTTGGGTTGGAGGGGACCTGTTTGCGCCCATAGTGGTATGCGACCATTGCGGCCAAAGGATTGAAAAGGCATCCGAGGGAAACTATCAATATTTGTTGGATGTGGGGGGAAGGGTTTACTTTACCCACAAGAAGTGCTGTATGGCATTTGAAGCGGCGCGGGGAGGGCGGTTACGATGGGCCGGGATGCCGCTTGAGGTGCTCCTAGTTCACTTGGCTCACAATTTGAAGGTGAACTGGAGAAAAGCTAATGAGCTGGCAGACTTCCTAGATAGGATCTGAGAGCGGCATAGGGAAGGGTGGCAAAAATCACGAACGGCGAGCCCTTTCCTGACCGCGCGGGCAACCTCAGGCATGCGGTCGCGAAATTGGATTTTTCAGGCTGGATGGAGGTTTGAGGAATGCGAATCGAACGGGCGCATCGGGTTATCGTGAACGTTGATAAGGGCGTTGTGAAGACCTTTTGGGTGACGAGCCTGCCCCTGCCTGCGGCGCTGGTGGCCATGATCCGGGGCAATTCCTCTGAAAGCGTGACCTGTTTGCCCCGCACCGCCCTGGGCGGCTTGTGCGATTTGTGATGCGCTTCATGCCGCGCTGGCTGAAGCCAATGACAGGGATTGAAAATGATTGAAGGAGGTGGAAGATGCCTAAATTCAGTTTGAGAGTAAAGAAACCGGCGGTTGAGACTTACGCGGCCTGGCGGGCGCAGAAACAGGCGGAAACACAGAGAACCGCCAAGGGCCGCGAGCGGCTTTTGCCCGGTGACTTGGCCGAACGCATTTTTGAGGCCGGGAATGCGGAGCTGGCCCGGATTGCGGAACGTGAAGAAATCCTGCACAAGAGCCTGGCGAACCTGGAGCGCATCAAGCGCGAGATCAAGGAGCAGCATCGGCGGGCGTGCGAACTTACCGCGCCTCCGCCCCGCTGGTATGCCGGCCTGCACGAACGAACTTATGAGGACTGGCGAGCCATGGCGGAAAAGCGCGGCTATCTGGTCCAGGGCGAGAACGCTGTCGAGTGGTCCAGGGCGCTGAAGCGGGTTGCGAGGGACATCACGGCGCATCGGCTGGAGCTGGCCGACCTGCTGCGAAAGCGGATGGAGATTAAACGCGTCCAACGGGCATGCAGGCTTGGCGTCAAATCGGCGGTCCTGGCCGTGGTGCGGACCTGGCAGAGCGGGCCGGCGCTGGTGGGGGAGCTAAGCCCGATTATAGGATCGCCCCCGGTGTGGGTTGATTCGAGCGGCAACCCGCTACCGCCTGAGGCGCTTGGTCAGGACGGCCAACCCGATCCGGCGGTGAAGCCGGGCGTGGCGATCCATGGCGAGGGCCGGACGGTCGTGGTTGACAGTTGGGAGGCTGAAAAATGAGCGAGACCAAAATCTATCATGCCCCGTTGACCCTGAAAAGCTATGCTCAAGGCCAATTCCGGGCCGTCTTTGCGACCCTGGGCGTGGTGGACCATGATGGGGACCTGACCCTGCCCGGCGCATTCACCCGTGGCCAACCGGTCATAATCGAGCCGTGGAACCATGGGCCGGGCCTGCCTGTAGGCAAGGGCGTGATCGGCTGTGATGACCGCGAGGCATGGGTTGAGGGGCGCTTTCTCCTAGAGACCCAGGCCGGGCGGGAACACTATGAGGCGGTCAAGCGGCTGGGCGATACCGTTGAATGGAGCTATACCTTCCGCATCGTGAAGGCCGGTCCTGGCCGCGACGGGGCCAAGCGCGTCCTGGAGAAGTTAGATGTCCACGGTGTAGCCCCTGTGACCAGGGGCGCGGGGATTGGGACCCGGACCGAGGTGATCAAGGGGAAGGCCGGGGAGAAGAGGCCGACCGTGAAGGAGATGAAGGCCGAAATCGAGGCCCTGATCGAGCCTGACCCCAAATGGCCGACCCCGTCCGAGATGAAGAGGCTACTTGATCTGGTGATCGGGCCGGAGGCCGAGGGCAAGGGGCAGGCTGGACCCACCAATCGGGACATGATTGCGGCGGCGATCCGGCGCGAATATGGCGGCGATGTGCCGTCCGAGGAATGGCTTGAGGTCATGGTCCAGAGCCGAATCGAGGGCCTTGTCCGCGAACAACAGGAGCGATGCCCCTTCCTTCGTGAGGACCAGGTCCGCCAACGGGTGATGCGCTGGCTGAGGCGACCTGCCAAGCGCTGATACCCCGGCGGGGTATTCTTGCGCTTTCGCGGCGGTTGTGGTATCCTATGAGTACCTCCTTGCCTGGGGGATGCCCGGCTTCGCCTGGCCGGGCGTCCCCGGCGTGATGCATGGGTGGGCAGGCCGGGGGGAGTGAAACCCCGCGATACCTACCGGCCTGGGTGCATTTCACATATCTGGAAAACATAATGCGCGTTGAGCGAGGGTTTGCCTGCCGGGCATAGATGTGGTACAAATAGTCATCCTGTACGATGAGAGGAGTGTTCCCCG
>JAGVRI010000011.1:0-31244 GCA_018606645.1 Chloroflexota bacterium
GGAGCTGGCCTTCAACCGGGCGGCGGGCTTGAGCCGCGAGCATGACCGGATGCCCGAGTTCATGAAGTACGAGAAGCTCCCGCCGCACAACGTCGTCTGGGATGTGCCGGACGCCACCCTGGACGCGGTGTTCCCATAGACCCCTACCCTTTGTCTGGTGGCAACCTGCGCTGAAGGGGGGAAGATGATCACCGTTCGTGTCCAGTTGTATGCCACCCTGCGTCGCTACCGACCGGATCTGAAGATAGGTGAGCCACTGGTAGTTCAGTTACCCGAGGGTTCTACGGTGGAACTCCTTCTTCAGCAGTTGGGTGTTCCGCAGGATGAGGTCAAGGTGGTTTTTGTCAACGGCATTGTGCGGGACCAGAACCATCCTTTGGCCGACGGAGATGAACTGGGCGTCTTTCCCCCCATAGGTGGAGGGTAGAGAGCAGGGAATCGGAGACCCCCGGCTAGCCTTGACCGGGGGTCTTTTGATTTGGAAATCTCTGGGATGCCACGATCGCTGCGGTCAAATATACAGCCGCTGGCGGTCCACTTCTTCCCGCAGAATGCGAAGCTCCTCGTCCGACGGTGGTTCGTTGGTTTCTATCTGGGAGGGGATGATCAGTTCAAAACCGGTCTCGGCCACTACCTGATCCACTGTGACACCGGGCTGGGTCTTGAGGAGCTTCATGCGCTTCGATTCCTCATCGAATCCCAACAGAGCCAGGGTGCTGACGACATAAAGGGGACCGGTCCCCGGAGGCAACCCTGCTTCCTCCCGTGCGCCGGGTCCGGTCAGGTAACCCGGCGTGGTAATAAAATCCACCTTGGGGACAAAGGTCCGTCTGCTGTGTCGGATGATGATGATCGTCCGCCAGCACAACGATCCCACGTCATTGGCTCCGCCACTGCCGGGAAGCCGGACCTTGGGTGGGTGGTGCCGGGGACCGATAATGGTGCTATTCAAATTTCCATACGGGTCGATCTGGGCTCCGCCCAGGAAGCCATAGTCAATGAAGCCCCGCGCCGCGGTTTCCATGATGTCACAGATGCCGGAAGCGGCCAATCCCTTGTGGAAAGTACGCGCTTCCCCCACGGCCATGGGCAGGTCTTCCAGGATGGCTCCCGTACCGCCGAATTCAAAGATGGGGATCAGATTCGGGGCCTGTCGGCGCTGAGCCAGAGCTGCAGCGAGCATGGGGATGCCTGTGCCGATGAATGCCGTGACCTCGTCTTCCATCAGCCGCGAGGCGGTGCAGATCAACAGTTCGGTGGGGTTGTATCTCTCTTCGCTCATTCCCGTCGCTCCCTTCCCTCAACCAGGCGGTCCAGCCGCTCCCGGCCCACCTTCTTCAGATATGCTTGATGATCGGGCAGGTCGTAGACCCATTCCTTCAAATAGGCGCGGGCGCCCTCCTCCGTCTTGGAGGCTTCAACCCAGGCTTTGATCTCGGGTTCATCGCGGCAATAGCGATACGCCATTTCGCCAGGATGCGAACCAAAGGGGGCATGAACCACAGCATCCACCAGATAGTAGGGAATGACCGTCCGATCTGGGTAGCGGCGGATCTCCTCGGTAGGGACGATCTCTTCAGCGCTGATGATCAGCCGTTTGGATGCACGTGCCATTTCCAGAGCAAAGCCGGTGATGCCTTCGATCTGGCAGTTGCCATACCGGTCAGCGCGGTGGACATGGATCAACCCTACATCCAGGATCAGAGCAGGCAGCAAGGCTACTTTCTCTCCGGTGAACGGGCACTCGACGATCTTGGCAGCGCTGTATTTGAAGGTGTCGCTGCCCAGCATAGACCGCACCGGCAGGAACGGTACCCCCATGGCAGCCGCTTTGAAGCGCCAGGAGATACCCCCATTGCTCCACTCGACCACTTTTTCTACCTGGCCGCTTTCCACCGCCCGCCGCAGGGCAGAGGATACGCCATACACCTCCAGGCCGATATAGGTGATGTCCAAGGTCTTGACGATCCCGGCTGCCAGCCAGAGGTCCAACTCGGTGACCCCTTGGCCCGCCACCCGCAGGTCCTTGATGCCCTGGCGTATTACCTCGCGTACCAGCGACATGGGACAACGGACGGTGCCATACAGTTCGGTGCCGATATAGCACCCGTCGTACACGAAGCGGCGGATTGCTTCCTGTTCGGTCATCAGCTTGTCCACCAGCTTGCGCGATTTCTGAGTGCGATTCCACTCCCGGAAAGCGTTCATGTCGGGTATCTGGATGAGTTCGCCTATTCCAGACTCGATTACTCTCAAGGCTTTCTCCTCCTTTCCTTTTTCCTCCAAGAAGGGTGTTCTTTCTATCCGCCAGGTGGTTGCCGAGCCAACACGGCGGCCATAGCCAGGGAAAGGTAGCGGGTTTCGGCGTTGTCGGCTCGGGAGTTGATCACCAGAGGGACCTGGGCTCCCACAACCAGACCGGCCATGCGCGCGCGGGCAAAGTAGAGCAGGCCCTTGGCCACGATGTTGCCTGCCTCTACGTTGGGCACAATCAAGATGTCAGCCTGACCGGCGATAGGGGAATCGCTCTCCTCCATTTGGGCAGCGCGGGGGGAAATGGCGACTTCGAGGCCGAGCGGGCCATCCACGATCGCTCCCTCCACCCATCCCTGTTCGGCCATTTTGGACAGAGCCAAAGCGTCAATGCTGGCCGGAATTTTGGGGTGGACGGTCTCACTGGCAGCCAGGATGGCGACTTTGGGTCGAGCGATCCCGAAGAGATGGGCGACTCCTACAGCGTTCTTGATGATCTCCAGCTTCTGATAGACGTCGGGGTTGATGACCACCCCCGAGTCACTGAGGTAGATGAGGCGATCCATGTTCGGCAGTTGGAAGATACCGACGTGGCTCAAGAGACCCCGGCCCCTGATGCCAATGTCGCGATTCAGGGCGATGCTTAACAGATCAGCCGTCTTGATCTGGCCTTTGACCACCACGTCAGCCTGACCGCTCCGGGCCAGCGCTACTACCTGACGGGCAGCAAGAAGAGGGTCCGGTTGGTGGATGATCCGAACCTGGGCAAGGTCAGCGTTTGCTTGGGCGGCGTACGCTTCAATCGCTGGCCAGTCACCCACCAGGGTAGCCTGGATGATCCCTTCCCGACTGGCCTGGTCAACTGCCTTGAGCACCTCCGGATCATGGGCGGCAGCGACCGCGATCGACACCGGGCCGATGCGCCGGGCTACGTCGACCATCTGGTCCAGTATGGTGATATTGAACCTACTTTCCCGGTTCATCTGCCAGATGTCCGAAGTGACTCATTACCTAGCCACTGCCGCACCAGGTCTTAACTTGGCATGGATCGTGCTCCAGAGTCCCGCAGGAAGCGAATGGCAATCTCGGCTAGAAGAGCCGCGCCGATTGGCAGGCAGCGTTCGTCTACATCAAAGCGTGGATGGTGGTGCAGGCGCGGCGGCTCTCCGGGAGTGGCTCCTCCTAAAAAGAAGAAGCAACCCGGGCTCTCTTGCGCCAGGTAGCTAAAGTCCTCCCCACCCATTTCCATCGGAGCTTCGCGGACATTGTTTTCGCCCAACAGATCGGCAGCGGTCTGGCGCACCAAGTCGGTGAGGCTTGGTTCGTTCACCACCGGCAGGTATCCTGGCACGATGGTCAATTCATAATCACCGCCCAAAGACCGGGCCACCTGGCAGGCGCGCTCCATCTCTTGCAGGAGGGTCTCCCGGGTGTCTGGCTCAAAGGTGCGAATGGTGCCGGTCATGGTTACCTGTCCGGCAAGGACGTTTTCTTTGGTCCCGCCCTGAATCGTGCCAATGGTAATCACCTTGCCACGCGTCGGATCGAGCCGGCGCGATACCACGGTCTGGAGAGCCTGGATCACCTGAGCGCTGAGGACGATGGCGTCCACCCCTCGATGGGGGAAGGCGCCATGGGCTTCCTGGCCTTTGATCACCAATCGAAACTTGTCGGGACGAGCCATGATCGTTCCTGATCGCAGACTGATGGCACCTACCGGCAGATCGGCCCACACGTGGAGGCCGACCACCGCGTCTACATCGCGGGTCAGGCCCTCAGCGGCCATCCGCATACCGCCGCTGAGTCCTTCTTCGTCCTGGCCCTCTTCGGAGGGCTGAAACAGGAACCGTACTCGCCCGGGAAGCTGTCCCGAGGCGAATTCTTTGGCGAGCAGTTGGGCTGCTCCCAGGAGGCAAGTTAGATTCACATCGTGACCGCAGGCGTGCATGACTCCCGGCACCTCGGAAGCATACGGCACTTCGTTCTCCTCCTGAATGGGCAGGGCGTCCATATCGGCCCGCAGGGCGATACACGGACGACCGGCGCCGAGGTCGCCGACCACTCCGGTCTTGGCCACCCCGGTCCGGACGGTTATCCCCGAGGAGTTTAATCGCTCGGCAACGATCCGGGCCGTGTTTTGTTCCTGGAAGCCCAACTCGGGATGGCGGTGTACCTCGCGGCGCAGGGCAACCAGGGAGTCCAACAGTGATTGAGCTTGCTGTAACATGGAGCACTCCTGATGTATGGGATAATCATATTATAGCACGGTTGCTTTTGGGGCGCAATACAGACTTTTTGGGAGACTAGCGCCGCATTTGACATCGCGAATCTTGTTTGATAGAATGATGGTCAAGGCGGGCGCCTCTTTTGAGAGTACAGGACGATGCGTGTTGCCAGGGATCCGTTGCCGACCTCCGATGGTTTGACCTCGAAGGACAGGATGTTTCGTGCCCTCTCCGGGCAAAAGAGCTTGGGTTTTCCCGCCGCTCCTTGCTATCTAGGCCTTTTTCTGGCCGACTTTGAGCGAGCGTATTACGTCGAACAATATCGGCGCCGTATGCGCGGTTGCGCGCGCTATGATGTGAACCATGAGGAAGATACGTTGTTCCGCGCCCAGGCGCTCTATCAGTCCTATGGCATTTTTAAGGTGCGGCCGGACTGGATCGAGGTCCATCAGGGAGCCAGCCGGGCCTGGGCAGAGCGCACGGAAATTGTGATCCAGGATGGACAGTTGTACTACCAAGACCGGGAGTCAGGAGTGCGCGTACCGATGCTCACCGCTCCCATGCCGCGAGGGGATGCTCATCTGGCTCCATTCAGCGCTGCCCTGACCGATGTGTGGGATACATCGGAAATCCTTTGTGATCGAGAAGACGTGGATGCCCGATTGCCAATCCTCACTGCTGAGCAGTTGCTGTCTCGGGGCGATTTCGATCTGCCCAGGCAGGTAGTTGCAGACTATGGGGACGACTATTTCATTTCGACGGTCCTTGATACGCCCTTTTCGTATGCGTACGATTATCTGGGCTTCCATGGCTTGATGACGATCCAGTATGACCGACCCTCTCTGTTCCATTATCTGTTGCAGCGGCAACTGGCTCAAACCCAGGAGGTCATGCGCGCCTGGGCTGCAGTCGGGATTCATGGCGTGTATGTAGAGGAAGTGTTCACTGGCGCGGACCTGATCTCTCCTCGAAGCTATGATGAGTTTGTCTTTACCTATAATCAACCCTACTTCCGTTTTATGAGAGAGCTCGGACTGCTGCCGATTCACTATGTGTGTGGCGATGTGATCCCACGCCTGGAACGGATAGTTCAATATGACATTGCGGCGGTGGCAGTCGAAGAGAGCAAAAAGAACTTTTGTATCGAGATTGAAGAGGTGGTGGCCCGCGTAGGTGACCGGATGGCTGTCTTTGGCAACATTGATACGGTGCGGTTTGGTCTTCATGGGACATTCGAAGAGATGGCGGCTGAAGTCACTCGTCAGGCACGGATCGGGGCGAGAGCCAAGGGTTTTGTCGTGAGCACCGGGAGCCCATTCCCCTTGGACACAAATCCGAGGTTGATTGACAGGCTCACGGCGACGGCTCACGCTGTCATCGTGTAGTCGGACAAACGACTCACAGCTCAGTTATCCCAAGAGAAAGGAGTAGAGAAGATGAACTCTCAGATTCTGTATAGATGGAGTGCTGCGGTGATTCTGGTAGCAGCAATCATGCTGGTGATCGGTTGCGCACCAACAACCGCTGCCCCCACCCAGCCACCACAGCCGACAGCTCCTGCGACTCAAGCCCCCACTCCGCTGCCAGCCAAGCCCACGCCCACCCCACAGCCGGAGGGACCGGTCCGGGGCGGGACCGTAACCCTGGCCTTCACCGAGGACCCGAACTCGATGGATGCCATCCTAGGCTATAATCTTCCCGCCTGGCAGAGCCTGATGAATCTGTATCGAGGTCTCATGATCTATGAAGGGGACCGGGCCGTACCGGACATGGCTGCGGATTGGCCAGAGATCAGCCCCGATGGCACGGTGTATACGTTTACCATAAAACCTAACATCAAGTTTCACAATGGCCGCGAAGTAGAAGCAGCAGATTTCAAATACAGCCTGGAGCGGGTGCTGGATCCGGACTGGGCCAGTTGGGCCAACTACTATCTGCTCAGCATCCAGGGAGCCCAGGACGTTCTGGATGGAAAAACGAAGGAAGTCAGCGGCATTGAGGTCCTGGACAAGTACACCATTCGGTTCACGCTAACGGCGCCCGATATGACCTTCATGAATGTGCTGGCGCTGCCCAATAATTGGGTGGTGCCGAAGGAAGAGGTAGAAAAGTGGGGCAAGGAGTTTGAACTGCATCCGGTGGGCACCGGGCCGTTCATGCTGAAGGAATTCGTACCTGGTGAGAAAGCAGTCTTTGTCCGCAACCCTGACTTTTTCCATGAGGGACAGCCGTACATTGACGAGACGATCATGTACTTTGGGATCGAACCTTCCACCGCGTTGCTACGGATGGAGAAGGGAGAACTGGATGTCCTGTTTGGCGACATGATCCCTGCCGCCGATTTTCCGCGCCTGCTCAGCGATCCGAAATACAAGGACTGGTTGTACGAAGAACCCTCGATGTATACCTGGTGGCTGGGACTGAATCATAAGAAGCCGCCTCTCGACAATCTCAAGGTCCGGAAAGCGCTCAACATGGCGATCAACAAGGAAAAGATTGCCAAGTTGACCGGGGGCAAGGGGACGCCGTTATGGGGCATCTACCCCTCGACTGCGCCGGGATATGATCCTAATTTCAAGCCGTACAGATTTGACCCCGAGGCAGCGAAAGCCCTGCTGGCCGAAGCCGGCTTTGGTGAAGGCTTGCACTTGGAACTGTTGATCGGCGAAGATCCTCTGGCTGCTACCATTGCCCAGGCGATCCAGCAAGACCTGGCTCAAGTGAACGTGCAGGTGGAGATCAAGCAGGTGTCGGATGCGGTGTCCTATGACATGATTGTCGCCGGGGAGGGTCAAACCTATCTGAATTCATGGTACATGATCCAACCCGATCCGGCTGACCTGATTAACAACTTGTACATGACGGACGCCGGCAGCAACCAGGATTTCTATTCCAATCCCAAGGTAGATGAGCTGGCTGTTCAGGCCTTGGGTGAGCAAGACCGCGAGAAACGATTGCAGCTCTATCGCGAGATCGAGCGCATCCTGATGGAGGATGCCGTCCATGTCCCGTTGATCAACAACATCTCGTTCTACATGCACAATCCCCGCATCAAGGGCTTCTACTCGCGCTCAGAGTATGGGCCGTTCTTTGAGCGGATGTGGATCCAACCGTAAGCTCATGAGGTCAGGCAGGGCGGCGCGCCATCCTGCCTGACCTTCTTTCCAGAGTGTATGCGCGATCCAGAGGTTGCGACTCTAGCTTGCGGTTTGGAAGCCGGCGTTCAGAATTCCCTGTGGACCGACGCCTGGCGCCGACTGAAACAAGATCGGGCCGCCATGGTCGGTGCTGGCATCTGCCTGGTCCTGGGTGTTCTGGCCGTCTTGGCTCCGTGGATCGCTCCCCACGATCCGAACCTTGGCTACGCGGAAGGGCTATCGAACCTGGGCGCGCCGGTCCCTCCCAACCGTACTTTCTGGCTGGGTACCGATAGCCTGGGTCGCGATGTGTTCAGCCGGCTGATGTGGGGGGCTCGCGTCTCGTTGTTGGTCGGTGTAGTGGGCAATGGGCTGTCGGTGGTGATTGCCATTATCCTGGGTGCGACAGCGGCTTTCCTGGGGGGCTGGGTGGAGATGGTCATCATGCGTTTCACCGATGTGATGATGGCGTTTCCGACGTTGCTTCTAGCCATTGCCCTGGCGGCTATCCTCCGTCCTGGGATTGATATCTTGATTGTGATCATTGCCGTAGTATATTGGGTCTACCTGGCGCGGATCATCCATGGCCGGGTGCTCTGTCTCAAAGAAATGGACTTTGTCCTGGCGGCACGGTCCATCGGCGGGCATGCGTGGCACATTCTTCTACGCCATATTCTGCCGCATCTGGTCTCCGAAGCGGTAGTCTATGCCACATTGGGAGTGGCGAGTACGGTCCTGCTGGAAGCGGAACTAAGCTATCTGGGGCTTGGCATTCGTCTGCCGACGGCCTCGTGGGGTGGAATGATCTCCGAGGGGCAGTCCTACTATCGGTCCGCTCCATGGCTGATCCTGGCTCCGGGGTTTATGTTGGTGTTGACCGTGCTGGGTTTCAATCTGATGGGAGACGGGCTGCGGGATGCCCTGGACCCCCAGCAGCGTCGGTAAAAGGGGAACGCACCGATGACGCGGTATATCATACGCCGCCTTCTCAGCATGATGTTGGTGATCTATCTGATCTTCACCGTCACCTTTGTCCTGGCCTACCTGATCCCGGCCGATCCGGCGCGGGCAGTGGCCGGTCCACGAGCGCGGCCCGAGACCTTGGCGTTGATCCGAGAGAACCTGGGGCTGGACGATCCGGTCTATGTCCAGTATTTTCGCTATCTGGGTCGTGTGTTGCGGGGAGATTTGGGCATTTCGTACCGGCAACGCCTCCCGGTGAGTGAGATTTTGTGGCGCCGTTTACCGACGACGGCCCAACTTGCCGTGGCCGGGGTCCTGGTGGAGGTGCTTTTGGGGATTCCGGTGGGAATCATCTCCGCCGTTCGCCAGCGTCATATCCTGGATCGATTCTCGATGTTGATGGCGCTGCTGGGTGTGTCCATGCCTTCGTTTTGGTTGGGCCTGATCCTGCTCTATATCTTTGCCTATCGTTTTCCCCTCTTCCCCTTGGGTGGACCGGGAGGGTTTCGGCATCTGGTGTTGCCGGCCCTCACCTTGGGGGCGGCTGGGGCTGCCTGGTACGCCCGCATGCTGCGTTCCAGTATGCTCGATATCCTGCAGTCCGATTACATCCGTACTGCCAGGGCGAAGGGCCTGCCTGAACGTACTGTGCTGGTGCGCCATGCGCTGAAGAACGCGATTCAGCCGATCGTCACCATGATCGGGATGGACCTTGGCTACTATATGGGAGGCATCTTGATGGTGGAGGCGGTTTTCTCGTGGCCGGGCATTGGGTACGAGATGTGGAGGGCCATCGCGAACCTGGACATCCCGATCATTGTCGGCACCATCACCTTCGCGGCATTTGCCATCGTCGTCATGAATTTTGTGGTAGACCTGCTCTATTCCGTCATTGACCCCCGCGTGCGATTGCAGTAAAATTGAACACCATTGATTGCTTGAGGAGAATCATGAAAACAACCAACGAACCCCTCGCGCCGGCCAGTTGGGTAGCTCCCTGGCCGTCTGGATTCCGGATGTTAAGCGACGCCCAGTTGGAACAGATCCACTGGGCGGCTTTGGAGATCTTGCGCCGCACCGGTGTGCGAGTGCATGAGCCCGAATCACTGGCTATCCTTCGGGAAGCAGGTTGCCAGGTCTCGGATGGGAACCTGGTGCGGTTTCCGGCTGCGGTGGTAGAGTCGGCGCTATCGTCGGTTCCTTCCCGGGTGGTTCTGTGTGAACGGACCGGGAAACCTCGTCTCTTCCTGGAGGGCCACCGGACCTATTTTGGCACCGGTTCCGATTTGCCCTACACGCTCGATCTGGACACGGCAGAACGACGGCCTTCGCTCCTTTCGGATGTCCAGCAGACAGCCCGGCTGGTGGACGCGCTGCCGAATCTGGATTTTGCGATGTCCATGGCGCTGCCTTCCGACGTGCCAGCCCGAACTTCGGACCGCCATGCATTCCTGGCCATGGTCGAGAACACCGTCAAGCCGATCGTGTTCACCGCCTGGGACGATCGCGGCTTGCGCGACATCATTTCTATGGCCCAGATCGTGGCCGGCGGGGCCGAAGAGCTTCAACTTAAGCCGTTCCTCCTCGCCTATCTGGAGCCTTCCTCGCCATTGCAGCACTCCGAAGCAGTGTTGCGCAAGATGTCGATCCTGGTCGATCATGGGTTGCCCTTTGTCTATGCTCCAGGAGCGATGGACGGCGCCACCGCTCCGGTGACCCCGGCGGGCAGCCTGGCTATGGCCAATGCCGAGGTCTTGAGTGGGCTGGTCATTGCCCAGTTGCGACGAAAGGGCACACCCTTTGTGTGGGGCTCGGGCAGTGGACCGATGGACATGCGCACCATGGTGGGGGTCTATGCGGCCCCAGAGTTCTTGCTCCATTGCATGGCCATGGCTGAACTGGCTCATTACTACTACCATGTGCCGGTGTGGGGTTTTTCTGGTTGTTCTGACTCTAAGGCGCCTGATATCCAGGCTGGTATCGAGAGCGCATTGTGGATCCTGTGGACTGCACTGAGCGGGGCGAACCTGGTCCACGATATCGGATATATGGAGTCGGGGCTGACCTGCTCGTACGAAATGATCGTGCTATGCGACGAGATCGTCGGTTTTGTGCGACGATTGTTGGCCGGGATCGAAATCACGGCGGAAACATTGGCGTTGGATGAGATCGATCGGGTTGGGCCGGGAGGCAACTTTTTGGCTTCGCCTCATACCAAGCGTCATTTCCGGCAGGTCTGGTACCCACGACTCATGGACCGTCAGGCCTATTACGATTGGATCAAATCTGGACAGCCAACGGCTTTGGAGAAGGCACGAGAGGTGGCCCGGCAGATCATCGCCGAGCATCGGCCGCTCGCTTTACCTGACGGCACACTGGAGACACTGCAAGCTCTGGTGGCTGAGGCGGATGCCCGGACGCAAGCGGAGGTTCATACATAAGAAAGGATGGACGATGACCGAGTACCATGCGGATCTGATACTCACAGGGGAGTTGTTGATCGATGGGTTGGGAGCACCGCCGGTTTCGCCCGGCATGGTGGCGATTGCCGGCCGACAGATCCTGTATGCTGGGTCGGCCAGCGCAGCTCCTCCGCTTTCTGGTGCACGGCGGATCGATCTGGGGAAAGCCTGCCTTTTGCCTGGACTGATCGACATGCATGTTCACCCTACTTACTACTGGGAAGAACCAGACGCGGCGACCTATACCTATGAACCGGAAGGTTCTCTGGTCTACTCTCCGGTCCTGATCGCTTTGTTGGCCGCCGGCAACCTGCGTGAGGCGTTGATGGCGGGGGTGACCACCGCTCGCGACACTGGTGCGATCGACAGCATCATGTTCGATGTAAAGCGGGCGGTGGAGAAGAGATGGATTCCCGGGCCGAGGCTGTATGTGGCCGGACGGCTGATTGTGCCTACCGGGGGACATGTCCATTACCTGCCGGGCCTGGCCAACCAGGCCGACGGCCCGTATGGTTTCCGTCGCGCGGTGCGAGAGGAAATCCGGGCGGGCGCTGATTTTATCAAGATTGCCAACAATGGGGCGGATCTGACTCAGGAAGAGCTCAACGCGGCCGTGGAGGAAGCTCACCGCTTGGGGAAAAAAGTCGCGTGTCATACCTCCAAGCCACCCTCACAACGGATGGCCATCGAAGCGGGTGTGGATACCTTTGAGCATGGTACTCCCACACCGGAGGAGATCGATCTGGCTGTGGAAAAGGGGATCACCTGGACCCCCACGCTCAATATCTCGCAGGAGTATCTGAGATGGTGCGAGAGTCGGTGGAAGGCGGCAGAAGAAGGACCGATCGGCGGAGACAGGCGGCGGGAGATAGAACGCGCGAAATGGCGAAGGGAATGGGAAGAGACGTCAGCCTATCTCGAGCGCAAGCGAACCTCGATGGAATACGCCCTCCGCGCCGGGTTAAGGTTGGCGGTCGGCACCGATAGCTGGATGGGCCAGGTTCGTTTCAGCGCGATCGCCGACGAGCTGCGTTGGCTGGTTGAGTATGGCTGTTCTCCGTTGCAGGCGATCCAGGCGGCAACCGCCTGGCCGGCGCAGGCCATGGGCTGGTCTGAGATCGGGACGTTGGAGCCGGGGAAGCTGGCTGACGTCATCGCCGTAGAAGGTGATCCACTGCGCGACATTCGGGCGATGGAGAAGGTGGTGCTGGTAGTGCAGGAAGGCGAGGTGGTCAAAAGCCCAAGTCATTGAGCGAGTTGGGCCAGTTACGGTTGCATAGCTCTATCTCCGGTGGTTCTTTGCCCATTTGGGATCCTTATGGTATACTTAATAGGAAAAAAGCTTGAGATGCTCACGCAAAAAGGATGCGCTATGGCTCGGTTGCTGGTCATTAATCCTGGCTCGACATCGACGAAGGTCGGAGTCTATGAAGATGAGCAACCACTGTTCATAGAAACGATCGAACATGGCAGCCAGGAATTGAGCAAGTTTGCTCACATTCTGGATCAGTATGAATTCCGTCTGGGTACCGTGCTCAGCCTGCTGAACGAAAAACAGATCCCGCTGACTTCTCTTTCGGCGGTCGTTGGCCGTGGCGGGCTGCTGCGCCCCATCCCCAGCGGAACCTATCTGGTGAACGAAAGGATGGTGGCCGAGCTACGGCAGAGGAACAAGGTCCGGGAACATGCATCGAACCTGGGGGCGCTGCTCGCCCAGGAGATTGCCAACCGCGTGGGCATTCCGGCCTATATTGTCGATCCGGTCTGCGTAGACGAGTTTGACGAAGTGGCCCGCATTTCTGGGTTGCCGGAGATCCAGCGTCAGAGTCTGTCCCATGCGCTCAATCTGAAAGCGATGGCCAGACGCGCGGCGCGGGACCTGGGCAAGCCGTACCCGGAATTGAACCTGGTGGTGGCTCACCTGGGAGGCGGCATCTCAGTTTCGGCTCATCGCCGTGGCCGGATGGTGGATGTCAACCAGGCTCTGGACGGGACAGGCCCTTTTGCACCGGAGAGAGCCGGCGGTTTACCGGTGGGCGATGTCGTACGCATGTGTTATGGGGTAGCCCCCTATGAAGGGCTCAACCTGACCTATGAGCAGATGTTCAGGAAGCTGGCCGGGCAGGGAGGGCTGGTGGCCCATTTGGGCACGAACAGCGCTCTCGAAGTGGAGCGGCGGATCCAGGCGGGCGATGAACATGCCCGGCTGATCTATGAAGCGATGGCCTATCAGATTGCCAAAGAGATCGGAGCGATGGCCACCGTGCTATGCGGCGAGGTGGATGCCATCGTGATCACGGGTGGCGTGGCCCGTTCTCAAATGTTGATCGATTGGATTCGGCAGCGAATTGCGTGGATCGCTCCGGTGTTGGTCTATCCTGGTGAAGATGAGATGTTGGCGTTGGCCCAGGGAGCTCTCCGCGTGTTGCGAGGAGAAGAGCAAGCACGCGTATATTGAACACCCATTCCCCGGCAGGAGGCAGAATGATTCCCAAACGGATTCTATGCATTGAAGATCATCCGGAAATGATCGATCTGATCCGAGTCATCCTTGGACGGCGCGGGTATCAGGTCGAGGGCGCGATCGGGGGCCGCGAGGGATTAGAAGCCATTGAACGGGACCCTCCTGATCTGGTGTTGTTGGATTTGATGATGCCGGACGTGGATGGCTGGGAAGTGTACCGCCAACTCCGGGCCAAGGCCGAGTCGAAAGATATTCCCGTCATCGTCGTCACGGCCAAGGCGCAGGAAGTGGACCGTGTCTTAGGACTGCACATTGCCGGGGTCAATGACTATCTGGTCAAACCGTTCAGTCCCAAACAATTGGCGGAGAGCGTCGAACGAGTCCTGGGCGCTTCGGGTGCCAAGAGGACCGATGCTGCTCCTTCGGAATAGTCACCCAGGGCTAGCAGGAAGGTTGCTGAGGGGGCAGAGGTGAGGGATTCACTGGCGGCCTGGTTACGACAAAATGAGCGGACGTTGGTCCCCGGCTGGATCAAGATGGTCCGCTCGCGGGGCGGCGACCGGGATCGACAACTCACGACCAAAGAGCTGGAGCGTCAGTTCTTTGTAGACTTTTACGGCGCCCTGGTTGTGGCCATCGAGCGAGATGCTCAAGAACCGATCGCCGAGGTGATCGAACGGATTGCCGTGACCCGGGTGGAGCAGGAATTCCAACTCGAGGAGACTCTGGATATTCTCTTCTTGTTGAAAGAACTGATCTGGGAGAGTTTGCTTCAATCCAATTCGGCCGAAGGGGCATTGAGTCGGATGCGCCTGATCGAGCCCACCTTTAACCAGTGCCTTCGGTTGATGGGCTGGGCGTTCACGCGGGCCAGCCACAAGCTGCTCTCGGAGAGGCTGGTCGAGGCGGAGTTTATGACCCGTCGCCTGACCATGGCCACGGAAGAAGCCGATCGCGCTCTGGCTCGTCTTCGCATTCTGTACAATGTTTCGCGAGCGATCAGTTCTACCCTCGACCAGAAGCAGATTCTTGCGGCGGTGGTGGAGAACCTCGCTTCGGTCCCGCAGATTGACCGCTGTGCGGTATGGTTGGCCGATGGTCAGGCAAGGGAACTGTCGGTGGCTGCCGTCCGTGGTATCGAGGGCAGTCGGTTGGAAGGAGCATACCTGTCGCTGGACGAGGATCGCTCGATTGTAGCTCGTGCTTTTCAAACACGGCAAATGCAGATCACCAGTGAGGTGGATGCCCAGGAAGGAGTTCTGGCTTCACTGTTCCCTCAGCGGTCCTTGTTGGTCGTTCCCCTTCAGGGGGAGGATCGTCCGCTGGGCGTTATCTCTGCAGACAGACTGGTGCAGGATCGGCCCTTTGAGACGGCTGTGATCGAGATGGTGCAATCGGTGGCGGAGCAGGTAGGTATAGCTCTACATAACGTATTCCTTTACCAGGAGTTGCTCCGGTTGAATCAACATCTGGATCAACGGGTACGGGAGCGCACCGAAGAGCTGGAGCGTCTGAACCGTGAGCTGGCCAAGCTGGACAAGAAGAAGTCCGATTTCATTGCCATTGCGGCTCACGAGTTAAAGACCCCGCTCACTCTCATCCAGGGATACGCCGAGATGCTGGCCGAGGGCGGAGCGGAGTCCATGTCCCCGGAGCTCCTGGAACGGCAAGTGGCGGGGATCCTCAGAGGAACAGAGCGGTTGCGGACGATCGTGGAAGACATTATTGACGTATCGTTGATTGACACTCAGGTGCTCGCCCTGAACTCGGAGATGGTGTCTCTGGCCCATATCCTGGAACTGACCTGTCATGATCAGGCGGAGGCAGTCAGGGAGCGGAGCATTACCCTCGAGACGGAGGGTCTTGGCTCCTTGCCCGAGATGGAGGGGGATGCCCTGCGTTTACATCAGGTGTTCAGCAACATCATTGGAAACGCGATCAAATACACCCCGGATGGAGGGACGGTACGCATCGGCGCTCGTCACCTGGAAGCGCACGGGGATCAACCGGCCTTTGTGGAGGTGGTGGTTGCCGATTCAGGGGTTGGTATCGATCTGGAAGACCAGGAACGGATCTTTGACAAATTCTACCGGGTCGAAAGCCCGGAACTGCATTCCAGCAGCAAGACGCGGTTCATGGGAGCTGGTCCTGGTCTGGGGTTGACCATTGCCAAGGGCATTGTCGAGGCCCATGGGGGGCGGATCTGGGTAGAGAGCCCGGGCTACGATCCGGTGCGGTGTCCGGGGAGTCAGTTTCACATCCTGTTACCGGTCCGCTCCGCCTGGGGTGACTTTCAGAAGAGTTCCGCCGTTGAGCAAACTGAAGAACCGCGAGATCGTTCAAAATCACACATAGGAGTAATGGAGATCAGATGAAAGTCGCTCATCGTGTTCAGAGTATGCCGGCGTATGTGTTCGCCAAGTTGGAGAGTCGTCTGCGGGAGTTGACCAGCCAGGGTAGGGACATCATTCGCCTGGACATCGGGAGTCCGGACCTGCCCCCTCCTGACTGGATCACCGAGGCGATGTACCGTTCGGCTCAGGACCCATCCCACCACGGGTACGGGGGCTACTATGGTATCCCGGAGCTGCGCAAAGCCATGGCGACCTACTATGAACGGCGCTTTGGCGTCCGATTAGACCCCAACCGCGAGGTGGTGCCGCTGATCGGTTCGAAAGAGGGGATCGCCAATGTGGCGCTTGCTTTTGTCGATCCGGGCGACGTGGTCCTGGTCCCGGACCCAGGCTACCCGACCTACTCTACCGGTACGCTGTTGGCGGGAGGTGTGCCCTATCCCGTGCCGTTGGTGGCGGAGAACAGGTTTCTCCCGGATCTGGACTCGATCCCGCCAGACGTGGCCCGGTCGGCCAAAATCCTGTGGCTGGGCTATCCGAACAACCCAACCGGAGCGGTGGCCCCTCTGGAATTCTTTGAGCGGGTGGTTGCTTTTGCGCGGCGATATGACCTGTTGGTGTGTCATGACAATCCGTACTGCGACATTACCTTTGACGGTTATCGGGCGCCGAGCTTCTTGCAGGTGCCTGGGGCGATGGAGGTAGGGCTCGAATTCAATTCCCTGTCCAAGACCTACAACATGGCCGGCTGGCGTGTGGGCATGGCGGTGGGCAACGCCACTGCGGTCGAGGCACTGGCCCGGACCAAGACCAACATCGACTCTGGCATCTTTCGCCCGATTCAGGATGCAGCGGTGTTGGCCTTGACCGGGGATCAGAGCTGGCTGGAACAGCGCAATGCCATCTACGCCGAGCGCCGGGACCTGATCCTGGCTGCCCTGAGCGAGGTGGGGTTACGGGCGAACAAGCCGGTGGCCAGCCTGTATGTGTGGGCCGAGACTCCGCCTGGTTACACGTCGGCGGATTTCGCCTCGTTGCTGTTGGAGGAGGCGGGCATCAGCGTCACCCCGGGGACGGCTTTTGGTTCGAAGGGCGAAGGGTACCTTCGCATTTCTCTGGGGATGAGCACGGCGCGGGTGCGCGAAGCGATGGACCGTCTGAGAAAGCTGACGTTCTAGGAGGAGAACCATCCAGGATTATATGGAGGCCGAATTCCCTGTCGAACGGGCCCTGTTGGTTGGGGTCCAACTCAAGCAGCAGCAGGATGGGTGGGACATTGAGGATTCACTGGTTGAACTGGGACAACTGGCCCGCACTGCTGGCGTGGAGGTGGTGGGGCAGACCTGGCAGCGGTTGGACCACTTTCAGCCGGCGACTCTGATCGGTGCGGGCAAGCTGGAAGAGCTGATTGAGCTGCGGCGCGACCTCGATTACAATCTGATCATCTTCGATGATGAGCTTTCCCCCCGCCAGTTGCGAAACCTTGAGGAGAGACTGGGGAACGGGGTCCGCGTGTTGGATCGGACCGGGTTGATCCTAGACATCTTTGCCCAACACGCGCGGACGCGGGAAGGACAGCTTCAGGTCGAACTGGCTCAGTACCAATATCGGTTGCCAAGGTTGACCCGGGCCTGGACCCACCTGGCTCGCCAAGCAGGTGGAGCGGCAGCTCGGGGGGGGATCGGCGGCGTCGGCCTGAGAGGCCCAGGAGAGACTCAGCTCGAGGTAGACCGGCGTGAGATTAGCCGGCGCATTGCCGCGATCAAACGGGAACTGGAAAGCGTGCGCCGCCATCGGGCGTTGCACCGGCGTCAACGCAAACGAGCCGCGGTCCCTGTCGTGGCGATCGTCGGCTATACCAATGCCGGAAAATCCACTCTGCTGAATGCCCTGTCTGGGGCTCAGGTTCTGGTCGAGGACAAACTGTTCGCCACACTGGATCCGACGACCCGTCGAGTGGCCCTTCCTGGGGGGAGGGAGGCTCTCTTTTCGGACACGGTGGGGTTCATCCAGAAATTGCCAACCGATCTGGTGGCGGCCTTCCGGGCTACCCTGGAAGAGATCAACGAAGCCGATCTGATTCTCCATGTGGTGGACATCACTCATCCGAACGCTCCCCAGCAGAGCGAATCGGTGATGGCGACCCTGGCCGGATTGGGGGTGGTCAATCGCCCCTTGATCCTGGTATTGAACAAGATCGATCGACTCGAGGATCCGGCCATGGTTCACAGCCTCATCACCAAGCTACCGGCGAACGCCAGGCAGGTGGCGGGAGGGAGCGTGGCGATCTCGGCCAAGGAAGGAAGAGGCTTGGAGGCGCTGCTCCAACGAGTGGAAGAGGTACTGGTGGCTGGATTCACCTATGTGAGGGTCCGGATTCCATATAGCCGGGGCGACCTGGTGGCTCTGTTCCACGAGCAGGCCATGGCGGTGCGGAGCGCCCATAACGATCAGGGTACTACGCTGGAAGGCTATTTGCCGCAGCGTTGGCTGGAATCGTTCCGTCCGTATCTATCCTAACCGCAAGACACGCGCCGTGGGCTGGTGTGTCTGGAGTCGAATAATCGGAGGCGACGGGTCATGATGAGCCAATTCCTGGACAAGCTGGCGTTGGTACGGGGACTGCCGGTGTTAGTTGGCGTGGCCCTCGTCTTGTTGAATGGCGTGGTGCGGTGCCTCTGTTTTGCTCTGGTTCCCGATACCCAGCCGGTGAGCTTCTTCCTCTTTCTTTTCACCGACGGAAACCTCCTTCTCCATCTGGGAGTGATCGTGGGTCTGTTAGGGGTGCTGATCGGTGACGTGTTGTGAAGCCGAGGCTGCTGTCCAATGCACTATGGCGTCGATCTGGCTTGACGACAGACCGCCTGGGCTCTGCGGACCCATTCGCGCTCGGCGGGGAAGGTCAGGCGGTCCATGGCCTCTTGCCAGGGAAGCCAGTGGCAGATGAATTGCTTCTCTGGCTGGCCGGAGCCACTGGCTGAAGGATCCTCCATTATCATCAAAAAGCACGATTCGTCGCGGATGTAGTGGGCGCCCTGCCAGTCGAATTCGACCGTCTGATGGCCCAAATCGGCGACGATGCGGAGCGAGATCAGACCGGTTTCTTCTTGCACTTCGCGCCGGGCTGCTTCCTCGCGGCTTTCGCCGGGTTCGATATGTCCCTTGGGCAGCCGCACCTCAGGACGTCCGTCAGGCCCCGCACGCTCAGGGCGGATCAGCACCAGGACCTTTTCTCCCGATGCATCTACCACGACGCCGCCGGCGGAAGCGTAGGTGTGCAACGGCACGGCCTCTTGGGAGCCATGTTCGATAGGATTATGCACTGCGTCCAACGACAGACCTATCGAACTGTGCACCAGGGCCTATCGGTGCAGGTTCTGAGCAGCGATAAACGATAAGCCGTGCTCGGTCAGCATCCGGGCCGTTCGATTCAGCGCCTCATGCTTATCCAGGTAGTTGCGCTCCAAAGCCTCCCAGTCGCCAGAAGCCAGGATCTCGGCCTTGTCCCGGAAGTAGTCGAGGATGTCCGACGGGTGCTCGCGGGCCGAGTCCACCTCAGGGATGCCGCCTTCGTGTTTGGCCGAGATGTTGGGCACATGGTCTGCCAGTTGGATCAGTTCCGCCGTGCGGTCGTATGGTTGCCGGACAATGCTTTTCCATGTCTCGGTGATGTGATGTTCAAAGCGGACGATGGTCTCCAGATTGAGCGCCTTACGCACCTGGGCGGTGATCTCGATCGTTTCGTTGTTCACCGAGTTGCTCCAGTTAAAGCCGATGAGGGAGGTTGTACCGTCATCCCGGCTAAAGAGCTTGGCGCCGATGAGGGTCCATAGGGCGGCATAGGGATTATCGTTGCCCATAAAGACCGAAATCTTGAACTCGATGTCCACCCCCAGTTTGTGGAGTAGGTAGCCCAGGAGCACCGTGCCTGGATTGATGTTCAATACCTGTTTGATGCCATAGGTCGTGTAATAGTACAGGAATTCGTCCAGCCACTTCAGGGCATAATGGTTCGGTTGACCGATGCCACCAAAATAGCCGGTGATCGTCTCCGGTCCACCCAGGTGAATGTTGGCGCCATCGGTCCCCTTGGTGTCCAACGTCTCGACATAACTTGCGCCGATGATCTGCATGGCAGCGGCCACGGCCAGGATATCACCGTTATCCGCTTCCTGTTCCTTCATCTTGCGAACACGGATGAACCGTCCTGGCATGAGCTCGCCATTGGCGATGCTCTGCCTGGCTTCGGTGATGAGGAAGGGAAAGTATTGTAGGGCGCTGATCTCCAGGGTGACCGCCAGATCGTCGCGGAACGTCATAGTATCGGCCCGCGCCCCCAGGACTCGGCGGCGGTAGTCGGCGATCCGGATAAAGGCTCCCCGGTCTCGTTGTTCGATCAACCATTCCAGATCAGCCAGGTAGGGTGAACGGATCTCCTGAAGCCGGGCCATGAGATTCGGCAGCGCTCGGGCCTCGGCTGCTTTGCGGTTGATCTCATCCACCGTGCCATATTTCTCGACAACGGCCAGTAAATCGTTGATGGCGCGACAATCAGGGTCCAGAAGCAGGGCGTTGATCTCATCGAGACATCGGGGGGAGATTCTCAATCGGCTCCGCAGATCGGTTTCCATATGCTCCTCCTTGAGCCCATCACTGGGGCAAAACGGTCCAATCCGGATAGTCCAACAACATAATTCTACCACAGGTCGTTCGCTGTGTCACACTCGAGCGACGCCTTGTCCGCGCCGTGGCTGGCCCATCCACCGAGCAGCACTACAGCTACGGCTGTTGCCCATAGGTTGACGGGCCCGTTGCGGCTTTGCGGAACAGCCCGGGAGTAGAAGCTTGAGCTGGGTTTTGCGTGATCCCGTTCCGGCTGAAGCCTCCACTTCCACTGCGCGCTGTCGGATTTATCCAAACATGGGCTTGTGTGGTACAATGCGCAAAAGGGGCGAGTGTGATGACAACGAGCCGGTATCGACTCTGGTGGCTGCGAAGGCTCATCCTGATGGTGGCGATTATCGGGGCAGTTGCCCCTCGGTTGGCTGTGGCCCCATTCCTCTCGGCGAAAGAGACTCATCGCTCGCTGGCTCAACCCATTCCGCTGGAAGGAGATGGCCCGTGGGTGGTGCGCGCCTATTACGCCGACCTGCAACAGGTGTGGGACCTGGCAGCCTGGCTCGAACCGTGGGAGGTCCATCGGGATCGTGGCTATGTGGTCGTTGGGGTGACCGAACGGGAGGTTGAGCGCTTGACGGCCGCCGGATTTGTCGTGGAGGTGGACCCGGTTCTGACCTGGGAACTGCAACGGCTACCGCTGGCCCAGCCTGATCAGAAGGAAGGCATCCCCGGCTATCCCTGCTACCGCACGGTCGAGGAGACAATCGCCGCCGCCCAGTCTCTGGCTGTGTCCCATCCGCATCTGGCGACCTGGATCGACATCGGCGATTCCTGGGATAAGATTCAGGCGGGTGGGGAGCCAGGGTATGACCTGGGAGTTCTGCGCCTGACCAATGAGGAGGTGCCAGGGCCGAAGCCGACGCTCTTTGTGATGGCGGCCATCCATGCCCGTGAGTATGCGACAGCCGAGCTGGTCACCCGTTTTGCCGAGCATTTGGTCGACCAATACGATGTGGACCCGGATGTCACCTGGCTGCTCGACTATCATGAAATCCATCTCCTGCTCCAGGCGAACCCCGATGGGCGCAAGAAAGCGGAGGCCAGGATCCTGTGGCGCAAGAACACCGATTCTGATGACGGATGCTCTAACCCGGATCGGTGGGGCACCGATCTGAACCGCAATTTTGATTTTCAATGGGGCTGTTGCGGCGGGTCGAGCGGTGGCCCCTGTGACGAGACCTATCGGGGGCCGGGCGCCGCTTCGGAACCGGAGACGCAGGCAGTACAGGATTATGTCCGTGCCCGGTTCCCGGATCAACGGGACAATGATCTCGGAGCATCCGCCCCTGACGACGCAACCGGCATCTTCCTGGATATCCACAGCTATGGGGACCTAGTGCTGTGGCCGTGGGGCTTTACCTCATCTCCGGCACCGAACGCTACGGCGCTTCAGACTCTGGGGCGCAAGCTGGCCTATTTCAATGGGTACCTCCCCGAGCAGTCGGTGGCCCTCTATCCGACCGATGGAACTACCCAGGACTGGGCCTACGGCGAACTGGGCCTGGCGGGGTACATCATGGAGGTGGGGAACTGGTTTTTCCAGGATTGTGACACGTTCGAGCGTACGATCCTCCCGGACAATCTGACCGCGCTGATCTATGCGGCCAAGGCGGCGCGCACACCATATCAAACGCCGGCTGGCCCTGATGTCGTCAACCTCAGCATCTCGCCCACCGAGGTCATGCCAGGCGGTGTGGCGCTGATCACGGCAGAGGTGGATGACACCCGCTACAACTCTCAAAACGGGAGTGAGCCGGTCCAGGAGATCGCGGCCGCCGAGTATTATCTGGATGTCCCTCCTTGGGTGACCGATCGGCCGGCCATCGCTCAGCCCATGACGGCAGTGGATGGGAGCTTTGATGAACCGGTGGAACCGGTGCAGGCCGCGGTGGACACGAGCAGTTTGGGCGCGGGGCGGCATATGGTCTGGGTCCGCGGTCGGGATGTGGCCGGCCATTGGGGAGCCTTCAGTGCTGCATTCCTCTCGGTGGGGAACGCTGGACAGGTTACCTACCTGCCCCTGGCTATCAAGAGCGAATAAAAGAGCGGGGCACGGCGCAACCGTCCCCCACTCGTACATTGAAATATAGCACCCTCGGCGCGATTCGAACGCGCGGCCTTCTCCTCCGCAGGGAGACGCTCTCATCCTCTGAGCTACGAGGGCATAAAGGCGGGGAGGCAGGGATTTGAACCCTGGGAGGAGTTCTTAGACCCCTCAACCACTTAGCAGGCGGCCCCGATCGACCTCTCCGGCACCTCCCCATCTATTCGATTGTCTGGCGGAGGGAGAGGGATTCGAACCCCCGGTGACCTCGCGGCCACTACGGTTTTCAAGACCGTCGCCATCGTCCCCTCGGCCATCCCTCCGTGACGTGGCGGCCGGACTCCCCCTCCGGCGCTACAACTTCAGTATAGCAGAGACCAATCAGTTTGTCAAACAGGGCTTGATCGTTTTCGTCTGCCTGGGCTGGCGGAAGAGATTCATCGGCTAGGCGATGACCTCGATGCCTCCCATGTAGGGCCGGAGCACCTCCGGGACAAGAATGCTCCCATCGGCTTGCTGGTAATTCTCCATGACGGCGATCATGACCCGCGGCAGGGCCAACCCAGAGCCGTTCAGGGTGTGGACGTAGCGCGGCTTGGCTCCTTTGTACGGTCGGTAACGGATGTTGGCCCGCCGCGCCTGAAAGTCGGTGCAGTTGGATAGAGAACTCACTTCGAGCCATTCGCCGATGCCCGGCGCCCACATCTCCAGGTCATATTTCTTGGCTGCCTGGAAACCCAGATCGCCAGTGCACATCTGCACCAGGCGGTAGGGAATGCCCAACCCTTGGCACACCTCTTCGGCATCGTGGATCATCGCTTCCAGTTCGGCGTCGGAGGTTTCTGGTTCGGTGAGTTTATACATCTCGACCTTGTCAAACTGATGTCCCCGCTTCATGCCCCGCACGTCGCGCCCGGCCGACATCTTTTCGCGGCGGAAGCAAGGGCTGTAGGCCACATATTTGAGTGGCAACGTTCCAGGTTCCAGGATCTCGTCCCGATGCAGGTTGGTCAGCGGGATCTCGGCGGTGCCGATGAACCAGAAATCTTCTTCGGCGTCGTGGTAGATATTGTCCTCGAACTTGGGCAGTTGGGCTGCGCCGACCATCATCTCTCGGCGGACCATATAGGGAGGATAGATTTCGATGTACCCCTGGGCCAGGTGCACATCCAGCATCCAGGTGATGAGCGCCCGTTGCAGCCGGGCCCCCAGTCCCTTGAGGATATAGAAACGGGTTCCCGACAGCTTGACGCCACGCTCAAAATCAACAATATCCAGCGCCGGCCCCAGGTCCCAGTGGGGGAGCGGTTCGAAATCAAAGGCGCGCGGTTGCCCGACCTGGCGGATGACCCGGTTGTGGCTCTCATCGGGGCCGATGGGCACGTCGGGAGCGGGGAGGTTAGGGACCTGAAGCATCGCGTCATACAGAGCCGCTTCGACGGTCTTCAGTTCGCTTTCCAGGTCCTGGATCCGGTCCCCGACCTGTCGCATCTCTTCGATCTTGGCCTGCCGCGCTCCGGGGTCTCGCAGTTGGCTGATCTCCCGGGAGACGGCGTTCCGCCTGGCACGCAGCGCTTCCACCTCGGTCAGGAGTTCACGCCGTTGCGCATCCAGGGTCAGAATCTGATCGATGGGCGCCTCGGTGTTCAACAGCACCAGAGCGGCCTTGATCTCCTCTGGTTTTTCGCGGATCAGGTTCAGGTCGAGCATCGTATTCTCCTCTTGGAACAACTACCGACAACCACCTGCCGCTGACGTCTGGCGGTGGATGGCTTGGGCCGGATTATAGCATGGCAGAGAGGACCTGTCAACCTGACCGGGAATCTTCCTTGACAAGGTTTCGGTTATATGTTATATTGCAATAGTAAAAATTAACTTAAGGGGGTTGTCCATGAAGATCACGGTAGGAATGGAAGCGCCTGATTTTGAACTCAAGAGTCACCAGGAGGATTGGGTCCGCCTGAGTGAGTACCGGGGCAGGCATCACGTGTTGATCGTGTTCTTTCCCCTGGCCTGGACACCGGTCTGAACGAACCAGATGCCTTCGTACGAGATGGACCTCCCCAAGTTCGAAGGCTATAATACCCAGGTCCTGGGTATCAGTGTTGACCATGTCCCGTGTCTGAAAGCCTGGGCGGAGAGCCTGGGCGGCATCCATTATCCGTTACTGAGCGATTTCTGGCCCCATGGCCAGGTCGCGCAGCAGTACGGGGTGTTCCGCGAGGAAGGGCATTCGGAACGCGCTCTGTTTGTGGTGGACAAGCAAGGAGTGGTCCGTTATGCCCATATCCATGACATCAACCAGCAACCGGACAACGAAGAGGTTTTTCGTGTCCTCCGCCAACTGGAACCCGATGCGGTCGTACCGGATACGACACCGGCCGTTGCTCAAGAAACTCAGCCGCCGCTCCCCACCAGAGTGCAACCTCGCTCGGTGGTGCTCTACTGCCGTCCGGGCTGCATTGACTGCCGGCTGGCGCGACGCTTTTTGGAGCAACACGGCGTCCCCTTTATCGAGGTCAATGTCCTCGCCACTCCCGCCGCCGAAGCAAAGGTCCGTGAGTGGACCGGAGGGCCGTTGATCTCGCCTGTATTTGACATTGATGGCACGATCGTGATCGATTTCAACCGAGAGGAGCTGATGAAGGTCCTCGGGTTGACGTAACGTCGGTCCAGCATGCCTCGGGGAAACCGCTCTGGGAGCCGATTCCGGAGCGGTTTTTCTTTGGTCCAATAGGGTTCGACTTAAACTTGCAGTATTTCGCAATTTCAGGTATAATTTCATTTAACTCCAAGGAGTTGACAAAATTTGGAATTGTGGTACAATGGTGCCAGATATGGTAGGGCAGCAACAAAAACATACTACAGCTAGGGGTTCAACATCAAGGAATCAGCTCCGGGTGCGAGGTGGGTTCTGGCTGCTCCTGGCGATCATGGCCCTGGGGCTGGCTGCCTGCCAGGGGTCGGACGAACGGGAACGGACGGCCCCAACCGACGCTCAAGCGGTGGTCACGGTGGCAACGGTACCGGTCTCGCCTGAGACTCGTTCGGCTGAACCCAGTCCCGTGCCGACCCTGACCGCAACGCCGACGCCGCCGGCGCCCGTGGCGGCCGTGGTGAACGGCCAGTATATCTTGCTGGCCGACTATGAACGCCAGCTTGCCCAATATCAGCAGGCGCTGGTTCAGATCGGGGTCGATCTGGATACCGAGGAGGGCCAGGCTAACCTGGCGCAGGCTCGCCGCGACCTGCTGGAGGGAATGATTGACCAGGTTCTGGTGGAGCAGGGGGCTGCCGCCATGGGGATTCGAGTCACCGATGAGGAGCTGGAGGCTCAGGTCCAGGCAGACATTGCGGCCGGCGGCGGACAGGCTGCATTTGAAGAATGGTTGCGGTCTTCGGGCCAGACCCGCGAGGAATACAAGCAGATGTTGTATCACTCGCTGATCTCTCAGCGGGTATGGGAGTCGGTGGTGGCCGATGTGCCGCCGAGTGCGGAACAGGTCCATGCGCGGGTGATTGTCGTTGCCAGTGAAGAGGAGGCGCAGCAGATCGGTGAGTTGTTGCAGGCAGGCGGTGATTTCGCTGCCCTGGCACGGGAACGGTCTCTGGACCTGGCGACCAAGGAGAACGGCGGCGATCTGGGGTGGTTTCCGCGGGGGGTGATGGCGCCGGAACTGGAAGCCGTTGCCTTTGCCTTACCGCCGGGTCAGATCAGCCAGCCGATCCGAATTGGGGATGGATTTCATCTGGTGCAGGTGGTGGAACGGGCGGAGGCACGTCCCCTGTCGGAAGAGATGCTGGCCTTGCTCCGGGAGGAGCGGTTCAATCAGTGGCTGGGGGCCCTGCGATCCCGAGCTGTGATCGAGCGGTTTGTGAAGGACTAGACAAAGCAGCACATTTCTGGTATAATTTCCGGGGAGGAGTGGATGCGCTCATCACAGCGCCGGATACTTTGGCTTCTGGTGGCGCTGGTTATCGTGTTGCTGATCGCCGGTCTGGTCTCGGCGGCGGTGTATTGGTGGGTAGGGCGGCAGCCAGCCTTCGATTCTGGCTGGCAGGACCCGATCGCTGAGGTTGACGTTGATCAAATTGAGCCGGGATTGGCCCTGTATCCACTGGCTGGGGCGTCATTGCTGGAAACGGCGGATGCGTCCATTGATGACGGGCAACTGGAGACGGCCTATGCCACTCTGGCCTGGGGCTGGGAGGCGATGGATACGCAGCGGCTTGGTCGCCTGATCCGGCTTGGCCAGGAACTGGCCCGGGCGAGGGAAGGGGCGCGAGCCCATCGGGTCTACCAACAGGTTGCGGATACGGCGGTGCTCAGTCCAGAACTGAACGATCCGACGCGGGCCGATGCGCTGATGAGCGCTGGCCAGGGATGGACGGCGCTGGGCCAGGAAGACCTGGCGCAATGGGCCTGTGATCAGGTCTATGCCCTGGCCGTCCACAGCCCCTATATGCAGGTGGCTCACCGCCGAGAGTGGTTGCGAAAACTGGTGGATGCCTATCGCGATCTGGGGGCAGTGGCGTCGGCAGACAGGTGCCGTCAACGGCTTGTGGAACTGGATCAGGGGGCACGTCCTCAGCCAACGGCTCCGGCTCTGGAGTCGCCCCCCCTGCCCGGCATGGACGAACCGGTCTCGTCGGCGGAAGTGGGGGCGCTGGAGGAACGCCGGCGTCAGGCGGCCTACGCCCTATTGCAATCCCTGTCAGGAGGAGGGGAGGCCCCCTCGGGATTGGTCAAGGCGCTGGCCGATGCGTTGCGGGCCGAAGACACGGCCAAGATGGCGTTGTACGGCCAGGTGTTAAACGAGGCCCGGATCGAACTGGGGCAGCGGATCAACGTTCACTGGCATCTGATCCGCTGGCTGATGATCAAGGACCAGGTGGCGCGGAAAGGGTTTGGTCTGTCTCTGGTGCCCGAGTGGGAGGCGCAGGCCACCGAAATCCAGTCCCAGTTGACCACGGCCTATGAGGACCTCTTTTTCGACTACGAGGATTGGGTGGCCGCTTTGCCCGATTCGACGTGGATTGAACCGGCCCGCTATCGGGAGCGCCGGCTCATCACACTGGCCGGGCGAATGGGATGGTATCCCAACTATCCGGAGCAGCAAATGGCGGACAAGATCCGCGATGCAGCCACGGCCCTGATTGCGGCCGGCCTGGTGGACCCACTCTATGTGGATGTCGTGTTGGAGGAGAAGGGGTTGCGGTTCACCCTCAGCCCCGGTCGCGAATATGGGACACCTTCCCAGGGGCCATGACGGCTGGCCGCGAAGGTGTCAGACTGCTGGTAGGTGACCGTTGGAAAGAGTGAAGGAGCCCTCCTATGTTAGATCGCTTTGATGACCGTACGCTCGAGATTACTACCGTCGTCGTGGTGGTGCTGATTGCCCTGGTGATCCTCTGTTACCTGGCTATCTTTCTCAATCCGCAGGTCTTTTTCAATCCGTTCAAGCCTCCTCTGCCTACGCCCGTTGCCGAGGCTACTTCGCCGTTGAACGTGCCGACCTGGACGCCGACGGCTACCCCCACCCACACCAATACGCCCACCCCAACCTATACCTGGACGCCATCGCCGACCCCGACCGACACTCCCACCCCGCTGCCGCCAACCGACACGCCCACGCCGACCCCGACCGCAACCAACACGCCCAAGCCTCCGCCGCCGCCCAAACCCAAGCCGCCCACCCCCACGCCCACTCCCTGGCCGTACGATTATGTGTCAGCGGGAGGACGGGCCGATTGCACCCGGACCTGGGTGCATGGCTATGTCCTGGCGGCTAACGGACTGGCCGAGGCGGGGGTCCAGATGCGGGTGGGCAACGATCAGGGCTGGCATGCCGACATCTGGACCGACGTCAACGGCTATTACGAGGCCACGTTCCACTGGCAACCGAAGGCGGGCAAGTGGTTCGTCCGCGTCTTCAAAGGGGGACAGCCCCGGTCCATGCAGTTCTGGTGGGAAACCAGCGCCGGGTGCCAGGGACCCTACAGCCTGCAGGAGGTCGAGATCATCTGGCGCCATCGCTAATCTGGCTCTTGTCGGTTGAATCAGGTGCGGCCTGGATGGTCGTCGAGCAACGGACCCTGGTTGAGCTGGGGCTGGGGTACTATTGACGAATGTGACACAATGTGATAGAATCAAAATCGAGTTGATCTAGAGGTCCGAACGAAGAACTGCCTTCGACGGACCGGGGAGAGGGAGACGATGAACCGTTCTGGTTTCCCAAGGCGGTGGGTGGCGGTGATGGCAGGGCTGGTGCTTTGGGTGGTGCTGCTGGTCCACCCGGCCAGCGTCTCGGCCGGGCCCCAACAGATCACGCCAGAGCCCTCGCCCCGGCCGACCGCGACCGCCGCGCCATACATTGAACTGAATCCCAGCGAGGGCGTGGTCGGCGACAACAATCAAACGCGAGTGACCGGCTATCTCTTTATCCCAGGAGGGCCGGTGGTTTTTTTCTTTGACGAGACGACCCCGATGGTGGTGCTGGAAGGGGTGACCTGGAATCCCGATGGTTCCTTCACTGCCCTGGTCCAGATTCCGCCCGAGGCGGCGGCCGGCAGCCACACGGTCACCGCTCGTCAGGGAGAGCTGCTTGCCTCAGCCCCTTATTTCCTGGTGGTTCCGACCGCGACCCACACCCCGACGCCGACCGCCACCGGCACGCCTACCCCCACCCGGACCCCGACCCGCACTGCCACGCCGGTCAGTCCGACTCCTACCCGCACGCCGACGCTGACGCCGACCCCTTCGGCCACGCTGCGGCCGGTGACGCCGATGGTGACCATCACCCCCTTCCCGCCGACCCGCCCCCCGACGATGGCGACCCACACGCCGGCGCCAACCCGCACGCCGACGCGGACGGCCTCGCCTGGTCCGTCCCCGACCCCTTCCTTGACACCGCTGCCGGGCCAGCCGACGGCCACGCCGGCCATTGCTGCCACTCCCACCACCGAAGAGATGGCCCAGACGGGCGGAGGCTGGGGTACGTTCCTGGCGTGGGGCGCGGTCCTGGGTGGACTGGTAATCGTCTTTCGGCTGTTGCGGGTGGTGAGCATCCGCGGGTCGAGTTGATCCGGTCGTCATCGGGCGCAGTGGGGAAGACGGCGCAGGTCTTCCCGTCAACAGGATAGAAGGCTGGCCTGAAGCCTGGAATCATGGAGGACGGAAGATGAAAAAGACGGTTCTGGCGTTCAGTATCCTGGTGGTTTTGTTGCTCTCACCGCTGGCGATGGGCACAAGCCTGGGACAGCCCCAGGCCAGCCAGCCGGTCAAGGATGCGCGGCCAACCCCGGTCCCCGATCGGCTGCTCCCTTCCCAGCAGGTCCCGGCCTCGCCCGAGATCCCGCCCTACCCCGACCTGATCGTGACCAACATCGAACTGGAGCCGGCCCAACCCTACCTGGGGCAGGAGGTGACGATCCGGGTGACGATCGCCAACGCCAGCCAGTGGAACCTCACCCCCGGGAATAACTTCTGGTCCGACCTGTACGTGGACCCGGCGGTGGTGCCGATCCAACTGGGGCAGGATGGCGTGGCCGAATGGCCCTGCCAGTCGTGGTGGGTGCCGGCCGGCGGGTCGTATGTCCTGGAAACGACCTACATCTTTGACGATGTCAAGGTCTATGCCCTCTACGCCCAGGTGGACACCGACGGCCATGTGACCGAATCGAACGAGAACAACAACGTCTTTGGCCCGGTGCATGTCCAGGTCCTGGCCTCGCACCAGGTGGTCCACCAGAGCCACGAGGACTTTCAGATGGGCCTGGCCTCCAGTCTGGATATTTCCCATCCGGAAGGGGTCATCCACCCTGGCATTTTTGACGAACCTTACGAGGAATCCCCCACCGCGCCGAGCGTCTATCGGCCCGACGTGCAGGTCGATCACCCGCCATCGCCGCCCTCCCATCCCAACAACGTCAACCAGGTCAAGCCCGCTCTGGCCAGCGATGGCAAGGGCCACCTGTATGCGGTCTGGGAGGACGGGCGCAACGGCGGGGTCTATAACCGGGATATTTATTTCTCGTGGTCTGACGACGGCGGGCAGCACTGGAAGCCCGATGTGCGGGTCAACGACGATCCGGCACTGCCGGCTACAGCGAATCAGGTCAGTCCGGACATTGCGTTCGATGGTGGGGATACCCGGATCGCTGTGGGCGGAGCCTTCACCCAGGTGAGTGGTGAACCGCGCCAACGCCTGGCCTGGATTGATCCGTCTGGCCGGCTGGATCCAGTGTTTAACCCAGGAGCGATCGGTGATGCAGATGTCTATGCCCTGGCGGTGCAGGCGGACGGCAAGATCATGGTGGGGGGCGCGTTCACTCAACTGGGTGGGCAGCCACGGAACAACATCGGGCGGATCAACCCGGATGGCACTCTGGATGGTGGCTTTAACCCGGGAGCGAACGGGCCGGTCTATGCTCTAGCCGTGCAGCCGGACGGCAAGATCGTGGTGGGAGGAGCATTTACCCAACTGGGTGGGCAACCGCGCAATAACATCGGGCGGCTGAACCCGGATGGCAGCCTCGACACGGCCTTTAATCCAAATGCGAACGATACTGTCTACGCCCTGGCCGTGCAGCCGGACGGCAAGATCGTGGTGGGGGGCGAGTTCACCCAACTGGGTGGGCAGCCACGGAACAACATCGGGCG
>JAGVRI010000011.1:31344-129345 GCA_018606645.1 Chloroflexota bacterium
TCCAAATGCGAACGATACTGTCTACGCCCTGGCCGTGCAGCCGGACGGCAAGATCGTGGTGGGGGGCGAGTTCACCCAACTGGGTGGGCAGCCACGGAACAACATCGGGCGCCTGAACCCGGATGGGAGCCTCGACACGTCGTTTGACCCGCAGGCGGACGGCACGGTTTATGCCCTGGCCGTGCAGCCGGACGGCAAGATCGTGGTGGGGGGCGAGTTCACCCAACTGGGTGGGCAGCCACGGAACAACATCGGGCGGATCAACCCGGATGGCACTCTGGATGGTGGCTTTAACCCGGGAGCGAGCGGTGCTGTCTATGCCCTGGCGGTGCAGGCGGACGGCAAGATCGTGGTGGGGGGTGCGTTTATCGAGATGACCGGGCAGCCACGGGAGCGGATCGTGCGGCTGAACCCGGATGGCACTCTGGATGGTGGCTTTAACCCGGGAGCGAACGGGCCGGTTTATGCGCTGGCCGTGCAGGCGGACGGCAAGATCGTGATGGGGGGTGCGTTCACCCAACTGGGTGGGCAGCCACGGAACCGCATCGGGCGGATCAACCCGAATGGCACTCTTGATGCTGGATTTAACCCGGGAGCGAGCGGGCCGGTCTACGCGCTGGCCGTGCAGGCGGACGGCAAGATCGTGATGGGGGGTGCGTTCACCCAACTGGGTGGGCAGCCACGGAACAACATCGGGCGGATCAACCCGGATGGCACTCTGGATGGTGGCTTTAACCCCGGTGCGAACGGTACTGGTTATGCTGCTGTCTATGCCCTGGCCGTGCAGGCGGACGGCAAGATCGTGGTGGGGGGCGAGTTCACTCAACTGGGTGGGCAGCCACGGAACAACATCGGGCGGATCAACCCGGATGGCACTCTGGATGGTGGCTTTAACCCGGGAGCGGACGGACCGGTCTATGCTCTCGCCGTGCAGGAGGATGGCAAGATCGTGGTAGGGGGCGCGTTCACTCAACTGGGTGGGCGGCCACGGAACAACATCGGGCGCCTGAACCCGGATGGGAGCCTCGACACGTCGTTTGACCCGCAGGCGGACGGCACGGTTTATGCCCTGGCCGTGCAGCCGGACGGCAAGATCATGGTCGGCGGGGCATTTACCCAGATGACTGGGCAGCCGCGGCTGCGGATCGTGCGGCTGAACCCGGATGGCAGCATTGACACCGGTTTTGGCGGTGATGATCCGGCCTATTACCCAAAGGCCAACGGTGATATCTATGCTCTGGCGTTGCAGTCCGACGGCAGTATTGTGGTCGGGGGCGCCTTTACCAAACTGTGCGGGGAGCCCCGGCACTATATTGGACGGCTGACGCCTGGCGGGAGTCTGGATCACGTCTTCACCCCAGAAGCGAATGGCACGGTGTACGCTCTGGCGGTACAGAAGGGCGACAAGGTCCTGATGGGAGGCGCCTTTACCACCGTGGGTGGTCAGCCGCATGGCCGCATTGCCAGGCTCTATCCCAATGGCACGGTCGAGGCCGACTTCAATGCCCAGGCAAATGGGAATGTCTATGCTCTTCTGATACAGCCGGACTGGGAGATCGTGATTGGAGGTGCGTTCACCCAAGTGGACGGGCAGACCCGGCAGCACATTGCGCGGCTTAATCCGGACGGAAGTGTAGATGCCTTCTTCGACCCAAGGGCCAACGACACGGTCTATGCGCTGGCGTGGCATACCACCGCGTACGTGATGGGGCGCCTGTATGTTGTCTGGCAGGATGCCCGGTCCCCATCTGGTGACTATGATATCTACCTGGCGTTTACAGATGTAACTGCCACCGGCCCTGGCTCGTCCTGGACGAATGTGAAGATAAATGACGACGTGGGGACAGCGAATCAGATGAACCCGTCCATAGCAGTGGGGCTTCCACCCGCTGACTTTGCCTGCGACGAGAGTTCCGAGCCGCGCTATGCCTTTGACTGTATCGGGAAATGCGTCTATGTGGCTTGGCAGGATCAGCGGAACGGCAACGACGATATATACCTGGCACTATCTAAGGATGGCGGCGCCCACTGGGGATCCAACTATTTTGTCACCGACGATCCGGATATGACCTGGCAGAACCAGGTGGCCCCCTCGGTCGGAGTCGATGGCCGGGGCAATGTTGTCGTGGCGTGGGAAGACTGGCGGGATCCACTGCACCCAGAGATCTATGCGATGATGTCTGAGGATGCCGGCAAAACCTTTGGCCTCGACGTGCCAGTGACGATCGTCGCCCCTGAAGAGCGGAGGACCTACCGCACTGCCCCGACAATAAGAGTGCCCGCAGGACCAGAATACGAATCGGTTACAGTCATTCACGCAGCCTGGCAGGAGGGTCGGGAGGAGGACTCGGACATTTTTTACTCATACGCGGTATACGAGTGGTGTGGCGGTGTGCCTAGTTGCCGCTGGCCCTACAAGTTTTGTTTCAAGCCCCCGGAGAAAATCAGCGGCTTTGTGAAGGATATGGCCTACGTCCGGCCGCCCGACGAACCGGCCAGCGAGCAATGGCCCATCGAACCGAGCTGGCAAGGCCAGGTCACCATGAGCCTTGTTCCATATGGTGCGCATCCTACTTCTTGCCACGATGATCCAAGGAATCCGAGTCGCTATCCGCCCGATGGATACTCTGGCGGGGTGATCTTGGCCTGGTCTGACGCACGGAGCTTTGATGAGTGGCGTTACGAGATCCGCACCCGTCGCGTGGCCAGCCCGGGGGGTAATCCCGCCGTCTATGAAGTTTGCGACGGAGACTGGGCGGAAGGGGTGGTCAACGACAACGCCAAGTTGATCGCCTACCGCGACGACCCGGACCTGTATCAGACCTTCAAGCCGGCCGCCACCCGGCAGCACAATCCCTCCGTCGCGGTGGATCGTACGGGTGTTTACCTGGTCTGGGACGACGACCGCTGGGACCGGCCCGTGGAACCGGGGACGGTACGGGACCGCGACATCTTTTACGCCCAGATGCGGACTCCGGACTGGCGCGTCTTTCCGCCGGCCGAGGCCTTCCCCGCCGACGACCGGGGCATCTATATCTCGCCGGTCATTGACTCGCGGGCCAGCGACGCGCGCTGGTACGTGCTGACCTGGTGGGGGGCGACCGAGTTCTATGGCGACCTGCTGTTCCAGACGCGCTTTGGCAATACCCCCAACCCGCCCCAGGAGAATGCCGCCATCGGCACCTGGACCAAATGGACCGGCAATCCGAGCAGCACCTATCTGGGGTGCACGGCCGGCGAGGGATGCTACTATGACGCGCCCGGGCGCCACATCGTGGACCCGGCCGGTAAGGAATGGTTCGATTGCCCCGGACCCAATTGCCCTGGCAATTACCGCTACATGCAGTACAAGGTGATCATGAAAACGACCGATCCCGACTACGTACTGAGCCGGACCACGGCGGTGAGCCAGGTCAAGATCTATTATCGCGGCCCGTACACCGTCTATCTGCCGGTGGCCTATCGCAACTATTATTGATCCATTAGCGGGTAGCCGAAGGCAGCGCCTTCGGCTACCCGCAGGCATTTGGCTGCCCAGACTGCCTTTCACCACCCAGCCGCCGTCGGTTTGCAGCGCGTCGGCAGTTGGGATATAATGGGGCTGCCTGGTCCGGGGTCAGGCTGAATTCGTGGGGGAGGGAAGCGATTGAAACTGGCGATCACCGGCAAGGGCGGGGTCGGGAAAACTACCCTGGCCGCTCTGCTGGCCTATAGCTTTGCCCAGCGTGGCCAAAAGGTGCTGGCCATTGATGCCGATCCGGCCACGGGGCTGGCGGCGGCCTGCGGCGTGCCGCCCGAAGAAGCGGCGGCCATCACGCCGGTGGCCGAGATGGAGGATTTGATCTACGAGCGGACGGGAGCGCGCAAGGGCGAGATCGGCGGCTTTTTCAAGCTGAATCCCCGCGTGGACGATATCCCGGACCGCTTTGCCGTCTCCCCGCCGGGCCAGGACCGCATCCGCATCCTGACCATGGGCACGGTCCGCAGCGGCGGATCGGGATGTCTCTGCCCGGAGAACGCCTTGCTCCGCAGCCTGGTGACCCACCTTCTCCTGCGCCGGGATGAGGTGCTGATCATGGACATGGAGGCCGGGGTCGAGCATCTGGGGCGGGGCACGGCCGGGGCGGTGGATGCCTTGGTCATCGTCGTCGAACCAGGCCGGCGCAGCCTCCACACCGCCCATGCCATCCGCGATCTGGCCGGGGACCTGGGCATCCGGCGCGTGTACGCCGTGGGGAACAAGGTGGCCGTGGCCGGGGATGAGGATCTGATCCGCCGCGAGCTGGCGGGCATTCAGGTCCTTGGCTTCCTTCCCAGCGATCCGAATGCCCTGGAGGCGGACCGGCGGGGGGTGGCGGTTTTTGCGCTGGCTCCTGAGCTCGTTGCCCGGGCCAATGCGGTGGTGGACCGTTTGTTGAATTTGTAAGGAGGAATGAGGATGACCAAGTCAGAACGGACCCCGATCGGGGTCGCCGGTCTGGACCAGATGTTGGACGGAGGGTTGATCAGCGGCTCGATCGCCATGGTCCAGGGCGCGCCTGGCACGGGCAAGACGACGCTGGGCATGCAGTTCTTGTACTATGGCGCGACCCAGGAAAACGAGCCCGGCTTGCTGGTCACCTTTGAACACTTTCCCCATACTCTGTACCGAGATGCGCTGGCCCACGGCTGGAACCTGCGCGAGCTGGAGCAGGAAGGTAAACTCCGCGTGGTGTTCACCTCACCCCAGGTATTCCTCACCAGCCTGCAATCTCCCATCAGCCCGATCAGCAGTGCCATTCGCGACATGGGCGTGAGACGGGTCGTGGTGGACAGCGTGACCCATTTCCAGTCGTTGACCCGCAACCCGGTCGAGTTGCGCGCCTATTACAACCATCTGATCAACGCCCTGCGTCGGGAAGGGATCACCGCCTTACTGCTCAGCGAAGACAGCAGTCCCGACTTTGTGCGCGGCGATCGGGGGCGTCTGGCCTTTGTCGTAGACACGGTGATCTTACTGCGGTATGTGGAGATTGACAGCGTCATGCAACGGGCGGTGGCGGTCCTCAAGACGCGAGGCAGCAACCACGATCCGTTCATCCGCCGTTTTGAGGTCCGGCCAGGCGGACTGGTGATCTACGAGGCCTTTACCGATCGTCAGGGGCTGCTGAGCGGCATGCCCCGGCGGGTCCGTTAGCGTCGCGGGATGGGGACTCTGCGGACTGGGGGCGCAACAGCCCCGCCGGAGCTGTGTCTGCCTGTGAACTGAATCGGTACGTGCTGGAATTGAGACGAGGCGGCCTGGCTGGGCCGCCTCGATCTGTTTCAGGCCTCCAGGACCTGATCGATGGGGAAAGCATGCATGACCCGGGTGGTCTGGCGGAATTTCATCTTTTTCCAGAAATCGGCATCCCCCGGCACAATGACCGAGATACTGCTCGCCCCTCGGGCTTTGAAGCGACGGGCGATCTCCTGAACCAGCGCCCGGCCAATCCCCTGGCGCTGATGGTCCGGATGGACAGAGGCCAGGTAGATGATCGCCCGCGAACCGTCAAACGTGCCCCGGATCAACCCGACGACCTGCCCTTCTTTCTCGGCTACGAGGAATTCGGCTGCCTGACAGCGGTGGACCTGAAGCATGGCTTCCGGCCCGTCCATGTCTGGGTGTCCGTACTGCTGGTTGGCTTTGAGAATGTTGACCAGCGCTTCAGCGTCCTCGGGCCGGAAATCACGGATGATCATGGTCCTGCCTCCCTGCATTTCACGATGACCAGTCGGGCACCCATCGCCCAACCAAGAGAAACACGCGATGCTGTCCCGCTTCTGACCGCTGCTAGGCTTCGACCGGGGCTTCGTCAGCCGGCGCCTGCTTGAGCTGGGACAACAACTCTTCCTTCTTTTTGGCCGCAGCCGTCTTGCCCTCTTCGACGGCCTCCTTGACCAACGTCTGGAGCCCTTCGGCTTTCTCGCGGGCCTGCGCTTGCAGTTCCTCCGCCCGCTGACGGGCCTCGGCGCTCAATTCATCGGCGCGTTCTTTGAGTTCGATGCTCTTTTCGCGGATCAGGGTCCGGGTCTCTTCTCCCGTCCGGGGAGCAAAGAGCAGGGCCACGGCAGCGCCCACCAAGGCGCCAACCAGGAATCCGCTCACAAAATCACCGCCGCACGATCGTTCTGTCATTGCCACTAACTCCTTTCTGTTCTGGGTTCTGATACTTCTTGGGGCTGTGCCTGGTTTCTGCTCCGCCGCGAACGATGGCCGGTCAGGGTCCGGATCATCTGCCTGGCGGCCGCCACATAGCTGGCGACCGTGACCACCGGCGTGACCACCGTATCGCTGACCAAGGTGGTCGTCCCGCGCACGGTATTGACCGTCTGGTTCGCCGAATCGAGAATGGGTTTGATCTCGTTGCGGAGCAGGGAAATCAGGCTTTGCAGTTGAAAAATCAAAATAACCAGGAAAAGGCCGATGACAAGGGTCACCAGGGCCAGGAGAATGATCGAGAGGTCGCGCACCGTTGCGGTCAACGCTGGATGGGTCGCCAGGCCATAGCCAATGCCGACCACGATGGTCAGGATCACGACGGCAAGCACCCCCCACCCAATAGTCCGGGCAGTGAGGTGACCCTTCTGCGCGACCGGTTCTGGATCGCCGCCAGACCTTGTCGCCGACGGAGAGATGCCTTGTTCCTCCATGGTCGTTTCCTTCGTCCTGGCTCTTATCACATATTATAGCATAGATCAGGATAGACGCAAATGCGCCCACCTCAGGGTGGGCGTATTTGCAGGTTGCTTGCCTGTCAGCCAGGCAATCTGGTCTATTCTTCCAGCTCTCTGATAAAGCCTCCATGCCAGGTATGATACCATACCTGACCGGTCGTGCCATGGACGCTGAGCATGCCCTCAATCTGTCCATCCTTAAGGGTATGGACGGTGTAATAGCCGTAGAAAGGATCGATATCCTCCACGACAGTACCGGGGCGGTATGTGTCCAGCCATCGTTGCGCGATCGCTTGCACTTCTTCGGGGGCAGCAACGTTGGACTGGCTGACCCCGCCCATCATCCGGGCGTGCATCCCATATTTGCCGTTCCACATCATGTTGGGTCCTGGTTCGGGTCCGACGGCGCCGGTTGTTTTGTCGATCAGGAGCTCCATCGCCCCGATCCCGGAGTCGGCTTCGCGCACCAGCGCGTAGAAATTCAGCTCGAACTCCATGACCTCTGCCACTGCTAGGTTGCGATAGCCCAGATCGGCGAGATATCGCTGCGCCTGGTCTCTGGCCTCCTCAAGGCCGAGGGTTCCGGAAAGAGTAGCCGACGGGCCAGGAAGGTAGCCCTGACACCCGATCGGCCCGCCAGGCGCTGCTGGCGCCCATGCACCGCCCATCATCGGGCGGCCCATCATCCCCAAACCGCAGGCTCCTGGTGTCAGGAGGCCACCGCCTGTGGCCGGGACCTCCGACTGACCGTAGACCACGTTCTCCCTCCATACCAGACGGCCCTCGATCATCCATAGCGCCAGCAGTCCTGTGACCGCCAGACCGACGGCGACCAAAACCCCCAGGGTAATCCACAGTCCTGTTTTCATCGCATCTCCTTTTGTCATTGAATTACACCCTGATCATAGCCGGTTACGGGCGGGAGGGATAGCGCCATATGGCGGGTTCAGGAGACGGTAAATGGCCTGGTGGGATCGAGGTTCAATTGGCAGGCAGGGGGGTTCCGGTCGAAGGGAAGCGGGCCACAATTTCGGTGCCGGCGCCTGGCGAGGTGTGGATGTGCAGAGTTCCTCCGGCCAGGCTGGCTCGTTCTTGCATGCCCACCAGGCCAAAGTGGCCGGCCCGGGTCAGTTCGTCAGGCCGGGAGGGAAGGAGAAAGCCCACCCCGTCGTCGGCGATGACAAGGACCAACTCTCCCTGTTCATGGCGCACGCGGACCACGATATGGGCAGCACGGGCGTGCTGGAGGGCGTTGTTCAGGGCCTCCTGGGCGATCCGGTAGGCGGCCAGTTCCACCTCCGCGGCACATGGGGGGATCTCACCCTCGATCACCAATCGAACCGGTGTGGATGAACGTTCGTTGGCCTGTTGGACCAGGTTTTCCAGGGAGGGAAGAAAGCCCAGGTCGTCCAGATATGCAGGCCGCAAGCTGGAGATGAGTTGACGCAATTCCCGGACCGTTTCGACCTCAGCGCGGCGGAGTTCCTCCAGCAGGGCCTGGGCTTGCATTCGATCGCCGCGTTCCAGGAGACGGCCGATCGTTTCTGCCCGATGCCCGAGGGCGATCAGCGCCTGGACGGGGCCATCGTGCAACTCCCGGGCGAGCCGGGCTCGTTCCGCTTCTTGTCCCCGGGTCATCGCTCCCAGGTAATCCCGCATCCCCGCTTCGTACCCCCGAATGCGGGCCACCATCTCTGAGATGGCCTGGTGGAGGTCTCGGATCTCCTGTACGCCGCCAATCGGCCTGGGAGAGAAACTGCTTCCCCAGGACACCTGCGCGGCTGCTTGCGCCAGGGCGCGGAGGGGGCGCACAATGGTAAGCCAGCCGAAGGTAAAGACCAGCAGAGAGATAAGCCCTGCTCCTCCCGCGACGACAGGAGCTAGGCCAGATAGGCGCAAGATCGGACCGAGCAGTCCTTCCACCGGTTCTTCCACCAGCACGATCCAGCCAGTGCCACGGACAGGGGCAAAGGCGGCCAGTTGTGGTCCTTCCGTTCCTTCGACGACGGTGACTCCCTCTCCGGCGGACCGTGCGGAAACCACGCCGGGGGCATGGGTGAGATCCGCCCCGACCAGCGCCGGGTCCGAGTGGAACAGCGCCCGACCCTGGTCGTCCACCACGACCAAGGTCGCTTGTTCCTGCGGATTGTCCAGCAGCGGGGAAAACCACGTGGTCAGATCTTTGCCTGCCGGATCGAGGAAGCCATGAGCCAGCCCGCTCTCCACCGACTGCGCCATCAACCGTGCCAGCGCCAGATTGCGCCGGGCGACAAAGCTCTGCATGGTTCGCTGATGAGCCGATACTCCGGTGAATGCCACGGCGATCAAGGCGAAAGTAAGCGGCAGGACAGCCCACAGAAAGAGCTGAGCCTGAAGGCTGCGGATCCACCGGGGGGCAACGAATCTTCTCATGGCATGTCCGGAGGTGCGGAGGCGGCGAGCTTCATGCTTTTTCCTGCGGTTCTACTCAATGACAATCCAACCTCGGCGAAGAGCTTCGGTGACCGCCTCGGTACGGCTGTTCACTCCCAACTTGCCGTAGATGCTGGCCAGATGCCCCTGTACCGTGCGGTGGCTGATGTCCAACTGGTGCCCAATGGCGCGGTTGGTCAAACCGCGGGCGGCCAGGCGCAAAACTTCCAGCTCTCGCGTCGTCAGCGGTTCTACCTGTTCTACCGCGCCTTCGGGTTTACGAGTCATCATCTGGCGCACGACCCGATCCGCGATCTCTGGGCTGAGGGCTGTCCCACCCCGATGCACCCTGCGTACCGCCTGGACCAGTTCGTCGCCGCTGGCGGTTTTGAGCACATAGCCGTCGGCTCCTGCTTGGAGGAGGGCATATATATACGGGGAGTCGTCGTAGGCGGTGAGAATGAGTACGCGTATTTCTGGATATTGCGCCTTGATCCGCCGGGTGGTTTCCACTCCGGTCATCTCTGGCATGCGGATGTCCAACACAACGACATCCGGCCGATGGATTTGCACCAGGCGCAAGGTTTCCTTACCGTCCCCGGCCTCGGCGACCACCTCAACTTCCTCGGTCTCTTCCAGGAAACGGCGAATGCCTTGTCGAACTACCGCGTGGTCATCGGCCAGTACAACGCGGATTCTGTCTGTCACCCCACCCCCCGCGTAGCTGTGATTGGTCGGAAATGATCGACTGAATGGGAAGCAACAACCACGCCGCTCAGATTACGGTAGCAACAGCCCGAGAGCGAAACGTTTTCATCTCGTATGGGCATAAGTATACTTCAGGAAATACCGGATGGCAAGTTATTTGACCCTTCCTACTCAAGAATCGGTATCTTTTTGACCTTCTCGGCCCACCATGTTCCTAGCCCCCAGGTGCGCCCCTCCCTCACTGTCCACAGCCCCCACAGCAGGAGGAGGTAGATGATATGCTCATCCAAGAAAAGCTACTGACCGGTTCTGCCCCCGCCATTTGGCGGAGTCTGCCTGACTCGACTCCCCGATGTTCGTGTGCCGCGCCCGCGCCGATCGGTTGCAAAATGGGCCGGGAACGGCTATAATCCTGTGCAGGCAAATGGCGCTTGAGGGAGAACCATGAGAATTGCACAAGAAGGGGATCTGGTTTTGCTGATCGGACAGGATCGTACCCGGTTCATGGTGCGTCTCGAAGCGGGCGGACAGCTCCAGACCCATCGGGGGTGTGTTCCACACGATGACCTGCTGGGGCAACCGCTGGGACGGCAGGTGTTTTCTCATCTGGGGTACGCCTTTGTCGCTCTGCGACCCGGTACTTGCGATCTGATCCAGCAACTCAAGCGAACGACCCAGATCATGTACCCGAAGGACATTGCCTACGTCCTGCTTAAGCTGAATATCGTGCCCGGCCAACGGGTCATCGAAGCCGGGACCGGTAGCGGCGGATTGACCCTGGCGCTGGCCAGAGCCCTGGGAACCGAGGGCCGTCTGTATTCTTACGAGGTCCGGCCGGACATGCTGCGCCTGGCCGAGAAGAACCTCGAGGCGGTGGGTCTGGCTGACCGCGTTGAATTCAAACTCCGGGATATTGCCGAGGGCTTTGACGAGACCGATGTGGATGCTGTCTTTCTGGACGTGCGCCAGCCGTGGTTATATCTGTCCCAGGCCGCACAAGCGCTTCAGGAGAGCGGATTCCTGGGCGCGATCGTGCCTACAACCAATCAGGTGGTAGAGTTGGTGGGCGCTCTCGAGGCGCAGCAGGCGTTTGGCCAGATCGAGGTCGAAGAGGTCCTGGTCCGGCCCTACAAACCCGTGCCAGGTCGCCTGCGACCGGCCGACCGGATGGTGGCCCACACTGGCTATCTGATCTTTGCCCGCAAAGTCAGTCGCGAAGTCAGCCAGGCCGGTTACTGGCTGGACCGGAGACGGCGCAAATATGAGGAGATGGCCGAGGAGGAATGATCCTCGTTATTTGACATAAAACTGCCCAGATCGGCGTGATTCCCCTTTAGGCAGGACTCGATAGAGCGATATTGAGGCCATCGGGACAAAAGAGAACTCGGCCTGCCACGCAGGGTCCGGATCGGTGGCATAGACCGGACGGGTGGGCAGGGTGCCGGCGATCAACTCCTTGACCTGGGAGGCAAGGGAAGTCCGGTCGCTTTCTGGCTCAGCGACGTTCAGATCGGGATATAGACGTCGAATCTGGGCCCGGTACCAGGCGTAGACCAGCAATGGCGCATTCACTACAGCTACGTCGGGCCGTTGCCTCTCGGCGTAGAGGCCATACCATAGGGCAAATGTAGGCGCATCGCCCCGGGTAATGACCAGCGCATTGGGTTCAAGGCGGTTCAGAACCCCAACCAGATAGGCGCTCGTCTCGTGCTCATTGGACAGATCGATGGGTCGCCAATGGATGCCCAGAGAGAGGAAGGGAAGCGCCAGGATGCCGACCAGGGTGAGCCATCTTCCGGCTGGCGCCAGCCGCCTGGCGAGATGGAGGAGGCGGCGGGCGCCCTCCGACCAGCCCAGGGTCCACCACAGCAGGGTCGGCAACAGGTAGACATAAGAATCGGGAGCGTGGTAAAAGAAGGAAAAGATCCCGATCAGGGAAGCCCAGACCAGAAGAGAGAGCGCGAGAAAGCGGTCCCGCTGCCACCAGCCCAGGAATCCGGCGAGGGCCAGGATCAGCCCCCACCAGCCGAACTGTTCAATCAACAGCGCCGCCCAGGTTGCCATGCGGCGCGGCACTTCGGCCCAAGGCAGGCCAAAGACAAGGCTCTGATACGGCCTGGCGCTAACGACCCACACAAACTGATCCCAGGTGCGCGGATCTCCCCAATTCAACGGCGGCTGGTGAGCTGCGGCCAGCGGCAGGTAGACATAGACCGACATTCCGAGGAGAAGGCATCCCAGACAGGGAAGCCACACGCCAGGTCGCTCCCATCGGCGACGTTCTGGCCAGAGCAGGATCAGGGCAGCCGGGATGGAGGCGATCAGGGTCAGATGGACGCCCAGTCCCAGACCCAGGAGGAGTGCGGATAGCCAGAGGGTCGAGTCGGGGCCGCCATGCCGCCAGTGAACCCACAGATGGAATAACAGAGCGGCAAAGAGGGTCAGCAGGGCATAGACCTCGGCGATCACAGCCTGGGACCAGAGGAGCGGGGCAAAGGCGGTAGTCAGAGAGGCGGCCACCGATAGGGCGCCAGAGGATTCTTTGTCGGGCAGGAGGACCTGGACGGTCCGGCACAGAAGGCCGACGGCCAGGGCGGCGCTGACTGCCGACAGGAGATGCACGCGGTAGGCAATGGAGCCGGCGGGAAGGCTGATGAATAGCCAGGCCAGTAGCGTGTAGGTCGGGTAGCCCGGCGGATGGGGGATGCCCAATGTACGGGCAGCGGTGATCAGGTCTCCGCCGTCGGTGCCGTGGTGGGCAAAAGTCAGTTCAGGCGCGATAGTCACTGCATATACGGTCAGGGCGATAATGGTCGCCATCAACGGCGGCCAGAGCCGGGCATCTTTTCCGCACCAGCAGGTGGGTTTCGGGCGAACCTTCGGAACCTGTCCGGGCATGCTCATGCCCTCAGCGTGGAATTGCGCCTCTCAGTCGGAGGACCAGTTCAGACACCATTCCCCAGGCCAGGCCCAGGTCGAGCGCCAAGGCCCGGACCAGAAGGAGGAAGGGGCTGCTGAACGCCACCGGCCAGCCGAGGTGAACCGCCTGACCGATCAGAGGAACTGCCGTGACGAGACCGAGCCCGGCCAGGATGAGCGGCCATGCCCAGGGAATGGCCCCGACCAGGGCCCCAATCGTAGCCCCAACTGTCAAGGGCAGCAGCGCCAGTTGCGCCTTTTGCGTCCAGGGAGTGTACGAGTCGTGTACCGCCTTCGCCGGATGGCGGAGGAGGACGCGCACCTTCCAACGACCCAGTTGGAATTTGCGGCGAGCATAGTGTCTGATCGTGGCCGGATGCTGGTGATAGACGCAGGCCGAGGGAGCAAAAACCAGCCGATGGCCCTCGCCGGCCAGGCGGTAGGATAATTCCTGATCTTCCACCGAAGCGGAAGGAAAAGACGGATCGAACCCGCCAGCAGCCAGAAACCGATCGCGACGATACGCAGCGGCGTAGGTGTCCACAAAATCGATAGACGGCGACCGTGCCAGATGGGCATATTTCTCCTGGTACTCCGCCTGAGTGAAACGGGCAACCCATGATCGTTGCCGAGTGCGGTAGGCACCCTTGACTCCGACGGTGTCAGGATCGGCAAACGGAGCGAGCATCTGCTCGATCCAATCGGGCAGGGGTTCACAGTCGGCATCGGTAAAGAGCAGGATGGGATTCCGGGCCTGCTGGGCACCCCGGTTGCGGGCGGCAGCCGCACCCTGGTGTTCCTGGCGGAGTACCAGGGCACCGTGCCTGGCGGCAATTTCAGCCGTCCCATCGACCGAGCCATCATCGACCACGATCACCTCGTATCGGTCGGGCGTCACCGTCTGTGCCGCCAGAGCGCGGAGGCATGAGGGAAGGGTACTCGCTTCATTGTAGGCGGGGATGATGACCGAGGCGGCCAATGGCGCGGAATTACTGAGCGGCACGATCCACCTCAACGCTTGTGCGGAGCCTTCCCAAGCCTTCCCAATTCAATCCCTCCATGGCCATGCTGGCCGGACCCAAGGTCACCACGGGGGCATAGACCAGGAAGTGGAGCGCTAATCCAAAGGCCAGGGCTTGTTCCGGCCCCACACTGGCGGTCTCGAGCGCCAGAATACATGCGTACTCGAACACACCGATCTGAGCCGGGACGGTCGGTAGGAAGGTGGCTACGTAGACGGCGATCAACACCAGCCAGGCCGACCAGACGGGCGCCGGGATGCTAAGCGCAGCCAGCGTCAGCACGTTCGTGGCCACGGCCAGCCCCCACACTCCTGCCGTCCAGATCAGGGCCAGGACCGTATCCGCCGGCCGTCCCAGCAATCCCAATCCCAGACCCAATCCGCCCAGAAGCCGATTGGCCCGTTCCTGAACCCCGGCCGGTAACTGCGAAACCGCCCGCCGATAGAACTGGAGTGCCCATCTCTGCCGTCTGGCCGCCAGGGCCAGGAGCAGCAAGAGACCGCCGGTCAGGACGGTCAGGCTGACGATCGGGCCGCGAAGCCAGACCGGCAGCGGGGTTCGGAGGGCCAGCACAGTCACGACCAGCAAGCCGGCCATCCCATCCAGGGTCTTTTCGGCCACGATCGTCCCCAACACCGCCGGTGCATGACCAGCAGCCTGGGGGCCGAGCAACACTGCCCGGGCCAGGTCGCCGAGCCGGGGCACGAGAGTGTTTACAAATTGTCCGGTGAACAACAGGCGCATCAGGCGCCAGCCGTGAGCCGAGCCCGGGCGACAGGGGCGCAGCAAAACCTGCCAGCGCAATGCCTTGGCGGCTGTGGTGGCGAGCACCGTGCTCAGGGCGATGAACAACAACAGCCAGTTGGGACGGCTGAAGACCTGCTTAAGGCCCGCCCAGTCCACATGGCGAAGACTGAGCCAGGTGGCGATACCTGCCAATCCCAACCCGATGCTCCAACGGAGGACGGTCCAGGAGCGACCGGGACGCCGGGTGGTTCCTGCCAGTGAGTGCATGATCCTTGATCTCCAGGGTGGACAACGATTATACCATCGCCGTCTGGAAAAGGCAACTGACAGGGCTTGCACCAGGCATCCGTCGGGGGAGAGGCTCTGCCTGAAGGCTCGGCTCCTTTCGCCTGGGAGTCGAGGCTTTGGCCGAACGACTCGCTCTGCTTGCACGGTCGAGTCCTTTCGCCGGGGACTCGAGGCTTCAGCCGGATGACTCGCTCTGCCTGAATGGTCGAGTCCTTTCGCCGGGGACTCGAGGCTTCAGCCGGTTGACTCGCTCCACCTGAAGGCTCAACTCCTTTGGCCCGGGACTCGAGGCTTCGGCCGGACGGTTTGCCCCACCTGAAGACTTTCCTTAGAGGCTCGCCAGGCACCCAGAAAGCCAGAGGAGAACTCTCAGGTTTCTTGCAAAAGCGCCTGATGTAGGGTAAAATCAATAGCCGGAGAGGATTCAGCCCCTGGGTTGAATCTATCCAAACGCGTGGGATGTGATCGATGCGTCGGATACGGACGTGGTGGGCGATCCCTGACCAGAGGGCCTGGCATGGGCTTGCCCTGGTCCTGTGTTCTCTGTTAGCCCTGAGCCTGGCTGCCTGTCGGGACCCGAAACCGATCGAGGTCACGTTGATTGCCGATGGGCGGGAACTGCGCGTGCAGGTCGTTGCCGAGTCCCTGACGGTTCGTGAACTGCTCCAGACCCTTGAGATCACGCTGGGGCCACTGGACCGCGTGGACCCCGATCTTTATGCCCAGGTCGTGGATGGCATGACCGTGGTCGTGGTGCGCGTCCAGGAAACGTTCGAGACAGAACGACAGCCTTTGCCCTTTGCCCATCGGACGATGCGCAGTGAAGGGGTGCCTGAAGGAGAGCATCGCCTGCTCCAGGCTGGCGCGAACGGTGAACTCGAGATCACCTACCGGATCACGCTGGAGGATGGAGTCGAGGTTTCCCGTCAGGAAATCCGGCGGGAAGTACTGGTTGCCCCGGTGGACGAAGTCGTACTGGTTGGCGTGCAGAAGGAATGGACGTCCGTCCCAATCTCGGGGACGATTGCCTACCTCTCTGGAGGCAATGCCTGGCTCATGCGCCAATCCAGCGATTTGCGGCGGAACATCACCGGTTCCGGGGATGTTGATCGCCGCGTCTTTGCCTTGTCAGCCGATGGCAGTCGGTTGCTGTTGGCCCGAACGGTGTCCGGTGACAATGTATCCCTCAACTCGTTGTGGGTGGCGCGCACCTGGTTGGTGGGCGAGGAGCCACAGAGTCTGGACGTGAGCGGTGTCCTTTGGGCGGATTGGTCACCCGATGGCCGGCGTCTCGCCTACTCTACAGCCGAGAAGAGTGACGGCGTACCGGGGTGGAACGCCCGTAACGACCTCTGGCTTCTGACTCTCCCCGAAGAAGGTTCTGACGAAGCGCCCACGGTGGAGCCGATCCTCCTGCCCACCGCCGATATCCCGTATGCCTGGTGGGGACGCACCTTTGCCTGGTCACCGGATGGACAATCTCTGGCGTATGCTCAGGCCGATCAGGTGGGCATCGTCAGGCTGGCGGACCGCGCGCTTGTCCCGTTGCTCTCCTTCCCTCCGTATCGGACGCGGAGTCATTGGGCCTGGGTTCCGACCGTTTCCTGGTCGCCGGATGGTCAGTTGCTGGCCTTTGTCGTTCACGAAGGCGATGTGGAGGGTCTGGAGCCGGAAGACAGCCCGGTGTTCAACCTGTGGGTGGTGCGTGCCGACGGAACTCTACGGGTGCGGCTGGTTGAGGAAGTGGGGATGTGGTCGGCACCACGCTGGTCGCCTGGACCGAATGGTGTGCTGGCCTATGGACAGGCACAGAGTCCGCGCAACTCTCAGGACAGCCGCTACGAGCTGTTTGTCATCGACCGGGATGGAAGCAACAAGCGGCGTCTGTTTCCACCTCCGGGCTTGATGGGCTTGATCGCTCCGGATGTGGCCTGGTCGCCCGATGGCGAGGCTTTGCTGATCGAGTATGAAGGGGACCTGTATCGTCTTGATCTTTACACCAGTCGCCTGGACCGTCTCACCCGCGATGGGCAAAGTTCACACCCCAGGTGGAGCCGGTGAACACTAGAACGCTCAGAGTCTTGGCTCTGATCTTGCTCGGGTTGGGGCTGACTGCGTTGCTTGGGGTGGGAGCGGTCCTCTCCTGGCGACAGGGCGCGCCACCTGAGCCCGGGGTATCCTACGGACCGCCGCCATGGATACCGCTGGCAGCCGACAAGTCCCTTGGGGTGAATACCGATCTAAGCCTCCTGGACGCCCAGGGCCGGGAAGACGCTCTGACGGCCATGGAAGTGGCTGGGTTTCGCTGGTTGCGACAGCGGTTTGCCTGGGATGCTATCGAACCGGTGAAGGGGGAGTATGAGTGGGGCATCTGGGACGAGATCGTTCGGGATGTCACTCGACATAACATATGTCTGATCGCCGTGCTGGATGGCTCCCCGACCTGGGCGCGGGCAGAGGAAGACGCCGATAATCCGCTGGCTCCTCCGCTAGACCCTAAGGACTATGGCGCCTTTGTGGCGGTGTTGGCGGGACGGTATCGGGATTGGATTCAGTATTATCAGATATGGGATGAGCCGAATATCGCGCCTCACTGGGGGGCGCGGGCGATCGATCCTGCCGCCTATGCTCGTCTGCTGCGCGAGGGAGCGATCCAGGTGCGTGCCGCGGATCCGGATGCCGTTATCCTGTTAGCTGCCCTGGCTCCCAACGTTGAACCGGGTGGGAGCAACATGAGCGATGTGCTTTTCCTGCAAGCGCTGTACGAGCAGCGGGTTGCTGAGTGGTTCGACGTGGTGGCAGCCCAGCCCTATGGCTTTGATCAACCGGCGCGCGCCCGGCCCGAGGTGGACCGTCTGAGCTGGCGCCGGACCGCTCTGCTCCGCGAGGTGATGGAAGCCCACGGCGATGCAAGCACTCCGGTATGGGCAGTCTCCTTCGGGTGGCACAACCGCAATACGGAGGAGATTATGAACCTGGTGCAGCAAGCGCGGCGGGATTGGCCATGGCTAGGCCCCATGATTTGGGCTGCCTGGTCGCCCCAAGATGTCCATGGCCAGTATGCCCTGACTGACGCACTGGGAAGGACCAACGGCGTCTATCGTGCGTTGCAGGTACGGGCTGGAGGGACAGCCATGGCGTGGCCTGGTTCGTATCCGGCCAATCATCCGAGCGGGCACTACCAAGGCGATTGGCGTGTGACCTCGCTGGGGGCGGATATCGGCCGCAGCGGGGATCGGATGACCATTTCCTTCTGGGGCACCCGGTTGGACCTGACGGTGCGGAGGGGCGACTATCGCGCCTTTCTGTTTGTCACGGTCGATGGACAGCCGGCGAACGCTTTGCCTCGCGACACGGAAGGGCGAAGCTACGTCGTGCTATATGATCCGGAGCATGAAACCGACACTGTTACCCTGGCGCGTTCTTTGCCGGAAGGAACCCACACGGCCGAGGTCGTGGCCGAGCGGGGCTGGGGGCAATGGGCGATTGTCGGCTGGACGGTTTCCCGGGAGCTGCCTGCCCATGCCTCAGGACTGGCGCTGAGCCTGGGCCTGGGAGCGTTTGTCGTAATGGCCAGCACGGTCGGCTTTTCCTGGATGTATCGTCGTTCGTGGTTCGTGGTCGTTGACTGGCTATTGAGCCGGGTGCGTTCCCTGGATGATCGGTGGACGCTGGGCCTCGTGGCCGGAGTTGCGCTATGGCTCTATTTTGTCACCGGCGATCTTCCCAGCCTGATCGCCCTGGCACTGCTGGCTTTTTTGCTGCTATTGCGCCCCGAGGCAGGACTGCCGTTGATTGCCCTGGCATTACCGTTCTATCAGCCCGGCAAACCACTGCTGGGCAAAGTCTTTTCGATGGTCGAGATTCTGACCGTGCTCACCACGACAGCCTGGGTGGTCCGGTGGGGATTGCACCGGATTGGGTTAGGTTTGCCAGCAAACCGGTCCGAGAAAAGCCAGATGACGACCTTGGACTGGGCGATAGTCGCCCTTCTGTTGGTCAGCACTGCCTCTCTGACGTGGGCTGCCCATTTCCGTGTCGCGGCGCGGGAGTACCGGACTGTTGTGTTGGAGGCGGTGGCATTTTATGGCCTGCTCAGGGCAATGCTGAATGAGCGGCGCGATATCTGGCGGGTGGCGGATGCCTGGATGCTGGGAGGGGTGCTGATTGCCCTGGTGGGCTGCGTCCAATGGGCTTTGGGCGAGAACCTGATTAGCGCTGAGGGGGTGTGGCGGGTACGTGGCTTTTACGGGTCACCCAATAATTTGGCGCTGTACCTGGGTCGGGTGTTTCCTCTGACGCTGGCCGTTGCCGTCTGGGGGAGGGACGGGCTTCGGCGGTGGGCCTGTGGGCTGGCCGCCCTGGTCATCGCCGCGGCATTGTTTCTGACCTATTCGCGTGGCGCATGGTTGCTTGGAGTGCCGGCCTCTCTGTTGTTTCTGGCGGCGATGCGCGGTCGGCGCTCTTTTCTCATCACGGTCGGCGGACTGGCAGCACTCCTGACGATGGCGATCCTGGTGGTCGGGATCGGACGTCTGACCTCACTCTTCGACACTGGCCAAGGAACCACTTTTTTCCGGCTTCAACTCTGGCAGTCAAGCTGGAAGATGATCCAGGATCATCCGATCCTGGGGGTTGGACTGGACAATTTCCTCTACCAATATCGGACCTACTATGTGCTTCCCACGGCCTGGGAGGAATTCAACCTGTCGCATCCGCACAACCTCGTCCTGGATTTCTGGCTCAGGCTCGGCTTACCTGGTCTGGGCCTCCTGGTCTGGTTACTGGTGGCATTTTTCCGCCAGGGCGGACGGGTATACCGCAGCCTTCCGGAGGGCGATGACCGAATCCTGATCCTGGGTTTGATGGGAGGCATGGTCAATGCGGTGGCCCACGGTCTGGTGGACCATTCGTTCTTTTTGGTCGACCTGGCGTTTGTCTGGATGATCGTCCTCGCCCTGATGCAGGGGATGGCGAAGCAACAATCGAACTCCCGCTCGTGAGAGGCTCAAGATGCGAATTCTGATCACTGGAGGGGCAGGCTTTATCGGTTCTCATTTGTGTGATTACCTGCTGGAGCAGGGACACGAAGTGATCGCCATGGACAATCTCAGTACTGGCTCCACAGACAACATTGCCCATCTGGCCGGTCACCGACGATTCCTGTTTATCCACCATGATGTGACCCAGTATATTTACCTGGAGGGACGCCTGGACGCGGTGTTGCATCTCGCCTCCCTTCCCAGTCCGGTGGATTATCTGAATTACCCGATTCAGACCCTCAAGGTCGGGGCATTGGGTACACACAAAGCGCTGGGGTTGGCAAAAGCCAAGGGCGCGCGGTTCCTGCTGGCTTCAACGTCTGAGGTCTATGGCGATCCCTTGGTTCATCCTCAATCCGAGGATTATTGGGGCAATGTCAATCCGGTGGGGCCACGGGGCGTGTATGACGAGTCCAAGCGCTTTGCCGAAGCATTGACGATGGCCTACCACCGCTATCATGGCCTGGAGACCCGCATCGTGCGCATTTTCAATACCTATGGCCCGCGGATGCGGCTGGACGATGGCCGGGTGGTCCCCAACTTTATCCGCCAGGCTATTTTGGGTGAGCCTTTGACGGTGTACGACGAAGGCACACGCACCCGCAGTTTTTGCTATGTTTCGGACATGGTGGAAGGCATCGTCCGACTCCTCATGTCGGATGAGGTATATCCGGTGAACCTGGGGAATCCTCAGGAAATGACCATTCTGGAGTTTGCGCGCAAGGTGTTGGAAGTGACCGGCAGCACCTCCGAGATCGTCTTTATCCGGCCTAGCGATGAGCGGACCCGGGATGATCCGATGGTCCGCCGGCCTGATATCAGCAAAGCGCGGCGGGTGCTGGGCTGGGAACCGGTGGTCTCTCTGGAAGAAGGGTTGGCCAGAACCGTTGAATGGTTTCGTAAGCGCTTGGGCAAATAGAGCCATATCCTGGGAAAAATGGTCCCTGATCGGTCTGGTCGGGGTGGTGGCGCTGGCGATCGCCATCCTGCCGGTGACGTGGGCGATGCTGCTTGTGGTAGGAAGCATCGTGGCCGTCGCCACGTTGCTGTGTCCCCAGATCGGCGTGTTGCTGTTGGTACCCGCTGTGCCCTTTGGCTCAATTCGCCAGGTAACCCTGGGTGGGATGAATGTGGGAATCACCGAGGTGCTGGTAGGTCTGGTCCTGGCCGCCTGGCTGATGCACATGGTGATAAAGAGACAGGCCCGTATCCTGTGGCTGCCATTGAGCCTGCCCCTTCTCCTTTTTCTGGGAGCGTTGTTCCTCTCCCTGCCAGGGACCGTCTCGTTGCCACACAGCATCAAGGAAATCATTAAATGGGTTGAGGTATTGGGCCTGTACCTGTTCGTCGCCCACGAGATGCGCGGACGGTGGGCCCGCGCTTTGGTGTTCGTCCTGCTTGGGACGGGAGCCGTGGCGGCCCTGCACGGCATATATCAGTTCCTTTTCCAGGTGGGGCCGGAGGGATTCATCCTGCTGGGTCGTTTCATGAGGGCCTACGGCACTTTTGAGCAGCCGAATCCGTACGGTGGCTATTTGGGTCTTACCCTGCCCCTGGCGGTGGGCTTGCTGGTCGCCGGAATTGTTCGGGTGGGGAAGCGAGTCAGCGGAGCCTGGTGGGCATGGGCGGCCGGCAGTGGAGGATTGATGTTGGCGGCGATGATCATGTCCTGGTCACGGGGAGCGTGGCTGGGATTTGGGGCGGCGCTGGTTGCCATGGGGCTTGCCGTACTGGCCCGTAGCGGCCGGGCGGCGATACTGGCTATCGTGTTGGTGGTCTTGATAGTGTATGGCCTGGTGGCTGGAGGTGCCGCGCTTATTCCTTCTTCGCTCTTGCAAAGATTCAGCGATTTTGTTCCCTATCTAGGGGTGGTCGACGTCCGGGGCAGAGAGATCACTGATGCCAATTTTGCCGTGCTAGAGCGGATGGCTCACTGGCAGGCGGCTCTGGCCATGTGGACCGATCATCCCTGGTTCGGGGTAGGCATCGGCAACTACGAGGTGGTCTATGATCGCTATGCCCTGCCGATGTGGCCTTTACCTCTGGGCCATGCCCACAACTATTACCTGAATATAGCGGCTGAAGCGGGTACAGTGGGGCTTGTGGCTTACCTTCTCCTGTGGAGCGTGGCACTGGTCGTAACCTGGCGGTCCACACGACGCACGCAGGGATGGGAGTGGGCCGTTTCTCTGGGGGTGTTGGGCGTGCTTGTCCATCTCAGCGTTCACAATCTTTTTGACAATCTCTTTGTCCATGCCATGTACCTTCATGTAGCGATGCTGTTGGGTCTCAGACTGGAGGGCGTTGCTGGACCCCCTCATGGGGTTGGTCATAGCAACCAGAGCAAAGCCATCTGTGTGGGAGGTCCGCATTGATTCGGTTCATCATGACGATTGAATCTCATCCACGGCTGAGCGGATGGTCCGCTCAGATCAAGCGCTGGCCCGTGATTGGGCTTCTCTGGCAGAAATTCCTGGAAAATCCAAAAGAATTGGAGCGGTTTCTCAAATTTGCGCTGGTTGGAGCAATCGGCGCGGTCGTGGATTTTGCCGTGCTCAACGTGATGAAGTGGACGTTTGAACAGATCGGCCTTGGGGAAGGCTGGCGCGTTTCCCTGAGACCTCATCAGATTCAATTGATTGCGGCCAATGTCTTGTCGTTCAGCGCAGCAGTCTTGAGCAATTTTACGTGGAACCGACTGTGGACCTTTCCCGAATCACGGCAGCGGCCATTGGGGAGTCAGTTGGCGCAATTTGCCGTGGTGAACGTACTGGGACTCGGGATCAATACCTTGTTGTTGGTGACGATGGATCAGTATGTCTTTCAGCACTTTGTGAGTCCTAGACTGAGTTACAACTTGGCCAAAGCGTTTGCCATCGGGGTCGTGTTGTTTTGGAATTTTGGGGTGAATCGAGTGTGGACCTATCGGGGCATCAAATAGATGGTACAGACGGCAGAGAGACGAGCGCGCTCGCTGCGCATTGGTATTGACTACACATCGGCGGTACGGCAGCGGGCCGGCATCGGGCGCTACACGCGCAACCTGATCCGGGCTCTGGCTGAGCTGGATGCTGACAATCTGTATACCCTGTTTGTGGCCGGCGGCACTCGCCGCGACCGTGTAGATAAGGGTCTGGCTGCATGGCCAGCGAACTACCGGATTCGTTCTGTACCCATCTCGGACCGATGGCTGAATATCCTATGGCAACGGTTTCGGCTGCCTCTGCCCGTTCAGTGGGTGACCGGGCGGTTGGACCTGTTCCACTCGCCGGATTTCGTACTCCCGCCGGTTGGTCGCATCCCGACTATCGTCACTGTTCATGATCTTTCGTTTTTACGTGTCCCTCGTTGTTTTCTGCCCGAGTTCCGACAGTACCTAGAGACGGCAGTTGCCCGGGCGGTGCGTCGGGCTCAGTGGATCCTGGCCGATTCGGAGAACACCCGCCAAGACCTGATCGAGCTTCTGGCCGTGGAGCCGGAGCGGGTATCCGTCCTGTATCCGGGTGTCGAGCCTCGCTTCCGACCAGTGGAGGATGTTTTGGAACTGGAACGGGTCCGCGTCCGCTACGGTCTGCCCCGTCGCTTCATCCTAGGGGTGGGCACCGTCCAACCGCGCAAGAACTTTGATGGGCTGATCCGAGCCTTTGCCCAGTTGCTGGCCGCGAGGGGGCACGACCCGGGATTCGATGATGTGTACCTGGTCATCGTTGGTGAAAAGGGATGGATGTACGAAGAGGTCCTGGCGTTGCCACAGCGATTGGGGGTGGGCCAGAGGGTGCGCTTTACGGGGTTTGTAGAGGATGCTGATCTGCCGGCTCTCTATACGTTGGCCGAGGTCCTGGCTTTCCCTTCGTGGTACGAAGGCTTTGGCTTACCGGTATTGGAAGCTATGGCGTGTGATACACCGGTGGTGGCTGCCGACAACTCCTCGCTGCCCGAGGTGGTAGGGGAGGGGGGGCTGCTGGTGGATGCCGGGGACCTTCAGGCCTGGGCAGAGGCGCTGGCCAGGCTGCTGACTGACAAAGACCTGCGGGCGCGGCTGATAGCCGCCGGCCGCAAACAAGCGTGGCATTTCACCTGGGAAGAGTCGGCGTGCCGGTTGCTGACAATCTATCAAGCGGTAGGCACAATACAGATCCGAGCCTGTACATAATTTCGCATAGTCACTTGGATAGATAACACTACCGGGTTGCCAGCGCTGTCCCGAATCGGTGCATAGGTTATGCGAAGTATGGTTGTTGTGGTTGTGGTGGTTGATTAAGGGAGCCGAACCTGGCCTGGAACAATAAGACCTGAGGCAGGTAAGAGACGGAGAAGTAGCAAGGGGAGGGGGATACCGTGCACATCCTGGGCATGACATTTGCCCCCTGGCTAGTCGCGGCGATCCTGGCCGGTAGCGCCGCCATCACATGGCTGACCAACTGGCTGGTGACGCGCCGACGACACTTGTTCGCGTCGATAGGGGAGGGAATTGCAAGCCTGGTCTGGATAGCGCTTGTTTTCATCGGAGGTTTGTATGCTATCCGTTACAGCGAACGTTTTGCCCCCGCTCTTCCATTGTATGGTTTCGTGGTTGTTCTCCTTTCGCTGCTGCGCGCCTGGCTCTATCGGCGGAGCTTGGCGGTGCCAGCAAGCATCAACTGGCCCGATTTCGTACGGCAGCTCACGTACCTGGTGGGTGCGTGGTCTGTCTACCTGGTATGGTGCTGGCTTGGCAATCAACCTGCTCAACCCATCCTGTTTCTGCCCCTGAGCCTCGGTGCGCTCCTGCCCAGTATCCGCTGGCGGACAGAGCAAGCCAAATGGCTCGCGGAGGCCTGGCGTACGCCAGCAGGGGTGACTGGCCTGGCCCTGATCACTGTGCCGCTGATTCCACTCATTGGCACTCCAGCCTGGGGCCTGGTGTGGGTCGGGTTCCTGTGCCACCTGGTTCTCGATCTTTTGCGTCCACCGGGGATCCGTTTGTTGTGGCCCTTTCGCCATCAGCATTACTGTCTGGCCCTGTCTCCCCATGTCAGCGAGCGCTGGGTACCTCTCGGTCTCGCCGTTCTGGCCATGCTGTTGACAACCGCAGTGGATTTTGGTCAGGTTGCCACACCCTCACCACCCGCACCGCCCTATGAACATACAGTGGCCTACTACTACTCACTGCGGGGCCGAACTCGCGTCCTGGCCCAGATCGAGGGCAGTTGGCAGACAACAGGCCGGCGTTGGGGCGGAACGTTTGAAGTATTGAATGCAGAGGGTCAATCATTTCTCCTCCTCGATCATTTCACCGGCCGCATCTTCACAGCGGGCCGTTCAGCCGAGGATGACTTTTATGTGACCAGCATCCGCTTAACGGCCGGTGAGGCAATTCGGGTCAAGCCCGTGGAGGTTCACCTGGAAGACCAACTGCTGGCAGACGCACTGCCGATCGTGTACGAGATGCAGCGCGAAGCGGGCCTGCTGTACACCTTCGTCTCCGGTGAGATAGTCACAACAAGCTCACTCCCGAGCAACCAACCCCTGAATCAGTTGGAGAAAATCCAGGCTTGCGAAGCAGGTCATTACACCTTTCACTACCTGACCGCAGCCGAATTGATTGCGCTGGCCAGCACCCCAGTCCAGACGGCGGAGCTGGTCATCTTTGCAACCTATACCATTCAACCAACCGGCCCCACGGTGACACCGTTGCCCTCACCACAGGTAAGGCCATGAACAAACAGCGTGTTCTGTACTGGGGATTCGTGCTGCTTATGGCGATCGGAGTCATACTCTTTGCCATCCCCATCGTGGCCAGCGATCTATTCCGTCAGCCGTATTCTCCGCTATGGGATGATGTCAACCGCGCAATGGACCGACTGCGCATTGACCCTTTTCCAGTTGGAGGGGGAGCACCTCCCCAATGGCCGCAGTGGCGCGATCCGGCCGATGCCTTTCTCTACTACCAAGATGTGACCCTGACCACCGCCGATGGGCTGAGCCTGGCGGCCTGGTACGTACCCGTGTTGGAGCCGGGTGCACCCAGTGTCATTCTAACCCATGGCCTGCTTGGCTCCCGGTGGACCATGCTGCGCATGGTCCCCTGGTTGCACGATGCTGGCTACAATGTCCTGCTGTTTGATTTCCGTGGTCATGGCGATAGCGACAAGAGCCCAGCAACCATCGGCCCGGCCGAGGCCATGGACGTGCAAGCAGCGCTAGATTGGCTGGAAGCGAACGGAGCGGGCGAGTGGGTAGGCGGCCTGGGCCTGAGCCTGGGGGCGGCGGCGCTGGTGAACACCGCTGTCCAGGATGACCGCCTTGACGCTCTGGTGCTGGATAGCCTGTTTGCCGATTGGAGCGACACCGATTTTGCCAAAGGTTACCGCCTGCCACCGGACTGGTTAGTGCCGGGTGTGCCCAGCCCTGAGGAACTGTTGCCGCGCATCCACATACCGGTCCTGATCATCCATGGCACAGCCGATATCCTGACCTTTGTCGATCACGCGTATCGGCTCTATGCAGCCGCCAACGAGCCAAAGGAGCTATGGATCAACGATTCAGGTCACGCCTGGTCTGCCTGGACCTACCCGGAGATCTATCAGGCCCGGGTGCTCCAGTTGTTTGACACGGCTCGAAAACGGGCCACACCGTAGAGTCTATGGAGCGCGACCATCCATCGGGGTAGGGAAGTGGCAGCGAATGGGTTGCACAGACCGTCGCCGAATTTGACCGCTATGCTTAGCACAATTGACATTGTGCAAACCATTCAGAAACGCTGTCGGACAGGCAGTCTCGGGCCGCCTGACCAGCTCTATCTCCGTCGTTATCCCTTTCCTGCTCTTACGGCTTCAGGTCAATCGGGCCCAAAAGCAAGGCGCTAGCAATTGGGCTGCCCGAGGCGTCTATTAGGGGAAGATCGACCATCGCCGGATATTGATACTGAATTACCTGCAACCAATAGGACCGCCCTTCACCACGGTCCTTGGGAATGTTTATGTCAAATTTATTGATGGTACGATCTCCCTTGCGCCGAGAAGCGTGCGGATAACCGACCGCGTCCTGCTGGCCGATTAGCTGCCCGCGATCGTCCAGGAGGCGAACCGAAAAATGGGTCTCCCTCTCATCCAGCCAAAGCACCTGCCACAACAACCAGACCGTCACCTGGTCATCTGAAGCGGTTCCTCGCTCGACCTGATACCCCTGGACTTCAATGCCATTTTGAAACAGACGCGGACCAGCTACGGTCTGGAACAGTTCATCAGGACAGGAGCCATCGAGCAAGGCCAGGCGATATGTCTCCTTTGGTTCCAGGGAATAAAGTGGCACGGATTGAGCATACCACCGGACCGCTGCTCCAGCCTGAGGCGTCAGCAGAATGGCAGCCCGTTTCATGGGGAACACCACCGCGGTCGGACCGTCCACAAATCGATATACAGTCCGACCCCGTAGCAACACATCGAAAATGGCTGCAGTTTCATGAACCACGGGAGAATCCCCCTCGCCCACCACTAATAGTTCAGAGGCATTCGCCTCAGCCGCCAAATCTAATGCCCGCCTCGTGATTCCGAGATAGCGACCCAACGGCGTACCAAATCCGCCCGGCGTATCATGCAGTGCCACGAATTGTGCCATGATGACCAGAGCCGCCACCTGGCCGATCGCCAGCAACACCAGTATCAAATAGCTTCCGGCGCTCAAGACGCGACCCCAGGCACCCCCGGTCACCCCCCTGCTCTGCCGCCATGATTGTGCCCGACCGACCAGGTCTTGTACTGCACGACCCACGACCAGGTAAGCAGCGGGTACTACCAGGACAAAGAAATGGAGATGAAGATCCAGACTATGGCGAAGGTTAAACAAGATTGGAGCCAATAGCCAGGAAAGAAGCACCGCATCGACGCGAGCAGTTCGTTGTCGAGTTATGTCAAGACTCCCCCACCATCTTGAGAGCCGCACCAGGAGCCACAGACTGGAAGCCGCCACCAGCCATCCGACCAGGTTAAACACCGGTTCCAATTGCGGAATGAAGGTCAAAAAAGAAAGGTCTGCACCGGCCAGAGCATGGATATTCCGGCCGGTGACCACGTCCCAGAACAGAAGCAGTGCCGAAAGATCCCAGGTGGGCGGAGGCAAGGCCTGAAGGGCACGAAGTGCCGGCCAACCGGCCTGAAACTGATAGAAGAGGAAGGGCAATGCACTCAGCACCGCCAGACCCATCCCCATCAAGACCGTTGTTGCTTTGACCTGTCGCCGGAACACAAGCAGCCACAGGACCCAGGCAGGAGCGAGTGCAATCGCTGACGGATGGATCTGGACCAGCAACCCGTAGGTCAAGCAAGCGCAGGCCATGGCCCAGGGCCGTTTCTGGATCAAGGCACCAATGACACAACCGACACAGGCCAGAACCAGCGGAGGGATAAACACCACCTGCCAGATCTTGCGGCTGAAAGCAACAGCCCACGGACTGACCGCAAACAATAAAGCGGTCCACAAGGTTGCCTGTGTTCCCCCTCCAGGCCAGCGTTTGGCGAACCACCCAGTCAAGACCACGCCAAGCAGGCTTATCAGCCCCCCGTACAGGGTCGCTGGGATGGGATTGGTCGTGAACAGAAACGCAGGGATGTAGAGGTAAACGCTCAGCGGCGAATGGTCAAAGCCCGCCGATGAGGGCACGCCAATAAGAGGCAAGCAGCCTTCTCGGGTCCATTCCAGGGCCAGAGCCTCCAGACGAGCTTCGCTGAACTTGAACTCGGTCAAAGTCGGCCAGCCAAGGCGAAGCACTGCCGCGAGCAGGAAGATACAGCCGGCCAGACACGCTTCCCAAGCGTACGAGCGTTTCATCGCTGACTCTAGAATTTCCTGAGTCGACTAGGTGTGACCGACTGCGCCACAAAACAGACAAGAGCAGAGACCACGAGACCAGCAATGCAGAGGAAGAACCCCCAACCTGCCGATGGTGGCCGGCCATACACCAGATCGATGGCAGGCTTGACCGACCAAAATTGCCATGTGGACAGTCCACCAACGGCCAGGGATAGTATTCCACTGAGCCAGACCATGAACCAGGTCGATCTTCGGCTCCATAACCAGGAAGTCGCCAGAAGGAGCCAAGCAGCCAACAAGGCAACCGTTTGGAGACGGAACTCTGCCGTCAAGAGGCTCGACGGCGACCAGGCTGGTGGTAGAAGCTGAAGGCTCATCAGCACCGCCAAGACGTACGCCCCAAGTCGAAGGGGCCATGGATACTCCAACCAAGGGGTTGGAGCCAATATCGCCACACTTACCACCACTGCCAGCGGAGGCAGGTAGAACAGGAAGCGGGTCACCCGCAACGTACCGTCCACGACCTGGGGCAGGAATTTGACAAACTCGCCCATGTCAACCCCGGTGAGCGTCAAGGCCGCCGTTGGATGCGCGATCCAGGGACCATAATAGCCGACCGCGATCATGGCCCATGCCAGGGGGAGTACCCGTTGCGCGAAACGCAAGCGACCGGATCCTCTGGGAATACGGTCCCATCCCCTCAGGTCAGCCTGCACTTTCTCGCTCGCTTTCTACCGGTGATTGGAGAGCCTGCTGGCACGCAGCCCTGATCTCATCATCTTCGATCCGTGCCTCTTCCACATAGTGATGAATGAACTGGCTGCGCCGCTGGCGCAGAGCCAGCGGGGCAACGGCCATCACATCGTCAACCGTAGCCTCCCGGCGATTATCGGCAGCGGCATGGGCCCGGGCGGCCTCCAGAACTGTAATTTCAGCGCGAAGGCTGGAGATCTTGAGCTGCTGGACCGTGCGCAAAGCCAATTGTTCAGCGGCGGGCGTCAACTCTACCTCGGGGAGCATCTCCCGGGCTCGGGCGATCTCATCACTGAAGGCCTGTGTATCCTGAGCAAAAGCTGCGATCAATCGGTGAGGGTGTTCACGGAATGCCCGCACGCGCCGGTAGCTCTCAAGACGGTCCTGCGGATCGCGCAATCCATCCACCACCACCCGCAACCCAAACCGATCCTGGATCTGGGGGCGCAATAGCCCCTCCTCAGGGTTCATGGAACCCACCAACACGAACTCGGACGGATAGGTAGCGATCATCGGACCTCGCCTCACCGTCACTCGCCCCTGGGCAGCCGCATCCAGGATTGCATCCACAATGGCATTGTCCAGCAGATTGACTTCGTCAATATAGAGCACGTTGCGATGGGCATAGGACAGGATTCCCCGCTCAAGTCGGACCTTCTGTTGTTCGATGGCCACTCGTTCATTGATGCCGCCAACGACATCCTCCAGCCGCGCGTTCAGTGGAAGCTCGATCAGTCGCATCCGCTCCAGTCGGGTGAGCGGCTCCCCACGGCCCATTTTTACCGCACAGTCGGGGCAAATTGCATCTATGCCCCACGTTTCGGCTGCTTCTTCTTCGCAGCCGTATGGACACAGACTGCGCCGTACGGGTGGCATCAGGTCCACCAACCCGCGCACCGCAGTGGTCTTGCCTGTACCTCGCGGGCCAACCAGCAAAACGCCACCGACCGCTGGGTTGAGGACGGCGAGCACCAGGGCTAGCTTCATCTCGACCTGCCCAACAATGGCCAGGAAAGGAAAATGGAGCACTTCACCGCTCACCCGTTCCGGCTTGGCAGTGCTTTTCAGAATTGTCGCGGCCGAGTGCTGCTTGAGAATCTCAAGGAGTAGCGACTTGGGCATCGGTTCCTCCCTTGAGCACCTGATAAATACGGACTGGAGCAAAATGATAGACGGCAACGGTCGGGTAACCAGCCACGACCAAACCTGGCGGATTACGAACAAACTCGGCTATCAAGCGGCTCCCAGAAGTCAACTCATCATAGATGGCCAGTCTGCCGGCATAAACCTGCGGCTGTCGGCGCAGCACTTCCCATACTCCATCACTGATGATCAAATAATCAAAGCCCTGCTGTTGATACCATGCCAAACCGTGATCGGTGATCCGAATGACGTCGGTCACATCATACCGGTCATAGTCAAAGGGGATCGAATAGTGCTCGATCGCGATCTTGCTCCCAGGTGCGATATGGCTCTCCACCCAATCACCGGCGATCTGTCGGTGGTCCGTCTGGGTCAACAAAAAATCAAACGAGACCGCGGCCGCCAGAGATGGGGCAACACACAGCAAAAGTCCCCCTACGGTCAGGCCGAGGGCGAGACCGGTACGCTTGAGATGAGATGAGACCCACCCCGCACCGGTATCCAGCAGCCAGCCTCCCCCCAGAGCCAGGAAAGGCAACAAAGGCACCATGTTTCGTTCGAAACGAACGACGAACCGGGCGACCATCCAGTAGTAGATTACCGGGAACACAGCCAGAAGCAGTCCCTTCCGCCACTGCCTGAGGCTCAATCCAATCAGTCCGGCGGTGCCTGAGCAAGTCCACACGACGTCTGCTGAAGAGAGAAACACCCCAGGGTACCATCGCCAGTTGCCCGTTCCCTCAAAGCCAGGTTGCTGGGTCCCGTAATGGTGCAGGACCGTAGCCAGACCGTTAAGAAAATCGGGCAGGGAAGCCAAAGCAAACGGGTTACCTCCCACGAATCCGGCCAGGAACCCGGCTATCATGCGCAGTAACCGGCCGTCCACCCAGCCCCATTCACCCCACGGGGTAACCAGAGCATGGGCCAGCAAAGGGATGATGAATACAGTGGCTCCATTATACTTGGTCGCTCCGGCCAGGCCAGCGCTCAATCCTGCCCAGAACCACCAGCCAGGTCGAGGGCGGCTCGTCATCAGAGCACTAAAGAGCAGCGCGAGCGAAATCCAGAAGGTCAGGGCAACATCAAAGGTCACATAATGAGAATGAATGACATGGAGATAGCAACTGCCTAGAAGCGCCGCAGCCAGGAGCCCTGTCCGTCGTCCATACAGCTCCCGCCCAACGAAATAGACGATCAGGACGGTCAGGGTCCCAAAACAGGCGGTCAGCAAACGACCGACATGATAATACTGCGGCAACGGAAAGGGCATGATTGCCTGCCATAGCCCTTTGCTCGCCCCCCACAAAAAGTACGCAGCATAAGTGATAGCCTGCAAATAGGCATAAAACGGCGGGTAATTGAACCGGTGCAGATTCCAATCACCTGTCCAAAGGATCGCCGCTGCTCGCTCCACCAGGGCGTGCTCGTCAGGATGATACCGGGTGTACTCGGGCAGGCCAAAGCGGATCCCCCATGTGCGTAGACCAAAAGAGAGGAGCAGGATAGAGAAGAGAAGCCAGCCTGACGGCATCGGCCTTTTCAGGACCCGGATCACCAAAGGTTTCTTATCAGAAAGGCGGTCATTAATGGCGGGCATGGTGAATTGGCCATGGCGGCAGACGGTTGATCGGATTGGAACACCAGACTGATCGGAGCAGGCGACGACCTGTGATCCAAATGCCAACCCCGAACAGCACCAAGGGGACGTAAGCACAGGCCAGGATCGGGATGTATGGCGATTCATCGAGCCGGTTGTGGGCCGGGTAAAGAGGGAAGTAGACAACCGCTATCGAGGCACCCTCCTCCATTCCCCCTTCAGTCCACGGTGGAACGTGCTTCTGTTCCTGATGGACGGGAGCAGAGACAGGAAGGTGCTGACCATCCATCGGATCGTGGCCCGTATTGATGGCGCCGAACCCCACCCCTACCCATTCGTTGGGTGACACCGTCACTGTCCGCGTGAACATTTGTCCGTCTCGTGTCATAAATTGATAGCGGATCAGATAGCGAAAGGTCAGTTCACCGGTTTGGGCATCACCCACTGGCTCGATCCAGGCATCGGTCACCCGGGCGGTGGTGCGCTCGCCCAATATCCACAGGGACAGATCCTTGGCCAGATACAGACCGGTCACAAGGAAGCAAGCTACGGCCACGAGGCACAACAGACCACCGACGAATAGATTGACAAACCAACGCACTTTGGTGTCCAGTCGTCCACCGATGGCATCCACCTCGGGCCCCTCAACGGTCAGACTTTTCTCTTCCTTGTCTCGATTATAGCAAATTCTGGCAGTCATGCCAAGAAGTTCGTCTCCACCATGCCCCAAATTCAGGAGGCTCTACCTGGCAACGTTCTAACCCGCGTGAGATCGCCAAGTTGGGCCGCCTCCAACACCGGTCGCATATACTCGTCGACCATTTCAGTCGTCAGCGGGATGGGCATGTTCTCCAGCTTCATTCGCAGTTGTGGATCCTTGGCCGCAGTCAGGGCTCGTTCGATGTGGGCTTGAGAAAACCCTTCGATCTCGGACAGTCGGGTCGGAAAGCCGATGCGTCGGGCAAATTCGAGCATGGCCTCGGCCACGATCAGACCTAGATCACGACCGGTGTGTTTCCCCAGATCGGCGGTGATGAGACCGGCTTCTTGATAGATACGACCCACGACGCGAAGGGGATCCTCAATTGCTGGCGCGAACAACACAGTATAGTAGGGGTTCATTATCGCACATGCCCGACCATGGCTCAAGACATCGACTAGCGAAAAGCTGGTCAGATGACCGCCGTTAGTCCCGCCGAGCATGATACAATAGCCTCCCAGATCGGTGGCCAGGCACAAGGCTTCACGAGCAGACGCATCGGTGGGATTTTTCAGGACCCGCGGCAGGTAGTGCACAATCAGACGAATTCCCAGGCAGGAGATTTCTTGAATCCTGGCATAACCTGGCTTGCCGACTGCCCCGTACAGCACCTCCAGGCAATGGGAAAAGCCATCCAGTGCCCCGTCGGCAGTGAGCGCTGGTGGTTGGCTGTAGGTCACCCGGTAGTCAAATAGGGAGCGTGGCGGCACAATCGCCTCATCCACGATTAGCTTTTTCTGTCCAGTGGACAGATCGGTGATATTCGCATACTTGGTCAGATGGGCCGCAGAACTGGCGACGGTTTGAATGGCCAGGTGAGGGATCAGGTCCGTCCCCGTATCACGGATTGCCTGGCTGACCAAACCTGTACCGAAATAGGCTTCGATGTCTCCCCCTAATTGGTACAGAACGATGGCGGCCTTGGTGACATCCAGGGTACTTCCGCCGCCAAAGCTCAAGATCAGATCGGGAGACAGGCTTTGCATCTCATCGACGATCCGAAACAAATCCTCGCGCGGTGCGTTCGGACGGGCTCCCTTGATCTCCCCGATGAGGGCCAACCCTGCTTCGGCCAGCGACCTCCGCAGGATGTCCACATAGTCGTTACTGCCGGGAAAGGTACCGCGTACCAGAGCCGGCCGTCGCCCCAAACTCGCTGCGATGCGACCAGCGGCAGGAAGGACCCCGCTTCCGTACAGGTAGGTATCGCCCTTGAACTCCCCCAACCATCTGCGCGCCTGTTCTGCGTCCGTCATGGCTGTCCACCCTCCCTAGATCATTGCCTCCAGTCCTATAGTACCCCAGTTTCGTCGGGCTGTCAATCACGAAAGACCAATTCTGCCAGGCATCACACCATAGTTTGACACTTTGCCGGGTATATGATTATGGAAAGCCTAATTATGTTATGTCAATGTCACACGGAAAGAGGATTGTGTCCTAGCGCTTCGCAAGTGGCACCATGCGACTTGACAGATCACCCGAGTTACGGTATTATATTGATATATTGACAATCGTCTATTAATGGGCAGGCGATCATGGCGGTTGATTGTGTGGAATTCTGCAAGGCAATGGCTGATGATACCCGGCAGAAGATACTGCTACTGCTGATGGATGGGGACAAGTGCGTGAGCGAGATTGCGGAAGCTTTTGATCTTTCTCAACCCACGGTATCCCACCACTTGAGCATCCTTAAGCAGTATCGATTGGTCACCAGTCACAGAAAGGGCAAGCTGGTCATCTATCACCTGAACCGCGAGAACCTTGTGGAGTGCTGTGGGCTGCTCATGGCCAAATTCGATGTTCAAAGTGTATGCGAAGGATAAGACCCATTTGGACCAGGTAATATCTATCTCACCGAGATATCAATATCACAAAGGAGTAAAACAATGGATCAGGAAGTAACGAGTGAGCAGATCAAAGAAGCGGTTCGTGATGCTTACGGGCAGATCGCCCGCCGTTTCATCGAAGAGCCGCAGGCCCCAAAGCAGAGCTGTTGCTGCTGTCCATCGACCGAGGTCAGTTGTTGCAGTCCGTCAACGGCGCCCACGGCCCAACCAGCAGCTTCTCGCCTCTATGCGGCAGAGGAGCTCTCCGATCTGCCGGAGAGCGTAACCGAGACCTCGCTGGGTTGTGGCAATCCGCTCGCCGTTGCCGGACTCCGGTCGGGCGAGGTAGTGCTGGATCTGGGGTCAGGTGGAGGCATTGACTGCTTTCTCGCCGCCAAGAAAGTTGGCCCCGAGGGACGTGTCATTGGCCTGGATATGACGCCCGAGATGATCGACCTGGCCCGGCGCAATGCTCAGGAGCTCGGTATGACGAATGTGGAGTTCCGTTTCGGCCAGATGGAAGATATCCCTTTGCCCGACGAGTCGGTGGATGTCATCATCTCCAACTGTGTGATCAATCTCTCCCCTGACAAAGATGCCGTCTTTCGCGAAGCCTATCGCGTGCTCCGCCCTGGCGGCCGGATCTGTATTTCCGACATCGTGGTAGACGGTGATCTGCCTCAGTCCATCCGTCGCCGGCTGGATGCCTGGACGGCGTGCATCTCCGGAGCGATCGATGAGTCGGTCTATCTGGCCAAGATCCGGGCAGCGGGTTTTGAGCGCGTTGAGGTAGTTTCCCGCCAGAGAAACATCGTGGACGAGTCAATCGAGTGGGATGAATTGGGGACCGCTGGCGAGAGCGATGAGGACCAAGATGCCGAGCAGTACCAGGCCCACTCTGGTCTTGGCCTCAGCGACTGGGCGAGCAGGGTGATGAGTATCAAGATCCTTGCCTACAAGCCGGCTTGAGGGCATGATTTGAGTCCCTGACCTGCAAGGAGAGATGGATGCCGAACCGATTACAGCACGAAACGAGCCCTTATCTGTTGCAGCACGCGGACAATCCGGTTGACTGGTACCCCTGGGGAGAAGAGGCTTTTGAGCGAGCGAGGAGGGAAGACAAACCAGTCTTTCTCAGCATTGGCTACTCCGCCTGCCATTGGTGCCACGTTATGGCTCATGAGTCATTTGAGGACTCAGCGGTTGCGGCGATCCTCAATGATCACTTTGTCAGCATCAAGGTGGACCGCGAGGAGCGGCCCGATCTCGACCAGATTTATATGATGGCCGTCCAGGCGATAACTGGTAGCGGTGGGTGGCCGATGTCGGTCTTTCTCACTCCCGACGGCTACCCATTCTATGGAGGGACCTATTTCCCACCGTATCCGCGTTACGGCCTGCCTTCCTTCCCCCAGATCCTGTGGGCCATCGTCGATGCATGGCAAAACCGCCGCGAAGAACTGATGCGTGGAGCTCACCGTCTCATTGAGGCCCTCCAGCAGCAGACGTACGTGACCGGCTTGCAGGTCAGGGAACTGGATCCAAATGTCCTCCACTCCGCCTTTCGTGCTCTACACCTAAGCTTTGACCCGTCTTATGGAGGCTGGGGTTCTGGGCCCAAGTTCCCCCAGCCCATGGTCCTCGAGTTCTTGCTACGGTATCACGCCTGGGCCGGCAACGGTTTGGCGCTGAAGATGGTTACCCAGACCCTGTAGGCAATGGCCCGAGGTGGGATGTACGATCAGCTCGGTGGCGGGTTTCACCGCTATTCCGTGGACAATCGGTGGCAAATCCCGCACTTTGAGAAGATGTTGTACGATGAGTCACAACTGGCCCGCGTCTATCTGCACGCCTGGCAGGTCACCAGCAACGAGTTCTTCCGTATGATCACTGAGGAGATTCTGGATTATGTCGTGCGGGAAGTGACCGACCCGGCCGGCGGCTTTTACTCAACCCAAGATGCCGACAGCGAGGGTGAGGAGGGCAAGTTCTTTCTCTGGACGCCGGACGAGATCGGCGAGGTCTTGGGCGACAAGGCCGAGACCTTCATGGTTGCCTACGGCGTCACCCCAGGCGGCAACTTTGAGGGCAAGAACATCCTGCAATTCGTCGCCGACCTCGAGCAGCGCCCTGCCCTGGCCGAGGCACGTCGCAAGCTTTTCGACGCCCGCGAGCAGCGCATCCGCCCCGGTCGTGATGAGAAGGTTCAGACATCGTGGAACGGGCTGATGCTGGCCGCCTTTGCCGAAGCGGCGCGGGCCCTTGGCCGCACGGACTACCGCCTGGTGGCTGAGCGCAACGCGGATTTCCTCTTGCAGGAGCTAAGACAGGAGAATGGACGGTTGCTGCATGTGTGGACTGCGGGCGAGGTCGGGTTCAACGGATACCTAGAGGATTATGCTTGCCTGATAGAGGGCCTGCTGGAGCTGTATCAGACCACCTTTGAGCCCCGCTGGTTCATGGCCGCCCGAGAACTGGCCAAGACGATGATCACCCACTTTCAGGCTCCCGGAGGAGGCTTTTACGATACCAGCGACGACCATGAGACCCTGATCATTCGCCCTCGCGACCTCCAGGACAATGCTACGCCCTCGGGCAATGCCATGTCCATCACCGCCCTGCTCAAGCTGGCCGGGCTCACGAATGACATGCGTTATGTCGACATCGCTCACCAGGCATTGACAGAGATGCAGCCGATGATGGCCCAGTATCCGCTGGGCTTTGGCCAGTGGCTCCAGGCGTTGAGCTATGCCCTCTCGCAACCCCGTGAGATCGCCATTGTTGGGGATCCGCAGGCTCCTGGCACGCAAGCTCTACTGCGCATTGTTCGCGACGGCTACCGGCCCTTCCAGGTAGTAGCCTTGGGGGTGCCCGCCGCAGAACCCCTCGCCATCCCACTACTGCAAGGCCGCGGGCTAGTGGATGGGCAAGCCGCAGCCTATGTCTGTCGCAATTTCACCTGTCAGGCGCCGGTCACGCAGCCAGAGGGGTTACGGTCACGGCTGGAGTAGGGCTCACCCACCACAAACAAATCTAGAACCCGAAGGCTCACAACAAGCCTTCGGGTTCTAGCGTAGTCCAGTACCCGCACGGCGTGAGTTCAGTCATATATTGCACTGTATATCAAACCACGCCACACCTTGCCATTGTGCACAACAGGGCGCGATGTCACGGCACCAGCCGGGCTGCAGGTATGATGCCTTGCGTATCGGATTGTGCACCCCACTCCAAAAACTGATCGGTGACAATGCACAGCCTGGTGGCTGAACGCAATTCAGTTCTCTAACCCCGACCTGGCGCGATCTACCTGCCGTTCTCCCAAATCGATAGCTTTTTTTCGTAGCCAATGAGCTTCAGGCCAGTAACGGCTGCAATGTTCGGCTCCATGGCCCGAAGGTCTTCTTCGCTCAGGTCTCGGATATCGTCATGGCCAGAAAGCATGGTCAGGATCTTGAGCTCTTCGGCGGTGGCTTTGATGAAATTGGCCAGCCGTTGACCGGCCTCGACCGGGTTGAGCCGGGCGCGCAGTACAGGATCTTGAGACGTGATGCCGTACGGACACCGGCCGACATGGCACGCCATACACGCCCGGCACCCCATCGCGATCTCGGCCGCCGCACCAAACCCTACACCATCGGCTCCCATAGCCAAGGCTTTGTAGGCATCCAGACCGTTGCGCATTCCACCCAAGATGAAGAGTTTGACTTTGCGATGGACCCCCAGGTCTTTGAGCGCTCGCACTGCCGGCGGGATCAGGGCCACGGTTGGAATGCCCACCCCCTGAGTCACCACCGCCGGCGAAGCCCCTGTACCGCCCACGAGGCCATCTAGCGAAATGGCATCGGCTCCCGCCTCCACACAGGCCGCCACATCCTCGTACGGCCGGCTGGGTCCCAGCTTGAACAGGATCGGAACCTGATAGTCAGTAATATCGCGCAGGAAGGCAACCATGCGCTTCATGTCTTCCAGATCCTGGACATCGTAATAGCGACAAGGGGAGAGCGCATCGCTGCCGATGGGAACCCCTCGCACCGCGGCGATTTCCTCGGTGACTTTGGCTCCCAGCAGGTGACCGCCCATACCTGGCTTGGCTCCCTGGCCGATTTTAATTTCAACCCCATCGCCGGCACGAACATAGTCGGCGGAAACTCCCCATCGCCCTGTGGACCACTGGACGATCAGATAGCCACCCGGCTCCCATCGCCTGAGTGTTCGTTCTTCGTTCTCATAGCCCTTGATCAACCACGTTTCATCCCGAACCAATCCACCCTCGCCGGTGTTGCTGATGATACCCGTCATCGCCGCGCCGATGGCCAATGCCATCCTGGCCTCCTTCGACAAGGCACCGAACGACATAGCAGGAAACAGGAACGGATAGCGCAAGCGGATCGGCCTTTCGCAAGTGTCCTCACCGATCACGACCTCCAGGTTGCACTCTTCGCGGTACTTGTCACGGGGAGCCGGAGATGCGATCTGGGAAGGCACGACGGTAATGTTATCAAAACTGGGCCAATAGCCGCCCATCGTTCCAAAGCCGCGCAACATATACTCGCCAGTCAGCGACTTGTAATGGATCTCTTCCACTTGAGGAAAGGTCCACGGCGAGCGGACCAGGAACTCTGACTCGGCAGGGTTAATGCGAATCGCATCCTCTGGACAGAACTCGGAGCAGATCCGACATCCAACGCAGGCATTGTAGTTCTGGACGCGCACTTGACCAAGCTGGTCAATGGCGTAGACGTCATAGGGACATACCTCAACACAGGTAGCACATTTACCCGGCATCCTGGCGTTGATGCATCGGTCCTTCATGATCGTTACGCAGAAGGTTCCGTTTACTGGTGGCATGAGATCCTCCTTTCGGTGTGTGGCATGTCAGCTCGTTGTGGAATGCCCCTACCTGGTTGGTTTGCTCTTGTAAAAGGGCCTTTCCGATAAGCGCACGATCTTCTGAAAATCGGCAGGATCGGCCTGGATGCCGTATTCTTCCAGGTAACCACGCAACTTGGCGACATCGTCCGGCATCATCTCTTGAACACGCGTATTGTGTCCCAGGCTGGCCCATTGACCCCGGATATAGATATTGCCCCGAATCAGATAATTGCCCAGGTTTTTTCCTGCGTCGCCAACGATGATCAAGTCGCCAGCGAGCATATAAGTGGCCACTTCATCCCCCACATCCCCGGCGACGAGGATCGTGGCTCCTTTGTTCATCACCGCTGTAAAGTCGCCAGCATGGCCGTAGACAACGATCGTCCCCCCGTAGCAATAGGCTCCCGCGCCATAGCCACAGTCTCCTTCGACTAACACGTACCCACGCGTCATATTGTCGGCTAGATAGCGGCCAGCATTGCCCGTCACTCGGAGTGTCGCTCCGTCGTTCAGTACTCCCAGATAGTCGCCGCTGTCCCCGTGAATGGTGATCTTGCCGGTCTTCAACCCCCCGCACAGCCCGTGCAAGTGCGCGGCATTCTTGATAACGATCTCGCCATCGGAGAGGCACGATTTCAGCTCCGCGCTGACGGTGCGCAGGTCTTTGTCCTTAGCATTGAGTACACGTGACATGGCAGATCGCTTCCTCCGCTTGCAATGATTCAGTTGCCCTCGCCACTTCGTACAGACGGACAAATGTTCGTTTCGCCTCGACCCGTTTCCGTGGCTCGGTTAGGGCATCAAGCATCATGACCATCAGGCTGTCAAAAGCCTGAGCTCGCTTGCGCCGCTCCTTTTCCTCGCTGGCCTGGCGGAGCGCCGCCTGATTGACTTCCTCACTGGCTTCCAGCAACCCAAAATCGATCGCGTTGCGCAGGCAGATTTCGCCGGCCAGAGTCCGGGTGATCACGGTGCAGAACCCCTCTTTCGCGCCAACGGTGCCGACAGCCAGGTCGGCTGAGTCGCCGAGATAATCGTCACAGCGCGCGCACCCACGCCGGGTGCAGCTCTCCACTTTCCACAGCGGCACTTCCTTGTTGGAACTGTCCCACAAGGTAACCAAAAGGCGATCATCTCGGGGCCGGACCTCCAGGCGTTTCACTTTCTGGAGGTCTATACCCAACTCCTCGGCCAGCACACTGTTGATCGTCGTGGGGTGGTATACGCCAGTACAGAACATTGCAATACTTAACCGTGCTGTCTTGCGGTACGGAGCAAGCCGCTCGTTCGTCGTAGATCGTAGCTTCCTCAGCGCCTGGCTCACACAAGGGGTGCCCACAATGGCCAGGTCCTGCAGCTTCCTGCCAAAGACAGCATCATTCAGTATGCTGAGGGTAGGCGCCCATAGGTAGGGCATTGCCAATGTATCCATGATCTCGCCAACAGTGGTCAGGACCTTGGGAACCGCCTCGAGTCGCCAGGGATCCATGTCGGTGAGGATGGCTCCGTCGATGAGGCCCGCCGAAAGGGCACTCACCAACAAGTACCGGATCACATCGCTTGGCTCGCCAGACTGAACCACGCCCCGTGTTCTGACCGAAACCACACGCCACGGCCTCAGGGTAGGCCACTCATCCTCCAGGCGTGGACAGGCTTCCTCGCAGAATTGTGGGCAAAACGAGCAGCTATCAAGTGTACCCCAAGACAGTCCTAGCGTTTTCTCCCTTTTCTCCAGAGCAGGAGACTCGTCGCTACCCCAGAACAACATGCCTTTGGCACACAGGGCAACACACTGCCCACAGCCAGCGCAGCGCTCCAGGGCCCAGACCTCCTTCTCTAAGCGTTTCGACATCGTCGTCCTCCCGTACTTCGAAGTGAAGTTGTACTCAGTTTTGCGACATCCGTCGCAAAGGAGCGTATGGCGTCGCTATAGGTTTCTCCACTCCCGCGTTTGAACCACTGGATCCGCAACCGCCTCGAATCGAAACCGGATTCGTCCAGAAGTTCCCGAAGCCTCGCAAACCGTGTTTGGGCCCGTTCGCTGCCCCAAACATAGCGACAGTCGCCAGACGAACAACCGCCTAGGAATATGCCATCAGCCCCGTTCAGAAAAGCCCAAAGAATGTGAAGTGGATCGATCCGCCCGGCGCACGGCACCCGGATGATCTCAATGTTCTGGCTGCTGTAACGCAGCCGGTCGTAGGGCAGATCGTCATCCTCGTAGCTGCACCAGTTGCAGCGAAAACCGAGAATCCGAGGGCCATCCGGTGGTTGAGCAGCCAACACCGTTTCGATCCGAGAGATAAGTTGCCGATCTGCAAAGCGGTCAATTTCAATGGCCTTCGATGGACAGCTTGCTACGCAGAGCCCACACCCCTGGCACCGTTCGCGATCAATGTGCGTCACGAACAGCACATTGCCGTTTTTGCTCTCGGCGCGAATCGCTCCATACGGACACAGGCCAATACAGGTTCCACACCCGGTGCACAGAGCCGCATTGACGCTGGCGGTGGGACCTTCTGCCTCGTAGAAGATCAGAACATCTGGATCGTAGCCGAGTCCCTGAAGCAAAGAACGCAGCAAAAAGAAACGGTTTCTGCTAATCTTGCTGCCGTCTTGAAAGCGACAGTGGTCATCCCGACACGGGATCATTGCGATCCGTTCGATCCCCATGCTAAGGGCTTTGAGAAAGAACTCGGGCGGGGTCCGCCCTACACAGGGCAGGCAGATAGGCATAAAACCAGACACACCGAGGATCTGCTCGATCTCGCTTGCAGACGGTGTGCTTCCTCGGCAGGTCAAGGCAATTGCCTTGTAGCCGTTGGCGCGAACAGAGGACTGGACGTTCCTGGCCAATGAGGCAAAGTCATAGTAGGCTGACTCAATCGCGCCTGCGGGGCAAGCACTGTAGCACAGCCCGCACGCCTGGCACTTTTCGAGGTTGATTTTGGCTGTCGTTGCCCCAGGGTCAATGCTGATAGCGTCATACGGGCATACGGTCGTGCATATACGACAACCACCACAGTGATCGGTATTCAATCTGAGGACAAAGCGACTCCAAACCTCCAGAGGCCGTGTATGAATAGAGGTCATCAGCGCTGCCGCTCCCTTGCCCTCTCGGACATCCTCATCGCTGACAACCTCCACCGAAAGGAAACTGGGCATGGCGGCCACAGAGGATCCGAGCATGCTTTTGTATTGCTGCAGGAGATTGGCGTCCAAAGTCTGCACGAGAGACGATAGCTCCTCGGAGTGGGTGTCCACCCATACGATCAGATCAAGACCCCTGGAGAGATTCGGCATCCATCCATTACTCTCGCCCGCTGACGCATCTGGCTCGAAAAAGTAAACGGCCTTTACGGCAGCATCAGTCTCCCCGAGCAAGTGTCCCACTTCTTTGGCCAGCCCGTAGAAAAAGTAGTCATAGACAGTTCTGTCGCCCCGCGCCAGCGCATTAACGACAGCGTTATGTCCCTGCAGGCGAGCTCTCTTCTCGCAGAAATCAAGGGTTCGAAGGATCATGTCCCGGCAAACAGAGGTACTGGCCTTGCGTTCAGAAGGCTCCCTCATGGCCGGGATCGGAGGAACAAAGACATGCCCGTCTGTCACCTGCTGAACCACAGGTTTTCTCCTTCTGGCTAGCGCTCCCATACCTTGATCGGACGGTGGTGGATCGAGCACAGCAACGCGCCATAGCCGGTTTGTTTCTCGACATCAGAGTCATCAATGATCTGCACGTCGAGTATGTGTTCCTGGGGACCACAGCCAAGCATAGTGCAAAGTTTTCGGGCCAGCGCGTGATCGAGAGCCCCCGCGAGAGAACCAAGAGCCTCGGTCTTCCGCTCTGTCCAGACCAGCAGATGGATGGGCGTTGTCTGCACGGTCTCATGGAAACAAAGATCCGACGGAGTTGCATCATAGTCAAACACATAGACGGCCCGGATGCTCCGATCCAGGGACGCCATGGCCTCGGCCACCTGCTTCGCTATGCTGTAATAGCAATACCCATGGGCGCAAGGATCCCCTTTTCGAACACGCTCCATGGCCTCCTCTGCGCCGGCGAGCCCCATCTTCCGAGCGCAGTACTCCATTGCCTGAGCCACGACTACCTCAGCGGTACTGGCAGCATCCGGCATCCGCAACGGCGGCGTCTGCGGCCTGACTCCTGTTACACGAGCTTCTTCCTTGATAGGCATTCGATCCATCGTAGTACCTCCTGTGCTATATACAGATTTCCATTCAACACACCTGCTCTATAGTACCACAAACGACATCAAAATCTCATAGAAAGCCACCGCCGCTTCATGAAAAGAACATGAAAAAGGCGACCTTGACATCGGCCAGGTCGCCTGTAAGAAGCAGGCTTGGTACTGTTTTTGGAATACGGAGACTGTCTTGAGCAGTTAGGCGCTACTCGTGCGCGGTCCCCCGATTCTCTGGACAGGCCAGCATATAGCCGACCCCGTGCAACGTCACAATATATCGGGGGTTGGAAGGATCGGCTTCAAGTTTGCTGCGCAAATAGCGGATGTACGCCCGCAAATAGTCCACGTCGTTACGATACTCAGGTCCCCACACCTCGGTGAGCAACTTCTCATGCTCCATCACCCGGTTGGCGTTCAAGGCAAGTTGGCGCAAGAGCTCATACTCGGTCCGCGTAAGAGAGACTGGTTGGCCGCGCACTTTGACGCTGTGGCGGGCGAAATCGATCTCTAGGTCACCACAAAGAAGAACGGCAGCCACTCCGTCGCTGGGGCGCTTTGTGCGTCGCAACACCGCACGCACCCGCGCCACTAATTCCTTGGCGTTGAAAGGCTTGATCAGATAGTCATCAGCACCGGCATCAAAGCCCTGGAGTATGTCGCTGTCCTGGGCTTTCGCCGTGAGCATAATAACCGGGACATCGGAGAACTCACGGATGCGACGGCATACCTCATAACCATCGAGGCCCTCTCCCAGCAGGATGTCCAACAAAACGAGATCCGGTTGTTCCAATGCCATCACATCAATCGCCGATTCGCCGTTGCAGGCAGCCACGACTTGGTAGCCGATCGCCTCCAAAATCTCGGTAACCAGACGCACCACGCGAGGCGCATCCTCGACTACCAGTATCTTGTCACCCATTGAGATCCTCCTCTCCGCATGCCACTGATTTTCCGAGCCTTTCGCAAGGAAGTGTAAAATAGAATATGCTCCCGTGACCCAGCCGGCTCTCGGCCCATATCCGTCCACCATGTTTTTCGACAATCGTCCGCGCGATCGGTAATCCCAAACCAGAACCTACGACGTGGCTCCCAAGGTTCGATTTGGCGCGGAAGAATTTTTCGAACAGTCGATTCAGATGCTCAGGGGAAATACCGATCCCCTGGTCTGCTACACTAATGGTGACCTCTTTTTCTCCCACCGTCCCTCGTACCACGATCAATCCACCCTCAGGCGAGTACTTGATCGCATTGTCCAGCAAGTTGCGCAGTACCTGCAACAGCCGGTCCGGATCGGCCTCCAGGATCGGAAAATCATCAGGGAAATCAATCACAAAGCAGTGGTGGGTCGTGCGCCGAGACAACTCATTCACCACACTATGGACCAACCGAGGCAGGTGGACTGGCTGATACTCAAGTCTGAGGAGCCCGGCATCGATAATCGATGACTCAAGCAGGTCCCGGATCAGATCCTGCAGGATATCGCATTCCTGATCGATCATCTGCAGGAATTCACGCTGAGTCTCCGGACTGAAGGTAACTTCATCCATAAGCAAGGCAGTCGAATATCCCTTGATCGAGGTCAGAGGAGTTCGCATCTCGTGGGCCAAGGTTGAGATTAGCTCAGCCTTCAGGCGGTTCGCCTCACTGATCGTTCGAGTGGATTCCAGCTCCTCTCTGAGAAGAGCAGTTTGAATCGCCAACGTGATCAGCACAGCCACGCGCTCCAGTAGATCTAAATCCTTCTGGGTGAAACTCCCCGGTGTGCGAAGGTTCAGCAGCGCCAAGGCACCCATTGTAGTCTGAGCGGTGGCCAAAGGGACACAAACAGCACTCAACGGTTGCCGCAACCCAGCAGTGGCTTCCTCAAATGCCTTCTGGTTGAAGGGGGTTAGATCGGCCATCGCCGCATTCGTGGATTCTGGCGTGGGATACAGCTCGCCTCGGCCATTCTGGAACACTTTGCCAACCATCCCCTCGCCAGGCGACAGGCGCATCTTCTTCAACGCGTCAAAGTCGTAACCTTGTGCGCCGCGGGCCACAAGCCGTCCCTCCGAAGAGTCATAGAGCCACACGCTGCCTGCATCAGCGGCATCCATGATCTGGACCAAAGTTGCGAGCAGACGAGGAAGCAGATGGTCCAGGTCCTGCTCCGCCAGCAGAATCCTGGAAATCTCAAAGACGACCTGAAGCCGGCTATCCTGATCGGTCGTCTCCTCGTGGGTAGATGCCGGTCGCACAACGGACCCAACGTTGTGAGCAGCCAACGGTTCCTGTTCACCCACCGTGGGTGGGGTGGAGTTCGCCCCGACAACACCTTCATTTGAACGCGCCATTGCTCTCACCCTCCAAACACTCTCAACGAGTATACTACATCTGGCTGGTGTTGGCAACAAACTCTTGGTTCGGAGAATACTACCGAGATCGTCTGCAACAATAAACCCTTCATATCACCCTACCCAAACGATGTCTCATTGACGTGCAAAGCATCCTGTGGTATACTGGTGCACGTCCAGTCAAGCACCGTGGGGGCCTGTCGCATTCGGTGGGGAGAGAGCCTACCAGCCGCCAGATGTCTGTTCTTGCCAGGAGGGTGCCAACATGTCCATCAACTTTGCCATGTGGAAAACTGCTCTGTGGACTCTGGTCAAGATGGACCAGAAAGAAGAATGGGATCGCCTTGACGTTGTTTCCAAATGGCTGATCGCCACCCGTTCAGCCGTAACCGTAGTGACGGTCTACTCCTGTGTCATTGCCGGATTGCTCGCTGGGCGCGACGGCTATTTCCGCTTCCTGCCCTGGCTCATCGTCACCCTGGGCCTGTTCATCGCCCATGGCGCAAACAACCTGCTGAACGACTATACCGACTACCGACGCGGCGTTGACCAGGACAATTATTTCCGCACCCAATACGGCGTCCACCCTCTGGTGCAAGGGTTCTGGAACGCGAAGCAGCAGCTTCGATGGTTCGCCGTAACCGGGACACTGGCAGTCCTCTCGGGGATTTTCGCCTTGATCTACACCGGCTTCTCAGGTATCGTGATTGGCCTGTTCGCCCTCGGCGCTCTGGTCCTGCTCCTCTACTCATGGCCGCTCAAATATCTGGGCCTGGGTGAACTGTTCATCTTTCTAATCTGGGGTCCGATCATGATTGCTGGTGTCTATATCGTCCTCGCCCGGGGCTGGACCGATCATGTGTGGTACGTGGCCCTCGCCGGGGTTCCCTTTGGCCTGAGCGTGGCCAGCATCAATATCGGCAAGCACATTGACAAACTGGATGCTGACAGGCGAAAGGGGGTAGGCACCCTGCCGGTGCGGATTGGCGAGCGGGTTGCACGTATGATCAACATGACTGTTTTGTTGCTGATCTATCTTGTCATCCTGTATCTGATCTTTGTACCGCGCTATTTCACCCCAGTCATGCTCCTTGTGTTTTTGGCCGGGAGACGTCTTGTCGTGGCACTGGGTGTGCTGAGCAAGCCAAGGCCTGAGAGCCCGCCTGAGGGCTATCCGGCCTGGCCCACCTGGTTTTCGGCATTTGCCTTCCACCACAATCGCTTGTTCGGCGGCTTGTTCATCCTGGGCTTGATGGTAGACACCTTGCTGCGCGTCTTCCTGCCTGGTTTCTGGCCGATGCACTGACGGCTGGAGGCTTTCTGGACCCTGCCGATGGAGAGGCTGTAGAGATACCGAAAATAAAGGAGAGGGCAGATGGACCCTGTTGTACTGTCGCGATGGCAATTTGCTATCACCACCATCTATCACTTTTTCTTTGTCCCGCTGACGATGGGCCTAGTGTGGTTCATTGTCATCCTGCAAACGATCTATGTACGCACCGGCAACGAAACTTACAAGCAGATGGCCAAGTTCTGGGGCAAGTTGTTCCTGATCAACTTTGCCATGGGTGTGGTGACCGGAATCGTCCAGGAATTCCAGTTCGGGATGAACTGGTCCACCTATTCCCGATACGTCGGCGATATCTTTGGCGTGCCGCTGGCGATTGAGGGCCTCCTGGCCTTCTTCCTGGAATCCACTTTCTTGGGGATATGGATCTTTGGCTGGGACCGCCTGCCCAAGGGCCTCCACGCCGCCACGATCTGGCTGGTCGCCATTGGATCGAGTCTGTCTGGGTTGTTCATCCTGCTCGCCAATGGCTTTATGCAACACCCAGTTGGGTACGTGGTCAATGAGACGGCGGGCCGGCTGGAGCTGGTGGACTTTCTCGCACTGGCCACCAATCCGCGCGGCTGGCTCCTCTTCGTGCACACCATCTCCGCCAGCCTGACCACTGCCGCCTTCTTTATGTTGGGCATCAGCGCCTACCACCTCGTCCGGAAGCAACACCTGAATGCGTTCAAAAAGTCGTTCCAGCTCGTCGCCGGCATCGGTCTGATCGCCGCCATACTGGTAGGGGTAACTGGCCATTTTCAGGGCATCTATCTGCTGGAGGTGCAGCCCATGGCCGCAGTGGCCTCAGAAGCGCATTGGGAAACCGTGTACCCGGCTCCTTTTAAGGTGATCGCTTTCTTTGACCGGACCGGTCAACGCGAGATCTGGAGCCTCGAAATCCCAAGGGTGCTCAATTGGCTCTATTTTCCCAAGGATGTGGGAGCGATTCCAGGCATCCATCAGATCCAGGTTGAATATGAAGCCCGGTATGGACCTGGAAACTACATCCCTGTGGTCCCGCTTGCCTTCTGGATGTTCCGGATCATGGTCGGTGCCGGATTGCTCATGATCGCCCTTGCCGCCTATGGTTTGTACCTGCCGCTGAAAAAGTGGCCAGAGCGGTGGACCCGCTGGCTGAAGGGAATGGTCTGGGCTATCCCACTGCCCTATATCGCCAATACCTCCGGCTGGATCCTGACCGAGACCGCTCGCCAACCCTGGATCGTGCATGGGTTACTCAAAACTGAGAATGCCATGTCCCCGAACCTGAGTGGGGGAATGGTGCTCTTTACCCTGATCGGATTCACCCTGGTCTACGCAGTGCTCATGATCGTGGACGTGTATCTCCTGGTCAAGTTCGCCAAAGCTGGTCCTGATGCAGCCAGGCATGAGCACGAATCCGAGAATCGGATCCTATCGCCCGTCAGCGCGCCGGACTCGTAGGAGGGATGCTATGTCAACCGAGTTTCTACAAACACTGTGGTTCGTCTTGATCGCTGTCTTGTGGATGGGCTTCTTCTTCCTCGAAGGATTTGATTTCGGTGTAGGGATGCTCGTTCCTTTCTTCAGTAAGAAGGATGAGGAACGTCGGGCAACGATCAACACCATCGGTCCACACTGGGACGGGAATGAAGTGTGGCTCATCGTCGCTGGCGGCGCGACCTTTGCTGCCTTCCCCCACTGGTATGCCACCCTGTTCAGCGGCTTTTACCTGGCTCTGTTCCTGATGCTGCTGGGTTTGATCGTCCGGGGCGTGGCCATCGAGTTCCGTTCCAAGGGTACTCATCCCCGGTGGCGCAGCGTGTGGGACTGGTGCATGGCAACCGGAAGCGCGCTGACTGCCTTCCTGCTCGGAGTGGCGTTCGCCAACCTGGCCAGGGGTGTACCTATCGATGCCCAGATGGTGTACACTGGAAACCTGCTGACCCTGCTCAACCCGTATGGCCTCCTGGGTGGGCTGGTAGTCGTGGCCGCCTTCCTGTATCACGGCGCGAACTTTCTCAGTCTCAAGCTGGCCGGTGATCTGCATCGGCGCGCCCAGAACCTGGCGAGCAACTTATGGCTGGCTGCGTTGATGTTAATGATACTGTGGAGCATTGCAACCTATCTGGCCACCGATTTGTACTCGCGACTCGGCATCGCTTCGGTCATTGTTATGTTGTTTACGATCCTGGCTCTAGTCCTCGCCGGCATTTTGGGCCGGCAAAGAAAGGATGGCTGGGCCTTTGTCATGGCCGGGTTGGTCGTCATCCTGATCCCGGCGACTATCTTTCTGATCATGTTTCCGCGCGTCATGATTTCCAGCACCGATCCGGCCTACAGCCTGACCATCTACAATGCCTCATCGTCGCCTTACACGCTGCGGATCATGAGTATTGTGGCTTTGATCTTTGTCCCGATCGTGCTTGCCTATCAAGTCTGGTCCTATCGGGTTTTTCGCCAGCGCATCAAGGCCGAACCCGAGTCGCTTACCTACTAGCTCGGGGTTTTTGACAAACTGGACCTTATGAATATAATAGATTTAAGTGAATAGCATTGCTGGGGAGCTTGGGGGAACCAGGCTGAGAAGGCACATTGGGCCGTAGAGAGTCCACCGGTGCCGACCCAAGGAACCTGATCCGGGTAATGCCGGCGTAGGGAGCCAATCGACATGGAAAAAGGAATAGACCCTGACAACCGCTCCCTATGACGGGAGCGGTTTTGGGTTCTCCCGCCCCCAGCCCAGATGTGATATTCAGGAGGTGTGCGATGTCGGTGAAAACGGAAGGTCGCTCGTCCCGTCTCAAGATCCAGGCCCCTCCGGAGTGGGGCATTGAGCCAGTGCCCTCGGCGCACCGGCAACTTCGTTGGTTCGACCTGTTTGTCCTCTGGTCCAGCCTGGGCGTGGGGTTGCTTGTATTGGAGGCAGGTGCGCTATTGGTGCCTGGGCTGAGTCCCGCACTGGCCTTGCTGGCCATCGTGATCGGCACGCTGGTCGGGAATCTGTTGCTGGCGCTGACCGGCGTGGCCGGCAGTGACCATGCGATTCCTACCATGGTACTGCTTCGGCCGGTGCTGGGATACCGTGGTTCCTATCTTCCCAGTTTGTTCAACCTGATCCAATTGATCGGTTGGACCGCCTTTGAGTTCTGGGTGATCGGCCTGGCCGCAAACCAGGTCAGCCAGGCACTGTTCGGCTTCTCCAACTACACTCTCTGGCTCATCATCTTTGCCATCTGGTGCACCCTGCTGGCGCTCGGTGGACCCCTGGTAGTCATCCGCCAGTGGTTGGAAAAGTTCGGCGTCTGGCTCGTCTATGGCGCCAGCGCCTGGATGACCATTTACCTGTTCACCAGGTACGATATTCCAGCTCTGCTGCGCCAGGCCGGCACGGGCGAGCTGCCTTTTTGGCTGGCCGTCGATCTGGTGGTCGCCATGCCGGTGTCCTGGATGCCGCTGGTCGCCGACTATAACCGGTTTGCCCGAAAGCCTGGTGCGTCCTTCTGGGGAACGTATCTGGGTTATCTGCTCAGCAACGTATGGTTCTACGGGCTGGGGATGCTCTTCATCCTCACGTTGCAGGTGGCGGAACCAACTCCCGAGAACCTGACCACGGCCATTGTGGCCATGACAGGCGGAGCGATCGCCTTGCTGGTCATTCTGGTGGATGAGACCGATAATGCGTTTGCCGACATCTATTCGGCTGCAGTGACCATCCAGAACGTATTCCCCAAGATAAGCCAGCGGATCCTGGTCGCACTGGTTGGGGCCGTTGGTCTGGCATTGGCGGCCTTTCTGACGATGGGGCGCTACTTTGACTTTCTGCTGATCATCGGCTCGGTGTTCGTTCCTCTCTTCGGGATTCTGGCCGCCGATTACTTTGTGCTCCGTCGCCGTCAACTTCAGGTGGAGGAGCTGTACCAAACACAGGGTACATACTGGTATCAGAACGGCGTCAACTGGTTAGCGGTGGCGGCCTGGTTGGTGGGCATCGCCGCCTACCACCTGATTGCCCGCAACCTGCCCGAGCTGGGAGCGACCATCCCCGGATTTGCCATTGCCTTTCTGCTGTATCTGGCACTCGTCCGACTGGGTATCCCGGCCTGGCGTGCGGTAGTTCGACACCCTTGACGGGAACTTGCTGGACTGCTGGAGTTCGACTTCAGCAGTCCAGCATCGAACGATCCATACTATCAACTGTTGAAGGAGAAGTGTGATGAAAACTGTAGACTGGTCGCTGTACGTCATCACCGACCGCCGGGCGGCCGGTTCCCGTTCCCTCCCGGATCTCGTGTGGGCGGCGATCCAGGGTGGAGCGACGGTCGTGCAACTTCGGGAGAAGGAAGCATCTACCCGAGAGATGATCCGGTTAGGGCGCGCGTTACACGAACTGACCCAGAAAGCAGGCATCCCGCTCATTGTCAATGATCGGGTGGATGTGGCTCTGGCCATTGACGCGGAGGGGGTCCATCTGGGCGTGGATGATATGCCGGTGTCCATCGCTCGCCGGCTACTGGGCCCGCACCGCCTCATCGGCTTCTCGCCCAGCACACTCGATGAAGCCCGCCAGGCCGAGCGCGAAGGCGCCGATTATCTGGGCATAGGCGATGTGTATGGCACGCCCAGCAAACCTGATGCCGGCCCGCCGATCGGCATTGAGGGGTTGACGCGCTTTGTGCAAGCCGTCTCGCTCCCGGTAGTCGCCATCGGCGGCATCAATGTCCACAACGCCCGAGCCGTCATCCAGGCCGGTGCGGTCGGGATTGCCGTGATCTCGGCCGTGATCGGCGCTCCCGATCCACAAGAAGCCGCTCAGCAACTACGCGCCATCGTGACAGCGCAAAAGGGGAACACCGATGAATCGCCAAATCGCTGATGCTCTCTCCCGCATCCGGATCAGAAAGCCGCTGATCCACCACATCACCAATCTGGTCGTGATGAACGACACGGCCAATCTTACCCTGCACTTGGGCGCTCTGCCTATCATGGCGCATGCGGCGGACGAGGTGGCCGAGATCACGCAGGCAGCCAGTGCCCTGGTCCTCAACCTGGGAACGTTGACTCCCGCCCAGGTTGAAGCGATGCTGATCGCCGGGCGCAAGGCCAACGAACTTGGCATCCCGATTGTGTTGGACCCGGTGGGTGCAGGGGCCAGCCAGTTGCGTACCCAGGCCGGGCTCGAGCTGCTAAGCCACCTGCGAATTGCGATTGTCCGGGGGAATTCGGCTGAGATCGGTGCGCTGGGTGGTGTTGGCGGTCGGGTCAGGGGCGTCGAGAGTGTAGAGGGGGTTTCTGACCCGATTGCTGTAGTCCAGACGATGGCCCAGACCTGGGGCAGCGTGGTGGCAATCACCGGCAAGCAAGATGTGGTGTCGGATGGACGCCGTGTCATCGGGGTCAACAACGGCCATTCCTGGCTGACCACGGTCACCGGCACCGGTTGCATGGCCACTACAGCCATTGCCGCCTTTGCTGCCGTGGAGCCAGACTATCTGGTTGCAGCGGTGGGTGGCCTCGCTAGTTTTGGTCTAGCTGCCGAACGAGCGGCCGCAGAAGCCCACGGCCCAGCTACCTTCAAGGTTGCGCTGCTGGACCAGGTCTATCATCTGACGTCGGAGCAGTTGACCACCGGTGCACGAATTGTGGTCTTACAGGAATAGTGATCTCAAGGAGCCAAGAGATGCGCGTCTCTGAACTGGGGGAGTTCCCCTTGATCGATCGGATCGCCGAGATAGCCGCCGTCAAAAGACCCGATGTCATTGTCGGTATCGGCGATGACGTAGCCGTGTTAGAGACCCAGGAGGAAGGATGGCTGCTGGCCAAGGTGGACAGCCAGGTGGAAGGGGTGCATTTTCGGCGAGACACCATCTCTCCCCGTCATCTGGGCCGACGGTCCCTGGCGATCAATCTGAGCGATATTGCTGCTGCCGGGGGGCGACCTCAGTTCGCCCTGGTCTCCCTGGCCTTGCCACCCAGCATCGAGGTAGGTTGGGTGGATGAACTCTACCGGGGGTTGCGCGAGGAAGGAGACCGCTATGGCGTGGCCATCGTCGGGGGAAACCTGGCGCGTTCTCAAGGTGGAATTTTCGTGGATGTGTTTGCCCTGGGACGGGTGCAGCGGCCGCACCTGCTTCTTCGTTCGGGGGCCAAACCAGGAGATCAAGTCTTGGTCACCGGCACGTTGGGCGATTCGGCAGCCGGATTGAGCCTCCTCTCGAACCATTCCCTTTCAGTTCCGGCTGAGGATCGAGAATTTCTGCTGGCGCGCCACTTTACGCCAACGCCTCGCCTGGCAGAAGCCCAGGTCATCGCCGGTTCAGGGAAAGCGACGGCCATGATCGACGTCAGCGACGGTCTGAGCAGCGATATCGGCCACATCTGCGATTGCAGCCAGGTGGGCGTTCGCCTGTGGGCGGAGCGGCTGCCGGTCTCGCCGGCAGCCCGATCGGTGGCCCGGTCAACCCACCAGGCTCCCTGGCACCTGGCCATCGATGGTGGAGAGGACTATGAGCTGTGCTTTACCGTTCCGGCTGAAAATGCAGAAGAATTGATCCACGCTATCCAACAGGAGACGGGCACCTTGGTAACCGTAGTGGGCCAGATTCTACCAGCAGATGAAGGCCGCTGGCTGGTGCTGGAGGATGGAAAGCAGGTTCCGCTGGAAGCCAAAGGATGGGACCACTTTGAACAGTTGATAAAGGAGTGATAAAATGAGAAGCCAAACACGTCAAGTCGCCCAGGCAGTAATCCTGGTCGCGATCGGGGTGGCGCTCTCGCCCTTTACCTCGTTCCCGATCGGGATCGCGAAGGTGAACCCGACTCAGCACTTTGTCAATATCGTCGGGGCAGTTCTTTTGGGACCCTGGTGGGCACTGGCCATTGCCGCCATCATCGGGGCCATCCGCAACGCGTTGGGGGTGGGCACTTTGCTGGCTTTTCCCGGTGGGATGATCGGGGCGTTCCTGGCTGGCTATGCCTACCGCCTGAGTCGCAACATCTACCTGGGCGCTCTGGGAGAGATCGTGGGCACAGGGATCCTGGCGGCCCTTGTCAGTGGGTGGCTGGTCGCTCCCTTCCTGATGCACAAGACAATGGCCGTGGGCCTCTTGATCGCTTCCTTCCTGGGAAGCACCATTGTGGGAACAGTGCTGGGAGTGCTGGCGCTCAAAGTCCTGGAACGGACAGGGTATGTAGTTCTCAAAAGGAGTAGCGACACTGGTGAATAGGCCGTTGGTTGAGGTACACCACCTCTATTACCGGTATGCAGCTTCGAGCCCTGATTGGATTCTCCGCGATCTCAACCTGCGGATCCATGCGGGGGAGTATGTCCTGCTCGCTGGCGCCAGTGGATCTGGAAAATCCACGCTGTGCCGCGCCTTGAACGGACTCATCCCCCACTTTTACGAGGGGGTCATGGAAGGCCAGGTGACAGTGAGAAACCTGGATACCCGATCCTCCACCGTGGGCGAGCTATTTGCCCACGTCGGCATGATCTTCCAGAACCCCGCAGCTCAACTCTTTTCTGAAACGGTTGTCCAGGAACTGGCGTTTGGGTTAGAGAGCCTGGGATTGGCGCGTCAGGAGATCAACCGTCGCTTAGAAGAGAGTGCAGAAATGGTGGGAATCGGCCATTTGCTTGACCGGAATCCCCAGCATCTCTCCGGTGGAGAACAGCAGTTGGTAGCGATTGCCGCCGCCATGGCTCTCCATCCTGAACTGATTGTGTTGGATGAACCCTACGCCAGCCTGGACCCGGCCAACGTCCGCCGCATCCGATCGGCGTTAAGCAGAATCCATCAGAGCGGGACGGCCATCGTGATCTCTGAACATCGGCTTCAACACGTCGTGGCCGATGTCGACCGCATGTGTGTCCTGGACCGGGGGCAAATTGTGCTGGACGGCCCACCCCGAACAGTGTTATCCGAAGAGATCACTGCCTTTGGGCTGAACGCTCCGACGGTGGTGCAGATGGCCAAAGCCATGGGCCTGTCCGACGTCCCTCTCACCGTCGAGGAGTTCAAAGACGCCATACCGGCATTCACCACGGAGCCGGACCTCGGGCCCAATCCCCCGGCTGCCGAAGCACACGGTCCATTTCCTGTATTGCAGACCGAGAACCTCTGGTTTTCCTTCGAGAAAACCCCTGTCTTGCGTGGCATCAACCTCACCCTTTACCCGGGCGAGTGTCTGGCGCTGGTCGGCGCCAATGGCTCCGGAAAGACCACGCTGATCAAACACTTTAATGGTTTGTATCGCCCTCATCATGGACGAGTATTGGTACTCGACCAAGATACGCTCCGGACCAAGACATCGCGACTGGCCTCCCACGTTGGACTGGCCTTTCAAAACGCCAACGACCAGTTCTTTAGGTTCCAGGTCCGGGATGAGATCGAAGTGGGAGCCCGCGCTTTGAAGCGCTACAACAAGCACTGGCTTGATGAGTTGACCACATTGTTCCGCCTGGAGCCTCTTCTCGAGCGCTCTCCGTATCGGTTGAGCGAGGGGGAAAAGAAACGAGTTGCCTTTGCCGCCGCTCTGGCCGCCCAACCTGAAATACTAGTCCTGGACGAACCAACTACGGGTCAGGATTGGCCTTTCCGCCAGGCATTGGGCGAATTCCTGCGAGATTTGCAGGCTCGCGGTCAGACTATCGTCATGGTGACCCATGATCTGGAATTTGCTGAGCAATATGCCTGCCGCTGGGTGCTTCTGGCCGGCGGGGAGATCCTGACGAATGGACATTCCTGGGAAGTAATGGGCAATGAGCCCGCCATGCAGCGTGCCGGATTAGAACCGACCGAGGCATTTCAGATCCGGAAGGCCTTTCTGGAGAAAGCGCGATGACCATCCGACTCGATCCCCGCACCAAGCTCTTGCTGGCCGTCCTGTACGCTGCCTGGATCATGACGACCCGGTCTCTGCCATGGCTCCTGGCAGAGCTGGGTCTTCTGTGGCTAGGAGTCGTTCTGGTCAGAGAAGGACGCACCTACCTGAAATGGCTCCGAGTCTTGATGGCCATGACCATCGCCTGGTTTCTGATCGCCTGGTGGGCCTTCGACCTCATGGCTGCAGTCACTGCTAGCCTGCGATTGCTGTCTCTGTCTTCTACCTTCTTCCTTTTCTTTCGGACTACGTCGCCCTATGATCTGAGCAATGCGTTGGTCAAGTCGGGCCTGCCCTATGAGGTCGCCTTTGTGTTTCGCACATCGCTGCAATTTGTGCCGGTCATCACGCGTAAGGCGCGGAATATCTTTGACGCCCAGCGATCACGGGGCATTCCCCTTGAACCAGGCTGGGCCGCCCTGCGCCACTACCCCGCCCTGATGACGCCTCTACTGATTCAGGCGTTTCAACTGGCCGACGAGCTGGCAGAGGCCCTGGAAGCACGGGGCTTCAGTCGGCCAGGCCGTACATTCATGCAGGATTATCGACTCCAGGCTGTTGATTGGGCCGTGCTGTGCGGGGCGGTCATTCTATTGCTGGCTATCATATTGATTCCATGAAGGAGGTTTCGATGAAAAAAGCACTGACTATCGCTGGATCCGATTCAGGAGGCGGGGCCGGCATCCAGGCCGATCTAAAGACTTTTGCCGCCAGGGGCGTCTACGGCATGAGTGCTCTGACCGCTATCACCGCTCAAAACACGGTAGGCGTGCAGGGTGTGTTCGAATTGCCAGCCTCTTTCGTGGCGCAACAGATCGATTCGGTGATGGCCGATATCGGAGCGGATGCCTGGAAAACAGGAATGCTGTCCAATGCTGAGATCATCCAGGTCGTGGCCGATCGGGCCAGAAAGTACCAGGTAGAACGTCTGGTTGTGGACCCGGTGATGGTCGCCAAGAGCGGCGATCCGTTGTTGAGATTGGAGGCTCGCGAGGCTCTGATTCGCGAATTGCTCCCGCAGGCCTATGTGGTGACCCCCAATCACCACGAAGCCCAGGTACTGACCGGCCTTGAGATCCACACCTTGGATGATATGCGGCGCGCGGCTCAAGCCATCTACCAACTCGGAGCCCGCCATGTTGTGGTCAAGGGAGGACATCTATCCAACCCTGAGGCAGCCATTGATGTATTATACGACGGGCGGTCGTTTCACGAGTTCACCGCGCCCCGCCTCGAAACGCCCCACACCCATGGCACCGGATGCACGTTTGGCTCGGCCATTGCAGCCGAGCTGGCCAAGGGACACTCGGTGCAGGAAGCGGTCCAGATCGCCAAAGCCTATGTCACTGCGGCCATTCGGGCCGCAATGGGCTGGCAAATCGGCCATGGCCACGGCCCTCTGGATCACTTTCTTGGGCAGGTCATTGCCCTCCCGTAACGTGGCAAGCCGATCGAGCCCCAGGAATTTGACTCTCTTCCTCGTTGCTGCTATAATTGACAAAAATGTGTGGGAAAGCAGGAACGGAAAGGATGTCACGCCAGGGAAACGTCCTTGAGCAGACCTCAGTTCGTCTAGGTATGGCCGGGAAACCTGCCTTCCTGTTTCCCATCCATCATCACGAGCGCGGGGATAAGACCTGACGCTGGAACCAGGCGTATCCCATCCGGTAATCGGTTGCGGAACCCGATCGAAAGTCAGGCTTATCCCAAAGACTAGTCAGCAGACTGGTCTTTTTTGTTATTTATGGGATGTGTAGCGGACAGAAGGAGCAATCGTGTGAAAGACGGCCGTGAGTTGTCGGTACCCGAAGTTCGAAGCCAGATCCCCCATGGGGTGCAGGATCGCTTCATGGTCGAAGCCGCACGCCGACGTCAGGTCGAGGCAGTGTTGCGCGAGCAATTTTGCCGCTGGGGATATCAGGAGGTCATCACTCCCACCTTTGAATATTATGACAACCTGACGGTGGGCGCCAGTCCCGACCTACAGCAGGCCATGTATCGCTTCTTTGATCGGGACGGGCACACGTTGGCCCTGCGCGCCGATTTTACGCCTCAAATTGCCCGTACGGCTGCGACCAAGTTGTACGATCAACCGATGCCGTTGCGCTGCTTCTATATCGGTAGCCTCTTCCGCTATGAGGAACCCCAGGCAGGCCGTAAGCGCGAATTTACGCAGGCTGGTGTCGAACTGATCGGCGCCGATACCCCGGCTGCCGATGCGGAAGTGGTTGCTTTGTCTGTCGCTGCGCTCGAGACCCTGAACTTGCCGAATTTCCAGGTAAACTTGGGTCAGATGGCTTTCTTTCACGCTGTGACAACCGGGCTGTCCCCAGAGTCTGTAACCGCCATTCGAGAAGCTATCGACCGCAAGAGCACCGCTCGGCTGGCCAGGGCCTTGGCTGCGCCCGATGTAACCACTTCCCAACGCGAACTCCTGGCCCGCCTGTCTGATTGGGTGGGTGAAACAGAGGTCCTGGAGGAAGCAAGGGCCCTCAGCACAAGCCTGCCCGAGGCCGCCGCAGCGATGGCAGCCATCGACCGCTTGGCCGATGTCTATCGCCTTTTGCAGGTCTACGGTATCGGCCACCGGGTGATCCTGGACCTCGGCGAAGTGCGAGGCATGGATTACTACACTGGCATTACTTTCCGTGGCATGGTGCCCGGCCTGGGCTGGCCGGTCCTGAGTGGCGGACGATACGACAATCTCATCGCCAATTTCGGGCGTTCGTTACCGGCTGTCGGCTTTGGTCTGGGCATCGAACGGGTGCTCTTGGTCCAGAGTCAACATGGGATGACCGGTCCCTCCATCATTCCCCATCTGCTCGTTCAAGGCTGTGATCATTCGACCTGTTACCATCTGGTCCAACGCCTTCGAGCGCGAGGCTGCCGCATAGAAGTAGACATCCTAGGGTTGAGCGGGCCCGAGTTGCATCACCTGGCTCGCCAGCGAGGCATCTCCCGGACGTTACGCTGTGCCGGCAAAGCATGGGTGCTATCCGATGAGCGAGGAGATCGCCTGTTGACCGAGAGCGAACTGTGGCAAGAAGTCGAAGCCTGGCTTGCGGGAGAATCACTCCCTGGAAGGAGATAAGCGGGTGAATCCATTGACGATTGCGCTGCCAAAAGGGCGCCTCCTGGATCCAGCCGTAGATCGATTCCGCCGCCTGGGCTGGAATTGCCGCCTGGACAACGGATCGCGCCAACTGCTGTTCACTGAAACCAGACGCGTCCCGGCTTCGGAGGGCCTCCACGCGGAGCGGTGCGAGGAATTAATTCGCTTTCTCTTGGTCAAACCCGCCGATGTTCCGGTCTATGTCGAATATGGCGCGGCGGATCTCGGGATCGTCGGGCAGGATGCCTTATGGGAGAGCGGGCGGGATGTATATGAGCCTTTGCTCCTGAGCTTTGGTCACTGTCGTCTCGTGCTGGCTGGGACTCCTGCGCAGCGAGGTCGAAATTTCCGTCTGGCCACCGGTCTCCGTGTAGCGACCCAATACCCACGTCTGACACGCGATTATTTTCAGAAACAAGGTCTATCCGTGGAACTGATCCCTTTGAGCGGATCGGTAGAACTCGCCCCGCTGGTGGGTCTGGCCGACCTCTTGGTGGATATCGTGGAAACCGGACGTACCTTGGATGAAAACGGTTTGATAGAACTGGATCAGATTGCAGCCTCTCAGGCAACGGTGATCGTGAACCGGGTGACCTATCGCTTACGCTTGAGCGAGGTGCGACAGCTCCTGTCCAGCCTGAGATCCGTCGATCAAGGAGAGATACCATGACCCTTCGCATCTTTCAGGGCTACGGCTCAGCCCGGGAACATATCGCTCGGTTGCGGTCCGCAGAAGAGCTCTCGGTGCCGGAAACCGTTGCCGCCCGACTACGGGCCCTTTTTGGTCGGGAGATTTCACCTCAGGAGGCAGTTGCCCAGATCGTGTCCGATGTCCGACGGGGAGGAGATGCTGCCCTGCGCGATTACACGGAAAGAATTGATGGCGTCTCCCTCGATCGGTTCATCCTGGCCGAAGAGGCGATCGAGGCCGCTTACAAAGCAGCGCCCTTGAATCTGCGAGAGGCCTTGCACTCCGCTGCTGACCGCATCCGCTCTTTCCACCAGCGAGAGCCGTGTCATTCGTGGCTGTCCTGGGAGTCCGAAACGGTCATCGGACAACGGGTGATCCCGCTGCAACGGGTGGGCGTCTATGTACCCGGCGGTACTGCTTCGTACCCTTCGTCGCTGCTCATGTCCGTGATCCCGGCCCAGGTCGCTGGTGTGAAAGAGATCGTGGTGACTACCCCAGCCAGCCCCCAGGCTTCCCGGTCAGCGGCAGGAACACCAGGTCCCATGATGGCCATCCTGGCGGCGGCTCATGTTGTTGGCTTGAGCCGAATCTACCTGTTGGGTGGTGCGCAGGCCATCGCCGCACTCGCCTATGGCACCGAGAGCGTACCTCGGGTCGACAAGATCGTGGGCGCCGGCGGTCTCTTTGTCACCCTGGCCAAGAAACAGGTCTACGGGGATGTAGGCATTGATGGATTGAACGGCCCAACCGAGACCTTGTTGATTGCTGATAATACCGCCAATCCGGCGTGGGTCGCTGCCGACCTGCTGGCCCAGGCAGAGCATGATCCCCTGGCCACGCCGCTGCTGATCACGCCCTCCATGGAGCTTGCCAGGGCGGTACAGAGTCAAGTGGCCGTCCAGCTAGCGTCACAGGCACGGCAGGCAATGATCGAACAGGCATTGCACGGACAGGGCGCGATCCTGGTGGTGGATAGCGTCGAACAGGCTCTTGCCTTGGCAAACGAATACGCACCGGAACACTTGTGCCTTCTGGTTGCCGATCCCTGGTCTCTCATTGGCCAGGTCCAGAATGCTGGTGGGATATTCCTCGGCGAAAGCACCTCAGAGGCGTTGGGGGATTATGTCGTCGGTCCCAGTCATGTGATGCCCACCCGGGGCACAGCCCGTTTCGCCTCACCGTTGCACGTCAAGGACTTTGTCAAGGTCACCAGCATCTTTGCCGTGGATCCGGTCACCGCTCGCCAGTTGGCTCCAGCCGCGCGGGTCCTGGCAGAAGCGGAGGGCTTGACCGCTCACGCTGCCGCCATCGCCGCTCGCGAGTCACCTGAGATACCTCGCCACCTGCCAAGATGAGCCAAGTGATGAGGACAGAACATGAACATTGAATCTCTGATCCGTCCCCATATCCAGGAACTGGAAGCCTACGAACCCCCTGATTGGGAGGCCCTGGCCCTCCGCGCCCAAGTACCTCCTGGTCAATTGATTCGGCTCGATGCCAACGAAAACCTGTATGGTCCATCGCCGCGCGTGATCGAGGCGTTGGGCCGCTTTGACGGCTATCAGTACTACCCCGACTACCGGAGCCTGATCCCGGCCATCGCCCGGTACGCTCATGTCGCCCCTGAGCAAGTGGTGTTGGGGAACGGAGGCGATGAACTCATCGATCTGGTGGTGCGTCTCTTTGTCGAACCGGGTGATGGCGTAATAATTTGCCCACCTGCCTTCAGCATGTACGCCGTAAGCACTCGCGCTCACCGTGGGAAGGTGATACCCGTGCCGCGTCACCCCGATTTTTCGCTGGACGCGGATGCCATCGAGTCTCTTGTTCAGAATCCGCCGGCTGAGGCATCACCTCGGCTTTTGTTCATCACCTCGCCGGGCAACCCCGATGGCCGGGCCATCCCGCTGGAGACCGTTCAGCGCCTGCTGGAACTGCCGGTGGCCGTGGTGGTTGACGAAGCGTACGTCGAGTTTGGTGGGCAGAGCGCAGTGTCGCTGCTTCCCGCCTACCCGAATCTCATCATCTTGCGGACCTTGAGCAAGTGGGCCGGCATGGCCGGACTCCGCCTGGGCTATGCTCTGGCTTCGCCCCAGGTTATTGATGCGCTGGCGCGAGTGCGCTCGCCTTTCAATGTGAATATGGCGGCGGTGATCGCCGCCCAGGCTGCGCTGGAGGATGCTGCTTATGCCCAGCATGTCATTTCGTGTATCATTGCGGAGCGGGAACGGCTGGAATCGGCCTTGGCCGGGCTCCCCGGTGTCTATCCGGTCCCCAGCCAGTCGAACTTTGTGCTGTGCCGTTTCACGGACCACTCTGGTCCGGAAATCGCCGAGAGGCTGGCCGCACGGGGCATTCTGGTGCGCACCTTCTCCGATCCAATGTTAGCAGACGCGGTCCGCATCACTGTCGGCCGTCCGGAGCAGAACGACGCGCTGCTGACTGCGTTGCGAGAAATTCTGAACATCGAACCGTCGCTCCCCCGCGCAAGTCTGGAACCCTCAGCCGCATCCACGGCTGCGCTCACCTCTCTGGGCGGCCAGACGCAGTCCCGACAGGCCAGGATCACGCGTCAAACCCGGGAAACCGAGGTCACCGTCGCTCTGGATCTGGACGGACGCGGGCGCTATGAGATCGACACTGGCCTGGGCTTTCTCGACCATCTCCTTGCGCAGTTGGCCGCCCATGGCCTGTTCGATCTCACCGTGCAGGCACGGGGAGATCTGGAAATCGATGAGCATCATACCGTGGAGGATGTAGCTATCGTCTTGGGACAAGCCCTGGACCAGGCATTGGGGGACCGCCGTGGCATTACTCGTATGGGTCACGCCTACGCCCCCCTTGACGAAGCGTTGGCTCACGTGGCAATCGATCTCAGCGGACGTCCCTATGCGGTCATCAACGCCCAGTTTTCCTTGGCCCGGATCGGGACATTGAGCAGCGACCTGGTGATCCACTTTCTTGAGACGCTCGCGTTCCATGGGCGCTTGACTCTGCATGCTCGTCTCCTTTCGGGCCGGAACGACCATCACAAAGCAGAGGCTCTGTTCAAAGCCTTGGGCCGGGCGCTGGACGCAGCGACACGCCTCGACCCCCGCCGTCAGGGGATTCCGTCGACCAAAGGAGTGTTATGACATGCGAGCGATCCTCAGTGTATACGACAAAATCGATATTGCCCTGCTCGGCCGCGGTTTGACTGAATTGGGATTCCAGATCTATTCAACCGGCGGCACCGCTCGCGCCCTAGAGGCTGCCGGCGTGCCAGTCTTTCCGGTGAGTGACCTGACCGGCTTCCCGGAGATTCTGGGAGGGCGGGTCAAAACGCTGCACCCAGCTATCCACGGTGGCATTCTGGCGCGCCGTCATGTGCCGGCCGATCTGGAAGAACTGGCGCGGCACGGTCTGCCTCTGGTAGATCTGGTGGCTGTCAACCTCTACCCGTTTGCCGAAACAGTGGCCCAGCCGGATATCTCTCTGGAGGCGGCCCTGGAACAGATCGATATCGGCGGGCCAACCATGCTGCGCGCCGCCGCCAAGAATTTTCCGGCTGTTGTGCCGATCTGCGATCCGGCCGATTATCGCCTGGTTCTCGAAGAGCTGCGAAAGCCTGGTGGATTGGATCCAGCGTTTCGGCGTCATCTGGCCAGTAAGGCGTTCCGCCATACCGCCGTCTATGACTCGACCATTGCCGCCTATCTGGGTGGAGAGGAATGCTGGCCTGGGGAGATGCCGTTAGGGTTGCACAAGGTGCAAGACCTTCGTTATGGCGAGAACCCTCATCAGAGGGCAGCATTCTACGCCATCCCCCAGCCAGGGCGGACTCCGGTGGGCCTGGTCGCCGCCCAACAACTGCAGGGCAAAGAGCTCTCCTACAACAATATTTTGGATGCGGATGCGGCGTGGGCCGTGGCCAGCGATTTTCAGCCGGCCACCGTTGCGATCATCAAGCACATGAATCCGTGCGGCCTGGCTTGGGCCGAGGACCCGGTGACCGCGTACCATCTGGCACTGGCTGGTGATCCACGGGCTGCCTTCGGTGGGATCGTGGCAGTCAACAGCCCTGTCGATCAGCGGTTCGCCCAGCATCTGATCCAGCGTTTCTATGAGATCGTGCTGGCTCCTGACTTTAGCGCTGAAGCCTTGGATATGCTGGCTTCACGCCCCAACCTCCGCGTTCTGAAGCTGCCCTTCTGTTCTAGCCATGGCCTGGCCTGGCGAAGCGTGGCCGGAGGGCTATTGGTCCAGCAGACGGATTGGGTGGACGCTGATGAGGTGCGGCGCGGACAGGTCGTCACCCGGCGCGCCCCAACCGAGGAAGAATGGACAGCACTGGATTTTGCCTGGCGTGCCGTCCGCTATGTGAAGTCGAACGCGATCGTCCTCGTTCAGAGCCAGCAAGGCTCCGGATCACACTCCCTGGCTCTGGTGGGCATGGGAGCGGGTCAACCTTCTCGGGTGGCCGCTGTCGAGATCGCGGCCCGACAGGCTGGACCACGGGCGAAAGGGGCCGTCCTGGCCTCCGACGCCTTTTTCCCGATGCCAGATGGGGTACAGGCTGCGGCCCAGGCTGGCGTGCGAGCCATTGTCCAGCCCGGAGGTTCTCAGGGGGACCCGGAAGCCATCGCCGCTGCCGATGCCGCCGGCATGACCATGGTCTTTACCGGCAAGCGCCATTTTCTCCATTGATGTCTGTTTGCCAGAGGCTTTTCTTCGCAGGAGGCGCAGTGATCGCCATCATCGACTACGATATCGGCAATTTACGGAGTGTTCAGAAAGCTTTGGAGCGAGTGGGAGCAACAGCTAGCATCACCCGTGACCCAACAATGCTTCATGCCACCCAAGGGATCGTCTTGCCCGGCGTGGGTGCCTTTGGCGACGGGATGGCAAACCTGAGGGCACAGGGCTGGATAGAACCCTTGCTGAACCAGGTACGCGGCGGCAAGCCCTTGCTCGGTATCTGCCTGGGGATGCAATTACTGTTCGCCGAAAGTGAGGAGATGGGGCATCATGCCGGCTTGGGGCTGTTGCGAGGTCGAGTCGTGCGCTTTCCAGAAAGCGGATTCAAGGTACCTCATATTGGCTGGAATCAGTTGCACTTGAAACGGGTTCAGGGGACTGCTGCGCGGCTGCTGGATGGTATTCCTGAAGGAGCCTATGCCTATTTTGTGCATTCGTATTATGCAGTTGCGGAGGACCCCGACGACATCCTCGCAACGACCGAGTACGGCGTCGAGTTTGCCTCGGTCGTGGGGCGCGGATCGGTGTTTGGGGTCCAGTTTCATCCGGAGAAGAGCCAGGAGATCGGACTGCGCCTGCTTCAGAACTTTGTGTCCATCACGACAAGTCCAGGGCAATAAACTGAACGCCTGACCCGGGCAAAGGAGATTCAGATCGTGATCATATTCCCCGCCATCGACCTGCGTCGCGGTCGGTGCGTCCGACTGAGACAGGGGCGCGCTGAGGACGAGACGGTCTACGACGAGGATCCGGCATCTGTGGCTTGCCGCTGGGTGGATCAGGGAGCCGAGTGGCTCCACGTGGTGAATCTCGACGGGGCCTTGGCGGACGATCCGCTGTTTGCCTCTGGTTGCCCATGGCCCCTCAATCTACAGCGGCTGGCAGAAATCCGTGCCGCAGTGCCTGGGACCCCTATCCAGTTTGGCGGCGGCATCCGTTCGATGGCCGATCTCGAACTGGCTCTGGAGGCTGGCGCGACCCGAGTCATCCTGGGCACCATCGCCATCGAAAGCCCAGAGTTGGTGACCGAGGCAGTGCGCCAGCTTGGCAGCGAGCGGATTGTCGTTGGTATCGATGCCCGTCAGGGCCGGGTAGCCACCCATGGCTGGAAACAAAGCAGTGCGTGGACGGCCAAGGACCTGGCACAGGCCATGCGTGCGCGGGGCGTGGTCCGGATCGTGTACACCGACATCGCCCGTGATGGCATGTTGACTGGAGTGAACATTGTCGATACCGTGGCCCTGGCCCGCGCTACCGGACTGAAGGTAATCGCTTCGGGAGGAGTTGCCTCACTCCACGACATCGCTCAGCTCAAGGCTCAGGCCAGCGCCGGGATCGAAGGCGTGATTGTCGGCCAGGCCCTGTATACGGGCGCCGTATCACTACCAGAAGCCATTCAGTTAGCAAGAGAGGAATGAATCAGATGTTGGCCAAGCGCATTATTCCATGTCTCGATGTAAAGGATGGTCGCGTCGTAAAGGGAGTCCAGTTTGTCAACTTGCGCGATGCCGGCGATCCGGTCGAGCAGGCAATGGTATATGATCAAGAGCGAGCCGACGAGTTGGTGTTCCTTGACATCACTGCTTCTTCTGAGCGGCGGCAGATCATGCGCGACGTGGTGCGTCGCGTCGCGGAGGCGGTGTTCATCCCGTTCACGGTGGGCGGGGGGCTGCGGACGGTCGAGGATATCCGGGACATGTTGATGGCCGGGGCTGACAAGATCTCGATCAACAGCGCAGCCGTCCGCCGACCAAAGCTGATTTCAGAGGGCGCCAAACGATTCGGCAGCCAATGCATCGTCGTCGCCATCGATGCCAAGCGAATTTCCCTGGAGGATCGCCAGCCCTCTCGATGGGAGGTTTATATCCACGGCGGCCGCACCCCCACCGGTCTGGACGCGGTGCTCTGGGCTAAAGAAGCCGAGGATCGAGGTGCCGGGGAAATCCTCCTCACCAGCATGGACGCCGATGGCACGCAGAACGGCTACGACATCCCCCTGTTGCAGGCTGTGTCCCAGGCCGTCAAAATTCCGGTGATCGCTTCAGGAGGCGCCGGGAAACTGGAACACTTTTATCAGGCCCTGACCGAGGGCAAGGCCAGTGCCGCCCTGGCCGCTTCGCTGTTTCATTATCAAACGTTATCCATTGCAGCCGTCAAAGAGTATTTGGCCGCCCGGGGCGTGCCGGTGCGGAGGTAGAAGGAATGGACGACGAGAAACCCGACATTCGCTGGGACCAGAACGGATTGGTCCCCGCCATCGTGCAGGATGCAAATACAAACCAGGTGTTGATGCTGGCCTATATGGACCAGACTGCCCTGGATCGCGTACTCGAGACGGGTGAGAGCTGGTTCTGGAGCCGCAGCCGCAGCGAGTTATGGCACAAGGGAGCCACCTCAGGCCATACCCAACAGGTCGTTGAAATTCGATACGATTGCGATGGCGACGTCCTATTGCTCCGGGTCATACCAGCCGGCCCGGCCTGTCACACCGGCCATCCGACCTGCTTTTACCGGAGCCTGACCCCCCCGCCGTCTTCCGATGAACATCCCCCTTCGGAAGGAATACTCAGTCGTTTGGAGGCGGTGATCCATGACCGCCAGGCCAACCCCCGGCCCGGATCGTACACCTGCCGGCTCCTGGAAGCCGGTCTCCCCACCCTGCTCAAGAAGGTAGGCGAAGAAGCGATCGAAGTGATCGTAGCCGCCCAGAATGAAAGCAACGAACGAATGGTCAGCGAACTGGCCGACATGGTGTATCATACCCTTGTGCTGCTGGCGGCCAGAGGCCTGTCCTGGGCCGATGTAGAAGCAGAACTGGCACGCCGGTTCGGCTGATTAGATCAGGTCCTCATCCCGCATGGCACTCCAACCCCAGAAGTCACCTGTATGAGCCGTGCCATACCGGGCATGCATTTCCTCCAGCGCTTTACGGACCTCTTCGGTTACGGCCTGGCGCCGGCGGCCAGCCTGACGCGCGGCTAACAGACGGTTCAGAGCAAAGACATACGCTTTGGCGCTGGCCACAATGGTATCGGTATCGGCCCCCCGCCCCAGGAAAATCCGGCTTTCCACCTTACCCGTATCTCCCAGCGGCACATCGCCCCGGATCCGAATCGCAACCTTGGCCAATGCATCCACCCCTTCAGTGAGAGCCTGTACCGAGAACTCCACCAGTTCGTTCGGGATGTTCACCACGCTATCAATGGCTTTGAACGTGGCATCAATCGGGCCATTGCCCCGCTGCACTGCCCACACCGGTTCTCCTTCTGGTCCCTCGAGGCAGACCGCGGCAATCGGCAAAGTGTGAGTGCCACAGACTACCTGAACCTGCAGCAATTCATAGGTTTCTTCCATAAAGACTGAGGTCTCGCCACTGACAATCCCTTCCAGGTCGCGGATCTCCAGTTCAGGCTTTTTCTTTGCCATCTCCCGGAACCGATTATAGACCCGCTCGAATTCGTCGTCGCTCAACGTATAGCCCAGCTCTCGAAGGCGGCGGCGTAGCCCTTCCCGCCCGGTCAGCAGGGGTACCTGAACCCTGGCTTCCACAATGCCAATCTCGTGCGGATCCAGCACCTCTTCCTCAGTCCGTCCCCGTAACACTCCATTTTGATACATCCCTGATGTGTAAGCAAACGCTTTGTCGCCGACAATCGCCTTGTTCGGCTGCACCGGAAGGCCGGTGAGGTGGCTGACCAACTGGCTGGCCGGGTAGATGAGCCGGGTGTCGAGATCCGTGTCCAGACCCAGCACCTGCCGACGGGCGCGGAGGGTCATGACGATCTCTTCCAGGCAGGCATTGCCGGTTCGCTCCCCAATGCCGTTGACCGCACATTCGACCTGTCGGGCTCCGTTGAGCAATGCCTCCAATGCATTCGCCGTGGCCATTCCCAGATCGTTATGGCAGTGAACCCCGATCACCGCTCTGTCAATATTGGACACATTCTCCCGGATTCCGCGGACCAGCGCTCCCCACTCAGAGGGCAGGTAGAACCCGACAGAATCGGCGATATTCACCGTCGTAGCCCCTGCCTCAATCACCGCCTCAAGAACCCGATACAGGTATTCCGGGTCGGCGCGGCAGGCATCCGCCGCATAGTATTGGACATCATCCACATACCGGCGCGCGTAGCGGACGGCCTGTGCAGCCATGTCCAACGCTGCCTCGCGGCTCGTTTTCAATTTACCCACCACATAGGAATCGGACACGCCCAGTCCCACTTGAATGCGTGGGTGGGCGGCTCCCTTTAAAGAAGCCAGCGCCACATCAATGTCTTCCTCGCGGGCGCGGGCCATAACACAAACCACACTGTCCCGGATGCCGGTCACCAGCTTGCGCACCGTCTCAAATTGGCGCGGCGAGGAGACCGGGAATCCCGCCTGGATCACATCGACCTTCATCCGCTCCAACAGACGGGCAATTTCGAGTTTCTCTTCAGGATTCAGACCTACCGTAGGAGACTGGCCTCCGCCATAAATGGTTGCATCAAAGATTTTGACTTTTTCCATGACTTTCCCTCTCCATAATCTAACGTCTCACCGACTTTTTCATGGAATCCATCTTATAGCATCAAAGACACATTCATTCTAGGCTATCCACACAAAAATGTCAAGGCTTTGAACGGACCGCTGGGTCATTCGCTTTTTGCGTTCAGCAGGGCGTACTCCAGGCTGTCAGCCAAAGCCTGCCAACTGGCCTCAATGATGTTGGTCGAGCTGCCCACCGTGCTCCAGACCTTGGAACCATCGGTCGAGTCAATGAGCACTCGCGTCTGGGCCGCTGTACCGGCCTCACCGTCCAGAATGCGCACCTTATAGTCGGTCAGGTGGACCTTGGCCAACTCTGGATAGAAAGGAAGCAGCGCCTTCCGCACTGCGGCGTCCAGAGCGTTTACCGGCCCATTGCCATCCGCCGCCGTATGCATGACCTCATTTCCTACCCGGACCTTGACCGTAGCCTCAGCCGCCATGTTACTACTATGGCTGCCCCGTACCAGCACATGGAAATCGAGCAATTCAAAAGGCGGCACATATCCCGGCCGGGTACGACGGATGAGAAGTTCGACCGAACCTTCGGCACCCTCGAACTGGAAGCCCTGGTTCTCCAATTCTTTGATCCGTCGCAACACCTGGTGCGTCTGAGCGGTACCCCCGGCCAGTTCCAGGCCGAACTCGCGGGCTTTGTAGACGATGTTGCTCTTGCCGGCCAGCTCAGAAACCACGACCCGACTATGATTGCCGACCAGAACCGGATCGATATGCTGATAGCTTCGTTCGCACTTGACCAGTGCGTTCACGTGCATACCACCCTTGTGGGCAAAGGCGCTGCGACCCACGTACGGCTGATGAGAGGGCAGGCTCAGATTGGCCAGCTCGCTCACATATCGGGCCGTCTCGGACAGAAGGCGCAACTGCTCGTCGGTAACACACTCATACCCCATCTTGAGCTTCAGAGCCGGGATAATCGAGCATAGATTTGCGTTTCCACACCGTTCACCGTAGCCGTTGATCGTGCCTTGTACATGCACTACCCCCATCTGCACCGCTGTCAACGAGTTGGCGACCGCCGTCTCACTGTCGTTGTGAGCGTGGATACCGAGGGGAGCGGTCGTAGCACGTTGCACCTCCTGGACGATGGCGGCAATGGTCGAAGGGAGAGACCCACCATTCGTGTCGCACAGCACCAGCACATCCGCCCCCGCCTCCTCGGCTGCCGCCAGAGTCCTCAGGGCGTACTCCGGATCGGCCTGAAATCCATCGAAAAAGTGCTCAGCATCGTAGATGACTTCTTTGCCCCGTTGCTTGAGATAGCGGACGCTATCGGCGATCATCCGCAGGTTTTCCTCGAGAGAGGTATTCAGGACGTGGCGAACATGCAAATCCCAGCTCTTTCCGACCACGGCCACGGTGCGGGTACCAGCAGTGATGAGCGCCTGGATATTGGCATCATCCTCAACCGCTGTGCCGGCCCGACGGGTGCTGCCAAAGGCAGCGATCGTCGCCTGTTTCAGATCCAGCTCCGACGCCCGTTCAAAGAACGCCATGTCCTTAGGATTGGACCCGGGCCATCCGCCTTCTATATAGGCTACCCCGAGCCGATCCAGCCGCTGGGCGATCTTGAGCTTATCCTCAACCGAAAAGGAGATGCCCTCTTGCTGGCAGCCATCGCGCAGCGTCGTGTCGTACAAAATGATTCTCATCCGCCGCTGCCCTCTCCTTTCAGCCGCATCAAGTGCCGCTCCCCTGGGCGCTTAACGCACCGACCACCAGATCTCCCATCTGTTGGGTGGTCACCACGGGTTGACCTGGAACAGCGATGTCTGCCGTCCGATAGCCCGCTTCCAGAACCCTGCCCACCGCATTTTCGATTGCCTTGGCTTCCCTTTCCCTTCGCAGTGAATACCGACAAAGCATGGCAACACTCAAGATCGCAGCCAACGGGTTCGCGATGCCCTTTCCGGCAATGTCCGGGGCCGAGCCGTGCACCGGCTCGAACAAGCCCAATCGCCCTTCACCGAGTGAAGCCGATGGCAACATACCCATCGAACCGGCCAGTACAGAGGCCTCATCGCTCAAGATATCGCCAAACATGTTCTCGGTCAGGATCACGTCAAAGTCACGAGGATGTCGCATGAGATGCATCGCCGCTGCATCCACCAGCATGTGTTGCAGCACCACATCGGGATAGTCTCGAGCCACCTGATCCACTACCCTCCGCCACAGCCGAGAGCAGGCCAGCACGTTAGCCTTGTCCACAGAGGTGACTTTCCGCTTTCGGCGTTGCGCAGCCTGAAACGCAATCCGAGCGATGCGTTCTACTTCGTTTCGGTGGTAGATCATCGTATCAACCGCCCGCTGATCGCTTTCCACCCGGGGTTCTCCAAAATAGATCCCTCCGGTCAATTCCCGGATCACAATACAGTCGGTGCCCTGGACGATCTCGGGTCGCAAGGGAGAAGCAGAGGCCAGGGCCGGATGCACCCACACCGGTCGCAGATTGGCAAACAATTCGAAGGTCTTGCGCAGGGCCAGTAACGCTTGCTCCGGGCGAATCCTGGACCTGGGATCGTCGTACCGAGGATCTCCTACCGCTCCCAGAAGGATCGCATCCGCACTTTGACAGAGCGCCAACGTTTCGTCAGGAAGAGGGCGGCCAGTCTGATCGATGGCTGCCGCTCCCACCAACCCGTGCCGTAGCTCAACGTGCCATCCGAACCGCTCAGCGACAGCCCGCAACACCTTTTCCGCCTCGGCGATGACCTCCTGGCCGATCCCGTCACCGGGTAAGACGGCGATGACATATCTGGTTTGCTGCGTCATTGCCGAACCTCGTCCTGACTCACATTGGGTTTCCGGGCAGCCTTCAGCCGTTGACGGGTATATGGCACCAGGCCACCTGACTCGATGATCGCCATCATGAACGGCGGATACGGTTCCACCCGAAAAACCCGCCCCGTCGTCAGATTCCGCACCTGACCGCTTTCCAGATCGACCTCAATTTGGTGACCATCCTCCACATCTTGCACTGCCGCCGGGCACTCCAGGATCGGTAGGCCAATGTTAATGGCATTCCGATAGAAGATACGGGCAAAGCTGCGCGCGATCACGCAGCTTACCCCCGCTCCCTTGATAGCCAGTGGCGCATGTTCCCGGGATGAACCACAGCCAAAGTTCTCGCCAGCGACGATCACATCTCCCGGCTGCACCAGAGTAGCAAACTTTGGATCCAGATCCTCCAGGCAGTGGCGGGCCAGTTCCTCCATGACAGAAGTGTTAAGATAACGGGCGGGGATAATGACATCCGTGTCCACGTGATCCCCATATTTCCACACTCGACCGGTGATTCGCATACATTCACTCCAATTCTGAAGGATGAATGATCCGGCCAGCCACCGCGCTGGCAGCGGCTACTGCCGGCCCGGCCAGGTATACCTCGCTGTCCGGATGTCCCATGCGCCCTCGAAAGTTGCGGTTGGTCGTGCTCACCGCTCTCTCACCCGCCGCCAGCACCCCCATGTGCCCACCCAGACAGGGCCCACAGGTAGGCGTACTCACCGCCGCTCCCGCCTCGATAAACACCTCCAGCAAACCCTCGCGCAGCGCATCCAGGTAGACCTGCGGTGAACCCGGGATGATGATACAGCGCACGTCCCGATGCACCGATCGCCCACGGAGGACCTCCGCAGCCACACGGAGGTCCTCCAGCCAACCGTTGGTACAGGAACCGATCACCACCTGGTCAACCGGTACTTCCACAACTTGAGTCACCGGTCGGGTGTTTGCCGGGAGGTGAGGAAAAGCCACCTGGGGCTCCAGATGGCTCACCTCGATCTCGATCACCTGCTGGTACGTAGCGTCGGCATCTGGCTCATACACGCGATACGGCCTTGCCGCCCGCCCGCCCAGGTAGGCCAGCGTGGTCTGATCGACCGGGAAAAGCCCAGCCTTTGCCCCGGCTTCGATGGCCATATTGGCCATGGTAAACCGACCCGCCATCGGCAACGCCGCCACCACTGGGCCGCCGAACTCGATCGCTTTGTACCGCGCTCCATCCACCCCGATCTGTCCAATCGTATGGAGGATCAGATCTTTGCCTCCAACCCAGGGCTGGAGTTGACCGTGATACACGATGCGCATCGTCTCGGGCACCCGCATCCAGACCCGTCCGGTGGCCATCGCCACGGCAATGTCCGTGCTGCCCATGCCGGTGGCAAAGGCTCCCAGGGCGCCGTAGGTGCAGGTGTGAGAATCTGCGCCAACTACCACATCCCCAGGCACAACCAACCCCTGCTCCGGCAAGAGCACATGTTCAATACCCATCCGTCCGACATCATAGTAATGCACCAGCTTCTGGGCATGGGCAAACTGACGGATGACAAGAGACTGCTGCGCTGAAGGAATGTCTTTGTTCGGCACAAAATGGTCAGCGACGATCACTACCCGGGCCGGGTCAAACACCCTCTCCACCCCCAGCTTCTCGAACTCTCGGATTGCCAAGGGGGCCGTGATATCATTGCTGAGAACCAGATCGACCGCTACATCAACGAACTGTCCCGGATGAACCTCCTCCAGACCGGCGTGGTCAGCCAGGATCTTCTCAGTTAGCGTGTGGCCCATCCCTCTTTCTCCTGGTCTCAGGTCCACTCAGTTCTGCCTGGCCGCTTCGCGACGGGCAGCGATAAGACGGTTCAGAGCAAACATGTACGCCTTGGCGCTGGCCACGACAATGTCCGTGTCAGAGCCACGCCCGCTGAACACGCGGCGTTCTACCCCGTTCTCTGTCACCGGTTCATCGGCCTGAATGCGGATCGTAACCCGACCTACCGCATCAATCCCCTCCGTCACCGCCTGGATCGAAAACTCGATCAGCTCGTTGGGTTCGCCAATGACCCGGTTGATGGCTCGATAGACCGCATCGACCGGGCCGGTGCCATGATCGGCGTCACAGTAGACTCGCCCGTCAGGCCCTCGGATGCTCACGGTGGCCGTAGGAATGCTGTGGTCACCACAGGTGACCTGGACGTGCTCCAGGTGATAGGTTTCCTCAAAGAACATCTGAACCTCATCGGCGACAATCGCTTCCAGGTCTCGGGTGTCCACTGTCTTTTTCTTGTCGGCTACCTCCAGGAAACGTTCGTACACCCGCTCAAACTGGGACTCATCCAACAGATATCCCAGTTCGGTCAGGCGATGTCGTAGCCCGGCGCGGCCTGAACGGGCGGAGAGCACGATCTCCGAGTCCGGCACGCCTACATCCCGTGGATTGATGATCTCATAGGTGGTCCGTTCCTTCAGAACCCCATCCTGATGGATGCCCGAGGAGTGGGCAAAGGCGTTGGCCCCGACGATGGCCTTGTTCGGTTGCACCGGGATACCGGTCAACTGACTCACCAGCCGGCTGACCGGATAGATGCGCCGGGTGTTGATCCGGGTTTCCAGGCCAAACAGATCGCGGCGGGTGCGCAGGGCCATGACCACCTCCTCTAGAGAGCAGTTGCCGGCCCGTTCGCCAATGCCATTGACCGTCACCTCTACCTGGCGTGCGCCGGCCCGCACCGCAGCCAGCGTATTGGCTGTCGCCATTCCCAGATCGTTGTGGCAGTGGACCGATAGCGTAGCACGGTGGATGTTCGGCACATGTTCGATGATCCCGCGAATCAGCCTCCCAAACTCATCGGGCGTACTGTAGCCGGTGGTATCTGGGATATTAACCACCGTCGCACCGGCGTCAATCACTGCCTCCACCACTCGATACAGGTATTCCGGTTCAGCCCGGCCTGCATCTTCGGCATAGTACTGCACATCCTCCACAAACTGCTTGGCATACCGGACTGCCTCTACCCCCCATTGCAGAGCTTCGTCCCGCGTGGTGCGCAGCTTATGTTTGATGTGAATATCAGAGACACCCAGCCCGGTATGGATGCGGGGGCGGGCCGCGCCACGCAGTGCTTCCGCCGCCACTTCGATATCCTGACGGTTGGCGCGCGTCAGACCGCAGATGACACATTCCCGGATTTCCTGGGAAATGCGCTGCACGGCCCGAAAGTCCCCCGGCGAAGAGATCGGAAACCCCGCCTCGATGACATCTACCCCCATTTCCTCCAGAGCGTGGGCGATCTCCACCTTTTCATTCACATTCAGAGCAGCTCCGGGCGATTGTTCCCCATCGCGCAGAGTCGTGTCAAAGATGATCACACGTTCGGTCCCGCGTATCGCATCCTCGGTCATAGGCATTCTCCTGACTCCAGTCTCTCTGAGAGCCTTATTTTGGATTGAGCCAGGGCATCATCGCCCGCAACTGGCGGCCGACTCGCTCGATCAGGTGCTCCCTCTCCCGCTGACGCATCGTATTGAAGAAGGGCCGGCCAGCCTGGTTCTCCAGGATCCAGGATCGGGCATAGCTGCCATCCTGCACCTCGGCCAGGATGCGGCGCATCTCTGCCCGCGTTTCTTCGGTAATGATCCGTTTCCCGGCCGTGTAATCGCCGTGCTCTGCCGTATCACTGACCGAATACCGCATGTAGCTCAGGCCACCTTGCTGGATCAGGTCCACAATCAGTTTGAGTTCATGCAAACATTCAAAGTATGCGATCTCGGGCTGGTAACCGGCTTCCACCAACGTGTCAAATCCCGCCTTGATCAGCTCGGTGACCCCCCCGCACAACACTGCCTGTTCGCCAAATAGATCGGTCTCGGTCTCCTCGGCAAAGGTGGTCTCGATCACACCGGCCCGCGTGCAACCGATCCCCCAGGCATAGGCCAGCGCCACCGCTTTGGCCTGCCCGCTCACATCCTGGTGAACGGCCAACAACGCCGGGGTACCAAATCCCTCCTGATACAGCTCCCGCAAGCGATGACCGGGTGACTTGGGGGCGATCATGCTGACATCCACATTCGCCGGCGGCACAATCTGATGATAGCGGATATTAAAGCCGTGAGCGAACATCAAGGTATCGCCCGGGTTCAGATTCGGGGCGATCGCTTCCCGGTACAACGGGGGCTGAGCCGGCTCCGGCACCAGGACCATGACGATGTTTGCCCAGGCAACCGCCTCGGCCACCGGCTTAACCACCAACCCAGCCTCCTCGGCGGCAGCCCACGACCGACTCCCCTCGTACAGACCAACCACAACCTGACATCCGCTGTCTTTGAGGTTCAAGGCATGGGCATGGCCCTGACTTCCATACCCGATCACCGCGATCCTCTTGTCCGATAGAAGCTTTGGATCTGCATCCCGGTCGTAATAGATGTTAGCCATTGGTTATTCCTCCTTTATGTTAAATATTGGATTTACTTACTTTCAGATGTGGCTTGCGGGGCATCATCCGGCTCATCGCTGTGGCCGTTCCCACCTCGCACCATGGCCACCCGGCCAGTCCGGGCCAGCTCTTCGATGCCGTACGGCCGCAGCAGGCCGATCAGTGAGTTCACCTTCTCCTCTGGCCCGGTAATCTCAACGGTTAACGATGTCGCACTGACGTCAACGATCCTGGCCCGAAACACATTCGCTAGTTCCATGATCTCAGTTCGCGTGCCGGCCGTAGCTTTGACCTTGATCAAAGCCAGCTCGCGGATCACCGTCGGCTGATGGGTCACGTTGAATACCTGAGTCACGTTGATCAGCTTTTCCAGTTGGTGGATCACCTGATCCACCACGCGCTCATCGCCCTCTACCACAACGGTCATGCGCGAAATCCCAGGGGTTTCGCTATGCCCCACGCTCAAGCTCTCAATGTTGTAGTTGCGCCGACGGAACAACCCCGACACCCGGTTAAGCACACCTGGCTTGTCCTCCATCAACGCCACCACCGTATGCTTCATCTTGTCCTCCTCGCTTAGCCCTGCTCAGATGCTTCAGGCCGCCGGATCATGGTGTGGATCGGCGCACCCGGCGCCACCATCGGATAGACGTTCTCTTCCTGCACGATCCGAAAGTCGATCAAGAACGGACCATCGCTGTGAACCGCTCGGGCAATGGCTGGCTCCACCTCGCTCTTTTCCCGCACGGTCAAGCCTGGAATGCCGTACGCCGCAGCCACCTGGGCAAAATCGGGCCCCAGGAGTGGCGTGCCGGAATAGCGTCCTTCGAAGAACAACTGCTGCCACTGGCGAACCATGCCCAGATAGCCGTTGTTCAAAATAGCTATTTTGATCGGTAGCTTTTCCTGGACCACCGTCGCCAGTTCCTGGATGTTCATTTGAAATCCTCCATCGCCAGCCGTTACCCACACCTGTTCGTGGGGCAGACCAAATTGAACGCCAATGGCCGCTGGCAGAGCAAATCCCATGGTTCCTAACCCTCCGGACGAAATCAGAGCCCGGCGCCGATGGTGAATAAAGTATTGCGCTTCCCACATCTGGTTCTGTCCAACATCCGAAACAACGACGACATTGCCCTGCGTCGCGTACCAGAGCTGGCGGATCACATATTGAGGGACCAAGTCATCAGACTCCCGCCCAAGTATGTCTCGCTTGGCCGAGTCTTCACGCCACTCCCCAATTCGAGCCAGCCACTCATCCCGATTGCGCTCCTCCACCAGTGGGATGAGGGCCGGCAGCACATCTTTCAGATCGCCCACAAGCGCCAGGTCCACAACCACGTTCTTGTTGATCTCGGCCGAATCAATGTCCACGTGGATGATCCGTGCCTGCCGGCCAAACTGACTGACCGGTCCGGTTAGGCGATCATCAAAGCGGCATCCCAGGGAGACGATCAGATCCGCTTCGCTCATCGCCAGATTGGTGTACGCTTCGCCGTGCATGCCAGCCATGCCCAGACAAAGGGGGTGCGTTTCAGGGATAGCGCCGATCCCCAACAGAGTCGTGACCACCGGAACATTCGCCTTCTCAACCAACTGGACCAGGGCATGTTCGGCGCCAGCCAGGATCACTCCATGGCCGGCAATCAGCAAAGGTCGCCGGGCCTCATTCAGCATCCGGGCCGCTTGTTGCACCGGCGAGGAGATATCGTTTCTCGGGACCCGGTGACCAGGAAGATGCACCTCGTCGGGATATTGATACTCGCCCTGTGCCGCCTGGACATCCTTGGCGATGTCAATCAGAACCGGGCCAGGCCGGCCGGTGCGGGCAATGTGAAACGCCTGCTTGATCACCACCGGCAGCTCTCGGATATCGGTGACCAGATAGTTGTGCTTGGTAATGGGCAGCGTAATGCCGGTGATGTCAACTTCTTGAAAGGCATCGGTGCCGATAAACGGCGTGGCGACCTGCCCGGTGATCGCCACCACTGGCGAAGAATCCATGTAGGCGGTGGCCAGGCCGGTAACCAGATTGGTCGCCCCCGGACCCGAAGTAGCCAGGCAGACCCCAACCTTCCCGGTCGCCCGGGCGTACCCGTCGGCCGCATGCGCGGCTGCCTGTTCATGACGCATCAACACATGGTGGATCGGGTATTCAGGCAAGGCATGGTAGAGGTGGATCACCGCCCCACCCGAAATGCCAAAGACGGTATCCACCCCCTCGCGCACCAGGCTCTCCCATACCATTTGTGCTCCGGTCAGTCTCATATCCGCTCCTCCTTCACCATCTACTGACGCCCGATGGGATCCTTAAAGACTGCCCCGGTGCTGGCGGATGTCACAGCCTCAGCGTACCGTCGCAAGTAGCCAGACTTGACCGGTGGTTCCCATGCCGGCAATTCGGCTAGACGCCGTGCGATCTCGTCATCCGGGAGTTGGATGTGGAGAGCACGATTTGGAATATCGATCTGAATCAGATCCCCATCTCGGACCACCGCCAATGGCCCTCGCTCGGCTGCCTCGGGAGAGATGTGACCGATCGCTGCTCCTCGTGTCGCCCCGGAGAAACGCCCATCGGTCAACAGCGCTACCCGATCGTCCAGGTCCATTCCGGAAAGAAGTGAGGTGGGGGTCAGCATCTCCCGCATGCCAGGCCCGCCCTTGGGTCCTTCATAGCGGATGACCAGCACATCACCCGGGTTGAATTGTCGGGCCAGGATGGCGGCGGTCGCTGCCTCCTCGGACTCGAATACTCGCGCCGGGCCGATGTGCTGCTGCATTTCGGGAGCGACGACTGCCTGTTTGACCACTGCGCCATCGGGAGCCAGATTTCCAAAAAGGATGGCCAGCCCACCTTTCGGCGCGTATGGAGCATCCAAAGGCCGGATCACGGTGTCATCGCTGACAGTGACCGTAGATAGGTTCTCTGCCAGGGTATGGCCGGTCACGGTAAGCACCGTCCCGTCCAGCAATCCCCCTTCCCACAAGCGGCGCATGACTGCCGGCACTCCACCAGCCCGGTGGAGGTCTTCCAGATGATGCCCTCCCGCTGCCGGACTCATCCGGCACAGATGAGGCGTCGAGGCGCTATAGTCGTTGATCTCGTGCAGGGGAATGTGGATCCCGGCTTCATGGGCAATAGCCAGGAGATGGAGCACCGAATTGGTCGAGCCGCCCAGCGCCATGTCCACCGCAAAGGCGTTGCGAAATGCAGCGGGGGTCAGAATATCCAGCGGTCGGACATCGCGAGCCAGAAGGTCCATAATCTGCATACCGGCCCGTTTGGCCAAAGCCAGTCGTTCAGCGTGGACAGCCGGTAGCGTTCCCTGTCCAGGCCACCCCATCCCCAGTGCTTCGGTGAGACAGTTCATCGTGTTAGCCGTGAACATACCAGCGCAAGAGCCACAACCTGGACAGGCTGCCCGTTCCAGCCGATCGAGTTCGGCCTCAGACATCTCGCCTCGGGCAACCGCTCCCACCGCCATGAACACGTCGGCCAGGTCCACAGCTCGACCGTCCAGGTGGCCAGCCAACATCGGTCCGCCGTTGACTACGATCGTCGGCACATTCAGACGCGCCGCGGCCATCAGCATACCAGGAATCACTTTGTCACAGTTCGGGATCAGCACCACGGCATCGAAGGCATGAGACTCGACGAGGACCTCGACCGAATCGGCGATCAATTCCCGGCTGGCCAGCGAGTACTTCATGCCAGGGTGGTTCATCGCCAGGCCATCACACACTCCGATCGTATTGCATTCAAAAGGAGTTCCCCCTGCCATCCGGACGCCGGCTTTGACCGCCTCAGCCACCTGACGTAGATGCACATGCCCGGGAATGACTTCGCTGTAGGAGTTGATGATCCCGATAAACGGTTGCTTCATTTCCTGATCGGTGCACCCCAAAGCCCGGAGTAACGACCGATGGGGCGCCCGCTCTCGACCTCGTTTCAAAGCATCACTGCGCATGTTTCCTCTCCTCGCCGACCACAGGATATAAAAAAGGCCTCCCGTTTGGGAGGCCTTTGCTTGTTGCTAACTCGAAAGGATCTACGCAGGAATCCTCCCAAACACCAAACGCTCCTCAATAATAAGGCTAAGGAGCTCAATACCAAGGACAATGACCAAGGCAATGGTGGTTGGGAGCAGTTTCGCTGCGATTTCGCCCATTATCATCTCTGGTTACTCAGTTCGCACCTGCCATTATGAATGCCGCTTTTATACCACATCCCTGCAGCTTTGTCAAATCTGGCAGGGCGATGTTCAGTTCTTGAATCGGAAGACACAGGATTTGACAAAGCTCGCGTTCTATGCTAATATGCGCTTGAAAGGTAAGGGAGTATTTCATGGACGAAGCAACTGTTTCGTTGACTCTGTTTAAATGCCGACGACCGGGGAAGGAGCCAGGCCACCTGTCTGGATAGGCTCAACTCGGCGTCGCTGCGAGAGACACAATAGAGCCAGCCCCAGATAGGGGCTGGCTCTTTTTATGCGATGGAATTCCCATCGCACTTTTGTTTTAAAGAGAAAAATATAACAGATGGCCAGGAGGTGCAGCATGAAAAGAAACAATAACCCGGTGAAAAAGACGGTCCTCGCCTACTCCGGCGGACTCGATACCTCGGTCATTGTCCCCTGGCTGCGAGAAAACTATGGATGCGAAGTGATCACCTTCACCGCCAACATCGGCCAGGGTGAGCAGGAACTGATCGGCCTGGAGGAAAAAGCCCTCGCCAGCGGAGCCAGTCGGGCCTATATCATGGATTTGCGTCAGGAGTTCCTGGTTGAATACGCATTCCCGACCATGCAAGCCGGCGCCGTCTACGAAGGGATGTATTTATTGGGCACTTCATTTGCTCGACCTCTCATCGCCAAGTATCTGGTCCAGGTGGCCGAACAGGAAGGAGCCGACGCCGTGGCCCATGGGTGTACCGGCAAAGGCAACGATCAGGTCCGTTTTGAGCTGACGGTTCAGGCGCTCAACCCCTTCCTTCGCATCATTGCACCCTGGCGCGAGTGGGACATTCGCTCTCGCGAAGATGCCCTGGCCTACGCCCGCCAGCGCAATATCCCGGTGACGGCAAGCGAGCGGTCGATCTATAGCCGCGATCGCAACCTCTGGCATTTGAGTCATGAAGGGGGTATTCTGGAGGACCCCTGGACCGAGCCCCACGAGGAGATGTTCCAGCTCACCGCTGCGCCTGAGGCTGCCCCCGATGCGCCCCACTACCTGACCCTAGACTTTGAGAAAGGCGTGCCGGTGGCCCTGGATGGGGAACCTCTGGGGCCAGTGGAACTCCTCACCCAACTCAACGAACTGGGCGGCATTCACGGCGTAGGCCGCGCCGATATGGTCGAAAACCGCCTGGTGGGCATCAAGTCCCGGGGAGTGTACGAAACCCCCGGCGGAACCATCCTGTATACCGCCCATCGCGGCCTGGAAAGCATCTGCCTGGACCGGGAAACTCTCCATTACAAGGAAATCGTCGGGCTTCGCTACGCCGAGCTGGTCTACTATGGCCTGTGGTTCACCCCGTTGCGCGAGGCACTGGCTGCCTTTGTGGCCAAGACCCAGGAGCGGGTGACGGGACGTGTGCGCCTCAAGTTGTACAAGGGAAACTGCACCGTCGTTGGACGCACATCCCCATTCAGTCTCTATCGGGAGGACCTGGCTACCTTTGGTCGTGACGACATCTACAACCAGGGTGATGCCGAAGGGTTTATTCATCTCTTTGGTCTGCCCCTTAAAGTCAAGGCCCTGATCGATCGGCAAAACGGAATCCCGCTGGAACTGGCAATCCCAGATTACTCCCATTTCAAGCGCGATTGAGGAGTCGCCTCAGACGGGATGACACGAGGTGAACCATGCTGTGGGGAGGACGATTCGAATCGCTGCCGACCGAGGCCATGCGCCGCCTGAATGACTCGTTTGCGTTTGATCGCCGTCTTTACGCGACGGATATCGAGGCGAGTATCGCCTACGCCAGGGCCCTGGCTCGAATTGGGTTGATCGCTTGCGAAGAGCTGCTCCAGATCACGGCTGGCCTGGAGCAGGTACGAGCCGAGTTCGACGCCGGTACCTTTCGAGCCCAACCCGACGACGAAGATATTCACACTGCGATCGAACGACGCCTGGCTGAACTCATTGGTCCGCTGGCCGGCAAACTCCATACAGGCCGGTCCCGCAATGACCAGGTCACCACCGATCTGCGCCTCTATCTCCTGGACGAGATGGACGCGTTGAAACCAAGGTTGGCTGAGCTGCAGTTGACCCTCATCGAAAAAGCCGAAGCCAGCCTGGATATTATCATGCCGGGCTACACCCATTTGCAGCCAGCGCAACCGGTGCTGTTCAGCCATTGGTTGATGTCCTATTTCTGGAAATTCCAGCGCGATCAGCAGCGTCTGGCCCAGATAGCATCGCGCGTCGCCGTACTGCCGCTCGGCGCCGGCGCCCTGGCCGGGCATCCCTTTGGTCTCGATCGCCGGGCTCTGGCCGTCGAACTCGGATTCTCGGCTGTAGCCGAGAACAGCATGGACGCTGTCAGCGACCGGGACTATGCCGTGGAATTTCTCGCCTGGGCAGCGCTCCTGCAGGTCCATCTGAGCAATCTGGCCGAAGACCTGATTGTATGGGCTAGTCACGAGTTCGGCTTTGTGGAGATTGCCGAAGCCTATTCCTCTGGTTCCAGTCTCATGCCCCAAAAGAAGAATCCGGACTCGCTAGAGCTGATCCGGGGCAAAACAGGCCGAGTCATCGGCCATCTGACCGGACTGCTGATCACCCTCAAGGCTTTGCCGTCCACGTACAACAAGGACCTTCAGGAAGACAAGGAGGCCACTTTTGACGTGATCGATACCTTGCACCTGGAACTTCCCGTCATCACCGGGGTGATCCGAACGCTGAAGGTCAACGCGGCCCGCATGGCCGAGGCGCTGGACGATGCCCTGCTGGCGACCGATCTATGCGATTACCTGGTACGCAAGGGGGTGCCCTTTCGTCAGAGTCACTACTGGGTAGGTCAGGTCGTCCGACGGGCTGCACAACAAGGAGTGAGCCTGCGGGAGCTGCCCCTGGTTGAATACCAGGCCGTCCATCCGGCCTTTGCCGATGATCTGACTACAGTTCTGGACTTTCAACGCTCGGTCGCTGCCAGGGATACCGAAGGCGGCACCGCTCCGTCGGCTCTCCGTGCTCAGATCGAGAGAGCCAGGGAGCTAATGATACAAACCAATTCAAATCATTAAGGAGGAACGATGATGGTCGAGTGTCCAGAATGTGCGGCGGTTCTTGATCTGACGTCCGATCTCGAACTCGGCGAGATCGTGGTCTGCCCCGACTGTGGAGTAGAGCTGGAGGTCGTGGGCCTGGACCCGGTCGAATTGGCGCTGGCGCCCGAGATCGAAGAAGATTGGGGAGAGTAGTGCCATGAAGATCGGGGTGTTGTGCTCGCGAGTGCGAGTGGAGGAAAAGCAGATCTTCACCGCCCTAGCCCAACGAGGGGTCCCATATGATCGGCTGGACCCACGGGAACTGGTCCTGGAACCCGGACGCAACGGATTGGAGAGGTACGATGCCGTTCTGGTCCGTTGTCTGAGCCATTCCCATGCCTACTATGCCACTCGTTGGTTAGAAGACCTGGGCATAAGGGCGGTCAGTTCCCATCAGGTGGTGGCAACGTGCGGCGACAAGTTGCTGACTACTGCTGCCCTGCAAGCGGCCGGACTCCCGGTTCCCCGGTCTGTGATCGCTTTTACCCCAGAGGCGGCTTTGCAGACCATCGAGAGTCTCGGCTACCCGGTTGTCTTGAAACCCCTTGTCGGATCGTGGGGCCGACTCTTGGCCCGCATCAACGACCGGGATGCAGCGGAGGCGCTGCTGGAACACAAAGCGACCTTGGGCGGCACTCAGCACGGAGTATTCTATATCCAGGAGTATATAGACAAACCCGGCCACGATATTCGCACTCTGGTGGTTGGAGACAAGGTGGTCTGTGCGATCTACCGGCGCTCGGATCACTGGATTACGAATACAGCGCGGGGTGGAGAAGCGTTGCCCTGCCCTCTCACCCCGAAACTGGTGGAGCTGTCGCTGGCTGCAGCCCAGGCCGTCGGTGGGGGCATCGTCGCTGTCGATCTGCTTGAGAATCGGGAGGGCCAACTCCTGGTCAACGAGGTGAACCATACCCCCGAATTCCACGGAGCCATGCAGGCCACCGAGGCCGATATTGCCGGCACAATGGTCGAATATCTGTGGCAGATTGCCAGGGGGAAGGCATGATCCAGGCCGCGATTGTAGGCGCTTCAGGCTATGTCGGGGGGGAGCTGCTGCGTCTGTTGCTGGCCCATCCTCAAGTTCAGGTGACACAGATCACCTCGGAAACCTATGCCGGCCAGTATGCCTATTTTGTCCACCCCAATCTGCGGGGCCGCACCGATCTCCGCTTTGGCCGTCTGGCTGACCTGAACCCCTGCGACCTGCTCTTTCTGGCCCTTCCTCATGGCCATGCCATGGAGCAGATCGAGGGGTTTGCCACCATGGCCGAGCGGATCATTGATCTGTCGGCCGATTTCCGTCTGAAGAATCCGAGTGACTACCAGCCCTGGTACGAACGCCAACACCCGGCGCCGCACTGGCTGGACCGTTTTGTCTATGGCGTGCCAGAGCTTCATCGGGAGCAACTTGCCCAGGCGCACTATGCCAGCGGCACGGGGTGCAATGCCATCGTCACCTTGCTAGCCTTATGGCCCCTCTATCGGCGCGGCGTAGTTCGTGAGACGGTGGTGGAGGTCAAAGTCGGTTCTTCAGAGGGAGGGCACGAGCCCAGCCCGGCTTCTCATCATCCAGAGCGATCCGGTGTCATCCGCACCTATGCGCCGGTTGGCCATCGCCACCTGGCCGAACTGATCCAGGAACTAGGCCTGAACCCCCAGCAACCTGGACTGCACTTTTCCGTCACTTCGGTAGACATTGTGCGCGGAGCGTTGGCCACCTGTCACTGCCTGCTCCAGCATCCCCTGGACGAGCGCGATGTCTGGCAGTTCTATCGTGAGGATTATGGCGCTGAACCTTTTGTGCGCCTGGTACGGTCCAAACGCGGTATTCATCGCTATCCCGAACCCAAGATCCTCTCCGGTTCAAACTACTGCGACATCGGGTTTGCCGTCGATCCCGCACAACAACGTTTGGTCATCATCGCCGCCATTGATAACCTGATGAAGGGCGCGGCCGGTACGGCGGTGCAGGCCATGAACGTGATGATGGGCTGGCCAGAGACGCTGGCGCTGGACTTTCCAGGGCTTCATCCCATCTAGGGGAGCCAAGAGACTTATGTCGAGTATCTATCCGCCAAAGGAGGCAGACATGATTGTGGTGAAAATGGGGGGTAGTGATGGGGTGAACCTGGAGGCGGTATGCGCCGACATCGCCACCCTGGTGGGAGCCGGCGAGCAGATCGTCTTGGTCCATGGCGGTTCCCATGAGACCAATCTGATCTCAGAAAAGCTGGGGGTCCCGCCCCGCTTTGTGACATCACCGTCCGGCCATGCCAGCCGGTACACTGATCGCCAGACGTTGGAGATCCTGGTCATGGTGGAGGCCGGTCGGATCAACAAACGGATCGTCGAACGGTTGCAGCAGTCTGGAGTCAACGCCATCGGGCTCTCCGGGCTAGATGGACGACTGCTCGAAGCGAAGCGAAAAGAAACCCTGCCGATCGTAGAGCACGGCAAGCGGAAGGTGCTCCATGGGGAATATAGCGGACAGATTGAGAGGGTGAATATCTCACTGCTACGGATGCTGTTGGAAACAGGGTATGTGCCGGTAGTTGCTCCATTGGCCATCAGTCACCGCCATGAAGCCTTGAATGTGGACGGTGATCGGGTTGCCGCCGCCATCGGCTCGGCCTTAAATGCCCAGGTTGTGGTCATCCTTTCCAACGTACCTGGCCTGTTAAAGGATCCAACCAATGAAGCCAGCCTGATCTCCCAGGTGCCGCTGTCGCAAGCACAGGAGTACCTGGAGCGCTTCGCCCAAGGCCGGATGAAGCGCAAAATGCTGGGAGCCATTGACGCCCTGAAGAGTGGCGTAAAGCGGGTAATGATTGCCGACGGGCGGGTAGAGCACCCTCTGCAACGTGCCCTGGCTGGTTGGGGAACAGTGATCGAGTGAGGCGCCAATGATGTCGAATCCTCTGATTGATCTCGAAGAGCGCTACGATAGCGGCATCTATCCCAAGCAGCCCCTGGTTCTGGTGCGGGGGGAAGGCGCACGGGTGTGGAGCCTGGACGGCCAGGAGTTCATTGACTGTGTGGGCGGCCATGGGGTGGCGAACGTCGGTCATGCCAATCCGGTAGTGATCCAGGCCATCACCGAGCAGGCCGGGCGGCTGATGCTCTGTCCGAACGGATTCTACAACGATCAACGGGCGCGTCTCCTGGCCGAATTGGTGCGCATCGCCCCGCCAGGGTTAGAGCGCGTCTTTCTCTGCAATTCGGGCTCTGAAGCGGTGGAGGCGGCGATCAAATTCGCCCGACTGAGTACGGGCCGGATCAAAATCATCGCTGCGATGCGCGGCTTTCACGGCCGGACGTGTGGTGCGTTGTCCGCTACCTGGAACAAGGCCTACCGAGAGCCGTTTGAACCGCTCCTGCCTGGTTTTGAATTTGTGCCGTATAATCGTCTCGACCGGATGGCCCAGGCCATCGATGACCAGACGGCTGCCGTTCTCCTCGAAGTCGTTCAGGGCGAAGGAGGAGTGATTCCTGGCGATGGTGACTATTTGCGCGGCGTGCAGGCCCTGTGTCAGGAGCGGGGAGCCTTGTTCATCGTGGACGAAGTGCAGACCGGTTTCGGGCGCACCGGGCGGATGTTTGCCAGCCAGCATCATAACCTGCAGCCGGATCTGATGTGCCTGTCCAAGGGCATCGCTGGAGGTTTCCCCATGGGAGCCGTGCTGATCGGTCCCAGAATCGGCAAGTTACCCGTCAAGTCCCACGGGTCCACCTTTGGCGGCAACCCTCTGGCCTGTGCCGCTGCGCTGGCGACTATCCATTATCTCGAAACAGAAAACCTCCCAGAGAAAGCGGCCCAGGTGGGTGCACGGCTCTTGACCGGCCTGCGCTCCATTCACTCCCCTCTGGTTCGCGAAGTACGCGGGCTGGGGTTGATGGTGGGCCTGGAACTCAAGATGCCAGCCGGCCCCTACCTGGCTGCCCTCGCCGAACGGGGCGTACTGGCCCTTTCTGCCGGGACCAATGTCATTCGCTTCCTGCCGCCCCTTGTCATCACTGCTGAAGAGATCGATATGGTGCTTCAGCGCGTCGCGGAGGTCCTGTGAACGACGAGGTCTCGTTTCTGCAAGAACTGGTGGCCATCCCCAGCCCCTCTGGGCAGGAAGATGCTGTGGCCTGCTTCTTGATCGATCAGATGGAAAGACGGGGATTCGACGCATATCGCGATGAGGCCGGCAATGTGATTGGGGTCCTGGGCCGCGCTGCTGCCGAACGGACGATTGTGCTCTTGGGTCACATGGATACCGTCCCCGGTCAGATCCCCGTACGGCGGGAAGGAGAACGTATCTACGGCCGGGGGATCGTGGATGCCAAAGGCTCACTGGCTGCGTTTGTGCTGGCCGCAGCGCGGCTGCAGCCCTCTCTGACGAACACGCAGATCATGGTCATCGGGAGCGTGGACGAGGAGGCTCACAGCCGGGGGGCGCGCCATCTGGTCACCACTCTGCCACCTCCCGATTACGTCATCATTGGCGAACCCAGCCACTGGCAAGGCATCACTTTGGGTTACAAAGGAAACCTGAGTTTCCACTACTGGCTCCAGCAACCGGCGGGACACAGCGCCGGCCCGTTCCCCAGTCCTGCTCAAAAGGCGATCGATCTGTGGAACCGCCTCATGGACCTGGCCGCCGAGTATAATAATGGCAGGTCAGGACACTTTACTACCCTGGATCCTGCGCTCCTGGAATTCGTTACCTTTAGCGATGGTCTCTCGGACAGGGTGGAGCTCAAGATCGCGGTGCGGCTGCCGCCGGGCCTGCCAGTTTCTGAGCTGCAACGCACCCTCCAGACCTGGTGCAATGGCGCCAAGCTTGAATTTTACCCCAGCGATCCGGCTTTTCAAGCAGATAAGCACACTCCCCTGGTGCGGGCGATGCTCCAGGCCATCCGTCAGCATGGCGGACAACCCTCTTTCAAGCTCAAGACAGGCACGTCGGACATGAACATCGTCGGGCCGGCCTGGGGATGCCCGATCCTTGCCTACGGACCTGGAGACTCATCCCTCGACCATACTCCTCATGAGCATCTGGAGATATCGGAATTCCTGCGGGCTGTCGACGTTCTTACCCGCGCCCTGGAACTTCTGAACGGATAAGTCACGGGATCAGTCGGTCAATAGCCCGCTGCACAGCCTTGCGGTCAGGTGGTAGCTCCAACGGCGGGTTCGCATACCGGGACCGCACCTCCTCCAGTGTCTGCTCGTGATAGCCCACTTTGAAGCGGGTGAATTTGAGGCCGTGGGCAGTAGAGATAACAATGACCCGATGCTCGGGTTGTATCTCCCCTCGTTCGATCAGTTTGAACAACACCGCCAGGGCCACCCCCGTCTGGGGACAGCAGTACAGCCCGGCGCGATCGGCCCGGGCTGCCGCATCGGCCAGCTCCTGTTCAGTGGCCTGTTCCACGATCCCCTCAAAGGCGCGCAAGACCTTCACCGCCCGCTCATAGCTGACCGGCGCGCCGATCTGAATGGCGCTGGCCAGGGTCTTTCGCGCTACCACAGGCTGATACTCTTGAAAGCCGGTCAAGTAGCTCAAATACAGGGGATTGGCGTGGGCCGACTGGGCACAGGCGATGCGAGGCAGCCGGTCGATCAACCCCAATTCGCGCATCATCAGTAACCCTTTGCCCAAGGCGCTGACATTGCCCAGGTTGCCGGCCGGAATAATGATCCAGTCAGGCACTTCCCAATCGAACTGTTGCACGATCTCGATGCCGACCGTCTTCTGACCTTCCATGCGCAATGAGTTCATCGAGTTGGCCAGATAGATGCTCTGATCGGCCGTCACCTGCTGGACGATGCGCATGCAACCATCAAAGTCCGTGTCCAGTGACAACACCACAGCCCCGTGGGCGATAGGCTGGACCAGTTGGGCCGTCGAGACCTTGCCTCGCGGCAAAAAGACGATGGCTGGAATCCCAGCCGCTGCGGCATAAGCCGCCAAAGCCGCTGAGGTATCGCCCGTCGAAGCACATGCCACCGCCCGAATGGGCTTGCCATCGGCGATCATCTGGCGCACCACCGAGATCAGGACCGTCATCCCCAAATCCTTGAAGGAGCCGGTATGACTATTCCCGCTCAGCTTGACCCACAGGTCGGGCACTCCCACTTCCTTTCCAAGCCGCTCCGCCCAAAAACAGTTGGTATGCCCTTCATACATCGAAACCACGTTCTGGTTCTCTACCTGGGGGCAGACCCACTCTTTTTTCCCCCATACGCCGCTGCCATAGGGCCATTCGTTCGTCCGCGTCCGCTGATCAAACAACGCCTTCCACTCCGTCGGGCTGCGGTCCTTCAGCGCTTCCACATCGTGCTCCACGTCCAGCAGGCCGCCACACTCCTCGCACTGATAGATGACATCATAGATGGAATAGCGGCGGCCACATCCCCGAATGCATTCTAGCCAGCTATGGTAGCTCATCGGAATTATCTCCTCTCTCCCTGCAACATGGACCTCGGCTCAGTTCTCCAGAATCACCTGGCTATGGATCTGCCGGACGGCCTCAACGGCAAGCTCACTGCTGACGACCAGGGAAATGCTGCATTCCGAAGAACCCTGGGCAATGGCAATCACGTTGATGCCAGCCCGGCCCAACGCCCCAAAGATGCGGGCCGCAACCCCTGGTGTGCTCCGGATGCCGGCGCCTACTGCGGTGACGATCACCACATTGTCCAGGGACCACACCCGGTTGATGTCCCGTCGCGCCAGCTCCAGAGCCATTTCCTTCTCGATGGCGTGAACGACTGACGATACCGCCTGAGTCGGAAGTACGAAACAGATCGATTGTTCCGAAGACGCCTGGGAGATCATCAACACACTGGCCCCTTGACTGGCTACCGCCGCAAACGTGCGAGCGGCAATGCCGGGCACGCCCATCATCCCCCGACCTTCAACGGTCACCAGGCTCATCCCTTGAATGGCAGTGACTGCCTTGATGGCGCCGGGCGAACTCTCGAGTTCCGGCACGATACGAGTTCCTGGACAGGACGGGTTGAACGTGTTTTTCACCCACAGCGGGATGCCTCGCTCAATGACCGGCCAGATGGTGCGGGGGTGCAGAACTTTGGCCCCAAAATACGCCAGTTCGCTGACTTCGCTTGCGGACAGAGCAGGGATAACCCGCGCTTCAGGCACGAGCCGCGGATCGGCGGTCATGACGCCATCCACATCCGTCCAGATCCATACCTCATCCGCATCCAGGCAGGAACCGAGGATGGACGCGCTGTAATCGCTGCCGCCTCGTCCTAGTGTGGTCGTCACGCCCTGTTCTGTCGCCCCAATGAAGCCGGTCACCACCGGGATATTCTGGCTGTCCATCAAGGGGACCAGGGACGCCAACACCCGGTCGCGAGTCTTGTCCATCAGCGGCACGGCATTTTGGAATGTATCATCGGTGACAATCAGTTCCGTCGCATCGACCGCTTCGCTTCGGAGGCTATGTTTCCGCAGCAATGCAGCCATGATACGGGCATTGATCCGTTCTCCCAGAGACGTAATTGCATCCATAGCCCGTGGCGTGACCTCGCCCAAGATATGGACGCTCCGACAGAACGCCGCAAACTCGTCCAGATACTCATCCACCATCGCCAGCAGGCGTGCTCTCTCTCCGTCTGGGCTGAACAAAGAAGCCACGGTTCCGTAGTGGCGCGCGCGAAGATCGGTGACGATGGCACGATAGGTCTGATCGTCGCCGGCCGCAGCCGTAACTGCCCCGCGCGTCAAGGCATCGGTCACGCCATTCATCGCCGAGACAACCACTACCACTCGGTCCCAGCGCTGGGACTGTTCCAGGATGATGAGAGCAGCTTGAGCGAGTGCCTCAGGGCTGCCTACCGATGTGCCGCCGAATTTCATCGTCAGAAGCGTCATCGATCCCCTCCCAATAGTTCTCGGCCCACCGCGCGGGCCACGGCTCGCAATTCCTTCATCAGTTGGGCAAACGACCCCGGAGTAAGAGACTGAGTCCCCTCAGACAGGGCTTGATTTGGATGAGGATGAACCTCGACCAATAACCCATCAGCGCCAGCCGCCACCGCAGCCTTGGCAACAGCCCCGACCAACTCCCAACGTCCGGTGCTATCACTCGGGTCTACAATCACTGGGAGGTGACTCAATTGCTTCAAGAGCGGCACCGCATTGATATCGAGAGTGCTGCGGGTAGACGGCTCAAAGGTGCGGATCCCGCGTTCACACAGCATCACCCGCTCGTTCCCGTGAGACAGGATATACTCCGCCGACATCAACAGCTCTTCTACAGTGGACATCATCCCGCGCGTCAGCAATACCGGCCGTTGCGCTTCGCCCACCGCGTGCAACAGGGCATAGTTCTGCATCTCCTGCGCCCCGATCTGCAGGACATCGGCATAGGTCGCCATCAGGGGCACCAACTCCGGGGTGTTTACCTCAGCCACAAACGGCAAGCCGGTTTCCTCCCGGGCCGCAGCCAGAATCCGCAGTTCTTCTTCGATCGCACCTTGAAACCTGGACACGGGGGCGCCCGGTTGGAACGTGCCTCCGCGCAGTAGCTGCGCCCCTGCCTCTTTGACCATCCACGCCGCTTCCAGAAACGACTCATAGCCTTCCACCGCACCAGGGCCAGCCGCAACCACCACTTGTTTGCCCCCAACCCGGACACCATTGACGGAGACGATCGTATCCTGCGGATGGAACTCCCGGCTGGCCAGCTTGAACGGTTGCAGCACAGGCACCGTTCGTTCTACGCCTTCCATTCGTTCAATCTGCGCTCGATCGATGGGCCGTCCATTGCCGATGATACCCAGAACGGTTCGTTCGCTCCCTTCTGAAAGATGTACCTGAACCCCCTGCTGCTCAAGCCGGGCGATGACATTCACAATCTGGGACCGTGTGGCCCCTTGCTTCATGATCACGATCATCGGTCAAGCCTCCTGGACTATCCCCTTGCCGATCGCACGGTCCTCCGGAAGCGGCGTCGTTGCCGCCGGATACGAGCCCAGGAGCTTGACAAAAGACGAACGGCGCAGGAGCCCCATCAACGCTGCCTCGCATTCCGGATCCTTGCAGTGGCCTTCAAAGTCCAAATAGAAGATATATTGCCACGGTCGGTTCACACGCGGCCTCGATTCCAGCTTGGTCAGGTTGATCCGGCGCTTGGCAAACTCACCGAGACACTCATACAGTGCACCCGGCTGATGACGCGTACAAAACACCACTGACGTCTTGTTCCGCTGCGCACGCGGTGGATCTTCCCGACTAAGAATGAAGAATCGAGTATAGTTGTAAAACGAGTCCTCAATGCCATAATCCAGCTCAACCAACCCATATAGCTGACCAGCCAGGCGGCTGGCAATGACCGCCACCCCTGGTTCAGGTGATCTGGCCAGTTCGCGAGCGCTCCCGGCAGTGTCGTAGGTGGTTTCCGGAACCCAGCCTTGGTTCCGGATGTACCGTTCGCACTGCGCCAGGGCATGGGGATGCGAACGAACGCGTCGGATGTCCACCAAAGAACTGCCCGGTGGAGCAAGCAGGGCATGACGTACTCGCAAGATGGCTTCTCCCCACACCCGCAGATCGTGGTCGAGCAGCAGATCGTACGCCTGATTGATCGAACCAGCGGTCGAGTTTTCCACCGGCAATGCCGCGTAATCCGCATCCCCCAGCTCAACGACCTCAAAAAGGTCTTCAAAATGACGACACGGAAGGGTTTCTACCTCCTGACCAAAGAACTGAAAAATGGCTTCCTCAGAATAGGCACCTCGTTCACCTTGGAATGCGATCGTGGGCATACCATCCCTCCCATATTGGAATAAAAAAACAGCGAGCGTGGAATTGGTTGCTCCACGCTCGCTGAGTTCTTTTCGCTCGATCAGGCTGCTGTCAAGAACCTCCCCCTCGCGCGAAGCAACCGCCCCGCGTGGTGGTAAAAGTGAAAGTGGAGAAGCAGCCTGCAAAAAGCTCTCGACCGAGCAGGCGGGACGAGCCGCTGCCTTGCACGACATTGGCAAACAAACTGCTCGTTCGTCGATCGAACCGGCTCAGATCAACCATGCTCCCGCCCTTGTCGAAAGTGTCAGCATGATAGCACGAAACGGAAAATGTGTCAAACTTGAGAGCGCGATTGTGCCCCAACTTACCGACTACTGGCCGTTCATCGCCTACAATGCAGTTAATGCTGACACAGCCGATTTGTTTCGTGAGGGGGTTCGAAGATGCTCAAAGAAGGTACATTGGCTCCGGATTTCACCCTGCCGTCCGACGGGGGTGGAGAAGTCACATTATCCCAATATCGAGGGAAAAAGGTCGTGCTTTACTTCTACCCCAAGGATCACACTCCGGGCTGTACGACGGAGGCGTGTGGATTTCGAGATAGCCATGCTGAAATCCTGGCCGCGGGGGCAGTGGTCCTGGGCGTCAGTCCAGACCCGGTTAAATCCCATGACAAGTTCAAACTCCAGTTCAACCTGCCTTTTGCTCTTCTGAGTGATCCCGACCACCGCGTGGCTCAAATGTATGGCGCCTGGGGCGAGAAAAAGATGTATGGCAAAACGGCCATGGGCATCATTCGCTCTACCTTCATCATTGACGAGGAAGGCAAAATCATCAAGGTCTTTCCCAAAGTCACTCCTGAAGGACACAGCGAACAGGTCCTTGCGGTTCTGAAAGCCTCCACTCCCTCCTGAGTTCCGCCGCGAGAGAACCCGACCCCGGAAGCGAAAAGCAGAGGGGGCCGACTGTCCATCGGTTCAGCCCCCTCAGCCTGGACCTTTTCTGATAACGGGTCTATTTCCTGGCGCTATAGCCTGGGCCCTCGGTGTAGAATGCCCGGTTCTTGGCGATAGCGTGGCGATACTGCTCCGGAACCTCGTCCTCAGGAAAGATCGCGTCGGATGGGCACTCAGGTGCGCAAGCACCACATTCAATGCACGTATCCGGATCGATGAAGTAGCTGATCCCCCACTCGGGATCACCTTCTGGACCAGGCACAATGCATTCCACCGGGCAGACTTCTGCGCAAGCCCCATCCCGAATGCACAGCTCCGTAATCACGTAGGCCATGGATGTCACCCCCTCTCTATTTCAGAATCGTTTATGCCGTCCAGCCGGTATTTTCCGACTACATGAACTCCGATCGTAATTGCTCCACTTCCTGCAAGGAGAGCTTGGTCAACGTTCGCAGCGCTAACGGCCCTTCTTTCAGCGCCACCACCTGTTCCTCATAGGTAGGCCGCTCTGTCTGATAGAACACGCCAAGCGGGATCCGATCCCCCCATTCCAGTGCCTTCTGGTAGGCAGCCAACCGATCGCGAGGATCATGTCCCGATTCGGCCAGGTTGTACACTCGTTCCCGATACCAGTCATAGGTGTTCTTCCGGTTGAAGGTCACACACGGCTGCAAGACATCCACCAACGCATAGCCCCGGTGCTCGATGGCTCTGGCAACCAGGTCCGCCAGGCCTTTCGTATCTCCGGCAAACCCACGGGCAACAAACGTCGCCCCTGCCGCCAGGGCTAACGCCACCGGGTTCGCCGCCCCTTCCAAAGCGCCCTCCGGTGAAGTGCTGGTAATGAATCCTGGATCGCTCGTCGGTGAGTACTGGCCTTTGGTCAGCCCATAGATCTGGTTATTCTGGATCAGATCTACCAGATCAAGGTTGCGCCGGGCAGCATGGATGAAATGGCCCATGCCCAACCCCATGCTATCTCCATCCCCGTGGACGACCAGGACCTTGAGCCCGTGGTTGGCCAGCCTGATCCCCGTGGCGATGGGCAAAGGCCGGCCGTGGAGCGTCATAAAGCCGTTCACGTGCATATAATCCGGCAGTTTGCTGCCACATCCGATGCCGGTCACGATGAGCACCTCATGTGGCGCCAAACCAACCTGAACCAAAGCTTGCCTGATCGCAGCCAGGATGCCATAGTCTCCGCAACCGGGGCACCAGGTCGGCTTTACTGGGCTTGCGTAATCCTTGAGAGTGACTGTCACTTTCGGATCTCCTTTAATCCAGCCAGGATCTCTTCGGGCGAGAATGGACGCCCATCGTAGCGCGAGATAGAGTGTTCGATTGGGAGACAGGTCTCGCTCCGGAGCAGGCGCCTGAACTGACCGGTAAGATTGTTCTCCACCACCACGCCCGTCCCATCCCGGAGCGCCTCAGCCGCCGCTTGCGCCGGGAATGGCCACAGGTCACAGAAATGGACCAGCCGTGCCTCGCCCTCCAACCGATCTACCACCTCACGCAAGACCCCGTAGGTCGACCCCCATCCGATCAGAACGATCGGTGCCCCGGCGGGTCCATATTGAATCGGGGGGCGGATATCTTGCCGTGCCGTCTCCAGCTTCTTCATTCTCTTTTGCATCATCTTGCGACGATTGTGCATCTCTTCGGTAATATGCCCGAACTCGTCATGTTCGTCGCTAGCCGTAGCATACACCGCTTTGGGATGTCCGGGGATCGCCCGAGGAGAGATGCCATCTTCCGTAAAGCGATGCCGCTTATAAGGCTCGGTCAACGCATCCAACTCCTCGGCACTTAATAGTTTTCCCCGGTCAATGACCACCCGATCAAAGTCAATGGCCTCCACCTCCACCGTCCGCAGAGAGGAAGCCAGGAATTGATCGGACAGGATAATCACCGGGGTCTGATATTTCTCAGCCAGGTTGAACGCACGCCATCCGCATTCAAAACACTCCTCGACCGTGCCAGGAGCCAGGACCAGACGCGGGAATTCACCCTGAGAGGCATTGATCACGAACAGAAGATCGCCCTGCTCGGTGCGCGTGGGCAGGCCCGTTGACGGACCACCCCGTTGACCCTCGACAATCACCAACGGCACTTCACACATGCCCGCCAACCCCAACGCCTCGACCATGAGCGAGAAACCACCTCCCGAGGTGGCCACCATGGCCCGGACTCCGGCAAAGTTGGCCCCAATGGCCATGCAAATGGCTGCGATCTCGTCTTCGGCATGCTTGGTGACAACGCCATATTGACGTTCATGCCTGGCCAGCCATTCCAGGATCGAGGTCGTCGGAGTCATCGGATATGCCGCCATGAAACGGCAGCCGCCGGCCAACGCGCCCAACGCCAGAGCCTGGTTCCCACTCATCACCAACCTTTGAGGAGCCTCCGGGATCTGTCGGAGTTTCCATTGGAAATCGGCTGCATATCTTTCTTGAGCGTACAGATAGGCAGCCCGGCCCACCCGCAAGTTGGCGGCCACCACATCTTCTCCTTTTCGCCGAAAGTTCTGGCGGATCACGTCGGCTAACCGCTCATACGAGTATTCCACCACCCCGGCCGCTGCCCCCAGTGCAGCCGTGTTGGCCATCACCCGATCCCCGTGTTCCTTGGCAATCTCGATCAACGGTACAGGCATCGCCTTGCGGCCCTTGCCGGCAACCCACTCCCGATCTACTTTGAGCCCCTCATCGTAGATGACTCCTCCGCCCGGGGCCACTTCATCCACATACTCTTCCAGCGCCTCTTCGTTGAGGGGCAACAAAACGTGTACAGCCTCCTCATGGGAATAGAGAGGGTGCTCGTGGACGCGGACCTGAAAAAAATTAAGGCCTCCCCGGATACGAGACATATAATCCTGGAGGCCAAACAGATACAGACCACCTCGGGCAAGAGCCTGGGCAAATCCGGCGCCACTCGATTCCACGCCCTGTCCTGCGGCTCCTGCAATTTTGAAAGTCAGGTCATTGATGATGGACATCGGATCTCATTTCCTTCTACGCTTAACTTGGGAGGCACCTCCTGCGTCGTGCTTCCATCGGCGAAGTACAATGCTAGTATACCACGGGGAACCTGGAAATGTCAAATTCCCGCATTGCTTCACATCAGATGTTACCAACTTGTGCGTCAGCGCGCCAGGTTCCTACCTGAAGGGAAAGGGCGCCTAGTCTGAAGACCCTCCGCTTGATGCGGCCGTTGCCAGGTAGGTTGACAGGCCGCTGTGTCTTGAACCGCCCAGGAGTGGAAGCTTGAGCCGGGTTCTGCGCGATTCGGGTGCATTTCAGAATTCTGGGTGAATTGGGTTAAGCGGCTTTGGCCAAGCGGGTACAGGCCTCCTGCCACCGGCCGCTATGGACCTCGCCCAAGGCGGCCAGCATCCGGG
>JAGVRI010000012.1 GCA_018606645.1 Chloroflexota bacterium
TAAACCGCGAGCCGTACCGCAGAGCGCCATTATCGCCGCCACCAAGGTAGGGATGGATGTGACGTTGGCTCATCCCAAGGGAATGGAACTGGACCCGGAGGTGCTGGCTGCTTGCGCAAAGCAGGCGGCCGAGACCGGTGGTTCGTTTCAGGTAACCAACAACTTTGAAGAGGCGTTAACCGGTGCCCACGTCGTGTACCCCAAGGCCTGGGCGGCTACTCCGATCTTCAAGCCGCCGGTGGGGGAGGATAACCCGAAAAAGACGCAGGAGATCTTTGACGCGAACAAACACTGGATTTGCGACCGTGAGCACATGGAGCTGGCCGACAAGTACGCCATCTATATGCACTGTTTACCGTGTGACCGGGGCTTTGAGGTCACTGACGAGGTCATTGACAAAGAGAAGGGGGATGGCTGGCTGAGCGTCGTCTTTGACCAAGCAGAAAACCGTCTGCATGCCCAGAAGGCGGTGATGGCCCTGGTGATGGGCGGCAAGTAAGCGCCGCTGACAGCTGCACCTGTTTCGGACATCAGGACAGGGACCTGACCCTACCGCAGTGGTCAGGTCCCTGTCCTTCATTTGCGATGGTGGGATGGTGGATCACTCGTAGATCCAGGAGTCAATGGCGCGCTGGTAGCTGAGGATCTCGTCGTCTGAGAAAAAGAGCGGGATCTCGAACGCGGCTGTCTCCGGCTTGTCCGACCCATGCACCAGATTGCGCCCGATCTCCATTCCAAAGTCGGCCCGGATGGTTCCCGGCGCGGCCTGGGCCGGGTGAGTCTCGCCCATCATGGTGCGTACGATCTTGATGGCGTCATTGCCTTCGATGACGGCCACGACCACCGGCCCACTGGTGATATACTTGATCAGTGAGGGGTAAAACGGCTTGTCTTTGTGGACGGCATAATGACGCGCCGCCAACTCGGGCGTGATCTGCATGAGTTTCAGCGCAGCAAAGCGCAACCCCCGACGTTCAAAGCGAGTGAGAATCGGGCCGACAAGTCCCCGTTGTACGGCATCGGGTTTGATGATCACCAAAGTGCGCTCCATAGGTCTTCCTCAATGTACGATGATGGATGTCAGGCGCAATGCGCGTCTTTCAGCGGTGATGGGTGCCGGCGGGCATCAGTGTTTGGTCAGCATCTGACGGGCCAGCCGGTACATTTCCAGCGCTTCGTTCAGTTGATCGTTTTGCATATAGGCGTCACCGAGCAACTGGTATAGACGGGTCCGGTCCACCGGTTCGTTCTGCATGGCGTTGAGTTCCTGGATCACGTCCGGTAGGGACTTGCGGGCCGAGATCAGTTTTTCATACTGGTTCAACGCCGCGTTCCAGTCTCCTTCCTGTTGGTACAGGCGAGCCAGTTCCAGACGGGCTGCATAATCGCGCGGCCGCTCCTTGAGCTGCGCGACCAATTCCTCCCGGCGGGAAAGCGCCTTTTCCACCGGGCGTACCAGTTCGACGGGGGCCATCGGTTCCGCTCCAAGCGGCAGAGCTGCCTCCTTGACCGGTTCCTCCACCCCAAGAGGGGGAGCTGCCTGCTCCAGGGAGGGAACCTCGACCGCAGGCGCTTCGATCATAGAGGGTGCGACTTCTTCAAGGGTGGCAGCGGCCTCCGGTCCTGGAAACTCGATCGGCGGCCCCTCGACCGCCGGCGACGGAACCATCTCTTCGGCCTCGGCCGGGGCGACTTCTTCGGCGATGGGCAGCGCCTCTTCTTCGACCTCCCGCAGTTCGGCCAGCCAGGCAGGGAGTTCTTCGGCCTCGGCAGGGGCGGCTTCTTCGGCGACGGGCAGCGCCTCTTCTTTGACCTCCCGCAGTTCAGCGAGCCAGGCGGGGAGCTCCTCCGCCTCGGCAGGGGCGGCTTCCTCGGCGACAGGCAGCGCCTCTTCTTCGACCTCTTGCAGTTCGGCCAGCCAGGCAGGGAGTTCCTCGGCCTCGGGCGGGGCGGCTTCTTCGATCTCAGGGGGTGCTGCCCTTTCGGCCTCAAGAAGCTCTTCAACTGGTTCAGTCACCATCGGTGCGGGAGGCTTTTCGCCCATCAGTTCCCGAAGCCAGTCGGGGACCGCTTCCGCACGCTGCGCCTCCAGTTCTTCCGCCGACATCTCTTTCATGGCCGATTCCAGGTCCGCCTCATCCAGGAGCCCGGCGGCGACCAGCCCTTTCAGACTCTCCGGCACTTCAGGAGTGGGCAGCGGGGCCTCTTCTACCGGTGGCGGCACGACCGTCTCTACCGGTTCCATCTCTTCCGCGCGAGGAACCGGTTCACCGACCTGGACCGGTTGCTCACCGATGAGTTCCTTGAGCCAATCGGGCACCTTCTCTGCCCGCTGGGCCTCCAGGGCTTCAGGCGACATCTCGTGCATCGCTGCTTCCAGGTCCGCTGCATCCAGGAGTCCGGCGGCGACCAGCGCTTTCAGGCTTTCTGGCACCTCCGCTTCTGCTGGCGGAGCCTCTTCCTCCGGTGGAAAGGCTTCAGCAAGGGGAGGCTCTGGTTCCACGGGCGGCGTCTCCTGGATTTCGGCTTTGGGCACCTCGAGCAGCCAGGCAGGGACCTCGGCCGGGGCGGGCTCCTCCGGAGGGATCGCTTCGCCGGTGGTAGGTGCCTGTTCATAGCTCATCAACTGTCGGAGCCAGTCGGGTATTTCTTCGGCGGGAAGTTCCTCAGGAGGCTCAATGCTCTCGGTAGGGACGGCTTCCCCGATCGATTCCCGAAGCCATTCTGGCACTTCGGGTGGAGCGCCCTCCGCCACCGGGGCCTCGACCTCAGAAAGCGGGGTGGCTTCCGCTGCGGCTCCCATTTCCAGCAGCCAGTCGGGGACCTCTTGCTCCCACGGTTCGGCACTCACCTGGGGAGCTGGTTCGGCCTCGGCTGCTACTGCCACCTCCTCTTCCACAGGGGCAGGAGGGGCCGCCTTCTCCCGTTTCTCAAGGACGGCGGCCGCAAATAGATCAGGCGTGACGGTCAATTCAGGGATATAGACCTCTTGCAGCTTGAGAGGTGCCTCGTCGCCCATCACCTCGTGGGCTACCAAATTCTCGGGGTCCAGAGCATTGGCGAGCCTGAGCTTTTCCCAACCGGCTTCTTCATGGCCACCGCGCGTCCAGATTTCACCCAGGATCAGGTTGGCTTTCAGGCAGTTGGGTAGTACCTCAAGCAGTTCCAGACTACATTCTACCGCTTCCAACCGTCTTCCCTCGCGCCATAGCGCCTCCAGCAAGGCGACCTTGATATCCGGCAGGTCCGGATCCTGACGGAGGATGGCCCGGAATTCCTGGATGGCCCGTTCGTAGGAACCATTGCGCGCGTACAGACGGGCAAGGGCGCCAGGCGTCAGCTTCAAGCGGGGTTTCTCCCCGCCATTTCGTTGCGCGTACAGGCGTTGCAATTCATGTCGAACTTCGGCGTTGCCAGGCGCCAACTCAAAAGCCCGTTCCATTTGCCAGATCGCCTCGGGAAGCGCGCCCTGTTCCCCATAGATGACGCCCAATCCTACACGGGCGATAAAGTTCTCCGGATCGGCGCTCAGCGTCCGCTGGAAGAATTCAATGGCTTCCCGGTACATTCCCTTTTCCAGGCAGGCTTCTCCCAACAGACAATAGACCTCGATGAACTTGGGATAATGGCGCAGGATATGCTGGCAGTGAGCAATGGCTTCATCGAAACTACCGTTCCGAATCAGCTCTTTGATTTTCGCGGTATAGTCCTGCAATCGGATATCCGGCATCGATTCTCCTCCTCTCCATGCTCAATCTACGCGGAAAAGCGGGTCGGGGCTTCTGGTGCTGAGTTCTGGGCAGCCGCCATCGGCTTCATTTCCCCACTTCCCACGGCACGCTTGGCAATCGGAACCGAAAGGAGCTGCCCTGGCCCGGTGTAGAGTCCACCTGAATGGTGCCCCCGTAGAGCTTCAATATCTGGTTTACAATGGGCAGCCCCAGTCCGGTACCTAAAGGAACCTGCTCTCGGGCGGCCTCGGATCGATAGAACTCCTGAAAGATCCGGGACAATTCTTCGGTAGAGATGCCAATTCCGGTATCGGCAACCGTTCCGACAATCTGCCCGTCCTGTTCCTCAAGGCTCACCCGGATCGAACCATTTGGTGTATAATGGATCGCATTCGAGATGAGGTGAGTCCACAATGATTGAAGATGAGCCGGTTGAGCTTTTACGACCGGTCTCGCTTGAATCTGCACCTCAAAGTTCAGACCTTTTGCTTCGGCTGCGGGACGGAGTTTGCGGGACACCTCTTCCAGGATGGTCGCAACGTTTACCGCCACCGGTTTGGGGGGAAGGCGCAATGCTTTCAGGTTCGCCAATTCCAGAAGATCGTCCAGCATGTTCAGAAGTTGGTCGGCCCTTTGCTCAAGCTGTTCGAGGTAATCATCCCACTCGGTCTCGTCCACATATCCAGAGCGCATCATTTGCAGGTAATTCTTGATCACTCCCGCCGGATTCCGAAGCTCGTGGACAATGACCAGCATGAAGCGGCTCTCAATGGCGTCGAGCTTGGCCATTTCCTGGCGCGCCCGTTCGAGTTGGAGCAGTTCCTCTTCTCGTTCTTTCTGTTCGCGAAGTGCTTTGCGTCGCTGTCGCTCGGCAAGACCTCGCTGGACGATGGTGAGCAATTCGTCGGATGTAAACGGCTTGGCCAGGAAATCATGGGCGCCTTGTTTCATCGCCTGGGCAGCCAGGTCCACAGTGGCGTAGCCGGTGATCATGATGCAGATGATCTCGGGATCATGTTGTCGGATGTGCTCCAGCAATTCCAGGCCGCTCATCCCTGGCATCATGGCATCGATGAGAATCAGGTCGAACGGTTCTTCTCGCAGCTTGCGCAGGCCTTCCGCCCCATGTTCGGCCGTGCTGACGCGGTAGCCCTTCGGGGTGAGCGCTCGTCGGCATCCTTCGCGCATGCCGATCTCGTCATCAATGACCAGAATGTTGGCAGGGACCCCCTCCATCGGCTTCTCCCGTTGGCAACTACTGCTATTATACCACACTATAGGCGCCAGCGACAAGCCTCAGAGCCGGTGATTTTTTGGGAGTTGTGGTCCGGTCGGCAAGGAACGGAGAGCCCCCGGCTCCCGCTGTATAGCGCAGCAAGCGTCTTGTGTGCTTGCTTCGGGCGCAGAAAAAGGAAAAGCAGGGAACCCGGGGAGATTCCCTGCTTTTCCTTTCACAAGGAGGAGAAAGGAGTGTCTACATTCTACCATATATTGGCTCTGGTACTGTAAGCCCGATCACAACCCGGGCTCATTCCGTGGTAATCAGGTCCTGGATCTTGTCAAACGTGGCCTGCCCGATCCCCGGCACCTCCATGATCTCTTCCGGTCGGGAGAATGGTCCGTGGCTCTGACGGTAGTCGAGGACGCGTTGGGCGAGAACCGGTCCGATGCCCGGTAATGATTCGAGCGCGTTTAGGTCGGCGGTGTTGATATTGATTTTATATCCGGCCCCGGAGCGGCTGGCGGAAGGATAACTTACCGGGTTTTCTTCGCCAAGATGGGGCACGTAGACGTGCTGCCCATCGCTGACCGGAGAGGCCAGGTTGATCCGATCCAGATCGGCGTCCTCCGTCGGGCCGCCAGCCGCCAGAAGCGCATCTTTGACAATGCTATCGGCAGGGAGGGTGTATACATCGGGAGATTGGACGGCACCGCTGACGTACACTCGGAGTGGGCGAGGAGTGGCCGTGGCGTCTGAGGCAGAGGTCGAGGTGACGAGGATAATCGGAGAGGCGGCGGGCCGGAGCCATTGAAGGAGAACGATGGCGGTCAGGATCGCCGCCATGAGGATGAAAAAGAGGACCCCCCGGTATGATGTCACGAATTGCCTCATCTTTCTCCCCTCTGAAATCCCCTCGGTTCGGCGGACAAACCGGTCAGACTATTTCTCTGGACACAGGTCCAGCCCTTCCCAGGCCGGGGAGGCGTTCGGATCGATCTCAATGGCCTTCAACAGCCAGGGGCGCGCCTCGTCGCAGCGGCCGAGATAGACATAGGACAGCCCCAGTTCATAGAAATATTCGACCTTGCTGCTTCCCAACTCGATGGCTTTTTTGAACGCGGGGATGGCCTCCTCATAGTTGCGCAACACATAGTAGGTCAGTCCCAGGCGGCCGTAGGCCGGGATGTAGCTCGGGTCGACTTCGGTGGCCTTCTGGAAAGCCACGGCGGCGCGTTGGTGGTTGCCGACCTGAAAGTAGGCCCAACCCAAGGCGTCGAAGGCATAGGCGTTGTTGGGATCGACAACCGTGGCTTTTTCATAGGCGGCCAGAGCGTCTTTGTAGCGGTTGTAGGACATGTGGAGGTGACCCAGATCGATGTACGGTTGGGCCAGACGGGGATGGAGCTGAGAGGCCCGCTGATATTCGGTGACCGCCTCGCGATATTTGCGCTGCCTGGCCAGGGCGTAACCCAGGATGCGATGGGCATAGACGCTGCTATCGTTCAGGCTGACGGCCAGACGGGCTTCTTCGACCGCCTGTGAAGTCTGCCCCAGGTCGGCATAGACCTCAGCCAAGTACGCATGGGCTTCCGCATAGCCCGGATCGAGGTCTACCGCGCTCAGGCAGGTGCTCAGTGCTTCCTGGAGTTTGGCTTGATCACCTTCGGCGTCCCAATCGAGGGCCAGACACAGGGCGGCCAGTGCTTCGGATCGGTCAGGGGCGATGCCTACTGCCTGACGCGCCTTGTCGATCGCTTCAGCCGTGCGCTTGCGGAGGGTTAGTAAATAGGACCACCAGACATAGGGCATCGGATCGGTTGGATCCAGAGCCGTGGCCTGGCGGTACCCGGCCATCGCCTCATCCAGGTCTCCCTCCAGGTATTGAGCATAGGCTTCGGTCATCACCTCATCGGCTGAAGGGGTAGGGGTGGGCGTCGGTCCAATCTGGATCGGTTGGATCTCCCCTCGGTAGAGCAGGGACAAAAAGTATCCGCCGGCAGCGACAAGGGCCAAGAGAACCAGCACACGCATGGGAGACGACCGTCTTTTTTTCGGCGTTCGGATGTACATACCCCTGACCCCCGTGCCGCCCATTATAGCATGGTCAAAACGAGAAGGCAATTCTGAAAAGGCAAGGGCTTGCCGGGATAAAGAACTCTCTCACTCTTTTCCGGTCTGGTCAAACAACCGGCGACATATCAATCGAGACCGGTCGAGTGAGAGAGTTCCCCAGCGAGGCGGGTCAATGTGGCTGAAATGAATGACACGTGCAATCGCGTGGACCGATGAGGCGGCCGTGTGCTCCGATGAAAAACGCGTGCTCCAATGCTGCTATATTTCCTCGCTGACGCTGCAAGACAGGGAACACCCCCTCCTGCTCATTCTCATTTATACCACATCTGGACGAGGATGTCCAGTGGGAAAAAGGTACCAGTTGGGGTTGCAGGGTGGTTGCAAGGTCAGGCCTCGGGTAGGGCATTTCCAGAAATGGCGTATAAAGTTAGTTTGTTCAGGTCAATTCCCGGCGATTTCAGCACCGGGTGGTTACCGGGAATGCCTCGCCGCTAGGATGGCAATGGAGAGTGGAACCGCCCGATTACCGGGGCCAGACGCGGTGTAGGAGCGGCCCGACATACGGTCGGAACGAGGGGACCCGTTGGAGAAACAAGTACTCGCGGCGATGGAGGGTCACCGTCAGGTTCGAGCCGCGGAGGCGCTCAACGGCGCGAGCCTGGTCATCGTAGCGGTAGCCGGCCGCTTCGAACGGCAGCGCGAGCGACAACGCCGCCGGCTCCGGCCCGAGGTGATAGTGAAACACGAATCGATCGGTCAGGATCCGATACCCGGCCTGGGGCAGGGGCAAGCCCAGCACCTCCTGCCAGAAGGGCGACAGGAGGTCATGTCGTTTGTCTTCAAAGAGCACGGCTATGCCTTTCTGGGCCAGATAGAGCGGGCCCCGGCGCTCTACCAACCCCTCATAAACCAGGCGCGGCTCAGCGGGGACGGCGCCGACCAGCGCCATCCCCACCCCCGGCGAGGTAACCATCTTCCCCCCGTGGGCCAAAAAGCCCTCCAGGAGGTTCAGATCGCTCACCGACAGGTAGTCGATCGAAGGGGCAAGGACGACAATGGCCCGTACCCGGTGCAAGGGCCAGCCATCCAATGCGCTGACCACCGCCGCGTTCAATCCCTCCTTGACCAGGATCGCCAGCCGTCCGTACGGCTGTACCTTGCGAATGACTGCCTCTCGAGCGGCCCCGATCGGTTCATGGGAGCGGGCCGGAGGAGCCAGGACCAGGACACATCCCTGGGCGGGTCCGGAACCGAGACAGGGACTGGATGGGCTCGCCGCCATCAGCCGGCGCAAGGTCGGGAGTATGGCCGACACCCGGTCGAACATTGCCTCGGGCCGGTAGGTGGTGGGACGCGGTTCGTTGTACAGCCCTTGCCCCTTGACGTTATAGTTCCAATAGACGATGCCCTGGAGATGGCCGCCCATTTGGCGCACCAGCAGGCTCAAATAGAGACCATTGGCCACCGCGTCCGAGATGGTGCCGGGGTCGGGGCTGGCCTGACTCAGCCCCCAACTATTGGCTGCAGCCCATAACCACACCGGCTTGTCGTAGCGCGCCGAGTAGAGCCCCACCGACCGGGCCAGCAAGAACAATTCGATCAGATCGGATTCGCTCACCGGGATGTGAGGTGGTCCGTCGTCGGGATAGGCGTCAAAGGTCACTTGAAAATTCGGGGGCGTATCGCGGAACAGGGCTTCCACGTCGGGCAAGGTGAAGGTCTGACGGGCCTGGGCGCCGTCGAAGGAGATGGTCACCGGCAGACCGGGGTGGATGTCGCGCCACAATTCGGCGCTATAGATGGCGTACTCGACAATGTAGCGCGATTGGAACTCGCCCAGCAACCGTCGTCGGCTGAGGCGCGCCTGTTCGGATATGGACGGCGATCCCTCTTGGTCGGCAAAACCGAATCCGTACCGCTGGGAGAACACCGCCTCGGCGTGGGCAGAGTAATCGCCGCCGATCGGTTCATCGGCCAGGTTGAGCATGAGTAGCACATCGGCGTAGGGACGCACGAACTCGGCATCCACCCAGCGGTAGTATTCCTCAATGTCCCGGCGGTAGGAAGGGGCATAGATCGAGGCACTCACTCCGCCGCCATAGATATCCAGCGGCTGCCCCTGGGCGTCGCGACGCAGGTCATTGAGATGCCGTTGGTTCCAAGTCTGGCCCATCTGGATCTGATAGCCTACCGGCAACACCGCCCTGATCCCGACCTTGCGGCAGGCGGCCAGCATCCGGTGCAGCGCCTGGATGATCGCCACGGCCGTGGCATGGTGGGGGTGGTTGACATCGCGGTAGGCCTCATAGACGGCGTACGATAGCCCCGGCTCGGCCTTATCCGGTTCCACCTCGCCTGGGTTGTTATGGCCGATCCAGATGATGTTGGCGCCGGCGGCAGCGATGCGCCGCACCATCGCCTCCATCTCGGCGGCAGAGAGCTCTGGATAGGCTTCGACCGCCCAACCGGCATACACGGTGGGGGAAGTACTGGTCGCAACGGCCGGAGAGGCGGGCCCGAGAAGGGGAAGAAGGGTCAGCAGCCCCACCACCAACCAGGTGCCCGGGCTGGCCCTTCGGACCTTTCGGCTCGTACGCCAGCGAGACCAGCCCCAGGTGGAAACGCTGGGATTCATCACTGGTTCAATATAATAATATTTATAGATTTTAACTTCTGTCAATCTCCTGCAGGATCTGCCAGGCAAAGGCGTGGGCATCGGCCAGGCTCTGGGGATCGATGTGATCCATGGTGTCGGACATCTGATGCCAGTGCATCGCCTCCGAAGCGCCCGGCGGGGGAAGCGCGTCGATGGACAGGGCGATCAGACCGCGCTTGGTGGCCACCGCCGCGTCGGTGTAGGCGATGCCCACATGCTCGCCGATCGTTCGCCCGGGCAGAGCCGCCGCTGCCCGCCGCGCCAGCTCCAGAGCGCGGGGATGGGTCTTGCGCTTGAGGATCAGCCCATCGGCGGTCAGCACCATTACCTGTCCCAGGCCGACCTGATCGAGGATGAGATAGACGGCCTCCTGGCCCAGTTCGGCGGCATGGCGGTTGAGGAACGAGACCATGCCGTAGGCAGCCGCCTCTTCACAGCCGGTGAATGCCAGACAGACCTCGGTATGGGTCAGTGGTTCGTGGCGAAGGCGTTCGACCAATCCCAGGGTCACCCCGACTCCGGAGGCGTTGTCATTGGCGCCGGGCGAAAACGGGGTGCGGTCGGCATGGAGGCACATCACCAGGGCAAAGAGCTCCATGGCGGCGGTGGGCACCCCCAGCCAGCGGACCCAGCCCCAGCCCAGAATGGCCCCCAGGCCATAGCCCACGGCCCCGATACCCATACTGACGAACGCTGCCGCCACCAGCAAGCCAAACAGGGTGTGCCAGGCTTTTGAGGAATAAAAGATCGGGGTGCGGTGCGTGTCCAGATGGGCACAGAGGACCACCCGGTGGCGCACTGACCCGCTGGGCGGTAGGACGCCAACTACGTTGTGGCTGCGACCCTTGGGCAACAGCCACCGCATCCAGTTCGTGGCAAAATCGGTTTCGGCCAGCATGCCCCACGCGCCCAGGGCGCTGAGTGCTGCCGCCAGGGCCATCATCCACCGCGTGTCCACCAGCCAGACGCCGATCGTGCCCAACAAGGCCGCAATGAACGCCAGGACATAGGGGCGGTAGGTGGAAGGCGCGCCCAGATAGGGTTCTAATCGAACATCCTGGACCCCCAGGAGGTGCATTTGCTCGGCCACATACTCAGCCGCCTGGCGTTCCGCCGCCGTGCAGCTTCCCCTGCCGCCGATCTCCACGGATAGATGGCGGATGTGGGCGATGGCTTGCTGCTGGTAATGATCGTCCGATGACATTTCTCCTTCCTCCTCGTCGGCGTAAGCTTGGAATGGATTATACCCCACAATGGAACGGAGAACAAACTTGCGGCGGAGGGGCTGGCGACCGTTTCAATCGGTTGCTTGTTCGATCTGCCCCTCGTTTTGACTTGGCAGGCTCTTTGTTCTATACTGGGGAGCGGGGTCCGAATCGTCGGAACCCCACTTGACTACAGAGCGGGGGAACGGAGGATGATCCATCCACAGACGCGACTGGCGTGGATCAATGATACGATCGGCTATGGGGTCTTGGCGACGGCGCTCATTCCGCAAGGGACGATCGTCTATGTCGAGGATGCGCTGGATATCCGGATCGACCCCGACAGCCCCTTGCTGTCCGATCCCAGGTACATGGAGTTGATCGCCAAATATTCCACACGAGATGCCCGCGGCCATCGCTGGCTCAGTTGGGACATTGGCAAGTATGTGAATCACTGTTGCCATTACAACTGCCTTGACACCGCCTACGGATTTGAGATTGCGGTCCGTGACATCCAGGCTGACGAAGAGATCACGGAGGACTATGGACTGTTCAATCTGGAGCAGGACCTGGTGCTCTGCGGCCACTATGAGGATTGCCGCCGACGAGTCCGCCTCGATGATTTTGATCGGTATGTGGCCCGATGGGACCGGGATATCCAGGAGGCGCTTCGGGCATTTTTGCGGGTGCCGCAGCCGTTGCTGCCCTATGTGGACCGCCAGGCTTACCAGGACCTGATGGGATATCTGACCACCGGTCAGGGGTACAAATCGGTCGAGAAGTTGCGCTATCGGGATCGTCGTTCGGGCGATTGATGGCTCGCGGAGATTGGCAGGAACAGAATCTGAAATTCAGCTTGTCGGAATCGAATATGAGACCCGAACCGCGCATTTGTGATTACGAGGGCACTGATTACCGGACCGATTTCTGGGAGGGGCGGGGGCGGGAGTACGAGGACCTGGCGGAGCGGATCGCTCTCCGCCGTCTGTTGCCAGCGTCGGGCCGCCGGCTATTGGACCTGGGGGCTGGCTTCGGGCGGTTGGCGGAATTCTACGACCGGTATGATGAGGTCGTGTTGCTGGATTACTCGCGTTCGCTGTTGCGCCAGGCTCAAGACCGTCTGGGTCGGAACGGTCGCATCCGGTATGTGGCGGCCAATTTCTACCGCCTGCCTTTTGTGGACAGCGTGTTTGATACGGTGATGATGGTGCGGGTGATGCACCACGTCGAGCAGGTGCCTGCTCTATTGGGCGAGGTGGCGCGGGTGCTGGCTCAGGGAGGGGCCTATGTCCTCGAGTTTGCCAGCAAGCGCCATTTGAAGGCGATCCTGCGCTATCTCCTGCGGCGCCAGCGGTGGAGCCCCTTCGACCCCACGCCCTACGAGTTTGTCGCGATGAACTTTGATTTTCATCCGGCGTGGATGGAGGAACGGCTGCGCGAGGCAGGGTTTCACGTGAAACATCGGCGGACGGTCTCCCATTTTCGTCTGCCGCTCCTGAAACGCCTCTTCCCCGCCCCTTGGCTGGCCCGGTTGGACGGCCTCTGTCAGCCGACCGGGGCCTGGTGGCAGTTGACCCCCAGCGTCTTTGTCTGTTGTGGGCTGGATAAACCCGGTGGGGGTCTTGCGGATGGACTGTTCCGGTGTCCCGCCTGCGGCCATGCTCCTCTGCACGAGTCGGTCGAGGCCGTCCACTGCGCAGCGTGTGGCCGTCGCTGGCCCGTCGAAGATGGGCTGTACAATTTTGTCGCTTCGGCGGCTGGGGACGACCGGCAAGGTTCGGCGGGGGACCAAGGGCGGTTCAGGAGTGGCTCATGACCCGGCGCCGTCGCGTAGCCGCCCTGCTGCTGGCAGCCGCACTGGGGCTGGCCGCGCTTGGTCAATACTACTTCTTCCGCCGCCGTGAGTACCTGTGGGATGGCCTCGTTTTTCATCTTTTGGCCGCTGTCTGTTTCTGGCGGGCATGGCGGCTGAGCCAGACCAGGCCCGGTCCGTCGGGCTGCCTGAGCCTCCGGATCAGGGCCTGGCTGCGAGAACAACCCGCGCCGCTGATCCTGTTGGCAGCAGGGCTCTTCTTTTCCAGCCTGGCGGCGCTGTGGTCTCGCGACCGGGCGCTGGATCAGTCCACGGTTGATGTGGTGATCTTCTGGGCGCTGGGGGTCGCGATGGTCGGGGCCACGGCGCTGTGGCCGTTTTCCAGGCTGTCTTCTCTGGGACATCAGTGGCGAACGCGCTGGCCAGGCATCCTACGGGCGAATTGGCCGGAGGCCATCGCCCTTGCCGGGGTGACCGTCCTGGCTTTCTTGCTGCGAGCGATCTCCCTTGACCACATCCCCTTTACCGTGGGCGGTGATGAGGCGTGGCATGGCTTGCTGGCCCGTCAGGTGCTCACCGGTCGTTTGCGCAACCCGTTTTCGATGGGCTATATGTCAATGCCTACCGCGTTCTACTGGCCGGTTGCCTGGTCTCTGAAGCTGCTCGGCGACAACCTCATCGGCCTGCGGTTTCCGGCGGCGCTGATCGGCACGCTGACCGTGCCAACCCTCTACCTGTTTGTCCGCGACCTTTGGGGACGGAGGACAGCCTTCCTCAGCGCGTGGCTGTTGGCCACCTATGATTATCACCTCCATTATAGCCGGCTGGGGGCGAACAATGTCTGGGATCCCTTGCTGATGATACTGGCCCTGTGGGCCCTTGATCGAGGGTTACGACGACGGGCCAAACCGGGGGAGATGCCGCCGGTCCATGACTTGCTCTGGGCCGGGCTGGTGGCGGGCCTGGGCGTCTATTTCTACACCAGCGCGCGGTTGCTGCCCTTGTTAATGGCGCTGTATATCCTCTATGTTCAGCTCCGGAGAGGCCCGACGGAGCAACAAGGGAAGCCCGGACGATCGGTGCTGGGCTGGCAGGTCGGGTTCCTCTGTCTGGCCTTTCTGATCACCGCTGCGCCGATGCTCAGCTATGCCGTGACCCATCCCAATGAATGGAACGCCCGGATCAATCAGGTCGGCATTATCCAATCCGGCTGGTTGGCCCGGGAACCGGGGTTGACCGGCAAGAGCACGGCCCAGATCCTGGCCGAGCAGTTTTTGCGGGCAGCGGGCGCTTTTCATGTATTTCCGGACCGTACGGTGTGGTACGGAGCCGACCGCCCCCTGCTGGGACCGTTAGCCGGCCTCCTGGCCGTCCTGGGCATCGCCTGGACGGGGATTCATTGGCGGGACCGGCGCTATTTTCTGGTGCTGATCTGGTTCTGGTCCGTGATCATTACCGGCGGCATGTTGACTGAAAGCCCCCCTTCCAGTCAGCGGCTGGTGATCGCCATTCCCGCCGTCGTGCTATTGGTAGTTTTCGGGCTGGAGCAATCGATGGAGATAGGCGGCTATCTCCTGAGGTTGCACCCAAGGTGGAAGCCGGTCCCCTTGATCTTGGTCGGGGTCATCCTGGCCTTCAGCAGTGTACGGTTCTATTTTGTCGAATATACCCCCCAGCGGCGCTACGGCGGTGAAAACGGCGAGACGGCGACCCTGATCGGCCACTACCTGCGCGGACTCCAGGGCGGGTACCGGGCCTATTTCCTGGGCGCTCCCCGCATCTACTGGAGTTTCGGCACGATGGAGTTCCTGGCGCCGAACGTGACTGGGCAGGACGTGACCGAGCCGTTGACCGCCCCGCCCGATTTTGTGGATGCCGATCACCCGGCGATCTTTATCCTGTTGCCCGAGCGAGCGGGAGAACTGGTCTGGGTGCAGCAAGCCTTCCCCGACGGTCGCCTCGTTGAACTCCGCGATGGGCAGGGGCGGGTGCGGTGCATTCTATATCAGGTGTCCTCATTCCCCTCCCAGCAGAGCAGACGGATCAGCCCTCCACTGGTGATGAGCCCTCCTCTGTTTCTACCGGAATCTCCTCGCTTGTGACTTTTTCAGGCATTTCCGGTGCCCGATAGGCCTGCCACCAGAGAATAATGATCCCGATCCCGGCCAGCAACGCTAACGCCAGGTCCAGCCATTGAGCCAATCGCCAGGGGCCGAGATAGATCGCTTCGTCACCTCGAGTGAATTCGAGGAAAAACATCCCGCCAAAGTAGAACAACAGATACAGCAATGAGGCAACCCCGGCAAAGGGCCACTGTCGGCGCAGCAGCCAGAAGATGGCAAAAAGGAGTGCCGAGTAGGCCAGGCCCACCGCCTGAGTCGCAAACCGGGGCGCTTCGATGCCGTAAAGGTCGGGCAGCAGGGCATAGCCTATCCCCTCTCCCATCCGGCCGTAACTGCATCCTCCCATGAGGCAGGCAGCCCAACCGAAGGCAATCCCCAGCGCCAGGCCTGGGACAAGGGCATCGCTCAATTCCAGAAAGCCGGGCAGAAACGATGGGGCGCGGGCCGGCGGGGCCTCGCTCGAGGCGGCGCTTTTGGATCGTGCTTGCCAGTTCCTCAGGGCAAACAAGGTCAACACCAGGAGACCGCCCAGAAATGCGCCGTGGAATGACAGGCCCCCCTCCCAGAGTCGGAAGGCCCGCAGCCAGTCTTCGGCAAAGGCGTTCCAGTTGGCGAGCACATAACCGATTCGGCCGGAGAGGATCCCGCCGATCACGGCCCACAGCCCCAGGTCCAGAACCGTTTCGCCCTCGCCGAAGCGCCGCTTGCCCTCGTAATAGGTCAACACCAAGCCCAGGATCAACCCCAGGTCCAGTAACACCGTGTAGGTAGGAATGCTGAATCGGCCAATGGTCAAGAGTATTGGATACATGGCGCCTCCTGCGCTGGTTCAGAACGACCCACTACTGAAATGGCAGCATCACTTCTGAAGCCCCTCGACGATGCGTACATAGCGGTCCGCCAGATCGCGGACTTCGCCGGCCGACCGCGCTTCGGCATAGATATGGAATTTCGGATAATCAGGATCGGGCAGGACCAGCACCCATTCCCTCTCGCCCAGCAAGATCTTGATCCCGTCGATGAGTTCGGCGCGACGGTCTTTGTACTGCTCATTCAGGAGGCGCATGACGGTGCCCTTGACCTCCCACGGACAGGAAACGTCCCGATGTTCGAGGTAGAACGCAGGCAACTTGCTCACGACCTCGGCCAGGGATGTCTGCTGGATGGCCAGGAACTCCAGCAGTTTGACAATGGCCATCATCCCGTCAATGGTCGGCTGGAACTGAGGAAACACATAGTTGCCAGAGCCATCAGCCGCCATGATCACTCCTTCGCAGGCGGACATCTCCATCAGGTCATGGGAATCTACCTTACAGCGGACGATCCGTCCTGCCCACTGGTTGGCGATCTGATCAAAGATGCTGGGCATGTGGACCGGCACGACGATAGTGCCTCCTGGATGGGTCTGGAGCGCCAGGCTTGCCATCGCTGCGCTGGCGATCGGCTCCGGGACATAGCGCCCTTGGTGATCGACGATAAAGATCTTTTCTCCTCCCACGTCCAGACGGGCTCCCAGGTGGGCATCCAACACCCCGGTGATCAGGGTGAGTTTCTTGAGTTCTTGATCGAACTCTTCCGGCGGCACGGACATCTTTTCACCGTCTACGTGAGACGCGAGGGGAATGACCTCCACGCCCAACGCGCTCAGGATCGAAGGGAGCACCTCCGCCGAGGGGGCATAGGCATAGTCCACCACGATCCGGAAGCCAGCCTGGCGGATCGCCTCGGTGTTGACGGCAGCCAGAAATCCCTTGGTGTAGGTCTCAACGACCTGAGGAGCGTATTCGATCGTTCCGATCTCGTTCAAATATACCCGTCGGAAATCCTCCCGGAAAAAGATCCGCTCGATATTCCGTTCCACATTTTTGTTCAAATTGCGTCCCTGTCCGTCAAAAAAACGGATGTCCACCACCCGCTGGTCAAAGGGGGAGAGGCGCACATGAACGCCACCCGCCGCATGAGAGACCCGGGTATAGTAGCGGGCCACCGGGATCGGCACAGAACGCAGGTCCTGGACGTGAATGCCGGCCGACGGCAGGCCGGAGATGATGGCCCGCTTAATCATCCGCGGACTGCGATGGGGGTCGCGGTTGATCGTTGCGGTGCTCCCCTTGGGGAGGGTTGCGCCAAATGCAGCACCCAACTTGGCGGCAAACTCAGGAGTCAGGTCGACATTGACCACCCCGGTCACCCCGAAACGTCCAAAAAGCACCCGGCGTCCCCGAGCGCCCCAGATGATGCTTGTCTTGACCGTTGCCCCCGCCTCGATCTCTTTTTCCGGCCAGATCTTGACGTTGGCGTGGAGGACCGCCCCCTCACCGACGATCGAATTGTCGCCGAGCACCACTCCCTCAAACAGGACCGCCTTGCTTTTGACGGTGCATTGTCGGCCGACGATGGCACCGCGGATCTCGGCCCCTTCGCCGATATAGGAATTCCGCCAGATAATGCTTCGGTCGATATGGGCCCGGTTATCGACGATGGTGTAATGGCGGATCACCGTGGGACCGTGGATAATGACCCCGCCCTTGATCTTGACCGCGTTGCCCAGATAGATCGGCCCGTAGAGTTGAGCATCCGGAGCGATCTCGACACCCTCACCAACCCAGACATCCCCGCCGATATGCTTCCCGGGTTCCTCGGTGCGGACGCGGCGGTAGAGCACGTCGCTGTTGGCCCGCATGTACTCGGCGATATCTCCCACATCTGTCCAACTGCCGTCGGCGACGTACCCATACAGGGCCCGGCCTGCTTTCATCAGTTGAGGAAACACATCTTTGCTCCAGTCGGTCGGGACGCCCTCTTCAATCAGGTCCAACACCGCCGGCTCGATCACATAGATGCCGGTGTTGACCGTATCCGAGATGACTTCACCCCACGATGGCTTTTCCAGGAACTGGGTGATTCGGCCATCGGCATCGGTGATGATCACTCCATATTCCAGGGGATTGGGCACCCGATAGAGGGTGATGGTCGCCTCCGCTTTCTTTTCTTGGTGAAAGGCAATGACCTGTTCCAGGTTGATATCGGTGACGGCGTCGCCGCTGATGATCAGGAACGTGTCATCCAGGTATTCCTGGGCATTCTTGACGCTGCCGGCGGTGCCCAAGGGGGTTTCTTCGACCGCATAACGGATCTCCATCCCCAGGCTATGGCCGTCGCCAAAATAGCTCTGGATGGCCTCCGGCATGAAGTGAAGGGTAACCACCACCTCCGTAATGCCATGGCGCTTCAGGAGGTCCAGAATATGGCCCATCACCGGTTTGGCGACCATGGGGACCATCGGTTTGGGTCGGCCAATCGTCAGGGGACGCAACCGAGAACCTTCACCACCTGCCATCACGACTGCTTTCATCAGATCTCTCCTCTCGTACAGGTCTGCTTAACCGGAAGTCTCAGCAGACAAGTCCATGGCTTCGATGAAGCGTCGGTTAAAGTCAGGATCCAGGTCCAGATCGATCTGCTCGGCCTGGACTGCGATCCGCTCTCCACGGGCAAATTCCGCATCGTTCAGGAACAGGGCGGCACCCAGGCCGGCGCCATTGGCTGAGGGTTCGACAATGGACGGGTCCACCGGTGGGATCATTCCCAGGTCCACCACTGCTTCCACATTCAACTGGCTGCCAAAAGAGCCGGTCAGGATCACCCGCTGCAGGTCGCCAGGGGCGAGACCCAGCCGGGACAGGAGGATTTCAGCAGCCGTTCGGATGGCTCCCTTGGCCTTTTGCAGCTCTCGGATGTCATGTTGGGTCAGGTACAGGGACACTCGGCGGGCCTGTTCGGGTGATTCTGCTCCGGTGAGGTCCACCGCCTGATCGGTGACCAGGAACCGGCGCACCCCTTTCTCATCCACGTCGAGGCGGTGACCAAAGGTAGGATGCTCCCTGGCCAGACGGCCGCTGCGGTCAATGACCCCCACCCGACGTAGCTGGTGGATCAATTCGAGCAACCCCGATCCGGTCAGACCCACTGGCGGGTGACCGCCAATGGTGGTCAGTTCCAATTCACCATTGGCGCTATCTGCCCTGACGCCGATAATGGCTCCGTCCACTGCCCGGGTGCCGCAGGAGATATTCACCCCTTCGAACGCAGGACCGGCGGCGGTGGAAGCCACCACGATCCGCCTCCCATCGGTGACCATGACTTCGCCATTGGTACCCAGGTCAATCGCGGCCATTGGGCCGGTAGCTCGATCAAAACCGTAATAGGCCAGACAGGCCAGTGCGTCGGAGCCGACAAAACCGCCAATGAGCGGCGGCAAAGCTACTCGGGCCTGGGGCGGAAAGGTGTCATCAAACAGGTGATCCGTTTCGCGAATGGCTGCCTTCAGATGGGGCTGGAAGGGGAGCCTCACCAGCGTATGCACTGGATACTGCAACAGCAGGTGGTGCATGGCGCAGTTGCCAACGATAGTCACCTTCTGGATCCGTTCCCTGACACGGCGGCCGAGACCGAGTGCATCGATCGCCTGGACAATCGAGGATCGGGCCAGCATGGAAAGTTGTCTGGCCATCTCGGGTCCGCGCATGGCCGCGGCCATGCGGGAAATGATATCAGCCCCAAAGGCGATCTGCTGGTTGAGGGCGGCGGCCCCCAGGCAGACCAGTCCCTCGTTCAACATCACCAGGAACGCCGCCACCGTGGTGCTGCCCAGGTCAATCGCTAACCCCAAGGGGCTATCGGATCGTTTGTAATCGTCGCACGCGCGAAAGATCTTGTTCGAGTAGACGACAATGGGCGCCAGAGTCACCGCCACATCGCCCCGCACCCGCGCCCGGCAGGCCAGGCGATAGCCGGCGGCGCGTTCTCCTTCGGTCAACCCGACCAACTCTTTTTCGTCCAGAGGGCTCAAGTCCCCTTGAGCGATCACTTTACATTTCAGGCAGGTTCCCCGTCCGGCGCACGGCTGTTCGAGTGGCAACCCGGTCGCCACAATCGCCACTGCCAACGGATCGTTCTCCTGGACGGTGACCGAGCGTGTATCAGCGCCGTAGCTTACGGTGACGCGAGCCATGGAGGGTAATCCACCTTTTCACTCTGCATTCAGAAGGACCGGTCCGAGTCCTGCTCAGGCCTGTTTCCGTTGGCGGAAGGCCCGGATGTAGCGCATCGCATACTCATCGCGACCCAGAGCCAGGTCCGCGGCCAGGATATAGGGCCGCACCTTGGCCGCATCGACAATCGGGCAGTTGACCCCTCGCGAGATGGCGATGGCCAGGAACACCCCGTTAAGCGTCTCCCGGTCGGGCAGTCCAAAGGAAACATTGCTCGCTCCCAGGGCCAGATTCACTCCTAATTCCTCTTTCACCAGGCGGATGGCTTCCAAGGTCACCCAGCCCGCTTTGGAATCGGCCCCCATCGTCAGAGCCAGACAGTCGATCAGAATATCCTCTCGAGGAATGCCGAAAGATTCGGCCCGGGCGATGATTTTGCGGGCCACTTCCAGGCGTCTCTCCGGCGTCTTGGGGATGCCTTCGTCGTCCATACACAGACCGATGACCGCGGTCCGGTACTCAGCCACCAGCGGCAGCACCCGCGCCAGACTCGCTTCTTCGCCGTTTACCGAATTGACCAGGGGTTTGCCATTCGGATTGATCTCTTTGTGGACGGCCAACGCGGCTGCCAAGGCCTGGCCATTCGGGGTGTCAATCGCCACCGGCACCTCGACCGTTTCCAGAACCAACCGGACCGCTTTGGGCAGCAAATCCACTTCGTCAACTCCGGCTGCTCCAACGTTGACATCCAGGATGTCAGCCCCGGCCGCCACCTGGGCAATCGCCTCTTGACGGACGATCTCCAGGTCGCCAGCGAGCAAGGCGGCGGCCAGTCTACTCTTGCCGGTGGGGTTGATCCGCTCACCCAGGATCACGGTTGGACCTCCATCTTCGATGACTACTGTCTTGCCGGTGCCTCTGAGTATGGTTTTCACGATTGCCTCCTGATATCTCGAATTCTTGGGGTTAGAATAATTGGATGATCTGATCCACCCTTCCTTCAGAACTTCCAGCCAGTCACCGGGTCATGCGTTATATTCCTTCGGTAGTTTGGGTATACCATGGCTGATAGCGGTTGTCAAATCTATCATTACGATGCTAACAGGGTCAGGACCCCGATTACCCCGCTCAGGATCAGGCCGACAGGCAAGGTCTTCCTGAAAACCTCTCCTTCCCGTCCGGCCAGCCCGGCGGTGCTGCAGCCCAGGATAATCTTGGCTGGAGCGAGCATGGACCCCAATGAACCCCCTGTGGTCTGGGCGGCCAGGATCACCGGCACCTCGACGCCGAGCAGTGTAGCAGTGTGTTGTTGCAGAGGGGCAAAGACCACGTTCGAGTTCGTGTTGCTGCCGGTCATGAACGCGCCCAACAGCCCGATAAAGGGCGCCATCAGGGGATAGAGGGGGCCGGCCACCTGGCTGAGGCCTCTGGCCAGAAGATCGATCATCCCACTGTGGTCCATCGCGGTGGCCATCCCCACCATCGAGAAAATGCCGATAGTGGCCGGCGTTGCACTGCGGACGGTGCGTCGGACAATGCGCCGTGCTGCTCCAGAGGAGTAGCGGCCGGTCCACCGATAGACCAGATACGAGATCCCCGAAACGTAGGCCAACAACGCTCCCGCGTGCCCAAAGAGGCTGACGGCGCGGCTGGGACCGGCAGCGGTCCCCCACCCATAGCGGGTCTGGACTTCGGGCACCTGCACCTGGATCTGAACCTGGTTCAGCGCCCGGTGCAAGCAGGGCCAAAACTCGGCGACGGCGACCACCACGATGAGAAGGAGGTAGGGCGCCAGGGCGAACCCCAACGGCATGGGAGGACGGTCCTCGGCCCCGCTGTGCAAAGCGAGGAACCCTCCGGCTGTTTGAGACCGATAGCGCGGCAGCCGGGTGACAAGGGCGCCCACCAGCAGCCCGGCCAGGCCTGCGCCAAAACCGGCCAAGGTCCACAAACCACTCACCGCCAACCCGCCCTGGACGCTGGCCATCGCGACTCCAATCAGCAACAGAGCGGGCCAACCTCGCCGCAGGGCACTCCCCTGTCCAAACACCCAGGCAACGGCAATGCCATTGCCCAGACAGGCCACCCCCAGGGATAGAGCAGACCAGGGGGCCAGGAGATTGCCTGGCAGGTTGGTGGCTGCCATCAATGCCTGAAACGACGAAGCCATGTCACCAAAGGTCACCGACCAAGAATGGCCGATGGCAACCGTTGCCACAGCCACCACCGGGCTGAATCCGAGTCCGATCAGCAGTGGTGCGACCACGGCGATGGGCACACCAAATCCGGCCACCCCTTGCAAGAAGGCACTAAACACCCAGGCCAGGAGCAGCAATTGCATGGTCGGCTCGGAGGTCAGCTTCGTGATCCCCTGTCCAATGGCAGCAATCGCCCCGGCCTCATCCACGACGCGGTAGAGGACCAGGGCCATCCAAATAATATACAGCACGTAGAGGCTGAGCCATACGCCTCGCACCTGGGAGTAGAACAGCACCTCCTTGCCGGCCCCAAAGGATAACCAGGATACGATGATGGCGATGAGCCAGCCCACCGGTCCCGCCCGATCTCCTCCCAGGCGAAGGCCGATCATCAGGATCAGCACGGCGGCGATCGGAGAAAAGGCAAGCAGCCAATTCAGGATAGTGACCGGTGGCGTTTGCATGATGGGCGTTCTGGAAGACGGTGCGAGGTAGCAAATGGTCAACGATGGGCTTAACTTGAAGGGATGCTTCCCTACTGCCGCACGACTTGCTCCAGCGCCTGGGAGAGATCGGCAATGATGTCCTGAGCATCCTCAATCCCCACGCTGAGACGCACCAATCCTTCTCGGATACCCAGCGCCGCGCGGACGTCAGGGTCAAGTTGCCGATGAGAAGAGTGAGCTGGATACAGGGTCAGGCTATAGATATCGCCCATGGTCGTCGCCGGGAGCACCAGGTCCAGCGCTTCCATGAAACGAAAGACCTCGGCCTGACCTGCCCCACGCAATTCGAAACTGAGCATTCCGCCAAAGCCTCGGTCAGCAAAGAGTCGCGCTGCCACCGCGTGCTGAGGGTGGCTGGGCAGGCCGGGATAGTTCACCTGGGCCACGGCCGGGTGGTCAGATAGCCATTTGGCGACGGTTTGGGCGTTGGCGCAATGCTGCCGCATGCGCAACGGCAGGGTCTTGATCCCTCGCAGCACCAGCCACGCCTCTTGAGGGCCCAGGTTGGCTCCCAGCAGCTTCTGTCGTTCCCGCAGATCGCGGCCTCGGTCGGCGGAACAGGCGATGACGCCAGCCATCACATCTCCATGGCCCCCCAGGTATTTCGTCGCTGAATGAACGACGTAATCCGCTCCGTGCGCCAGGGGACGGAAGAGATAGGGACTGGCGAAGGTGTTGTCCACTACAAAGCTGACTCCCGCTGCGCTGGCCATTTGCGCCAGGGTGGGGATATCGGCGACCTTGATCAATGGATTCGAGATGGTCTCGCACAGGAGAACGGCAGGCCGTTCGGCGGTCAGGGCCTGCTCCACCTGGTTCAGGTCGGTAATATCCACAAAGCGGGTGCGAACCCCCAGGGTGGTGAACAGTCTATCGAGCAAGGCGTAGGTGGCACCGTAGAGGTCGCCCGCGGCGACGATCGTGGTTCCAGCCCGCACCCCGGCCCCGAGCAAAGCGGCATGGATGGCTGCCATCCCTGAGGCAAAGGCCACGGCGTCTTCGGCTCCCTCCAACGTGGCGACGGCCTGCTCCAGGGCATGGACGGTGGGGCTCCCATAGCGCGGGTACACATAGCCGGTTCGTGTCCCGCCGAATACGCCATCCAGGTCCATCATGCTGTCATACAGGTAACCTACTGAGTGGTAGATAGGAGTGCTGACCGGAGTAAAGTCGGGTCTGGACGTTCGTTCCCCGGCATGGACCGCCTGGGTAAAGATGCTCTTGTCACTTAACATGCTCCGTTTCCTTTCCTTAGCCACAGGTCGTTAACCGAAACGCCCGGTGATATAATCCTCTGTGCGGCGATCGCGCGGCCGGGTAAAGATCTGCTCGGCCGAGCCCATCTCTACCAACTGACCATTCAGTAGAAACACGGCCAGATCGGCGATACGGGCTGCCTGTTGCACACTGTGCGGCACCATCACAATGGTATAATGGGCCTTGAGTTCCGCCAGGGAGCTTTCCACTTTGGCAGTGGACAGCGGATCGAGACCCGAAGTGGGATTGTCCAGGAGGATCACCTCCGGTTCCAGAGCCAGGATGCGCGCCAGGCAAAGCCGCTGCTGCTGCCCGCCCGACAAGCGCATGGCCGGCTCGTAGAGCCGGTCCTTCACTTCGTCCCACAGGGCGGCCTGGCGCAAGCTCTGCTCCACTCTGGCATCGAGAAGCTCCTTGCGCGACTCGCCTTGCATACGGAGGCCATAGACAACATTCTCATAGATGGTCAGGGGCAGGGGGATCGGTAGCGCAAACACCATTCCGACACGGCGACGCAACTCAGTTACATCCACCGTGGGGCCATAAATATCCTGTCCATCCAACAGGATCTGTCCGGTCATCTCGGTCTCTTCGTTCTCGATCAGATCGTTCAATCGGTTCAGGCAACGGAGCAAGGTGCTCTTGCCGGCGTGGGACGGACCAAAGATCACGGTGATCTCGTTGGCCGGGATGTCCAGCGTCACGTCGCGCAATGCGACCGTGTCGTTATATCGAAATGTGAGGTGGTGGATAGAGATTTTGGCTACCACTGCCGTCTCCGGCGAAAGCGACTCCGGATCATCGTTGCCACCACATTCATGCTCAACACCAAAATCAACAGCACCAAAGCGGTGCCGTACTGCACCTGGAGCGGCATGCCCGGCACCTGGGTGGAGATCACGTACAGATGGTACGGTAAAGCCATCGTCTGATCGAGCGGGCTGCGGGGCAGTTGAGGCAGGTAAAAGGCCGCCGCGGTAAAGAGGATCGGGGCGGTCTCACCAGCGGCGCGCTCCAGGCCGAGGATGATGCCCGTCAGGATACCGGGCAGGGCATTCGGCAGGACGAGCTGGCGCACGGTCTGCCAGCGGGTTGCGCCAAGGCTCCGGCTGACGACCCGGAACCGCTGCGGCACGGCCAGGAGCGCTTCCTCAGCGGTGGAGATGACCACCGGCAGGGTCATCAACCCCAAGGTCAGGCTACCGGCCACAATGCTCGTCCCCAGTCGCAACGACAGCACAAACAGCCCCAGCCCAAACAACCCGTACACCACGGAGGGGATGCCGGCTAGGTTAATGATCGCCAGGCGGATGGCCCGGGTGAGCCAGGTATCCCGGGCATATTCGGCCAGGTAGATCGCGGCGCCGACGGCGATGGGGATGCTGACAATCGCCGTCCCAAAGGTCAACACGACGGTACCCACGATCGCGGGTAAGATGCCTCCCTCTTTCATGCCATGATGCGGAAAAGTGGTCAGAAATTCCCAGTTGATAGCGCCTATCCCCTGGACGACGATATAGGCCACCACCAGGACGATCGGCACCACCACGATCACTGCCAGGATGGTCAGGATAGCGAAAGCGATCCGTTGACTCTTTTGGCGCGACACAGCCGTTCTACCTCAGGAGATAGTCAAAATCCACGATTCACCCCATCAACCGCCCGCCGCGGCGCGCCCCTCCTTTGATAATCACCGCCGAGGCCACGGCGTTGATCAGAAAGGTCACCAGAAAGAGCAGGATCCCCACCGCAAAGAGCACGTGGTAATGAGTGCTCCCTTGGGCTACTTCTCCCATCTCCGCGGCAATGGTGGCCGTCATCGTTCGCACTGGCAGGAAGAGGGCGTTCCACTCGCGCGGAATCCGCGCGGCGTTTCCGGTGACCATCATCACCGCCATGGTCTCGCCGATGGCTCGTCCAATCCCCAGCATGACGGCGATGATGACCCCCGACCGGGCCGCAGGGAGTATCACTCGCCAGATCGTTTGCCAATGGGTGGCGCCCAGGGCCAGCGCGCCATCGCGGTAGGTTGAAGGCACGGCATCAATCGCGTCCTCGGCGACGCTGATGATGGTCGGCAGGGACATATAGGCCAACATCAGCGAACCGGTAAAGGCGGTGAGGCCGGTCGGCACATTCAGCGTTTGCCGGACCAGCGGGGCCACCGCCACCATTCCCAGGAACCCCAATACCACGGAGGGGATGCCGGCCAGCACTTCGATGAGAGGTTTCAGGATCTCCCGCAACCAGTTCGGGGCCAATTCCCGGATGAATACAGCGGTGGCGAGTCCCAGTGGCAGAGCGATCACCACTGCGCCCCCTGTCACCAATAGCGATCCTAGAATCAGGGGGGTGGTACCGAACAAACCCTCATTGGGGTACCATCGCTGACCAAAGAGGTTGGTCAGGGAAGTCTCCCAAAAGGCAGGGGCACCTTCCTTGACCAGGAAAATAAAAATCAACACCACAAACAGGATTGCAGAAAATCCTGCGACTCGAATCAACGCTTCGACGAAAAATTCCCGCTGTCTCGGTTTTAGGGCATTCATGATTCGATCCCTTTTCTCAGGCATCTCCTCCTATCATTCTGGTTAGCCGGGCTGGACCATGGCGGCCCAGTCACAGCCCTGGTCGTTCAGTGCAGAGGGACAAACCCCAGTTCCTGGACAATTGCCTGGCCCTCTGGGCCCAGGATCCAACTCAGGTACTCGCGAACAGCCCCCTGAGGCGCGCCGATGGTGTAGATGAACAGGGGGCGAGCGATGGGATAGCTCCCATCTCGGACCGTCTCCAGGGTGGGGAAAACATACGGTTCACCTTCCGTCGGGGCTACCGACACCACCTTCTGATCGGGGGTGACATAACCCAAACCGTCATAGCCAATCGCATTCGGATTCTGGCGCACTTCGGCCGAGATGCCCTCGGACGAGGGCATCAGGAGGGTGTCAGGAGAAAAGAGGGTCTTGTCCTTTGGATCGCCGCGGCGAACCACCTCTTCCAGGAAAAAAACGTGGGTGCCGCTGTTGGACTCACGGGAAAGAAGGACAATCGGCCGGTCCTCGCCCCCGACCTCGCGCCAGTTAGTGATTTTGCCGGAGAAAATGTCCGACAGTTGCGGGATGGTCAACCTCTGTACCGGATTGCTCGGATGGACCACAATGGCAATGGCATCCCCGGCCACGACATGTTCTACCGGTTCGATGCCATTGGCCTGGGCCTGAGCGCGCTCTTCCTCCTTGATCGCCCGCGAGGCATTGGCCATGTCTACGGTGCCGTTGATCAAGGCAGCAATGCCCGTGCCTGTCCCACCTCCAGTGACGGCGATCCGCACCTCCGGATGGCGCTCGCCATACGCTTCGGCCCAGGCAAGCGCCAGGTTGACCATCGTATCTGAACCTTTATTCTGGATGGTGGTGACCGCTTCTGGGGTGGGTGCTTGGTGGTCGACCTCAAGGCTATGACAGGCGACCAGGCTGAGCAACAGGATCAACGTCAAGCAGGCCCTTCGATGCAATTCTCTGTTTCCCCACCTTTTCCCCACACTGGAACCAAGACGATTATAGCATCGAGTGTCTGACAGGTCAAAAGGGCGTTGAGGGAAGGGAGTGTTGGTGTCTGTCGGGTCGTGTGATATAATGGTTCTGCAAAACAAAGGGGTTGAATCAACAGCGGGTGAGCGACATCATCCGCCGCACCGACCCCCGGGCGGAGTTTGGCGCTGCATAGCGGGACGGTCGGCGGTGGTGAGGTGGATGCGGCCGTTTGTGCTTCTGATCGTTTTGTAGTATACTTATGACGAGCGCCCTGTATCTTGTAGTGGCGCTTGGGATCACCGCAATCGCTAGCGCTCGAAGGAGGTCACGATGAAGATCAGTTGCCTGCAAGAAAACCTGGCGAAGGGGCTGGCTACGGTGGGCCGAGCGGTGGCGACGCGCTCTACGTTGCCGGTTCTGTCCAATATCCTCATGGAAAGCGACAGAGGTCGTTTGCGGCTGGCCGCCACGAATCTGGAGATCGGCATCAGTTGTTGGATCGGCGCGCGCGTCGAAGAAGAGGGTCGAACCACGGTGCCGGCTCGCTTGCTCACCGAGTTTGTCAACTCCCTGCCATCTGGCCAGATTGATATGGAACTGATCGAGCGCACCCAAACTCTGAATCTGAAATGCGCCCGGTATGAGGCCAACATTAAAGGGATCGATCCCGCTGAATTCCCGGATGTGCCTACCGCCGAAAGCCTGGGAGAGCCGGGCGGGCTTCCTCTGCAAACGGAGACGTTCCGCCGCATGATCGAACGGGTTGTGTTTGCTGCCGCTACCGACGAGAGCCGTCCCATTCTCACCGGCGTGTTGGCCCAATTCTACCAGGGAGGGCTCACCCTGGCGGCGGCCGATGGCTTTCGCCTGTCTGTCACTTCGGCGGATGTGGGCGCAGAGCTGGATGAGACGGCCAAGATCATCATCCCTGCCCGTGCGTTGGCCGAGCTAAACCGGATCAGTGGCGACCAGGAGGAGCCGATCCAGTTGATCGTCACCCCGACCCGCAATCAGGTCCTGTTTCATCTGACCAACACCGACTTGGTGGCCCAATTGATTGAGGGGAATTTCCCCGACTATAAGCAAATTATCCCCAAGACCTACAACACCCGCGCCGTGGTCAACACCCAGGAGTTGTTGAAAGCGGTAAAAGTGGCCTTCCTCTTTGCCCGCGATGCCGCCAACATCATCCGTTTCCAGATTCTTCCCGGTACCGAACTCAGCCCTGGGCAGATGATTGTGGCGGCTACGTCGGCCGAGTTCGGTGATAATGTGAGCGAATTGGATGCCACGGTCACCGGCGACAAGATCGAAATCGCGTTCAACGCACGATACCTGATCGATGTGTTGTCGGTAGTGGGCACCACGGAAGTAGCTCTGGAAACCAGCACCCCTAGCAGCCCCGGCGTGGTTCGACCTGTGGGAGGGGATGACTTTGTGTGTGTGATCATGCCGATGCATATTAGCCGATGACGGCCATGGAATTCGGCGTCTTGTCCCTCCTGGCACGTGGCGGCCGGGAGGGTTTTCTTTCGGTGAGGCGCGGGTCAATAGGGGAGTAGACTTTTAGCAGCATGCAGGGAGATCGTGCAGCGACTGGTTGACGGGGCTGCAGCTCTGGGGATTTGCCTGACGACCAAACAGCAGGCGGCTTTTCAGTTCTACTATCAGGAACTGGTTGCCTGGAACCAGAAATTCAACCTGACCGCGATTACCGACTATGAGCAGGTCCAGATTCGACACTTTCTCGATTCGTTGTCATGCTTGCTGGCTGAAGAGGTCCGACAGGTTCTGAACCGACCCGAAGCCCGGGTGATTGATGTGGGCACAGGAGCCGGTTTCCCTGGCCTGCCCCTCAAGCTGGTGTGCCCGGGATTTTCCCTCACCCTCCTGGAAGCCACCGGCAAAAAAGTCCTATTTCTCGATCATCTGATCGGCCAGTTGGGCCTTCAGAGGGTCTCCGCCATCAAGGCTCGGGCTGAGGAACTGGCGCATGACCTCTCTCACCGCGAACAATACGACCTGGCCCTGGCTCGCGCCGTCGGCGAACTGCCCGTTGTGGTGGAATATACCTTGCCCTTTTGCCGGATCGGCGGCTGGGTGGTGGCTCAGAAGGGGGAAGCAGGCGCCGCCGAAGCGTGGAGTGCCAGTCAGGCCATCACTCTCCTGGGAGGGGAGTTGTATCGAGTGATGCCGGTGGAACTCCCTGGCCTTCCGGAGGATCGTTCATTGGTGATCATCAAAAAAGTCAGTTCGACCCCACCGAACTATCCTCGGAGGCCAGGGATTCCGAGTAAAAGGCCGTTGGGAAAGCGGGGGTAAGCATCTTATCTTCTCTGTTGCAGACACGCTTTGGCCCGGTCAGCGACCGCCTGGGCAGTGAACCCAAACTTTTCCGCCAGGACCTTGTACGGTGCAGAGGCTCCAAAGCGGTTCAGACCGATGACCTGGCCTTGGGAGCCTACATACCGTTCCCAACCCAATGGCACCGCCGCTTCCACCGCCACCCGTGCCGTGATCTGAGGGGGTAAGACCCAATCCCGGTAGTCCTGCGGCTGTGCTTCGAACAGTTCCCAACTGGGCATCGACACGACCCGGGCCGCGATCCCCTCGGCCGCCAACAGTTTCTGGGCGTCGAGTGCCAGCGATACCTCCGAGCCGCTGGCGATCAGGATCACCTGAGGATTTTCTGGTTCCGCAACGATATACGCGCCATAGGCCACATCGGCCGCCCTGGTTTCCTCCAGGATCGGCAGATTCTGACGGCTAAGCAATAGCGCGACCGGCCCATCTCGATGGGCTATGGCAACGCGCCAGGCCGCGGCTGTTTCTTTGGCGTCGGCGGGGCGGATGATCGTCAAGCCGGGGATAGCCCGCAAACTAGGAAGGTGCTCGACCGGCTGGTGGGTGGGGCCATCCTCCCCTACAAAGATGCTGTCGTGAGTAAACACATAGATCACCGGCAGGCGCATCAGAGCGGCGAGGCGGATGCCAGGTCGCATGTAATCGGAAAATACGAGGAAGGTGCTGCTATAGGGTCGCAAGCCCCCGTGCAACGCCAGGCCGTTCAGGATGCCGGCCATGGCATGTTCGCGGATGCCAAAATGGAGGTTGCGCCCTCCATATTCGCCCTTGCGCACGGCGGGATAAGCGCTCAGGTAGGTTTTGGTCGAAGGGTGGAGATCGGCCGAACCCCCAACCAGTTCAGGCAAAACCGGGGCGATCGCTTCCATTACCTTGCCGCTGGCCACCCTGGTGGCGATCGGTCCGTCGCCTGGCTGAAACTGGGGCAGGGCCTGTTCCCACTGGTCCGGCAGTGCGCCAGCCATCCGCCGTTTCCACTCCGCTGCTAATTCGGGATAGACTTGTTCATATCGGTCGAACATGGCTTCCCATCGTCGTTGCATCTCAGCGCCTCGTGGCCGGGCGGTGCGAAAGTGAGCCAGCGCCTCATCGGGGATGAAAAAGTGAGCGTCTGGGGGCCAGCCCAGAGCTTCTTTGGTCCGTCGTACTTCGTCAACGCCCAGGGGCTCCCCATGAGCCTTGGCCGAGTCCTGCTTATTGGGGCTGCCATAGGCGATGTGGGTGCGGCAGATGATGAGCGAAGGGCGGCGGGTCTCCGCTCTGGCTTCAGAGATGGCCTGCGCGACAGCCGCGCGGTCGTGGCCATCTACCGCCAGGACGTGCCAACCATACGCCTCAAAGCGAGAACGCACGTCCTCGCTGAACGCCAGGGCGGTATCTCCTTCAATGGTGATATGATTGTCGTCGTAGAGGTAGATCAGTTTGCCCAGGCCCAGATGTCCCGCCAGGGAAGCAGCCTCGTGAGAGATGCCCTCCATCAGGTCTCCATCACTCACAATCCCATAGGTGTAATGATCCACGATCTCGAAATCGGGCCGGTTAAACTGGGCGGCCAGAAGTCGCTCGGCCAAGGCCATCCCCACGCCGTTGGCAAAGCCCTGACCCAGAGGGCCGGTGGTAGTCTCTACGCCTGGCGTATCGCCATACTCTGGATGTCCGGGAGTGAGGCTCTGCCATTGGCGGAACTGCTGGATCTCCTCCAGTGGGAGATCGTAGCCGGTGAGGTGCAACAGACTGTACAGCAGCATGGAACCATGCCCAGCCGAGAGCACAAACCGATCGCGATCGGGCCAGGTCGGATCGGCCGGGTTATGTTTCAGAAACCGGGTCCAAAGGACGTACGCTGCATCAGCCATCCCCATCGGCATTCCAGGATGGCCCGAATTGGCCTTTTGCACCGCGTCCATGGTAAGGGTGCGAATAGTATTTACGCAGAGTTGATCCAATTCGGTCGTCATAGCTTCTCCTTCTCTCAGTGGTTTCGTGCGATGTTCGGAACTCATCCCTCCGCAGTCTCAGTGCAATTTCGAGGCCACCGTGCCCGTTCGACCGTCAGTTCAACCGTCTGTTCAGCCGCCTTTGAACCTGCGGGGGTGGGCAGAGTTACTATGTACCATCAGCCGATAGCGGAACCGGCGATGAGATCGGTTGAGAGCGAATCAGTTGGGTCAATCCCAGCGCGATCAAGACGATCACCACTCCCGCCAGGAAGGTAGCTGCGGGGGAAATCTCCTCCCATAGAATTCCACCCAGGATGGGGATCACCAGGGCTGAGATATGATTGATCGTTTGCGCCATGCTGACATTACTGGTGATCTCCTCGGGTGACAGGGCAATCTTCTGGAAATAGGAGTCCACTGCCAGACTGAAACCAAAGAAAATGTTATCCAGAACAAATAGTACGTACAGAACAGGAAGATATGATATATAGGCGTAGCCGAGAAAGACAAGAGCGAGTCCGATAAAGTTAAAAGTCAACACCTTTCGTTCCCCCAGACGGGCGACCACCCGGCCGATCTGGGCCGTGGTATAGGTATTCACCAGGTTATTGATCAGAAACAACACGGCTGTCTGGCGCACGCTGATGCCGTGCACCTGAACGAGCAGGAAAATCGCAAAGGTGGTAAAGATATGGCGACGACTCCCCATGAGAAAGGTCAAGGCATAGTAGAGCCAGTAACTACGGCGAAAGAGCACTTTGCGCTGCTGCGCCCCCGGATCGTGTCTGGAGTTCCGGCTTTGGTAAAGTGTGACCAGGCTCCCCATCATCACCACCGCCCCCATCACGTAGAACAGCGTCCGATATCCCCAACCCTGGATGCGCAGTGGACCCATCTGCACACCGTCCACGAGGAGCCAAACGGCGACGGTGGAAACCACAGAAGCCAGAGCGGACACGCTGCCGAGGCGTCCGAGCGCCCTGGGGGTTTCTTGCTCAAAGTGCATCAGCACCAAGCTGGAGTGGCTGGGATAGAAAAAATGAAAGCCGATGCTCATGACCATGGTGCTGAGGAGGAGCGGACCCAGATGGTAGACTGCACCGGTAAGAAGCAGCCCCAGCCCCATCAGCAGTACGCTGAGCCCCATGATCCGCATTTCGGAGAGCCACAGGGCGAGAAAGCCGAGCACAAACCCCATCAGTCCTGGTAGTTCACGCAGGGACTGAATGATCCCGATCTGGTTCGCCCGAACTCCGATCTCCTCCACGGCAAAGTTATTAAAGGCGGCCTGCCAGATGTTAAAGCCAAAATACAGGAAAAAGTTGGCGATGGCGAGAATGACGAATAATTGTTTGCGGTTCTCCATGATAGGGTCTCGAAATCCGTCCCTCGCTCAAGGTTTAGGGGTGGGAGTAGGTGTGGGGGTGGGGGCCACGGCGATCACGACCTCAATCGTCTCTGGGATGACGCTCACGACCGACACTCCCAACGGCGCCACGACCTGGACTGCCACCCGGTGCTTGCCCAGGCTGTAGTTGAACAGGTCCACGACGGCACGAACGTCACCGGGCTTCAGCCCACTCAGGATGCTGTCCGGGCCTTCCAGGATGACATCCACTACCTCCGGGGAAGCGTTGGCGACCCATCCGGGACGTACGCCTTGCATTTCGACGGTAGCGGTGATAGCCCGGCTGCTCTGGATGGGCAATACCTGGACGGTAACGGTCACATAATCAACGCCCACGACGACAACGGCGCTGGGCACGGTCAAGGGGCTGTGGATCAGGAGGTCCCCTGTTGCCCCGGTGACCGAGATTGGCCAGGTCTCGATAAATCCGGGCAACTGATCCAACACGGACGGCAACCCAGCCAAGGTCACGGTCGAGGGCTGCACCGACACGCTTCCCAGGCGGTAGCCGGGGGCCGGTTCCCCTTGTAAATCGGGTACGACCTCTACGTCGGGCTTGTATCCCAGTCTTCTCTGTACCGTCACGCGCACTTCGATCCGATCCGGAGTCCATTGCAAGCCCGGAACCAATTTCCCGTTGGCATCCAGCGGCCGTAAGGTTGCCTGTTCGATGATGTCCGCTTTCGCTTCCCGAACATCCACCGTACCGTACATGGTGGCAAGCTGATTCAACAAGCTCGCGGGTCCCTGGACAACCACCCGATCCGGGGTCACCGTCATGCTGCTGACCTGATACCCCATGGAGACCTGGCCCTCTAGTTCAATGGTCACCGGCATCGTCAGCACACGGATGGCCTCCAGATGGACCGTTTGGGCCGTAGGGGTCCAGGACTCAATCCGCACCGCCTTCTGATGGCACACCACCGCAATTGGCACGGAGGCGGATGTTCCGGGTTCCACCGATGACAGGTCCATGGTGGCTACAAAATCGGTTGCCTTCAATTCGGTCAGGACGCTTCTTGGAGCTCGGGCTCGGACGCTGACATAGTCAGCCAGTTCATTCCGGTTAAAGATGACCGAATTGTCGGGTTGATTCAGGATACCAATTGGCACGTCGGCGAACTCCTGGGTGGCAAAGGGATCGTCCTGGAGGGTGGCCGATAGCCAGATCACAAAGGCCAGCAAGAAGGACAGGATAACGGTTCCCAGGTTGTTCACGAATTGCCGGACAGGGCTTCTCATAGTCGGCTAGATCCCCAGACATTTTCGCCATTTGGCATAGCGAGAGATCAGGTGGACCAGTGGACTGCTCGGTCGCCCACCGATCTGGCCCTGGGCCAGGTAATCGAGAAAGTCCTGACGGTTTTCGAATCGAGGCATCTGGACATAGACCCGGCCGACCTCGAAGGGGGCGTGGGCATCGCTCCCGGCGGAAGCGGGGAGGCCCCAACGGATGGTCATCTCACGCGCCAGACGATTGTCTTTGAAGATGATCGTCCGGGCGTTGAAGGCCTCGATGAAATCCAGTTGATCGTGGATACTCTCCAGAACCTCTCTGCCCATCGCCTCCGAGCGTAGTCGGTCCAGGGGGTGGGAAGCACCAACCAATCCCCCTTGGGCATGGACCCGCGAAATTGTCTCGTGGATTGACAGACCCGGAGGGACTTCCTCTTCCAGAAACAAGGCGATCACTTCTCCCTGACACGTTTTGATCTCTTCCCCTACGAGGAATCGATCTGGAGCCCGGCGGTGGAACTCTAATGCCCCGCGGATCGTGTTGTGATCGGTGATCGCCACCATCTCCAGCCCACGCTGGTCCATCCGACGGAGCAGGTCGTCCAGCGTATTCAGGGCATCAGGGGAATAATGGGTGTGACAATGCAAGTCAATGCGCATCAGTGGGCGTTGTTACTCTTTCTTTTGTCTCGATTCAAGAGCCACCATAGAGCCAGAGCCGAGGCTGCGATGCCCAGCAAGCCGGCCACCGTCGCCGTTTTGGGTTCGTAGAGTGGTCTGGTCGTTGCCGGCACGTTTCCATACTCGGCAAATAGACGTCCCCATTTGGTCTGGAGCGCTTCCTGGACCCGCTTGTGGCCGACAAAGGGATACCAAAAACCGTCGTAATAAGCCCGCGAGGCCACATACGACCAGGGCACAATCGGAGTTCGGAGCAGCAAGCCTTCCAAGGGCTTGAGTGGGCCATGGTAGATCATCTTCTGGCCCCAACTGGCAAAGGTCTCTCCAGTACGGGCGTGCCAGCGGACCTGATCGAGGTCCACATCACCCAGGACCTCGATCTGCTTCACGTCCCCAATCCCCAAACCTCGCTCATGGGCCAGGCGAATGAACGGTAGTTCCATCGGTTCGAATCCTTGGAGATAGGCGGAGACGGCATCAATCGCTACCTGGTCGGCGGAGGCCAGGATCAGGTCCTTTTCCTGAACCCACATCGCCCGGGGGCCGGGACCATCTCCGACAAAAGTCCCATCCATCACCGCAAAGAGACCCGAGTGGATCTCTTGCTGGATGGCGAGAAGGTCCACCACTGTTTCGTGGATGACCGCGTGGGTCCAATGGCGGCGCTCGGAGAGGAGTCCTCCAAAGGCGTTCTTCATTGCGCCAGTGATGGTGGTAAAGACATGGGTTTTCACCGTCGGAAGCTGGATGATATTCTTGTCAAAGAACAGACCGGGGATCTTGATGCCATCGGGGTAGACACGGTCCAACACGAGCATGGGGGTTTTCGGCTCGTACGTCACCCACTCGACCTCCGGTTCATAGAGATGCACATTCCGCAGTCCGTATTGGTCGGTGATGAGCTTGTGTTTGTTGTTGCGTTCACCGACGTAGGCGTCCACGACCACGGTTCGGTTGTGGGCCGCGATCAGATTCTGGTATCCATCTTCCCGCAGGGTTCGGATCACGCCCTCTAATTGCCAGGGGGCGGTCGAGCAGGCTGGATACCACTGTTGCCAGGAAATGTTGATCTTGAGGATCGTTTCTTTGTCCTTGGGTAACGCCTTCTCATACTCGGCGAGTCTAAGCAATCGCCGATAGTCATCGAGTACAGTTTCCGGCCGGGTATGGAGCACAGCCACCCGACCTTTACCGGGGAAATCCTTATCGATCACGCTTTTATCCTCCCCCATTTCGAGATCGTGTCTCAGGTCCAGACAGGTAGCCGATAGTATATCGCAATTCAGAGAGAATGTCCAGCGCCAAATATTGTACAGGAGTACCGATTATGATATAATGATTTGTGTTTGATTTTGCCTGTTTTTCCTGTCCTTTGTCAGGTTAGGAGAGAAAACGGATGGACATGCAGCAGACGATCCCCATTCGGAACCGGATCATCGGCATCCTGGTTAAACGTGCCCGGCTCAGAGCGGGCAAGAGCCAACAGGCATGCGCTGAGTTCCTGGGTTGCAGCCCAGCGGCCTTCCGGCAATTTGAACAAGGGCGGCAGGGATTTTCCTTGCCTCAACTGGAGGCGTTGGCCCATCTCTTTGGCGTACCGCCAGCGAGTCTGTGGGATGATGGGTATCCGCAACCTGAAGAACCGACAGGGGAACGGATGCCCCTGGCGCAAATGATGCTTCTGCGGCGCAAAATCCTGGCGGTGCAATTTCGACAATGTCGCCAGGCAGCTGGATTGACTCAGCGAGAGCTAAGCCGGTTGTTGGGTTGTTCCGAGCGAATGATCTCGGAGTATGAGCGAGGAAACCGCGATATCCCGCTGGCCCATTTGGAGATCGTTGCCGAGCGGTGTGGCAAAACATTGGATGAGTTTCTGGACGAAGAAACGATCCCATTGAGCCCCGCCGAACAGGATCGCCGCATCCTGGAACGCTTGAACGAACTCCCTCCTGATGTCCGGGATTTTGTACTGAACCCAACCAATGCCCTCTATCTGCGCATCGCCAAGCTCATCAGTTCTCTGAAGGCCGATAGCCTGCGGCAGATCGCCGAAACACTCTTGGACATCACCTATTGAACCGAAAGGAGTTGCCCCGAGGAAATCGGGTGTGTTCACGCGGTGAAGGGCGGAGGAGAAGAGGGTGAGCAAGAAGGCCGGATCCTATCCGCCGGATGGCTATCGGTATCTTGACCAGATCGCAGCGCTTCTGGCCTACCGCAAACCTGAGGAACTGGCTGGGAAAGCTTTATCCTTCCTGAGTGCAGACTTTGGCGCGATGGCCGCCTCCCTATTCTATGCCACCCGCCCGCTGGTGCGGGTGCGACAAGGGGAATTCTCCGAAAGCTTGACCGCCCACATGGACCAGTGGGAGGCCAATATCGAACGGCGGATCACGACGGGTGCGTGGAAAATCACCAAGGAGGAGTCCCTTATCGCCCTACACCGGTTAAAACAAACGGGACATTGGGTCGTGTATGCGCTGATCCCCGACATGCAGCAGGTCGTCGGTGCCATCTGTCTGATATTTCCCCCGGAGCGCACGTGGACCGAGGGCGAACAGGCCTTGTTGGGCAGTTTCTTGCAGATCATCGGCCGGCTGGTGTCGGTAGTCGGCGAATTAAACCTCACCAGGGAACGGCTGGGGCAATTGAGTCTGTTCTATCAAGTGGCCCAATCCATGACGTCCACGTTCGACTTGAACAAGGTCCTGGAAGACACGATGCAGTTGGCCACCGCTGTGCTGGATGCCACCGCTTCGGCTCTCATGTTGGTGGATGAAGAGACCCAGGAATTGGTCTTTGAATACGCCTATGGCGAAATGGGAAACTTGTTGCGGAAACAGCGAATGCCGCTCAATGAAGGGATCGCCGGTTGGGTAGCCGTCCATGGGGTCCCCGCACTGGTGAACGATGTCCGCCAGGATCCACGGTTCAGTGCCAATGTGGATAAACGCACTGGGTTTCTCACCCGGTCGGTGATATGTGTCCCGATCCAGATCCGAGGCAAAACCATTGGGGTATTGGAAGCGCTGAACAAGCGGAGTGAGGAAGGCTTCGATTCGGAAGATCTGAGGCTGATGACTACTACGGCCAATCAGGCGGCCATTGCCATTGAGAATGCGCGGCTTTATCAGAATCTGCGCGATGAACGAGATCGGATCCTCCAGGCTCAAGAGAATGTGCGGCGGCAGGTGGCCCGCAATCTGCACGACGGCACGGTTCAGTTTCTATCGGCGATTGCGATGGGGATCGATCACCTGGAGCGGCTGCTGGAATTCAAACCAGAGGCGGCCCGCGCTGAATTGGAGGCCCTTCGCGAGCTCACTCGCCAGGCGACGCGCCAGGCGCGGCTGGCCTTGTTTGAACTTCGACCGCTGATCCTGGAAACTCAGGGATTGGTTCCGGCGCTGGAAGCCTATGTCCAGCAGTTGCAGGCCAGCGAGACCTTTATCGTCCATTTTGAAGCGCCTCGTTCGTTGCCAGAAATCACCGGTTCGGTCGCGGCCGCTATCTTTTCCATCGTGCAGGAAGCGGTGACCAATGTCAAGAAACATGCTTCGGCCCGCGATGTGTGGCTGCGGCTTTCCGCGGAGAATGGCTGGTTCCACGTGGTCATCGAAGACAACGGGACAGGGTTCGATCCCAAGGCGGTCGAACTGGAATACGATCGGAGGGGCAGCATCGGGTTGCTGAGCATGAGGGAGCGGGCGGAATTGATCGATGGACAGCTCGAGATCCAATCCAGAACCACGCCCCCCTATTCTGGTACGGTGGTTACATTGCGGGTGCCGATTCGCGCTGCCTCAAGAGAGCCGCGGGCAGCAGCGTCCGAACGCAAAGGAGGCTAAATGGGAGAGTTGGCGAAAGAATGGTACGACAAGGGCATCGATGCCTATCGGGTGGGCGAGTATGAGGAGGCCCTGGAGGCGTTGCAGAGGGCCAGGAGCCTTTTTGCGGAAGCGCAGAACCTCACCGGCGAGGCAGAAGCTCTGGGGAGCATGGGGGTCGTTCATATTCAACTGGAAGAATGGGATGATGCGCAGCGTTTGCTCCAGGAGGCATTGGAAATCTGCGTCGCCTCTGGAGATCGTTCCAATCAAGGCAAGGTGCTGGGCAACCTGGGGATGCTATACGCTCGCCAGGGAGACGACCTCAAGGCGGCTGAGGTGTATGAACAGGCCATTGCCATTTTTCGCGACCTTGGGGAACGGGACAACGAGAAAGCGGTGGCCCGCCAATTAAGTAAGCTGAAACTGAAAACGGGCGAATTCCTTGAGGCGCTGGATGACGTCGGGGAGGATGAGGAGGGAGTGCTGGGCGGCACCCAGCGGATGGTCCGACGCCTGTTTCGTTTGCTGGGAAGAGTCACAGGCCGCGGCCTGCCGGAGGAAGCCGAAGAGGAAGAACAAGGATAACTCTTCGCAGGCCGATTGCTGGAAAACGACCGCCTGGCTCTCTTGAGGCCAGGCGGTCGTGTGCAGCCAGGGATCGGGAAACGGCTTATTTCTCCTCAGCTTCTCGCTGGCGCTGGGCAGCCGCGATAATCTGCTCAGCCAGATGGGCGGGTACCTGCTGATAACTGGAGAATTCCATGGTAAAGACCCCCCGTCCTTGGGTGATGGAGCGAAGGTCGCTGACGTAGCGTTGCATCTCGGCCAGCGGCACCAGGGCCGTTACCACACTGTGGCCGCCGATCTGTTCCATGCCTAGCACCTGAGCGCGTCGGGTATTGAGGTCGCTCAATACGTCGCCCATATATTCCTCAGGCACGGTAATGGTATATTTATAGATCGGCTCCAGCAAGACAGGGCCGGCGTTCTTGACCGCCAGTTTGAATACCTCCCGCCCGGCGATTTGAAAGGCGATGTCTTTCGAGTCCACCGGGTGCTCTTTGCCGTCATACACCGCCGCCAGCACATCGACCACCGGGTAGCCGGCGATCACGCCCTGTTCCATCACCGATTTGACCCCCTTTTCAATCGAAGGGCCAAAGGTCTTGGAGACGTTCATGCCTACCACTTCCCAGACAAACTGGAACCCGGCATTGCGCTCCAGCGGTTCCACTCGCATGTGGACCTCGGCAAACTGACCGGCCCCTCCCGTTTGCTTCTTATGGCGGTATTGAGCCGAAGCAGTCCGGGTGATCGTCTCGAGATAGGGCACGCGGGGAATGGCCGTGTCTACCCCCAGGCCAAACATCTCTTCCATCCGCCGCACCGCAACATTGATGTGGGTGTCACCCATGCCCGAGAGGATCGTTTCGCGGGTGCTGGGATCCTGTCGCCAGATCAAGGTGGGGTCCTGCTCGGTCAACCGGGCCAGAGTGGGGCTGATCTTGGCCGCATCCGCCTTGGTTTTGGGGAAGATGGCTACGGAGTACAGAGGATTGGGATAGACGGGCCGGGGAAGCTCCAGCGGAGTTCCTGGATCGCACAGGGTGTCTCCTGTCTGAGTTTCGCTGAGTTTGGCCACTGCCCCGATGTCGCCGGCCGAGATGCGGGCGACCGGGGTCTGCTCTTTCCCGCGCAGGAAATAGAGTTGCCCGATCCGTTCCTCGCCCGAGGTCCGGCTGTTGCGGAGTCTAGAGTCGGACTCAAGCGTGCCTGAATAGACACGGAAATAGGAAAGCTTGCCTACATAGGGATCGGCCATGGTCTTGAAGACCTGTACCGCTAACGGGCCTGCCGGATCGGTGTGGAGCTGCACCTGGTTCCCCGTGGCCGGATTCACCGCCAGGTATGGACCTGCCTCAACCGGTGAGGGAAGGAGTTGAATCATGGCCTGCATGAGCGCGTGCACACCGATGTTCAACGTGGCGGAACCGCATAGCACGGGGACCAGACCACGCTGAGCGATCCGGGCTTTCAGCCCGCGCATAATCTCTTCGTCACTCAGAGTCTCAGTTTCAAAATACTTTTCCATCAGGGTGTCTTCGCCCTCAGCCGCTGCTTCGATGAGGGCCATCCGTGCCTCTTCGACCGCCTCCGCCATATCCGGGGGAATGGGACCTTCGGTCGCCTTGTCACCCAGGTAGGCTTTGAGAGTCAGCAGGTCGACCACCCCTTTGAAATCCGCCTGGCTGCCGATCGGCAACTGGATGGGGACCGCCCGCACATTGAGCCTGGCGCCGATCTGGGCGACCACCCGATCAAAATTGGCGTTCTCCCGATCCATCTTGTTCACAAAAGCCAGGCACGGCAATTTCCGATTGTCGGCATAGTGCCAGACCTGTTCTGTGCCTACCTCCACTCCACTTACGGCTTCGACGACGATCACTGCGCTATCAGCGATATGAGTGGCGCTGACCACTTCGCCCACGAAATCCATATACCCAGGAGTGTCGATCACATTCAGCTTGAACCCCTGGAATTCACACGGCAACAGAGAAATGTTGATCGACATTTTACGACGGCGCTCTTCTTCGTCCCAGTCCGCAACGGATGTTCCATCGTCCACTCGGCCTAAACGGGTTACCGCTCCGCTGTTGAACAGCATGGCGTCGGCCAGCGAGGTCTTGCCCGTTCCGCCATGACCGAGCAAGACCACATTGCGCAGTTGATCGCTTTTGATATTTACCATCCAATCCTCCCTAGTCATCAATCCGGGGCTTCACGTCTCGGTTCTATTCCGATTGACTTATTGTACGGTATATTGTCTCAGATGTCAAAGCGAGTGCCCCGCAGGGAGATTTCCGGGGAAATACGCGATCAATTTGACTTCCTTTCTTTTGACAGCTATAATGAAAATCGCAAGTTCGCCCGTGGATGGAAGGTCCTGGATGGTACTGGCCGCCAGGGCCGCAAGAAGCAACCTGGGAGAAAAGTGATGGGACTGAGAGAACAGTTGATGGAAGACCTGAAAGAAGCGATGCGGCAGGGGAACGAGGCTCGGAAGCGAGCCATCCGTCTGGTGATTGCGGCGATGAAAGAGGCGGAAACGGAGCTGGATGCTCACGGCCAGCGCCGTCATCTGGATGAAAATGGAATCTTGGCTCTTATCGCCAAACAAGCCAAACAGCGTCAGGAGTCGATCCAGGAATATCGTCGGGGAGGGCGGGAAGATCTAGTGGCCGAAGAGGAAGCCGAACTCGCCATTCTGCAGGGCTATCTCCCCCGCCAGTTGAGTCGGGAAGAGATCGAGGCGGAAGCCCGACAGGTGATCGCCGAGGTGGGAGCGGCCGGTCTCCGTGACATGGGGAAGGTGATGAAACCGTTGATGGCTCGCCTGACGGGTCGCGCTGATGGTCAGGTGGTCAATCAGGTGGTTCGAGAGTTGCTGACCGGATAGCTCTTGATGTTGACTGATATGCCCCCGGGGCGCAAGGCCTCTGGCCCACCAAAGCCGGCGTTGGGTCGTTGGGGTATAGCGTGGACGGTCGCGCAAGGCGTGCTTCTGGCCGCCATCATCAGCGCGGTCCTTCTGGTTGATTTCCTGTCCTCGAACCGAGTGGTCCTCGAAGCCGGGGATGTCAGCCCCAAAGACATCCTGGCTCCCTATGATCTGACCTACGAAAGCGCGATCAGAACCAGGCAGGCGCAGGATGCCCAGGCGGCTTCGGTGCCGGAGATCTATGACCCGCCGAGCGTGTCGGTAGCCCGGCAACAGGAGGTCCGGGCGCGACAGATCCTGGACTATATCACGACCGTGCGCGCCGACCCCTACGCCTCTCTCTCAGATAAAATTCAGTGGATTGCGGCCATCCCCGAACTGGAGCTATCCCCTGAGATCATCGGCCAGATGTTGGCCTTGAGCGACGCCGATTGGCAGGAGGTGATGGACGAAACGGTGCGGGTTCTCATCCGGGCGATGCAGGGCGAGATCCGAGAAGACCAGGTGACCGCAGTCCGCCGCCGTTTGCCTACCCTGATCAGCTACACCCTGACCGACGATGAGGCGGCGATCGTGGAAGCCATCGCTGGGGGACTTGTGGTGGCGAATACCTTCTACAATGCGGCCCGAACAGAAGAAGCCCGGGAACAGGCTCGGAGAAATGCGCCGCCGGTGTCGGTCACCTTCCGGAAAGGGGAAGCGATCGTGCGGCAAGGGAGCCTGGTGCGGCCGATCGATATTGAGGCGCTGGATGCCTTCGGCCTGCGCCAGCAGGCCGTTCGCTGGCAGTCCGTGGTCAGCGCAATCCTTTTGGCGATCATTGCCACTACTCTATTAGAACTGGTGGTGGTGCGATTTCAACCCTCCCTACTCACCCGTCGGCGCATTGCGATCGTGACCTTTCTGCTCATTGCTCTTTTTGTGGTCATGGGCAAGGTCATGCTTCCGTTAACCGATACTCCGGTTCCTTATCTATATCCCTTGCCTGCCCTGGCGATGATCCTCGCCATCCTCTTTGGCCCTGCTCTGGGCATCGCGGTTGGGATCATGGTGGGCCTCGTGGGGACCTATATAGCCGGCGGTTCGATGGAGATTACCCTCTACTTGCTGATGGGTGCAGTGATGGGGGCTCTGGCGATCGGGCGGGCCGAACGGTTGCATGCGTTTCTGCGAGCGGGACTGGCGGTTGCCTTGACAAACATCGCGATCATCCTGGTGTTTGGTCTGGCGGCGCCCGAGCGGGACATGCTCAGGGTCGCCGTCAGTGCCCTGGTCGGCTTGGTGGCCAGTGGTCTGGCGGCCAGCCTGGCTCTGGTCGCCTTTTTGATCGTGAGTTCGCTGCTGGACATTGTCACCCCTTTCCAGTTGATGGAACTTTCCCGCCCCACCCACCCCCTCTTTCGGCAACTTCTCCTCCAGGCGCCTGGCACCTACCATCACACCCTTCTCGTGAGCAATATGGCGGAAGAAGCGGCAGAGCGGATCGGGGCCGATGGGTTGCTGACCCGGGTGGGCACGTATTATCATGATATCGGCAAGTCGGTGCAGCCCTATTTCTTTGCCGAGAACCGGGTGGGCGCGATCAATCCTCATGACCAACTGGAGCCACTGACCAGCGCCAAAATCATTATCAATCATGTAACAGAAGGGTTGAAGTTGGCGGAGAAATACAGATTGCCGGCGGCCATCCGGGCTTTTATCCCAGAGCACCACGGCACCAGCATCGCACTGGCCTTTTACCGCCAGGCGGTTAAAGCGGCCGGCGACGGTGGGCAGAACGTTCGAGAAGAGGATTTCCGCTATCCAGGCCCCAAGCCTCAGTCCAAAGAGACGGCCATTGCAATGTTGGCCGACAGTTGTGAAGCCCGGGTGCGGAGTAGCGAACCCAGTTCGGTGGAAGAGATCGATCGGATCATTCGGGAGACGATCAAGGCCAAATTGGAGGACGGACAGCTCAGCGAGTCGGACCTAACCCTCCGCGATCTAAAAGAGATCCATCAGGCGTTCCTGAGTGTGTTAAAAGGAGTATTCCATCCCCGAGTCAAGTACCCGGAGCCGGTGAAGGTAAAAGGCCCGGACGGGCAGGAGATCGAGGTCTGAGGGAGGCAATGGCGAGGACCCGGGTTGACGTGCAGATTGCGGCGGTGTTTAGGAACTCTCTTTCCCGTAAGCGCCTGCGAGAGGTAGTCAAACGGGTCCTGGACTGCGAGGGGGTCACCGGCCAGGTGACCCTGGTGGTGGCCGACGACGAACAGGTCCGGGCATTGAACCGCGACTTTCTGGGGAAGGATGCCCCGACCGATGTGTTGTCGTTCAGCGCCCAGGAGGAGACCGGGGCGTTTGTCTCTGCGCCAGAGATGGCCGATTACTTGGGAGACGTGATCGTTTCCTACCCCCAGGCGGTGGAGCAGGCCATGGCCCACGGACATTCGGTGGAGAAAGAGCTGGACCTGCTTATCGTGCACGGCGTCCTCCATTTGCTGGGGTACGATCATGCGGATGAGCAAGAGAAAGCGACCATGTGGGCCAGGCAGGACGCCATCATGAAAACCTTGCATCAAGAGGAAGCATAACCATGAACGACCCATCATTTGTCCAAACCCGTTGGTCCCTTCAGGACCTGTTAGCGGCGACCGAGGGCCCCGAACTGGATCGGATCCTCGGCGATCTGGAGACGGCCGTAGCGGAACTTGAAGCCAGCCGTGAGCGACTGTCACCGGACCTAGCAGAGGAGGAGTTTGTTCGTCTGATGGCCCTGGTGGAACGAGTGGCTGCGCTCTCGGCCCGACTCGGAGCGTATAGCTACCTGTGGTATAGCGAAGACACTCAGAACCAGGAAGCGTTGGCCTTCCGGGGACGAATCGAAAAACTGTTGACCGAGGTCCGCAATCGGACGCTGTTTTTCAGCCTGTGGTGGAAAGGATTGGAGGAGGAACCTGCCCGGCGGCTGTTGGCGGTGAGCGGCGACAACGCCTATTACCTGGAATCGTTGCGGCGGTTCCGGCCCTACACCCTGTCAGAGGCGGAGGAGAAGGTCATTAACCTGAAGGATGTCAATGGCGTTCAGGCGCTGATCACCCTCTACGAGATGATCACCAATGCCTTTACCTTCAAGGTTGAGATTGAAGGTGAGATCAAAGAGATGAGTCGTTCCGAACTGATGGTCTATGCGCGCGATCCCCGCCCGGAGGTGCGCGCTGCGATCTATCAGGAACTGTACCGCGTCTATGGGAAGGAAGGCACGGTCTTGGGCCAGATCTATCGCCATATCGTGCAGGATTGGGCCAGCGAGCAACTGGGCCTGCGCAGGTTCCCCTCACCCATCACCGTTCGTAATCTCGACAATGACATTCCTGATGCGGTGGTGGATACCCTGCTCGAGGTGTGCCGTCAGAACGCTTCATTGTTCCAGCGGTATTTCCGCCTCAAGGCCGGCTGGCTGGGACTGGAGAGGCTGCGCCGCTACGATATCTATGCCCCTCTCCGCCCGGCGGACAAGACGTATCCCTTTCCCGAGGCGGTGGAGATGGTGTTGGACAGCTTTGACCGCTTTTCGTCGGTATTGGCCGGCCATGCGCGGCGGGTCCTGACCGACCATCATCTCGACTCAGAACTCCGGCCCCGTAAGGACACCGGCGCCTTTTGCTATAGCATCTTGCCCGGGCTGACTCCGTGGGTGCTGGTGAACTACCACGGCCGGGCAGAAGACGTGTCCACGCTCGCCCATGAGCTGGGCCATGCGGTCCATGCCCTGATGGCCGCTCACCATTCGCCATTGACCTTCCATTCCTCCTTACCCATGGCCGAGACCGCCTCTGTCTTTGCCGAAATCCTGCTCCTCGAACGCTTATTGGAGGAAGAGCCCGATCCGGCGGTGCGGCGCGACATCCTGGCCCGCTTTGTGGACGACACCTATGCCACCGTAATGCGCCAGGCCTATTTTGTCCTCTTTGAACGGGAGGCGCATGCTCTGGTCGAAGAGGGACGGACGACGGACTGGATCGCCGAACGGTACCTGGCGAACCTGCAAGAGCAATTTGGGGATGCGGTGGAGTTGAGCGATGAGTTTCGGTGGGAGTGGGTGTCGATCCCCCACATCTACCGCACACCGTTCTACTGTTATGCCTACAGCTTTGGGCAGTTGCTGGTGTTGGCCCTGTATCGGCAATTCAAGATGCAGGGCCAGACCTTTGTGCCGAACTATCTCAACATTCTGGCTGCGGGCGGCGCCCAGAGCCCCGGCGCGATCCTGAGCCAGGCCGGCATCGATATCGCCTCTGCCGCCTTTTGGCAGGGTGGCTTTGAGGTGATCGAGGACATGATCCGCGAACTGGAGACGCTGTCGTAACGGACAGGCCCCGACTTTGGGTAGCAAGGAGGTTCGATGTCTCACGGGCAATCCCGCTACCGGTGGCTGATTGTAGCGATTTTCTTTGGCTTTGTGTTGCTCCATCAGGCGGACAAACTCCTCATCGGTCCTCTGACCACCCCGATCATGGAGGATTTTCGGATCAACGAGGCCCAGATGGGGGCGGTGTCCATGTTCGCCATTCTTGTCCAGGCCGTGCTCTATCCGGTGTGGGGGTATCTGTATGACCGGTATGCCCGATCGCGGTTGCTGGCGTTGGCCTCGTTGATCTGGGGGAGCACGACCTGGTTGAATGCCCTGGCGCCCAACTATGGAACGTTCATGGTCACCCGGGCCAGCACCGGCATTGACGATTCGAGTTATCCGGGCATGTACAGCCTGCTTTCGGACTATTTCGGGCCCCAGATGCGAGGCAAGGTGTACGGGTTGCTGGAGATCGCCCAACCGTTCGGGTTCATGCTCGGCACGGTGTTGGCCGCAATGTTAGGCGGGACGTTGGGCTGGCGCCGCGTCTTTTTCATCACCGGCAGCCTCGGCCTGGTGGTTGCGTTCTTGATCTTCTTTGGAGTGCGCGAACCGCAACGGGGGCAGTCAGAGCCGGAATTGGCCGGCCTGGAGCGGATCGCCACCTATCGGATCGACAAGCAAGTGGCCCTCGGGTTGGTGCGTAATCGGAGTTACCTGCTGCTGATGGCCCAGGGGTTTTTTGGCGTGTTCCCCTGGCAGGTGTTGACCTTTTGGTTCTTCCGGTATCTGGAGGCCGAGCGGGGGTACACCTCGGAGCAGGCGATGATGACCATGATCGTCGCCATTGTCACCCTGGCAGCGGGCTATTTTGTCGGAGGATCGCTCGGGGATTTCTTCTTCCGTCGCACCCCGCGAGGCCGCGTCTTGACCAGCATGGCCGGGGTGCTGGCCGGGTCGGTGTTCCTGGTCCTGGCGTTAAGTGTCCCGGTGGAGAATCAGGGACTCTTTTTACTGCCGCTGGCCCTGACCGGCGTCACCATGTCCATGGCCGCCCCGAACGTGGTGGCGACCATCCATGACATTACCGAACCGGAGGTGCGGGGGACGGCCCAGGCGATCCAGTACTTTGCTGAGAATATCGGCTCGGCGGTTGCCCCGCTGCTGGCTGGTCTGATCGCCGTTCGCCACTCCCTGCACCTGGCAATCCTGGTCATCTGTGTGGTCACCTGGCTGGCGTGTGCGCTGCTCTTTGGGGTGATGGCATGGCTCGTTCCTGGCGACATTGCCCGGCTGCGTCGGGCGATGCAGCTTCGCGCGGCGCGGGAGGTCGGAGGTGTAACGCTCTGAAATAGACGGCGATTGAAATCGCTCTGCTCTCGTGGACTCATAGCCTGCCGCAGGTTCCCAACGTGCGGCAGGCTGCGTATCGGCCCGCTCGCCCGCCGCTCGAAGCGGCGGGCTTAGCCATCGAAGCCCCTTTCGGGGCTGGGAAACAGCCCGCGAGGCTTGGCTGACTGAGCCCAATGGTAACCCGTGCGGGCGAGAGCGTCTAACCTGGCTCATGGTTCAAGCTGCAACCGGCCGGCCCGACCATGTCCGTACCGATTTGTTAAGATACAACAGCCGCCGGATATGTTTCCCTCGTGGCGCCAGGCCGGATATGAGAACTCATTCCTGAGTCGAAGATACGACCAGGTTGTCAAAGTGGACGACCGTTCCCGGCTCGTCAAAGGTGCCGGCGGCCAGGCCGATGTTCCCGGACGGAAAGGCGCTATCGATGACCGTGGCCAGCAGGGAGCCATTGACGGAGAACCGAAACTGGCTACCGGCGCACTCGACCTGGAGGTGATTGGTTGCCTCCAGCCCTTGCTGGATCGCATCGGACGTGTCCCAGTCGACGAGCGTCACCCACTGGCCGGCTCGCAATAGATCGACTGAGTAGTACCCGTCGCTGCTGATCTCGAACCAATAAAAGTTTTCATCATCGGGTTGGTAGCGGACCAGCAGGCCAAAGTTGCTGCCGAGGGGCCCTTCCACCTGGCGGGCATCGACTTCGACGGTAAAATCGGCGAGCTCGCGCTCCAGAGTGGGATTCCCCCAGGCCACATAATGGGTGCGGTACACGCCCACTCGATATTCACCGTCCGAGTATTGGGCCAGCGTGTCCTCCTCGTCATAGACATCCCAGCCGCTGTTGGGGTCAGTGAAGTCATCCTGATAGATGACGATGCGCGGGGTGGGTTGCGCCTCCAAGGTGGCCTGGCCCGGTTTCGCCTCGAACAGATACAGCACGGCGACTATGAGGAGGCAAACTCCCAGCAGGCCCACCCCGGCAAAGGCCAGCAGCCAAGGGAGCATTCTTTTCTTCGGCGGACTCGGCGGCGCCGGACGGGGCGGCTTGGGGGGTGCGGTGATATCCAGGGTTGGCAGGTCTTTGGCCTCCAAGGGGGTGAGCGGCTGAGCGGGCGGAGTGGGGCGGCCCGGCAGGGGTTGCCCGCATTCCCCGCAGAATCGATCTTCCTCGGTCACAAACGCACCGCATTTGGGACATTCCATGGCACACCCTCTTTCTATTCAGCCTGCCGCCCGCCGAGTTCGACGAGAGGAACCGATCCGCATTTTATTTATATAGTATACCCTGCCGCGCGCCGACCGTCAAATCCCGTTAGACCTCCACAGAGAGTTGTGATATAATCCGACCGAAATTGCGCGGGAGCCGACTCGGATGAGCAAGCGCAGGCGACGGAGTACGAGCGAAAAGATCTTCTGGATCCTCAGTCTGATCATTGCCCTCAGCATGGTGATCAGCCTGCTGATTGTCGCCCTGCCTGAACCGCCGACGCCGACCCCCACTCCCTGGATTCCGCAGACGCCGGTTGCGGAACCTACGGCCACTCCCACCCCGCCACCACCCCGACCTTCGCCTTCCCTGGAGGTGACACAGGCGCCCGTCGAGCCTTCCCCGACCGTTCCATCGTCAACACCTTCCCCGACCATTGCGTCACCAACGCCTCCCCTGACCGTTCCGACGACTCTGCCAGCACTGACCGCCACCGAACCGCCGGTGGGGCCGGTTCTGCCGACTGCCACCGCCGAAGTGACTCCGACCTCGACGCTGACCCCTGAATCCTCTCTGGAGTTCACCTTTGCCGTCTGCGGGGATAGCCGCGATAATCCTTCCGTCTATCGCCGGCTGTTGGAGGCGGTCATGGCCGACGGCAGCGAGTTTCTGATCCATCTCGGCGATCTGGTCAACGTGGGAACGGAGGCAGAATGGCAGGTATTCCGGGACACGATGGCCAGGTTCGCGTTGCCCTTCTATCCCATCGCCGGCAATCACGATGGCCTGCAGGGCAAGTTGGATGGCTTTCTCCAGTATAGCGGCGCGCCGGCGGCCCATTATTCGTTCGATCGCGGCGCGGTCCATTTCGCCCTGGCCGATAGCCACAACGGCGGGATCAGCGCCGCCGAGTTGGCCTGGCTTCGGGAGGACTTGAGCCGCAGCACCCAACCGGTGAAGATGGTCTTTTTGCACCATCCTCCGTTTGACCCCGACGGCACCGATCACATCATGGCCTACGGGAATGAGAAGTTCATGGCGTTGATGGTTGAACAGGGGGTGGATTATGTCTTTGCCGGGCACATCCACGCCTATGCGCAGCAGGAACGGGACGGGGTGGTGTACCTGATCACCGGTGGGGCTGGGGCGCCACTCTACCGCACCGGTCATCCTCAGGCGTTTTATCACTATCTGCGCGTCACCGTCCGGGGCGAGGAGGTGACGATCACGGTCGTCAGGCTGTGAGCCCCTGATGTAAGGCTGGTGTTTTCTCCATTGAAGCTGTAGGGGCGAGGCATTCCGGAAAACGGCGGACAACGCCAGGTGATTCTGGCCAATTCACGGCAATTCAAGTGGCGAGTAGTCACTCGGAATGCCTCGCCTCTACAATGGTAGCTAGTGTGTGTCCTCGGTTTTGCCATCAGTCGGGCGCGGCGGCGCGGCGTCACCCCGACCTGCTCGCGAATTGGAAGGCTATCGCCAGTACGCCGAACGGGTGCGCTATCGCTTACTGCCTGGGTGTGGTGACGAGGACGATTCGGTTGGGGGATTCCCAGCATGAAAGTCTGACCTCTGATCCAGCAACCACAGGGGGATCCAACTACGAAAATAGACCGCGATTGAAATCGCCCCTCCAGAGCCTTCGGCTGGCCGTCGGCCTGCGCCGACGGAGTGCCCATTCGTTTATTCGTTTGCCGTTCGTTGACTCGATATTTTCATCCCTCGTGGTGCCCTGCCGGGCATGGCAACTCCCCAGTGAAGGTGAACGCTTGGGTGGAGGTGCCGTTGTGCGACCGGGCGGCGCCAAAGGCATCGTCGCTGTACTGGTCCGTCCGTTGCCCGCCGAGTCGCTGACCTCGCAGTGGCGCAAGGTGGCGCTGCCGTTGCTACTCACATACAGGATGTGTCGTCGTACGAGCCGCCGTAGCGGAGGAGGGTGTGCTCGAAAGTGGCCGAGGAGACCGGGGGACATAGACGCTTCCCCAGGCACCTCGCGCCGGACGGCTGGCCTTGCCGTCGTTGTTGGTGTCGCCGCCGTAGGCATCATCTTTGAGGGAGGTGAGGACGATGGGCGCGGCCTCGGTCCCTTCGGCCACCAGCGGGCCGTTGACGGTCCAGTTGGTGCCCGGCAGAAACTTGACCACGGCACCAGGGAGATGGACGGGCCAGATCAGTTTGGCAAGGGGGAGGAGTGATGGTAGAATAAGAGCCAATTGTGGGAACACGACACCAATCAACGAGGAATGGTGATGGTCGAGTGGTTTCATGCGTTGGGTCCGGTTGGGCAGGCTTTCCTGGCTACCTGTTTTACCTGGTTTCTCACCGCCGCAGGCTCGGCAGCGGTCTTTGTGTTCAAGGAGGTGAACCGAAATGTGCTGGATGGGATGCTCGGTTTTGCCGCCGGGGTCATGATCGCGGCCAGCTACTGGTCCCTGCTGTCGCCCGCAATCCAAATGGCAGAGGCATCCGGTCAGGCAGCCTGGGTGCCAGCCGCGGTCGGTTTCCTGTTGGGAGGAGCTTTCCTCTGGCTGGTAGATAGACTTCTGCCCCACCTCCATATGGGAATGCCCGCCGAAGGGGCGGAGGGGCTCAAGACAAGCTGGCGAAGGGTCGTCCTCCTGGTGCTGGCGATTACCTTGCACAACATCCCGGAAGGATTGGCGGTGGGGGTGGGCTTTGGAGCGGTGGCCGCCGGCTTGCCCGCTGCGTCGTTGACCGGCGCCATTGCGCTGGCCCTGGGCATTGGCCTCCAGAATTTTCCAGAGGGGATGGCCGTCTCCGCTCCTCTGCGGCGGGAGGGGATGTCGCCGTTGAGGAGTTTTTGGTACGGGCAACTGTCCGGGCTGGTGGAGCCGCTTGCCGGTGTGCTGGGCGCGGCGGCAGTCCTGCTGGTCCAGCCGATGCTCCCTTACGCTCTGGCCTTTGCTGCCGGCGCCATGATCTATGTGGTGGTGGAAGAGCTGATCCCGGCCTCGCAACTGGAGAGCGTCACCGATGTGGCGACGGTGGGACTGATGTTGGGCTTTGCGACGATGATGACCCTGGATGTGGCGCTTGGCTGAGCGCCTTCGAACCGTTGGTTTTGGCGAGCCTTTGGTATATCGTGCTAGTGATCCGGGGGGACAGCGGTGAACAAGTCCCCGTTGCTGACCGGTCGTCTCGTGCTGTTCATGGGGACGATGATCCTGGCCAATATCGCCGGCCACATGTACGGTCCGCTGTTGCCTCTATATGTGCAAGAACTGGGGGCGAATGTCGGACAGGTGGGTCTTTTTTTCACCCTGGGGGCGGTCGCGCCGCTCCTCTTTCAGATCTTGGGGGGGTGGCTGTCGGATGCGATCGGCCGATTGCAGGCCATCGCCATCGGCAGCCTGGCCGGGGTGGCTGGGTATGCGGTCTTTATCCTGGCCCCTTCCTGGCTCTGGCTGCTCCTGGCCACGGTGCTTGGCGCGATGGCAACCTCGTTCGTCGCGCCCAGCTACGTCGCTTTTGTGGCCGAAGAGTCGGCTGAGGAAGCGCGGGGACGAGTGTATGGCCTGTCCCAGACTCTGTTCCAGGTGGTGGGCATCGTCGGACCGCCCATTGGCGGCTACCTGTCCCAGTATTTTGGCTTCAGGAAGATGTTCGTAGTTTCCGGAGCGCTCTACACCCTGGCGACGCTGATGCGGCTCGGGATGGCCCGTCGAGCAAGACACCGAGATGCAGCAGATCGCCGAAAGCCTACGGTGGCGGACCTGAAGGCCAGCCTGGCAGCCATGACCGGCATGATCCTGGCTGGTGGAGTCTTGACCTGGATCTTTTTGTCCGATGGCGTGCGGGACGCTACATTCAACATGGTGGCTCAACTGTTACCGCTCTATATGCAGAATCTGATGGGCTTCTCAAATGTCCAGATCAGTTGGCTATCCTCGATTCAGGCCACGGTCACCATGGTGTTTCTGACGCCAGCCGGCTGGTTGTCCGATCGGAAGGGGGAGCGGGTGGGGATTGTGGTCGGCTTTTCCCTGATCGCCATGGCGATGGTCTCGTTTCTTCAGAGCCGTGTCTTCATTGGCTTTGTGGCGGCGTGGGCTCTCTTCGGCGCGGGCATTGCCCTCATTGACCCGGCGTACAACTCGCTGATTTCCAAGGTGGTACCTCGCCGACTCCGAGGCACTGCCTTTGGTGTGTTCACCACCAGCATTGGCCTGCTTTCCCTCCCGGCGCCATACCTGGGGGCGATGCTGTGGGAGCGATTCACCCCCCAGGTTCCTTTCTACATCCCTCTGGCCACCACCGTGTTGCTCCTGCCGGTGATGTGGATCAAATTCAAGCTACCCCCGAACCGGGAAGCATGGGAGGAGCAAGGCAACATGGGAGAATAGGAAATGGATAGACTGGAGGAGATCCTCAACGAGATTCGGAACGAACTGGAGGCCAAGAACACCGCCCGCGATCTGGCTCTCCAGCGTTCTCGAAGCCTGATCCGCGACTGCGCCAACGCCATCCGGGCCGCTCACCGTGGCCAGTTGACCGACGCCGAAGATCTGCTGAGGATGGCGGGACAAGCCGCCCAGCAACTGAAAGCGGATCTGTCGCCCTATCCGGACCTCTATTATGCCGGATACACGCAGGATGCATTCAAAGAGTATGTGGAGGCGGTGATGGTCTACGCCTTTATCCGGGACGGTCATGTACCCTCACCGGCGGAGCTGGGGGTCGAGGCGGCAGCCTATGTCAACGGCCTGGCCGAAGCGGCCAGTGAGTTGCGCCGCCACGCCTTGGATCTGATGCGCCACAATCGGTTGGAGCGCGCTGAACAGATCCTGGATGCGATGGACGACGTCTATAGCCAGTTGATGACAATGGACTTTCCCGACGCCATCACCGGTGGCCTGCGGCGCAATACCGATATGCTGCGCGGCGTCGTGGAGCGCACGCGAGGCGACCTGACCACGGCCATCCGTCAGGAGATGATGCGACAGGCGCTCCAGGAGTTTGAGGAACGGATCGGAATCGCCGAGAGGGAGCCGTGAACCGCGAGGATGATATTCTCCGCGCCAGCGAGATTGCCGAGTATCTCTTCTGTGCCCGCGCCTGGTGGTTGGGACGGGTGAAGGGACTACCCTCGCAAAATGTCCGGGAAATGAAGCACGGCGTATCCTGGCATCAACGCCACGGTCGCGCGGTCGAAAGGTTCTACCTCCTGCAACGACTGGCGGTGGCGCTGCTCATTCTGGCAATCGCCATCCTGGCGGTCTGGATGTGGCGGACCCTGGGGGGCTAGAGCCATGGATTGGTTGTTGATCGTGGCTTTGATCGTGGGTGGAGTAGGGCTGGTACTGTGGCTCCGGGCGAGCAAGATCCGCCGCGAAACGGCCCTGCCCCGTGGCCGGGTGGTCTATGCCGACACCGGGAGCTGGAATCGCTGTACTCGCCCTCTCTTTTCCGACCGCTATCGGCTGACCGGCAAGCCGGATTATCTGGTGTGCACACCGGAAGGCTTGATCCCCGTGGAGGTCAAGTCCGGTCAGGCCCCCGTTCGGCCTCACCAGGCTCACGTGCTGCAACTGGCGGCGTACTGTCTGTTGGTGGAGGATCAAGAAACGCGACGGCCCCCCTATGGCATGATCAAATATGACGACCGCGCCTTTGAGGTGGACTATACGCCTGCCTTGCGGACCGAGCTGTTGACCACCCTGGGCGCGATGCGCCGTCACCTCTACGCCGATGATGTGAACCGCAGTCACCACGAGCCGGCGCGCTGTCAGGGGTGCGGCTATCGGGAGCGATGTGACAGACGACTGGTCTGAAGGGTTGACAATGGGCTCGGAACCTTTAGAACGTCTGCAAAAAGTGCTGGCCGGCGCTGGCATCGCTTCGCGGCGCAAAGCCGAAGAGTTGATCCAGCAGGGCCGGGTGACGGTCAACGGTCAGGTGATCACCCAACTCGGCACCAAAGTGGATCCGATCCACGACGATATCCGCGTGGACGGCCAGCGTCTGCGGACTGCCGCGGGCCACACCTATATTCTCCTGAACAAGCCTCGCGGATACCTCTCCTCCATGGAGGACCCCCAGGGCCGAAAGTCCTTGGGAGACCTGGTCCAGCTTCCGGTGCGATTGTATCCGGTGGGTCGGCTGGACGTGACCAGCGAAGGCCTGATCCTGCTCACCGATGATGGCGAATTGGCGCACCTTCTCACCCATCCTCGCTATCAACACACCAAAGAGTACCGGGTGCTGGTCCAGGGACACCCTTCGGACAAGGCGTTGGAAGCCTGGCGGCATGGGGTAGTACTGGAAGGCAAACCCACGGCTCCCGCCCAGGTGGAGGTGCTGCGCAGCCATAAAGACACAACGCTGCTGCGGATTGTGCTCCGTGAGGGCCGCAAGCGCCAGATCCGACGGGTGGCCGCCTTGTTGGGCCATCCGGTTCTGGAACTCAAGCGGGTGCGCATGGGACCCCTACAGTTAGGGAACCTCGAACCGGGAAAATGGCGGCATCTCACGCCTCAGGAAGTCCAAAGCCTGGAATCGCTCAAGCAATCGGCTCAACAAGCCAGGAAGCCAAGACGGGGCCGGAGAGTACGTGCAAAGGGTGAGAGCATCACCACCAAAACGCAGAGGCGCAAAGCACCATGAAAAGCAATTTGTGTTCCTGGCGCCTTGCTGGCAAATATCCGGACATACTCAGACATAGGCAATGAACGGTCCAATCGGTGCATCAAGAAAGGAGTCAAAGACTATCTTGAGACGACCGTCCACCATCGCCATTGACGGCCCGGCTGCTTCGGGCAAAAGCACCATCGGCGGGTTGCTGGCCGAGCGGCTGGGGTATCTGTACCTGGACACCGGGGTCATGTATCGGGCCGTCACCTGGGCGGCGTTGGTTCGCGGCATCCCCATTGATGATGAAGCGGCGGTGACCGCGCTAGCCAGACAGGTGAAGATCGAAATCCTTCGACCCACGGTCCAGGATGGCCGTTCATACACGGTCCTGGTGGATGGTCAGGATGTGACCTGGGAGATCCGCCAACCGGAGGTGAACCATGCCGTATCGCCCGTCTCGGCGTACCCCGGCGTGCGGGCCGCGCTATCGGCGCAACAGCGGCGCATGGGCCGGAAGGGGCGTATCGTGATGGTTGGCCGGGATATCGGCACGGTGGTCTTGCCCAGGGCCGATCTCAAGATCTATTTGGATGCCACGCTCGAGGAGCGGGCAGCGCGGCGGTACCGGGAAGTGGTGGCGCGCGGTGAGCAGGCAGACTATGAACAGGTCCTGGCTTCAGTGCGACGCCGGGATGAGATCGATAGCAACCGCTCCGTGGCTCCTCTCCGGCCAGCGGACGATGCAGTGGTGATCGATACCACCACGCTCACCATCGAACAGGTCCTGGACCGGGTCCTCGCCCTGGTGGACGATTATGGCCGGGGCCGAAGGCAAAGCGTGGCGAATCGAGAGGAGAACTCTAGTTGAAACGGCCAGGTGGGCTGATTGTAGAGGTAACGCCTGGGAGCCTGGGGGATCGGATCGGGCTCCAGCCGGGCGATCGATTGATATCGATCAACGACCATCCGCTCCGTGATGTCATTGACGTGCATTTCTACGGCGCGGAGGAACTGCTGCGGTTGCGGGTGGAGCGGAACCGTCAGGAGCTACGGATCCAGGCCGTGCGGAAGTATGGCGAAGAACTGGGCCTCTCTTTTGCTCATCCCACCTTCGATGTCGAGATCCGAACCTGTGCCAACCACTGCGATTTTTGCTTTGTCACGCAGAACGCGCCAGGGATGCGTCGCAGCCTGTATGTGAAGGATGATGACTATCGCTACTCTTTCCTCTTGGGTCACTTTGTCACCCTGACGAACCTGAATGACGACGATTGGGCGCGCCTGGAAGAGCAGCGGCTGAGTCCGCTCTATGTATCAGTCCATGCCACCGAACCGGAGTTGAGGCGGCGGATCCTGGGACGCCAGGATGCCCCGGACATCCTCGAACAGTTCCACCGCCTGGCCGAGTTGCAGATCGAGGTGCACGCTCAGGTGGTGTTGATACCCGGCCTGAACGATGGGCCGCATCTAGAGCGGACCCTCGCTGACCTGACCGCGTTATACCGCCGGCCAGTCGCATCGGTCGGGATCGTGCCGATCGGCCTGACCCGATATTCCTCCAGCCGGTGCCGGCCCTACACCTCAGATGAGTCTCGGGCGGTGTTGGACCAGTTCGAGCCATGGCGGGTCCGCCAGAGAAGAAAGAGGGGCGTTGCCTTTTTCTACCCGTCCGATGAGTGGTACCTGGTTGCCGGGCGGCCAGTGCCACCCACCGAGGAGTATGATGGCTTTCCACAACTGGAGAATGGGGTGGGGATGGTGCGTCAGCTCCTTGATGAATGGGAACAGCTCAAAGCCGATCTGCCTTCCCTGCATGTCAAACACGCCACGGTCGTGTGCGGAACCCTGATCGCGCCCATCATGGCCCGGCTCGTGCAAGAGCTCAATTCCTATGCCCAGGCAGAACTCCACCTGGTGCCTGTGGTCAATCACTTCTTCGGGCCGACGGTCACCGTCTCTGGATTGTTGACCGGTCAGGATGTCGTGGCGGCGCTGCGGGACAGGTTTCCTGGCGCCGGGTCAGGTGGGCAGAGGGCCACGGGCGAACTGGTGCTGTTGCCCAGGTCGATGTTCACCCAGCCCACCGGATATGGAACCTACTCGACTCCGCCTGGCCTGACGTTGGACGACCGACCGACTGAAGAGCTGTCAACCCAGATGGGCGTTCCAGTTGAGATGGCAGCAACTCTGAGGGAGATGATCATGCTCTTGAGTTAGCGGCAAGGGAGGAGGTATCTGATGGACGGGGAAACGAGGGTCAAACCTTGGCTCCGCTTCTATGACGAGGGAGTGCCGGCCAGTCTCGACTACCCACCCATTCCTCTTGACCGGTTTCTGACTGACGCAGCAGCCAGGTATCCCGAACAGCCGGCCATCTTCTTTGGCGCCCGGGTAGGACGGATCATCCTGGACCGGGCCATCCTCTACCGACAACTCGACGAGGCCGTGAACCGGGTTGCCGCCGGCTTGCAGAGCCTTGGCGTGCAGAAAGGAGATCGGGTGGCCATCGTCCTGCCTAACTGTCCTCAGTACGTCATGGCGTTCTACGGCATCCTGCGGGCGGGAGGGATTGCCGTGCCGTGCAACTTTTTGTACACCGCCCAGGAACTGGAGTACCAACTGAACGACTCGGGTGCCGAGATCGTGATCGTTCTCAGCCGCTTCTATTCAAAGATCGACTCGATCCGAACCCGGACCCGGTTGCGGCATATTATCGTGACGAATATCAAAGAGTACTTTCCTGGCTCCTTGCGCCTGCTCTTCACGGTGGCAAAGGAGAGAAAAGAGGGGTATCGCGTGGTCCTTCGTTCGACCGATGATCGCTGGTTTCAGGCGCTTCTGGCTGGATCGCCGCCGAGACCGGACCAAGTCGAGGTCGGGCCGGAGGACACCGCCTGTCTCCTTTACACTGGCGGGACGACGGGGATCCCCAAGGGTGCGCAACTGCTCCATCGCAATCTGGTCGCCAACGCTGTCGCCGGCCTGGTCTGGTCCCACGCTCGTCCGGCCAGGGAGATCACCCTTGGAGCATTGCCCCTGTTCCATTCCTACGGCATGACTTCGGTGATGAACATGGCGATCGCCGGGGCTCTGGCCATGATCTTGATCCCGGACCCACGCGATGTCCTGCACATTATGGGCAGCATCAGCAAGCATCGAGCCACCTTCTATCCCGGGGTGCCGACCATGTACGTGGCCATTAACAATCATCCTCGGGTCCGGGATTTTGACTTGAGCTCCATCGTCTGTTGCCTGAGCGGGGCGGCGCCCCTGCCCGGCGAGGTCCAGGAAAAGTTCCAAGCCCTCACGAACTGCAAGCTGGTGGAGGCGTATGGGTTGACCGAAACCAGCCCGGCGACCCACGTCAATCCGGTATACGGCCAGAACAAGATCGGCTCGATCGGCCTTCCGTGGCCGGACACCGACGCGCGGATTGTGGATATCGAGACGGGTGAGCGGGAGATGCCAGTGGGCGAGATCGGCGAACTGGTCATCCAGGGCCCGCAGGTCATGAAAGGCTATTGGCAGCGCCCGGCCGAGACAGCCCAGGTCCTGCGCGAGCATCCCGCTCTGGGGCCGGGGCTATGGCTGCACACCGGCGACGTGGCCCGTATGGATGAGGAAGGATACTTTCAGATCGTAGACCGCAAGAAGGACATGATCATCTGCGGCGGATTTAACGTGTACCCCCGCGAAGTCGAGGAAGTCCTGTTCAAACACCCCGCCGTCCAGGAAGCGGCAGTGGTCGGCATCCCGGACGAATACCGGGGGGAGACGGTCAAAGCCTTCATCAGTTTGAAAGAGGGCATGACCTGCACCGAGCAAGAGATCATTGCCTTTTGCCGTGAATACCTGGCCCCCTACAAGGTGCCTGTCTCAGTGGAATTCTGGCCAGAATTGCCCAAGTCAGCAGTGGGCAAGGTCCTGCGACGTGAATTGGCGGTCCGATAGCAACCGCCCGTGGCACCTCAGCTTGTCGCCCAGGTGCCGCACATGGATTCAGGGACCCACATTACCGACAGGGATACCTGCACGGGGTATCATATCCAAGACCGGAAAGGAAAGTGGGACAAGATGGGCAGGATTGAGAGGTTTTGGGCTCGACTGAGGAATGGAGAGGTCCTGGTGGCCGACGGCGCGGCCGGGACCTACCTCCAAAGCCAGGGCCTGGGGGCAGGCCGGGCGCCCGAGGTGTGGCTCTTTGAGCAGCCGGATCGGATTGGGGCGATGCACCGCGCCTATATCCAGGCCGGGGCCGATCTCATCCTGACCTGCACTTTTGGCGGCACTCGCTATCGGCTCAAGAGGGAGGGCCTGTCTGACCAAGTGAGCGAGGTCAACCGCCGAGCTGCTGAGCTGGCGCGCCAGGCGGCCGGCGACGAGGTCCTGGTCGTGGGCGATATGGGACCGACCGGCCAATTGCTCAAGCCGCTGGGTGCGACAACCCGGGAGGAGGTCGCCGAGGCCTATGCGGAGCAGGCCGTCGGCCTAATCGAGGGCGGGGTAGACCTGCTGCTTCTGGAAACGATGAGCGACCTAGAGGAGGCCAAGGCAGCGATCGAGGGGGTGCGCCGCGTAACCGATTTGGCGCTCATCTGCACTTTCAGTTTTGATACCCACGGACGGACGATGATGGGCATCCGTCCCGCCCAGGCAGCGCGCGAGATGGCCCCGTGGGTGGAAGGCATCGGCGCCAACTGCGGCCGAGACCCTGCCGAATTCCCGGGTTTCATTCAGGACATGCGTCAGGTGGCGCCCGAGGCGGTGCTGTGGGCCAAACCGAACGCAGGTCTGCCCCAACTGGTGGGGGCACAGGCAGTCTACACGGCCACCCCTACCGATATGGCGGAGATTGCCCTCCGGCTTGTGGCGGCGGGCGCTCAGGTGATCGGCGGCTGTTGTGGCACGACGCCGGCGCACATTGCGGCCATGGCCGCCGCATTGAGAGGAAAACAAAGGGTCGAGTCTCTGGTTCCGGAGACGGTCGACCATACCGAGTAGAGCGGGGAAATCCACGGAGGACAGATGTTTGTAGAGACTTTGCTATTGCGTATGGGCGGCGAATCGGGTATTGACAATGTCATCTCCGCCGGGGATATCCTGACCTTGTCCGTGGCCCGGAGTGGATATCATGTTCATACCTTTCGCACCTATCCCGCCGAGATCAAAGGAGGGCCGGTGATGTTCCAACTGCGCGCCGGGGTGCGACCGGTCCCCTCCCTGGGCGATCAGTTGGATGTATTGCTGGCCTTTAATGAGGAGGCCTGGGAGCTCCATCACCAGGCACTGCGGCCCGACGGGGTGCTTATTTATGATCTGGGTGAGCATGACGCGCCGCAAGGGTTCAACGGGGTAACCTATGGCATTCCCCTGGAACGCCTGGCCCGGGACTTGAATCTGCGGAAAGGCAAAAACCTGATCGCGTTGGGTGCGCTCTGTTCCCTGTTTGGCTTTGACTTTCAAGAGCTTCAGGCTACGGTCAAAGAGAAATGGGGCAAGGCCCGGCCAGAGTTTGTCGAGAGCAATCGTATCGCCTTGCTGGCCGGGTATCAATGGGTGAAGGATCATATCCAGGAAGAGGTCCCCTATCGGCTGGCACCCCCCGATCCGACCCATGAACCTGAGCTGGTCATGTCGGGCAATCAGGCTCTGGTGGCCGGAGCGCTGGCAGCGGGTTGCCGCTTCTATGCTGGCTATCCGATCACTCCCGCCTCTGACATCCTGGAAGAGATGGCCAGGCGTCTGCCGGGTTTGGGCGGGGCGGTGCTCCAGACAGAAGACGAGATCGCAGCCATCAGCACCGTGGTGGGGGCTTCGATTGCCGGAGTCAAAGCCATGACCGCCACGAGCGGTCCCGGCTTCTCGCTCATGCAGGAGATGCTTGGGCTGGCGACCATGGCCGAGGTGCCGGTCGTGGTGGTGAATGCCATGCGGGCCGGCCCCAGCACGGGAATGCCCACCAAAATGGAACAGAGCGACCTGAACATCGCCCTGTACGGAGGTCATGGGGATGCACCCCGCATCGTCCTGGCTGCCCGCTCGGTGGAGGACTGCTTTTATCAGGCCATGCACGCCTTCTACCTGTCGGAGACCTACCAGATGCCGGTGATCTTGCTGACCGATCAATCCCTGTCGCACCGCACCGAAACCGTGCCCATGCCGGATCCCAACTTGGTGCCGGTGGTAGAACGGTTGCGTCCTTCCCCTGAGGAGTATGCCTCGTATCGGCGCTACGCCCTGACGGAAAGCGGCGTCTCACCGATGGCCGTGCCCGGCATTGATCCAACTCCCTTCACCGCAACCGGCTTGGAACATGATGAATATGGGGCACCGAACTACACGCCGGCGATGCACACCGCGCAGCTTGACAAACGGGGCCGCAAGTTCGAGGTCGTGGCCGAAGCCTTGTGCGGGATCCAGCCGCCCCTGGGGTGTCTCTCGTACGGCGTCCCGGAAGAAGAGGCAGAAGTGGGAGTATTGGCCTGGGGTTCTACCGCAGGGGTGGTCCGCGAGACAGTTGAGGAACTGGCTGCGGAAGGGTATCCGGTCACGGCGCTGATCCCGGCCGTGATCAATCCACTGCCTGCCCAACGGATCCTCCACTTTGCGCGGAATCTCAAGGCGGTGATCGTACCGGAAGTGAACCGCTCCCGGCAATTCGCCGCATGGGTAAAAGCCCATACAGAACTGCCCTTGATCTCGGTCAACAAATACGGTGGCTTGCCCTTCACCCCGGCCGAGATCCGGGCCAAGATCATGGAGTTCCTGGTAACCAGACCCACTAAAGAGCTCGCCCAGGAGGTGACCTATGGCTAAGGACTCGATCCAGCCCAGGCGATTGCCCAAGGATTACAAGTCGGAGGTCAAACCGACCTGGTGCCCTGGCTGCGGGGATTTTGGCGTCCTGGCTTCTCTCTACCAGGCGCTGGCTCAATTGCAGCTTGACCCCACCAAGACAGTGGTGGTCTCGGGCATTGGCTGCTCCAGCCGACTTCCGTTCTTTGTCGAGACCTACGGCTTCCAAACGGCCCACGGACGGGTGTTGCCCGTCGCCACCGGGATCAAGATCGCCAACCCGGAACTGACGGTCATCGCTGTCGGAGGCGATGGCGACGGATTCAGTATCGGCGGAGGGCATCTGGTCCATGCCGTGCGCCGCAATCCGGACCTGACCTATGTGGTGATGGACAATGAGGTCTATGGTCTGACCAAAGGCCAAACCTCACCCACTTCCCCGCTGGGCTTCAAGACCAAGAGCACGCCCTTTGGTTCGGCCGATGCGCCGATCAACCCCATGGCCTGGGCGTTGGCTTCGGGGGTGAGCTTTGCCGCCCGGGGCTTTTCCGGCGATCCCAAGCAACTAGCCGAGCTGATCGTCGAGGGTATCCAGCACCCCGGTTTTGCTTTTATCCAGACCATGAGCCCCTGCCCGACGTTCTATAACACGTTTGACCTGTGGCGAGCTCGTATCGAGGACCTCCCGCCCGATCACGATCCGACCGACCGGATGCAGGCGTTGGCCCAGGCCTTCCGCGATGATGCCATCCCGGTCGGAGTGTTCTATCGGGAGGTTCGACCGACCCTGGAGAGCCACACCCGCGTCAGTGCGCATCCGCTGAAAAAGAACGGTCCAGAATTCGACGTCCGAAGCCTGTTGGAGACCTATCGCTGACCGGAGGAAGTGACCGGCGAGTTTGCGTTCCTCGCGCCGTGGATTCCCCGGCCACCGGCCAAGTTGCCAAAACTGCCTCGGTTCGGTATCCTATGTCCGAAACTCGGTAGCGAAAGGTTGAGGGAATGGACGAGAATGGGTACTTGCCCGTGGATGTCGTTCACCGTTTCATGATCCAGGTGTTTGAGGGCCTGGGCACGCCGGCCGAAGAGGCCCGCATCTGTGCGGATGTGCTGATCGCTTCGGATTTGCAGGGCATTGAGTCGCATGGCATTGGCCGCCTAAAGTATTACTACGATCGCATCAAAGCCGGGGTCCAGTCGGCCAAGACTGAGATTGAGATTGTCCAGGAGACCGAGACTACGGCGGTGATTGACGGTCATCACGGCATGGGCCATGTGATCGCCTATCGGTCCATGCGTCTGGCCATGGACAAGGCTCGTCGGTATGGGCTGGGGGCGGTAGCGGTGCGCAACAGCACCCACTTTGGCATCGCCGGCTATTATGCCCGCATGGCTGCCCAGGAAGGGATGATGGGACTGGCCGTCACCAACGCCCGTCCATCCGTTGCCCCCACTTTCAGCACCGAACCGATGTTAGGCACCAACCCCATCGCCTTTGCCGCGCCCTCCGACATGGAGTATCCCTTCTGTTTCGACGGGGCCACCTCAATCAGCCAGCGGGGCAAGATCGAGGTCGCAGCCCGCGCAGAAAAGGAAGTGCCCGAAGGTTGGGTGGTGGACGCGGAGGGCCGTCCCCTCACCGATCCGGTGCGCATCCTGGAGGATTTGAGCCAGGCCAGGGCGGCCCTGTTGCCGTTGGGGGGAGAGGGAGAGCTATTGGCCGGCTACAAGGGTTATGCGCTGGCCACGATGGTGGAGATCCTCTCCGCATCTCTGTGCGGCGGGGCCTTTATGAAGGACCTCCTCGGCGTTGGGCCGAATGGGTCCCGTCGGCCTTTCATGCTGGGCCACTTTTTCCTGGCGATTGACATCGAGCATTTCATTCCGCTGGAAGTTTCGAGACGGATCACCGGGGAGATCATGCGCGCCTTGCAGGCTTCACGCAAAGCCCCAGGCTGTAAGCGGGTGTATGTCGCCGGCGAAAAAGAGTACGAAACGGAACGCCTCATCCGTGCGCGAGGCATCCCGGTGAACCGCAACCTGCGTCGGGAATTGCAGATCATGCGGGACGAGCTGGCGATCCCCGGCTATGAGGCCTTTTTCTAAGCGCCTGCCTTGGACAAATGTCAAGTTGCCCCTTTTGCGGAAAGTTGATACAATACAGCCGAGGTGCTTGAGGGGAATCTCTCGCCGACGCTTCTTTGAGTCCGAGTGAGTACCAGTTGCTTTCTCTTGCCTGGTAAGGCTAATTACTCTTACAAGGAGGTAAGACATGTACAAAAAACTGTTCATTCCGGGTCCCACCCATGTGCGGGACGAAATCTTGTTGGCTCAGGCTGCGCCGATGATCGGCCATCGGGCGAAGGAATACCAGGACCTGCAGGCTGAAGTCACTCCCAAACTCCAGAAGTTGCTCTACACGAACCAGCGCGTCTATCTATATACCTCTTCCTCGACCGGTGTGATGGAGGGCTCGGTGCGGCAGGCATCCACCAAACGGGTTCTGAACACGGCCTGTGGCGCTTTTTCCAGGCGTTGGTACGATATGACCGTCCGCAACGGCATCCCCTGCGACCTCCTGGAGGTGCCATTGGGCCAGGCCATCACCCCCGAATTGGTGGACGAAGCGCTGTCCAAGGCAGACTATGACGCCATTACGGTGGTGATGAACGAGACTGCGACCGGGATTATGAACCCGGTCAAAGAGATCGCGGCGCTGGTCCGTCAAAAATATCCCGACGTATTGTTATTGGTCGATGCCGTCAGTTGTATGGCCGGGGTCAAGATCGAATTCGATGCCTGGGGGCTGGATGTCTGCCTAGCCGGCGTTCAAAAATGCTTTGCCCTGCCGCCAGGTCTGACCGTCTGCGCTGTCAGCGACCGGGCGCGGGAGCGAGCGCTGAAGGTGCCCAACCGGGGCTACTATTTTGCCTACGATCAGATGGACAAGCGGTACGATAAGCACCAGACCCCCGCCACCCCGGCCATCAGCCTGATCCAGGCGCTGAATAAGCAGATGGACGATATCCTGGCCGAGGGGTTGGAGAACCGGTGGGCCCGGCACCTTGAAATGGCCGAGATCGTGCGCGCCTGGGCGCGTAAGTACTTTGCCATCTATGGTGATGAGCGGTACCTGTCTCATACGGTGACCAATGTCTCCAACACGCGAAACATCAGCGTCAGTCAGTTGAATGACGAGCTCGGCAAGCGGGGAGCCATGATCTCCAACGGCTATGGCGATCTGAAGGATGTTTGCTTCCGCATCGCCCACATGGGGGACCTTCAGGTCTCGGATATCAAATGGCTGCTGGAACAGATCAATGATATCCTGGGGCTATAGGACCGGGTGTGGACTGCGGTCTTTCCTTCGTATCAGGAGGACATGATGAAAGTACTGATTTGTGACAAGACAGCCGCTGACGCGATTCAGGCCATGCGCGATGCCGGCATCGAGGTAGATAACCGGCCTGAGATTACGGCCGAAGAACTGGTGCGCGACGCCGGTCCGTATCACGGCATGGTCGTGCGTAGCCGGACCAAGATCACCAAGGAGGTCATTGACGCTGCTCCGAACCTCAAGATCATCGTCCGCGGTGGCGTTGGACTGGACAACATTGATGTCAAATATGCCGAGAGTAAGGGGATCGCTGTGCGTAACACCCCCAAGGCCAGTTCCGATTCGGTGGCCGAGTTGACCATCGGCTATCTGCTGGCCCTCGCCCGCAAGATCCCCCAGGCCACAATAAGCATGGTGGCCGGGGAATGGCGAAAGAAGGAGCTGGAGGGTACCGAGATCGCGGGCAAGACCCTGGGACTGATCGGCCTGGGCAATATCGGCCAGGCCGTGGCCTGGCGGGCAGCGGCGTTGGGTATGAAGGTAATCTTTTACCGCCGTACCCCCACCGAGGTGCCTTACGCCAAACAGGTGAGCCTGGACGAATTGCTCGCCCAGAGCGACTATATCTCGCTCCACGTGCCCAAGACGCCCGAGACGACCAACCTCCTCAACGCGGAAGCTTTTGCCAAGATGAAACAGGGGGTGTATATCATCAACTGTGGACGGGGCGGCACTCTGGACGAGGATGCGCTGTACGATGCGCTGGTGAGCGGCAAGGTCGCCGGTGCCGCGTTGGATGTGTTTGCCGATGAAAAGGTAAATCCCGGCAACGCCAAGCTGTTCCAGCTAAAAGACAAGCACGGCTTTAACCTGGTGATCGGTTCGCCTCACATTGGCGCCAGCACGGTGGAGGGCCAGGACCGGGTCGGTGGGGAGGTTGCCGAAATCCTCATTGACTTTTACCGGAAACACTTCTAGCGCCAGACCTTTTGCCGGTCGCCCTGGCGTCGCTGGGCAGACCCGAGCGACCGGCAAAAGGGCTTTTTCCATGGAGCGAAACTCGATGGCCACAATTGCACCCTTTACCGGTATCCGTTACAATCCGTACAAGGTCGGCGATCTGAGCAAGGTGGTGAGCCAACCGTATGATCGGATCGGTCCGGATCTGCAAAAGAAATACTACGATCTGCACCAGTACAACATCGTACGGTTGATCCGCGGTCAGGAATTTGACGACGACACCCCGGAGCAGAATGTCTACACCCGCGCCCGGGATTTCTTTCAGAGCTGGCTGGACGCCGGCTATCTGTTGCGCGACCCGACGCCGGCTCTCTATGTCTATCACCAGACCTTCACCCTCCCTGATGGCACCCGGTTAACGCGCAAGGCTTTCATTGCTGCTCTGCAACTGGTTGAGTTTAGCGAGGGGACCGTCTTACCCCATGAGCGGACCTTGGCCGGGCCTAAGGTCGATCGCCTGAACCTGCTCCGTGCGACAGGTGTGAACTTTGAGCTGATCTTTATGCTCTATCCGGATCCAGAGAATCGGATCAATGCCCTGTTTGACGCGGCCATTGCCGATCGTCCGCCTGATGCAGAAGTGCAGGAGCTCTTTGAAAAGGATGTGCGGCAGCAGATGTGGGTGGTGACCGATCCCCAGGTGCTGGCTGCAGTGACGGCCGAAATGGCTCCCAAGCGCGGGTTGATCATTGCCGATGGGCATCATCGCTACGAGACGGCGCTGAACTATCGGGCTGAGATGCAGGACAGGTACCCCGACGCGCCGGCCAATGCGGCCTTTCACTATGCGTTGGTCAGCCTGGTGAGCATGGATGATCCCGGTTTGACCATCCTGCCCACCCATCGGGAGATCCATGACTACACAGCCAAGACGCCGGCCGAGATCCTCGACGGAGCGCGAGCCTACTTTGAGGTCACACCGATGGCCGGTCGCGCTGCCCTCGAAGCAGCTCTGGCCCAGGCCACGCCGGACGACCGGCGCATCGGCTTCTACGATGGCTCCTATTTCTTGTTGCGGCTCAGAAACCCGGCCGTCATGGACCAGATCGTGCCTGATCGAGCCCCCGAATGGCGGCGGCTCGATGTGAGCATCCTCCACGAACTGATCATCGAACGGGTGATGGGCATCAGCAAAGAACAGGTCGAAAATAAGCAGTTTCTGGATTACTACCGGGACCTGAACCAGGCAATCGCCCATGTAGACGCCGGTCAAGCGGTGTGTGTCTTTATTATGAACCCAACGCGCATTGGCGAAGTCAAGGCCTGTTCGACTCGAGGGGAAAAGATGCCGCAGAAATCTACCGACTTTTACCCCAAGATGATCTCAGGCCTGGTCATGTTGGATGTCCGGGCAAGCGAGCGGATATAAGGAGATAGATTGCCCGCTTGAGAAAACGCGAAACTGAGTGAGGATGGAGCAGCACGTTGCCAGCCGTGCTGCTCCTTCTATTCGCCAGCCAGAAATCCAGGTCAGGGAAGCACAATGCACATTCTGTTGACCAACGATGATGGGATCGAAGCTCCGGGGTTGCGAGCTTTGTTGGAGGCGCTCAAGCAGATTGCCCGGGTGGCGGTCTTTGCCCCCGACCACAACTGGTCGGCGGCGGGACACACCAAAACGATGCACAAGCCGTTGCGGGTGGACCCCTATCCCCTGGAAGGTGCAGCGGAGGCCTACGTCTCCACCGGTGCTCCTTCCGACTGCGTGGCGTTGGCCTTGCTCGGCATTCTGTCCGAACGGCCGGATCTGGTCGTATCCGGGATCAATCAGGGGCCGAACCTGGGCCACGATATCACCTACTCGGGCACGGTCGCCGGGGCAATGGAAGCGGTGATTTTCGGCCTGCCAGCCATATCCGTCTCGCTGGATAGTTACGAAAGCCACGATTTTGCCTTCGCCGCCCAGGTTGCCGTCCAGGTGGTGAATCTGGTATCGGAGCAAGGGCTACCCCCCGGACACTTTTTGAACGTGAATGTCCCCTGTCGCCCCCCCGAAGAGATCGCCGGAGTCGCCATCACCCGTCTGGGGCGGCGGGTCTACCGGGACATCCTGATCGAGCGCTATGATCCCCGGCAGCGTCCCTATTACTGGATCGGCGGCGAACCGCCTACCGGGCATCAGGATGAAGGAACTGACATCTGGGCGATGGCCCACGGCTATGTGTCTATCACTCCCATCCACCTGGATATGACGGCGTATGAACTGATCCCCATTCTCGAACAATGGCGATTTGACAAAATGATAGCAACGAAATAAAATGAATTGAGTTTCAAATATTATCATTGTTTTCTTTTGATTGAGGGGGACAAAATGGATTTTTGGCAGGTTCTCGAAGCGCGATACAGTGTTCGGGATTTCGAGCCCAATGCGGAGGTACCGGCCGAGGTGATTGAACAGCTTCTGATGGCTGCCATCCGGGCACCGTCGGCCGGCAACCGGCAACCATGGCACTTTTATGTGGTGCGCGATCCGGTCGTACGCCAGGGGTTGGCCACGGCGGCCTATGGGCAGCAGTTTGTCGCCCAGGCTCCAGTAGTCATCGTCACCTGCGCGGACGCCGAGCGGTCGGCCGGGCGGTACGGCCAGCGGGGGCGCGAGCTGTATTGCTTGCAGGACACAGCGGCGGCCATTGAGCATATCCTGCTGGCTGCGGTGGCGTTGGGGTTTGGAGGATGTTGGGTGGGCGCTTTCGATGAACGCCACGCGGCCCGGGTGTTGAGCCTTCCGCAGCGGCATCGGCCTGTGGCCCTGTTGCCCATCGGCAAACCGGCCGGGGAACCGCCGGCGCGTACGTCCCGCCGCCCGTTGAAGGAAGTAGTCAGCTACGTAGGATAATTGGCGGGCTGTCGTTCGCCCACCGGGCAAAAAAGACATCAAAACTCAAGGAGCCAAGGAGAACTCATGACCCAATATGCATTCTTCAAAGGTCAGTTCGTGCCCATCGAGGAAGCCAGGATCAGTATTCAGACTCATGCCTTTAATTATGGCACCGGCTGCTTTGAGGGCATCCGCGCCTATTGGAACCAGGACCATGAGCAGTTGTATGTCTTTCGTTTGCGGGAACACTATGAACGGTTGCTCCGTTCGTGTCGGATTTTGCATATCCATCTACCGTATACCGTCAATGAACTCTGTGAGATCACTCTCGAACTGTTGCGGAAGGATGGTTATCGGGAAGATGCTTACATCCGTCCGCTGGCGTACAAGGCAGATGAGATCATCGGCGTGCGCCTGCATGGCCTGACCGATGAGTTTGCTTGTTTTGCCGTGCCTTTTGGGCGGTATATTGAAAAAGAAGAAGGGGCGCACGTGTGCTTTTCCAGTTGGCAGCGTGTGGATGATAACGCTGTGCCGGCTCGGGCCAAGATCACGGGCGCCTATATCAATTCCGCCTTTGCCAAGACCGATGCGTTGCTCGGCGGCTATGACGAGGCGCTGGTCCTCACCCAATCAGGGCACATCTCCGAAGGCAGCGCCGAGAACTTTTTTATGGTGCGCAATGGATTCCTGATCACGCCGCCGGTGACGGCAAACATCCTGGAGGGAATCACCCGAGAGACGGTCATGATCCTGGCGCGAGAGGAGATGGGGCTACAAACCATCGAGCGGGAGATCGACCGCAGCGAAATCTATATCTGTGACGAAGCATTCCTGACCGGGACCGGTGTGCAGATCGCCGCAATCACCCAGGTCGAACACCGGCCCATCGGCTCCGGCGCGATCGGTCCGGTCGTCACTCGCCTCCGCGAACTGTATTTCGACGTGGTTCGTGGCAGAAATCCAAAGTACCGGCACTGGTGCAGCCCGGTCTACCCGGTTGCCTAGAGAGGAGGCCATTTGACCTGGCACGCCAGGCTCTCGGTGGGATGGATCGTGGGAATGGTATCCATGAGCCTGATCGGGGCTCTGGATATCTGGCTGATGCATCGGCTACTTGAGCATCATATCTGGGCTCAACGGATCAACTTCCTGACCTTTCTCGCCGGGTTGGTGGTGCTCCTCAGCCTCCCGGCTCTGCTCTTTCTGGCCTATCAGACAGTGAGTTGCCTCACGTTACGCTATCACCTCGACCGAAACGGGATCGTGATCCGGTGGGCCGGGACAGAGCAGATCATCCCCATCCGCAATATCCAACGGATCGTGCCCGGGCACCAACTTATGGGGCCCATTGTACGACGGCGAGGGCCTCGTTGGCCCGGCCATGAACGCGGTATCGGATCGATTCCGGGAATTGGCAGGACTTGCTTTCTGGCCACTCGGCCTTTGAGCCAGCAACTCCTGTTGGTGACTCCCGGGATGTCGTTTGCCATTTCGCCTCAGGACCCGGAAAGGTTTTTGCAGGCGTTCGAGGCGCGCCGGGAACTGGGCCCGAATCGGCTGCTGGAGCAGGAGATGCGCCCCGTCTCCTGGTTGACCTGGCCGTTCTGGAGGGACCGAACGGCCTGGATCCTGCTAGGGGCGGCGCTTGTCATCAACCTGGGGCTCTTTGGCTATCTGAGCGCCCGCTTCCCCCGGCTTGACATCCAGTTGCCGTTGCACTTTAATCGCTGGGGACAGGTGGACCGCATTGGCACCAAGGTGGAACTGTTCACGCTGCCGATCATTGGCCTGATCATCCTGGGGACCAACACGGCCCTGGGCCTGGCGCTGTACAAGCGAGAACGGGCCGGATCCTATCTTCTCTGGGGGGCGGCGGCAGCCACCCAGGCTCTCTTTTGGCTGGCAACCTTTAGCGTAGTGCCATGATCGGGCAGTTAATCGTGGGGGGCCTCCTGAGCGCTCTGATGGGCGGGTTGGGGTACTGGCGGCAATCCCTGACCATCAGCGGCGTGGTCGGCGCCATCCTGGTTGGCACGTTAATCTTTGGCCTGGGCGGCTGGGTGTGGGGGTTGCTATTGATCACCTTTTTCGTTTCCTCAAGCTGGCTCTCGCACTACCGGCAGGCTGACAAGCAGGCGGTAGCCGAAAAGTTTGCCAAAGGCAGCCGTCGTGATCTGGGACAGGCGCTGGCCAACGGCGGTCTGGGGGCGATCCTGGCGGTGGTGTATGCCCGCTACCCGGAGCCGTTGCTCTTTGCCGCGTTTGTCGGAGCGATGAGCACGGTCAACGCCGACACGTGGGCGACCGAAGTGGGTGTCCTGAGCCGAGTTCCTCCCCGGTTGATCACGACCGGCCGCCCCGTTCCTCCCGGCACCTCAGGGGGAGTGACCCGACTGGGGATGTGGGCCTCGGTGGCGGGTGCGCTGCTGATTGGGGCGATGGCTACGGCGCTGATGCAAGTACAGTCTCTGTTCAGCGGCCAGGGCTGGAGTTCAGAGGTCATCAGCTATCCGTTCCTGGCGATTATCGGCGGTCTGTCCGGATCGCTGCTGGACAGCCTGCTGGGAGCTACGGTCCAAGGCATCTATTTCTGTAGGCAGTGCGACAAAGAGACGGAAAGCCCCGTCCATCGCTGCGGACAAAGGACCCAACTGGTGAGGGGCCAGAGATGGTTGAACAATGATCTGGTGAACTTTTTGGCTTCGCTGCTGGGGGCTTTGATCTCTGCGTCGGTTGCCTGGGTCCTGGGGTAAGCGCAAGGTCCGACCGCCGGTGCCATGCCCGGCGGCCATGCACAAGGAGGTGGAGTGCGGATGACTCGCAAACAGATGGCCTTCATGTTCGCCGCTAACGCGCTGATCTCGACGCTGATCACTTTACTGCTGGTCCTGGTGATTTTGCCAGCGTTTGGGGTTCCCAAGCCGGCCGGTCCCATCGCTCCGACCGGAAGCGCCGTGGCGCAGACGCCCCAGCCTTCGGGGGCCACGGTTACGCCCACGCCGGTGATTCATATTGTCCAGGCAGGTGACACCATTTCGGGGCTGGCGGTCAAGTACGATGTGCCGGCCGAGGACATTATTGCCGCCAACAACCTGACCAACCCCAATTACCTCCAGCAAGGGCAAAAGCTGGTCATCCCCGTCGGCGGGTTGCCCGAAGTGACGCCCACGTTCACCCCGGAACCCACGGCCACCGATACCCCCTTGCCCGTCGAACCACCGTCGGAGCAGATGACGGCGACCGCCGTGGCCCAAATGGCCGCCACCGCCACCCCTCTGGCGACTCCCCTGCCGGCTGGAGGTGAACTACAGATTGAAATTAGCGAGGTCCTCGGGGCCGGAAACGTCAATCAGGAACAGGTGATCATCGTCAACCGAGGAGAACGACTGGCCGATCTTCTCGGTTGGACGCTCCACGATGGGGATGGAAATGTTTTTACCTTTCCCAACTTTCGCCTGTGGCCACGGGGGAGCAGTGTTATCCATACCGGTGTGGGTCAGGATGGCAATCCGTTCGGCCACTTTTACTGGAACAAGTTGGTGGCGATCTGGTCGGTCGGTGAGACGGCGACTCTGAAAAACGCTACGGGCGAAACGGTGGCTACCTATCAAGTGCCGGGCCCATGATGGCCTCTGGCGAGGCTGGAACCCTCACGCCAGGTGGCAGGTGTCGTTGAGGCAGAGGGTGTGCCAGATACCGTCCATTTGCTCAAAGACAGAAACTCCGGCCGTGTCCATCCGAACACGCCAGATCCGGTCCAAATCCAGACCCAGGAGCGTACAGGCGAACACCTTGTTGACGATCTGATGTCCGACCAGGGCGACGGTTCCTCCGGGGTGGCGGGCGGTGAGTTCATTCAAGAGAGCGTGCAGGCGAGCCTGCACTTCAGCCAGGCTCTCGCCGCCGGGAAAGCGCACCTGGCCCGGGCGTGTGCGCCACAGGGTGTATAGTTCCGGATAGGCTGCGGCCGCCTCAGTATGACTCAGGCCCTGGAAATCGCCATAATGGATGTCGAGCAACCCATCGTGGGACTGGATCGGTAACTGCTGCGCTTCGGCCAGAGGGGCGAGCGTCTGCCGGGCGCGAAGGAGGGGACTGGCATACAGAGCGGTGAATCGCTCACCCTTTAATCGGTCCGCCACCCGCCGGGCCTGGGCGTGGCCCAGATCATCCAAGGGCAGGTCGGTATGTCCGCGAAAGCGCTCTTGACCGCTGGCTTCCGCGCCGGCGATACCCGAAGGCGCGTTCCAGGCCGTTTGGCCATGGCGAATAAGGACGATCCGCAGGCCACGGCCGGTGCCGTAGGGGAATGTGGGATGCAGATGGCAGATGTCGTTCAGACCGACAACCACAAAGACCTGTTTTGTGGGATCATAGTCAAAGCGGCTGAGATTGCACAGGTCCTGGCGAACCCGCCAATACGATGCATCGGGCAAACCGGCCAGGGCACACGCCAGCGTGCGAGTGACGATCTGATGGCTGATGACAACGATGGTTGCGCCATCCGTATGGCGACTCAGAGCATCTCGAAGCGCAGCAATGGCCCGGTCTCGCAAATCTGCCGCGCTCTCACCGCCGGGCATGCGGACGCTGAAGGGGTCTTGCCGCCATTGCCGATAGAGTTCGGGCCAGCGGGCAGCGACCTCAGTGTGGAGTTGTCCCGCCCAGTCGCCATAGTTCATACTGCCCAGGCCGGGCAGGGGATGGACATCCAGGCTGTGAGGCTCGGCGATGATCTGAGCGGTGCGAAGCGCCCGCTGCAGAGGACTGCAATAAATGGCGGTCAATGGAGTGTGGGCCAGGCGGCGGGCGGTGATCTGGGCCTGAGCGATGCCTTCTTCGGTCAACGGCAGGTCCGTCAGACCACGGAAGCGCTCGCCCTGGCCTTCGCGCTCGTTCCAGGCGGTCCGGCCATGACGGATCAGGATGATGCGGATCATATTCTACCTTGTTCTTGAGATGGGGACATTGTAGCGGGAGAGGGGGAACGTGTCAAGGTGGAGCGAGCAGAGGACGGGAAGGACTGGGAGAAGTGGATTGAGCAGCAGATCCGCGAAGCCCAGGAGCGGGGCGCATTCGACAACCTGCCGGGCAAAGGCAAGCCCTTGGACCTGACGACCAACCCGTATGCCCGAGACTGGGAATTGGCGTTCAAAATCCTGAAAGACGCCGGCTGTGCGCCGGAATGGATCGAGTTAGACAAGGCGATCCGGTCCCGACTGGAAAAGGCACGGACGACCCTAGCTCGTCACTGGGCATGGCACGAGGGCCGGCTGGCGGAGCTGGATCGTCAATCCGGTCGTTGGGCGCAGGCAGAGCGGGAGCGGGTCGAGGCAAGCTGGCAACAGGCAGTCGTCGAGTTTGAGCAAGAGGTCGCTGCCATCAATCAGGAGATCACCGAACTCAACCTCAAAGTGCCGGCCCCACGGTTTCAGCGGTTCAAAATCGACGCCGCCCGCGAGATCGGGCGTATCACCAAGAGATTTGACTTATCGTGACCTCTGACCGGAAAAGAGGTTGACAAAGACTCCACAGGCTTTCCGGCGTAAGCTGCCCGATCCTTGTCCAGCTTGTCTTTTGCGCATGCTGCCAATCTGGGATATATTTGTACCTCTGGAACAAGACTGACATACACATAAATAAAGAGGAGAGTCGTTTCTCCTCAAATCGATGAAGGCCGAGATATCCATGTCCGAAACCTGGCTAGAGAACCCGCTGCTTACTCCGATCTTTGATCAGATCGCAACTCTCGTTGAGTATACCCATGTGTCCATCTATGTTCGGGATGGTAACGACCTGGCTCTGCTCGCCTATCGAGGTCCGGTTCCGTCCGCCGTAGCCTCCCTGTTCAACTTCCCGCTGGCGCGTGCTGGTGGCGCCCGTCGGGTGATCGGTGAGAGGGCACCGCTCCTCATCGCGGATGCCAAGGCTGACACCCCGATTGCCCGTTCGTTCTGGGAGGCAACCAAGGAGGTGCCTGATGACACCTTTGATTATATTGGTTCCTGGATTGGCCTGCCGCTTTGGATCGGAGGTCAGGTGACAGGCATGCTGGATTTAGCCCACCGTGAGCGCGGCTACTACACGATGCAGCATGTCTCGCTTCTTCAAGACTATGTCGGGCAGGTTGCGGCCCATATTGAGAACGCGATCCTCTACACCCATCTCGAACAACGTTCAGCCGAGCTTCAGACCCTGTACGCATTACAGCAAGCGATCGGTAGCCATCTCGACATCCGTGTTGTGCTCCAGCTTGTGGCTGACCAGGCCCGTAGACTTACCTCAGCCCGCCAGGTGCTAGTATTTTTGCGAGAGGGTGAGACCCTGCGGGCAGCTTTTGGGGCTGGTGAGACATCGCCACGCCTGGAGGTAGGTTGTCAACTCCCGATCTTTGGCTCGCTGATCGGTCAGGTGCTTCAAACCGCTCAACCGTTGCGTATCTTTGATACGTTGAATGACCCTCGCCTGGATCCAGAGGAATGTCACCGCCTGGGTATTCGCTCGTTGCTCGCTGTACCGCTTATGGCCCCGTCCGGCCCAATTGGTGCGTTGCTGGCAACCAACAAGGTGTTCGGTGCCTTTGGCCCAAACGACGAACGAGTGCTGGCTCTGCTGGCGTCGGGTGCCGCCGTCGGGCTGGAGAGTGCCAGGCTCTACCGCGAGGAGCAGAACCGGCGCCGTATCGCCGAGGGTATGCAGCAGATCCTGACCCACCTGAGTGCCGATGAGTCATTGGATGAGATTCTCAACGCCGTCATCGGTTGCGCTATCGACTTGATGGAGGCTAAGGCAGGTGCCATCTTTCGGAGCTTTCCAGTCAGTGGCCCTGCTTCACTGTTGGCGGCGCGCGGTCTAGATGCCAGATTGCTGGAGTTATTGTGCGATCCCCTAATTGGTCAGGCGCGTTTGAGGACAACAAGCCTCAGCGGACAGAAACAAGACGGTAGCGAAGCAGCCTTGAATGGCTTGTGGGGCACCTCGACTTCTGAAAAGGCAGCCGTTCTCGATCTGAGGGAAGGGCGGCAAGCTCCAACAAGCTTTGATTTGGCTATTGATCGCTTGGCGCGCTGCTTTCCGACCATCCTCTCTATACCTCTGACTATCAAGGGTGATGTGATCGGCTTGCTCGAGTTCTACTATGATCATCCCTACTTTATCCCGCCTGACCAACGCCAATTGGCGCAGACGATCGGCCAGCACGTGGCGTTAGCCCTGGAGCGAAAGAGGCTGGCCTCCAAGGCCGAAGAGTTGGTCCGTCTCCAAGAACGTCAACGTATCGCTCAGGCGTTGCACGATTCGGTAGCGCAGTTCCTCTTCCGCATCGGCCTGGAAGCTGAGTGGTGTCTTAAGAACGTGGCTCTCGACTCAGAGACCAGCCGGCGTTTGCAAGCGGTACGCCGTCTGGTAGCGCGTGGCAGCTACGAACTAAGAAGCGCTATATTTGCCCTACGGCAACGGCCTCTAACTGGAGAACACAGTCTGGTTGACCTGCTAGAGGATCAGATAACCGAATTTCAGAGTGAAAGTGGTATCCAGGCAAGACTTGTGGTTTCCTCTGGTTTGGTCCCGGTCCCGGCCCCTGTGGCAGAGGCCATCTTTCGTATCGTTCGCGAAGCGCTGACCAACGTGCAAAAGCATGCGAAGGCCTCAGCCGTTCTCGTGAGTCTGCATAGCGAGGAGGGCGCTGTGACAGTGATTATCCAGGATAACGGGACGGGTATGGAGCCCGCCTCATTACTCGATGTTGGTGAAACGGAGCTGCACTTTGGCCTCAGCACCATGCGCAGGCTTGCTACCCAACTTGGGGGGCAATTGTTCGTCAGTAACAATGACGATCACGGACTGCTAGTCAAGGCCCGTATCCCAGTGATGGTCCAGGCGGGGGTATGAAACCGGTACGCATCCTGCTGGTGGATGACCATCGGATTGTCCGGGAGGGAGTGCGGTCGGTACTGGGGGCCGATCCGCGTTTTATTGTGGTGGGTGAAGCCGCTACTGGTGCGGAGGCGCTGCGCCTGGTGAAAATGGAACAACCTGATGCGGTATTGCTTGACCTGAAGTTGCCCGATGCGAGCGGCGCTGAACTGTGTCAACGAATCATTGACGTCTCCCCTACCACCGCTGTTCTGATCTTTACTGCTTATTTTGATCACCACCTGGTGAACGCCTGCTTACGCGCTGGCGCCCGAGGCTATCTGCTTAAGGATACTGAGCAATTGAATTTGCCCGATCAAATTCTGGCGGTGGTTCATGGTCACGCCGCCCTGGATCCCCGAGCCGCCAGTGTGCTCATTGAGCACATCCGTCAGCAACCCCCGCCTGCGGATCTTCTAAGCCCCCGCGAATTGGAGATTCTGCGCCTCATTGCTCAAGGCCTTACCAACCGCGAGATCGCCATCGAACTCATCATTAGTGAGAACACGGTAAAAGGCTACATTAAAGAGATTTTCAGCAAACTGGAGGTACATAATCGGATCGAAGCGGTGATCCAGGCTCGCGAGCGCGGCCTGCTGTAATCCCGCTGCTGCGATCGAAAGGATGGGCGCCCACTCAGGTATTGCCGTTACCCTGTGTGGGCGCCCATTTTTGCAAGACCATTGGAAAACTACCCTCTGTACGGACGGCATGCGCTGTTCCCGAAGAGGGGGTTCTGGAGCACCCACTAGGGTCCCCCTTGACCCCCTCGATTTAGGGGGATTTAGGTCATTCTCTCTTGTATTGACTTCCGGCTAGCCGTCGCCTATCATAGGAGTGATTATGGCTTGATTGCCGTAGGTATAGTCGGGGCGCTGTGATAACCCGCTATGCGTCTCACACACGTGCGTTGAAAGGAGAAGAGATCAAATGGCTCAGATGAGTCGTCGTGATTTTCTAAAGGGTTCAGCAGCCGGAGCCGTCGCCGGTCTGGCTGTGGGAGCGGGTGGCGTGGCTTTGATCAAGCCGTCTGCAGGCAAAGAACCCTCGCTACCCGAAACATGGGACACCGAGGCCGATGTGGTGATAGTCGGGGCTGGAGGTGCAGGCCTAGCAGCCGCCCTCGGTGCCGAATCCGCGAAGGCAGGCAAGATCTTGGTCCTGGAAAAGCTGTCGGAGGTGTTGAGTTGCTCCACAGCAATATGCGGCGGCTTTATCACCTTTTGCGGGACCGACCTGCAGAAAAAGTTCGGGATCGAGGACTCTAACGACCTGTTCTACGAAGATATTGTGAACTATGGTCAGTCGGTTGTCCCCGAAGTAGTCCGCGTATATGTGGATAACCAGCTTGCCTATTATGATTTGATCCGGTCACTGAACGTACCCTTTGTCGATTCCGTTAGCCCGTCGCCGGGATGCTCTGTGCCTCGTACTCACACTGTCGATCCGGCGAAGCATGTGATGATCTTGGAAAAGACAGCCCGTGACCGGGGCGTCGAAATCAAGTTCAACACTACAGGTCAGAGGTTGCTCACCAACTGTGCAGGGGAGGTGATCGGCCTCGAGGCCACGACCAAGGACAAGACAACCTACATTAAAGCCAACAAAGCGGTCATTATGGCTACGGGCGGATTCACCCACAACGCCGAAATGCTGAATGAGTGCATTCCTGGGTTAGGTAATGTAATGGCCCTCTCATGTCCTGGTCATACTGCCGAGGGGCACCGCGCCGTATTCCAGTTAGGAGGGCAGTTCTCAGGCCGGCCAACCATCTATTCCGTGCAAGGCATGCACCCCTCCAGTCGGACCATGGAGGGCTATGCTGAACTGTTCCTCTACGGCGCTATCGAAGTCAACATGGAAGGTGCCCGCCATATCAATGAGGACGAGTATTGGAGCAATCGTCGCACTCGGAGCACGCTAGAGCAGCCACTGCGCGATGGCATCCCAATCTTGTACCAAATTATCGATCAGAAGGGCTATGAAAAAGCTGTGGAGGCAGGTCCGCCTATCGGGTTGGGCCCCAAGACCATCGAGCTTCTGGTCAAGGCTGATTCTATCGAAGAATTGGCTGAAAAGTTAGGCTTGCCCAAGCTGAAGGAAACGGTGGACAAATATAACGCCGACATTGACGCTGTTGGCTACGACACGGTTTTCGGTCGCAAGACCATGGTTGGGGTCGGTACCCCCAAGATCGAAAAGCTGGACACGCCACCGTTCTATGCCTTTGAGAACACGGCTTGGCTGGCCTACAATCCAACGGTTTCGTTCAAGGTGGACGCAAGTCTTCACGCCGTCGACCAGTACGGTAAGGCTATCCCGCGGCTATACCTGGTCGGTGAGATCATGCTCCGCTGTGTAGTGGGCGACCACTATATGTACGGTCTGGCCACCGGAGCCGGTGGGGCACTGGGTTATTATGCTGGCAAGCTTGCTGCGGCGGAAAAACCGTGGGCCTAATTCACCCATCCTCCTCGAACTAGGCAGGCCAAAGAAGGCGACCGGTGCGGATGAGGGCCTTCTGCTGAAACCTCTGGGCTCTCGCCCGCCGGTCGCCTGACCTTCGCTGCCTGATAGATACAAGACCGCCAGAACGCAGACGGGGCGGGGACACAGGATCAGGAACAATGAAGCACAAGTCTCTGTTGATCATGGGGGTTGTCGCGACCATAGTGATCGTCGCAGGCTCTGTGCTGTGGAGCTATCACGACAATCCCCAATTCTGTGGCACATGCCACCTCATGGATCCCTACCTGGAGAGCTGGAACTCCCCTCCCTCCTTAGCCAATACCCACCGAGAGGCAGGTCAGGAGTGTCTGGATTGTCATCCTTTCAAGGTCACCCAGGCTGCCAGCGAGGTCGTCAAATACATCACCAAGAGCTATGACACCCCGTTGGATGAACGGCGGATGCCACAGGAAGAATGCTTCAGGTGCCACGAGGTCAAGACCTACTCCGAACTTGCCCGCCTTACGCCCATCACGGCGGAATCGCACCTGAATCCGCATGAATCGCACTATGGCGAGCTCGAGTGCGGTGTGTGTCACAAGATGCACAGGACTCAGGTTTACTACTGTGCCCAATGTAAAGATGTGGGTGTGATGCCCGAGGGCTGGGAAGCCCCCCTGACCCCATAGCCCGACCTGCCGAGGCCGACCATCTGCGGGTTGTGCATCGCCGTATTGGCAGCCAAGGTTTCTAACACGAATGCAACAGAGATCACCAATGAATGAGCAAGTGCTCGGTGGACAAGGCAACTCCAAGAGCAATGGTGTAGAAGGCCGGTCGATCAAAGGAGATCGGCTCAGACAATTCTTCGCGCGCTTGACCGGATACCCTCGGACGTTCATGAAACGCTGGGAACTCTGGACCCTTATTCTGTTTATCCTGCTTCTGGTGGTCAACTTCGGGTATGGTCTGTGGAAGACAAGCTACAACCCCGAGTTCTGCAATCTATGCCATATTATCCGCCCTTATGTCGCATCTTACCGCAATTCGCCTTACCTTGACAGTCTGCACCGGGAGGCGAATGTGGGCTGCAAGGACTGCCACCGGGTGAGCCCTATCGAATCGGCGCGCGAACTGGTAGCGTATGTGACCTCCAATTACAAGAATCCGCTTCGGCAGAGAGAATTGCCGATGGAAGATTGTTTGTATTGTCACCGGGGATATGCGTCACTGGCCCAACAAACTTCGCATCTGGAGCCCAATCCACATGCCTCGCACCTGGGGGAGATGGGGTGTGGTTCCTGTCACCGTGCTCACCGGGAATCAGAGCTCTTTTGTCATCAATGTCACACCTGGACCCTTACTCCGCGTTGAGAGGAGACCTCTTTCCCAACCCGCCAACAGCGAGAGGATATCGGTTTGCAGTAATCAATATCAGGACGGAGAGTCTGAGGGGGATAGTCAAAATACAACTGCTATGGAGGCTGAGGTACAATGTCTGACGAACAGAAAACGGAGAATGTGAGCAGGCGAGATTTCTTGAAGCTGGCCGGAGTTGGTGCTGGAGGGTTAGTGGTTGGCGCGGCCGCTGGCAGCCAGCTCTTCGGCCGGAGCAAGGTCGCGGCCAACCTGCCCGAAAAGTGGGATGCAGTGACTGATGTCTTGGTAGTCGGTGCCGGCGGTGGTGGGCTGGCCGCCGCCATTGAGGCTGCGGATGCCGGCGCTCAGGTGATGGTACTGGAGGTGATGGAAACGGCCCTTCAGTCAAATACGGCAATATGCGGAGGGGTGGTAATGGGCGCCGAAACTTCCATCCAGAAGCAAGCCGGTATCAATGATTCGATCGCCGAGTTTGAGAAGTATCTGGAAGCCGTTGGGGGTGGCTTCGATGATCCGGACATCCGCAAGGTGTGGGCCCAGAACGCCGGGACTACTGTGGACTGGTTGGCCACTCTGGGTGTCAAGTTTCCGGTGGAGAACCTCTACATCTCAGGAAATGAACGAGAATATGAACACATCACCCCTGCCGTCGCCCGGGGTCACACTACTGACGCGCACAGTGGCCGACCCATCGCCGAGACGCTCTACAAGACGGCCACGAGCAAGGGGGTCGAGTTTCACTTCAAGACGCGGGCCGTCAGGCTCTTCACCAATGCGGATGGTGAGGTCGTGGGTGTTGAGGCTGAAAAGGAAGGTCAACCCTTTACCGTCAAAGCCCGTAAGGGCGTGGTGTTGGCTACCGCCGGTTTCTCCCGCAACCAGGATTTCATCAAGAACTTTATGCCCAAGATGATGACTGGCGGCTCCTTTGGCTCGCAATGGCAGAAGGGCGACGGCATCGTCATGGGGCAGGCCCTCGGCGCCAAACTGGTGAACATGTGGATCCCACAAGCTGCGACGATCGGCGTACCCACCACCCCCGACATGACCCCCTGTATGGTGATCACCATCTGGGGCAACCCCACGATCATGGTGGGTAAGGACGGCAAGCGCCACTTTCGCGAGGACCTCTATTATGAATACCTCTACGACGAAATCGCAGCCCAGGATGGTGGCTTTGTCTGGGCCATCTGGGACCAATCCGTCACCGACCTGGGGGGCGAGGTAATTGCCGTGCCCGCCTTCAGCAAGGACTTGAGCGCTGAGATTGAGAAGGGGTGGGTCAAGCGCGCCATGACCATCGAGGAGCTGGCCGCACAGATCGAGGTGGACCCGGCCACTCTCAAGGAAACGGTCGAACGTCACAATGCCTTGGCCCGCAATGGCAAGGATGAGGACTTTGGCAAAATCGTAGGTCTGGCTCCGGTCGAGAAAGCTCCTTTCTATGCCGCCAAGACCGTCCCTGCCACGTGCGACACAGCCGGGGGACTCAAGATTAACAGCAAGGCTGAGGTCATTGATGTCTTTGGGAATCCGATCCCACGGCTCTATGCCACCGGCAGCACGACTGGTGGCTGGCGGGGCGCGCTGTATCCCGGCAGCGGGACCGCTGTCTCTTTTACTGTTACCTTTGGTCGCATCGCAGGTCGGGAGGCCAGCGCTCTGGAGAGCCTGGCCTGAGCTGGACAGGACACACGACTGATTTTGCTTCCCCCTCCTCTTGTTCCCGTATAGACGGGTGGGAGCCCGGGTCTGGAATCCAGGCCCGGGCTCCCAGTTATTGGGCCTGCCACCTTCTATCGCCATCATTTGTCCTCACCGGCACAGGGGAACAGCAGATCGAAAGACGAGAAGTTACACGGCCCCGGCCCTCGACAATTTCTGGAGGACCAGGTCAGTGCCCGACCTGCGCTTCACGAGGCCCAAGTGCCGCTCTCCAGCAATAGGTCCAATAACCGCAGGCAATTCTCCTTGGCATCCTCCCCGATTTCGACGGTCGGCCCGACACATGATGGGCACCCCCGCCGGCAACGGCAGGCGCGGATCAAATCACGGGCAGCCTGTAACAGGGTCTCGTGCAGCGCGTACAGCCCCTCGCTAAAACCGCACCCGCCCGGGGCATTATCGTAAATAGTAATGGTCGGTTGCCGGGTAAAAGATGATCGTGTCTCGCTCACTACCCCCAGGTCGCGAGGGTCGGTCATCAAGTACAGAGGTGCGAGGTGACGCACAGCGTAGGCCAGCGCGCTCAGCGCACCGACCACCATGCGGTCGACTTCTACCCGGTAGTGGCAGGAGCGGCAAAGGGTGACCAGGTTTTCCAGCCGATTGGCTTCCAGATAGCGGTCGTTCTCCCCTCGCACATAACCAAAGGTGCGGAAGGGCAGGATGTGGTGGACATCGTGGGCGTAGCCGGGTCTTTCCGGCGCGCCGCAGTGGACACATCGGTAGCCATCCCGTTCCCGCGCCCGGTTGCGCTGCTGTTCCCAATTGGGGCCGCGGTCCCCGTGGGTCAGGTCGAGGACGCCTTCTCTCTCCAACCGTTTGGCCACCTCTGGCTGAATGCTGAACCAGTAGGCCGTGGTCTCCATCTCCTGCTCCGGCACACTGTCGGGCGAAATTTCTTCCCAGCCCAGGATCTCATGGGTATAGAGCCGCACCTTTTTGTACGAAGTAGCCTTCGAGGTCACCGCTACTCGTCCATGAGCCTTGCCGGTGGCCCGACCGCTTTCCTGTTCGTGGACCTCCCTGACCAGGATGCGCACCGAGGTGCTGGCCTGGGTATAGTAACCGGCGTCCACCAGCTCCACCTCGGCGCGGCGACCCTCCCAATCCAGCTTTCGGACCAGATAGGACTCGCCCCCGTGAAGGTAGATTGCTCCTTCGTGAATGAGAAACGGCGCGCTCTGCCGGTCCACCACCCCCAGGACGGCACTTTCGTCCTGGGAAACATCCACGATGACAAAGTTGTCCATTTCGGCGGTGCGCAGGCTGATCGCCTCCGCCGGATAGGTCTCGGCAGTCCAGTGCCACCGTCCGCCGCTCTGTCGCACCACCCCCTCTTCCTCCAGGAATTGCAAGACCTCCTGGGTATAGGGGAAACGGCCAAACGTCTCGTCCGACGCAAACGGCAGCTCAAAGGCCGCACAGCGGATATGATTGACCACGATCGCTAGATTATCGGGGTTGAGCAACGCCCGCTCCGGGGAGCGTCCGAAAAAATAGTCTGGGTGGCGGATGAGATATTGATCGAGGGGCGAGGCTCCGGCGACCAACACCGCCACCGAGGTATCAACCCGCCGCCCGGCGCGCCCAGCCTGTTGCCAGGTGCTGGCGATGGTGCCTGGATACCCGGTCATGATACAGGCATCCAGATCACCGATGTTGATGCCCAGTTCCAGGGCGTTGGTCGCAGCGACCCCCAGTACTTCTCGTTTCCGCAATCCCTCCTCGATACGACGGCGATCGGAAGGCAGATAGCCGCCCCGATAGGCCTGCACCCGCTCCGGCGCCAATCCCTCACGCACGGCGGCATCCCGCAAGTAGGTTAACAGGAGCTCAACTACCATCCGCGCCCGGGCAAAGACGATGGTCTGCACGCCGGCGCTCAAAAACTGCCCGGCCAGGAGTCGGGCGTCCACCACTGCATTGCGGCGAATGCCCAGCTCCCGGTCCACCAGGGGAGGATTGTAGAACAGGAAATGTTTGTCGCCTGCCGGCGATCCGTCCTGTTCCTGGTCGATCACGGTGAACCGCTCTTCCACCAGACGCTCGGCCAGTTCCAACGGATTGGCGATGGTCGCCGAAGCACAGATGAATTGAGGCTTGCTTCCATAGAAAGCGCAGATGCGCTTCAACCGGCGGAGGAGATTGGCCACGTGACTGCCAAAGACGCCCCGGTAGGTGTGGATCTCATCCAGAACGACATAGCGCAACCCCTGAAAGAACCGGGCCCAGCGGGTATGGTGGGGCAGGATTGCCGTATGCACCATGTCGGGGTTGCTGATCACGATCCGGGCGGTCCGGCGGATCTCGGCACGGGAGGCCTGGGGGGTGTCGCCGTCGTACACATGGGCCTCCAGTTGACACTCCAGGGCCTGCTGCAACGCACGTAACTCAGCCAGTTGATCTTGGGCCAGCGCCTTGGTCGGAAAGAGATAGAGCGCTCGCGCCGAGGGATGATCCAAGAGAGCATTCAGCACCGGCAGGTTGTAGCACAATGTCTTGCCGCTGGCGGTGGGGGTGACGACCACGATCTGTTCCCCCCGCTGCAGGGCCTCTACCGCAGCCGCCTGGTGGGTATAGAGGCGCTCGATCCCGCGTCGTTGCAGAGCCATGACCAGGCGCGGATCGATCCCTCCCGGAAAGGCAGCGTAGCGGGCGGACCGGGCGGGCAGGTGTTGCCAGTGGGTGATGCGCCGCGCCAGTTGAGGATCGTGTTGAATCTCCTCCAGAACCTGTGCTACCCCCATCCGCTTCATTATAACCAGGGAACCGGATCGAGCAAAAGCCAGAGGCCCCCGCTGTCCGTTGATTGCAGCGCCAGGTTGACATTCCGCCTGGACCCGGTTATACTACGCCCAAGGGGAGTCGCGGTTTGTGACTCTGGTAACCGACCGGACGCATTGGTAGAAGCACAAGCAACGAGGAGAACTGATGCGCACCGATCTACCCGATAAAGAACAAGGGTTCCCGATTGTCGCGCGCGTGATCCGTCAGGAAGGCCATTGTGCGGCCGGACACCAGGTAGGAGACGAGATCTTGTTTGACGGATTGACGGTGCAGGGCAAAATATGCATCCATGCCCTCTACAGTTTCCTGCCCAAGGTGTTGGCTATGCGCTATGGAGCCGAGTTCCCCTGGCTGACCGACCCGGATGTGGCGACTCATGCCTGTCCCGACGCCTGGAATCCGGTCGTCTTTGAAATCCGGCGGATACGTAAAGGAAAGTCTGAAGGAAGAGCAGTCGAGGGATAAGCGGGATTTCTCACCGCGCACCTCGCTCCAACCAGGAAAGGAATGCCCAGATGACAACTCACTCTGCCTTCCTGCCACGCAGGGGCCTCTATTTTGAGGAGTTTGAGGTCGGTCAGTCGGTCACCAGCGCCGGGCGCACGGTCACCGAAGCCGATGTCGTGGCTTTTGCCGCCCTCAGCGGCGACTGGAACGCCATTCATACCGATGCCGAGTACGCCCGAAGGGGGATGTTTGGCCAGCGCGTGGTCCATGGCCTGTTGGCGATGTCCATCGCCAGTGGATTGGCCATGCGCCTGGGACTCCTGGAAGAAACAGCCATGGCGTTTCGCGAAATCAGCGATTGGAAGTTCAGCCTTCCCATCTTTTTCGGCGATACCATCCGGGTCCGACTCACCGTGGTCGAAACCAGGCCCATGCCCCGTCTGGGCGGGGGACTGGTCACGCTGAAGGTAGAGATCCTCAACCAGCAAGACCAGGTGGTCCAGCGCGGCTCCTGGGGCGTGTTGGTCAAGAGCCGGGAGAGCTAAGAACCCTCCGTGGTTCCGGCGGGACGGTAATCCGGCGGCGGATTGACGTCTGCGAACCCCCTTGCCTTCCGCCGCTCCCCGTCGAAAGTCCTACCGGTCGTCTGGAGCCTTGTATCGGCAGAGTTCCACCCCGGCCTCTTCCAGGAAGGCACGGGCCAGCTCATCGGGATAGTCCCCCGCATAGACGACCCGTCGGATGCCGGCGTTGATGATCATCTTGGCGCAGGTCAGGCAGGGCTGGTGGGTGACATAGAGGGTGCTCTCCGAGACATCCACCCCGTGCAGCGCGCCCTGGATAATGGCATTCTGCTCGGCGTGGAGGGTGCGCACGCAGTGATTGTTGACCATCAGACATCCCACTTCGGTGCAATGAGGCAATCCGGTTGGTGCCCCGTTATACCCGGTGGTCAGGATGCGCTTGTCGCGCACGATCACCGCGCCCACTGCAGCCCGGGGGCAGGTGCTTCGTCGAGCGACCTCAAAGGCGATCCGCATGAAATAGTCGTCCCACGAAGGGCGGACAACCACCTCCCGGTTGGGTTGCCGTTCAAGAGCTTCTGTCGATGAGGATTCGCGATGTGACATCGGTGTCGGTTCTTCCATGCCCGTGCCCTGTCCTTAACCATGTCGTTGCGCAAAGCGGGCCATCCGCTCCAACGCCCGCTCGATCTGATCATAAGAGGTGGCGTACGAACAGCGCACATGGCCTGCCCCGGACGCACCAAAAGCGCTGCCCGGCACACACGCGACCTTCTCTTCCTGCAGTAACCGTTCCGAGAACTCTTCATCGGTCATGCCGGTCATGGCGATAGAGGGGAAGGCGTAGAAAGCACCTCTGGGTTCAAAACATTTCAGGCCAATGCTGTTCAGGCCGTCCACGATCAACCGCCGCCGCCGGTCATAGCGGGCCAGCATCTCCTGCACCGCCTCTTCGCCGGTTCGCAACGCTTCCAACGCGGCATACTGGGCCGTGGTTGGCGCCGACATGATGGTATACTGATGCACCTTGCGCATCGCTCCCAGGATCTCGGCTGGGGCGGCCGCATAGCCGATGCGCCAGCCGGTCATGGCATAGCTCTTGGAAAAGCCGCCGAGGAGGATGGTCCTTTGCCACATCCCCGGCAATGAAGCAAAACAGGTATGGCGGACGCCGTATACCAGCCGGTCATAGATCTCATCCGAGATAACCAACAGATCGTGTCGCTCTGCCAGTTGAGCGATCTCCAACAGGCGTTCGCGGGTCATGACCGCGCCGGTCGGATTGTTGGGATAGCCAAGGAGCAACGCCTTGGTCTTGTCAGTCAGGACTTCCTCCACCTGCCAGGCGAGCACCTGGAAGTCGTTTTCGACGGTGGTGCAGACCTGGACCGGGACCCCTCCGGCAAAGATCACCTCTGGGTTGTAGGCCACGAAACAAGGCTCCGGGACGATCACCTCATCGCCGGGGTCCAATGTGGCCGTCAAAGCCAGGTAGAGCGCTTCGGACACCCCGACCGTGATCAACAACTCGTTCTCTGGATCGTATTGGACCCCATAGAGCCGCTCCAGATGCTCGGCCAGGGCCACGCGGAGCTCGCGGAGGCCCGAGTTGGAGGTGTAATGGGTCTGTCCTGCCTCCAAGGACGCGATCCCGGCCCGGAGGATCGCCGGCGGCGTGACAAAGTCAGGCTCACCAATGCCCAGGGAGATGACATCTTCCATCGTCGCAGCGATGTCAAAGAACCGGCGAATGCCAGAGGGAGGCACCGCCCGCACCTTCTGGGCAACAAAATCTCTCATCGTTGAACCTCCTATGCAGGGTGGATGGACCGTCCAATCGCCTGTCTGTTCATGGTACTGCAGCTTCCACAACTCCCCGGACTCCAGCCTCACCCAGAAAACTGGACCTTCCGGAGTTCGCCATCGCCGTTCCACCGACGCCACCGGGTAGCGGTTCCCCTGCCAGCACACCGCTCTGGGTTCCTGGGCGTATGTATGGCCGGAATAGCATTCGACTCGAGCCACGGCTTTGCTTCCCGGATTTAGGTTTCGTTCAGGCCTCGTCTTCTCGGGCAAAATCAACCTGTGAAGAATCGCCGACGTTGAGCACCCGATACCGTCCCCGCACCACTGCATCTTTGCCGATCAGCGAACGGTCGAGCATCGTGTCGTCAATGTATGCCCCCTCGTCAATGATCGAGTCGCGGATGATCGAGCGCAGGACGACGCTGTTTTCGGCAATGGTGACGTAAGGACCGATGATCGAATGCTCCACCCGGGCAGAAGGAGCAATGTACACCGGGGGGATCACCACGGAATTGACGACCGGCGCCACCGGACCATTGTCCTGTCCATGCTCGAGCAGGTAGCGGTTCGTCTTGAGCACATCCTGAGGGGTGCCGCAATCCTCCCATACCCAAACCTCGCGGGTACCGAAGCGGGCTCCCTGCTGAATCATCAGGGTGAATGCATCGGCCAGGTAATATTCTCCCTTGGTCTGGATGCCGCGAGCCATCAGCTCTTCAATGGCCCGCAACAACCAGGTCGAGTCGTGGATGTAATAGACCCCGACGACCGCCAGACGGTTCTCGAAGGTCTCGGGCTTTTCGATCAGACACTGCACCAACCCGTTACGGTCCGTCACAGCTACCCCAAAGCGTCGCGGGTCCTCGACCTCTTTGACGTACAGGATGCCATCCAGGCCAGAGGCCTCCAGTCCCTTCAGGTCGGCCTCAAACACGGTATCCACAAAGATGATCAACATCGGCCCGGTCAGATATTCCCGGGCCAGCCAGATGGCGTGGGCCTGGCCCAATAGTTCCTTCTGTTCCACATACCGGGCCGGATAGGGGTAGCCGCTGGTCTGGTAATAGGCTTCGATCTGTTCGCCCAGCCAACCGACGATAAAGATCAGTTCATCTACGTTCACATCCAGATGGGCCAGCTTGTCCAGGATATGCCCCAGCACCGGTTTACCGGCCACATTCACCAACGGCTTGGGCTTGGACCAGGTGTGGGGACGCATCCGCTTACCAAACCCTGCCAGTGGAATGACTACCTTCATACTTTTCTATCTCCTCGAATCTACAGGCTACCCATTTGCTCTCAGCGGAGGATGTTGGAGATGCCACTCGGTGGCCTGCTCGTAGGCATGGGCCATCCGCAGGACCGTCGCCTCGTCAAAAGCGCGGCCCATGATCTGGAGGCCGATCGGTAGACCGTTCTGGTCAAAACCACACGGCACCGACACCCCACACAGACCGGCCAGTGAGAGAGCCAGAGTGAACAGATCGGCCAGGTACATTTGGAGGGGATCGTCCACCTTCTCGCCGAGTCGAAAAGCCGTGGTCGGCGTCGTCGGAGCGACCAGGACATCACAACGAGCCAGGGCCTGGTCAAAATCGCGTCGAATGAGGGTCCGCACCTTTCCCGCTTTGAGGTAGTAGGCATCATAGTAACCAGCCGACAGAGCATAGGTGCCCAACATGATGCGCCGCTTGACTTCCGCGCCAAAGCCCTGCCCCCGCGTCCGGCGGTAAGTCTGCCAGAGATCGGGGCCCTCCAGCGACAGACCGTAACGCAGCCCTTCGTAGCGGGCTAGGTTGGCCGACGCTTCGGACGGGGCGATCAGGTAATACACCGGCAGCGCGGCATCAGTGTGGGGCAACGACACCTCGACGATCTCAGCGCCCAGCCCGGCCAGGGTTCCGATCGCTTCTCGGACCGCCGCCTCGACTTCGGGCTGGATCCCCTCGCCAAAATACTCCTGAGGCACCCCCACCCTCAATCCCCGCACCTCTCCAGTGAGGAACGACGGGTAATCCGGAACGGGCGTGTCCACCGAGGTCGAGTCGCGGGGGTCATGTCCGGCAATCACACCCAGGAGAATGGCTGCGTCGGTCACCGTGCGCGCCAGGGGCCCGATCTGGTCCAGCGATGAGGCGAACGCCACTAACCCCCAGCGGCTCACCCGTCCATAGGAGGGTTTTACCCCCACCACGCCGCACATAGCGGCTGGCTGGCGCACGCTGCCGCCCGTGTCCGAACCCAGCGCCCCGAAAGCCATCCCCGCCGCGACTGCCGCCGCGCTCCCGCCACTGGAACCGCCGGGCACGCGGTTCAGGTCCCACGGGTTGCGCGTGGCAAAAAAGGCCGAGTTCTCGGTGGACGAGCCCATGGCAAACTCGTCAGTGTTGGTCTTGCCCAGGATCACCGCTCCGGCCGCGCGGAGCTTTTCGATGACCGTGGCGCTAAAGGGCGGGATATAGTTCTCCAACATGCGCGAACCGCAGGTGTTCGGCACACCCTCCACGCAGATCAGGTCCTTGATGGCCAGCGGGATGCCCAACAGGGGAGAAGAGTCATTGCCGCTGGCCCGGCGACGGTCGGCCTCTTCTGCCTGCTCCAGGGCCCACTCCGGAGCCACGGTCAGATAGGCCTTGATCTCGTTATCCAGGGCCAGGATGCGGTCCAGGACCGCCTGAGTCAGTTCCACCGCTGAGAGTTCTCGACGGCGTAACAGGGTCTGGACCCGGGCCAGAGGCGCGTACGCCAGGTCCATCACCCTTCCCCCTCCAGCACGACCGGCACCCGGAAGCAGTTCGCCTCGGCCGCAGGGGCATTGGCCAATACATCGGCGACAGGTAACGACGGCTGAACACAATCTTCCCGCATCACGTTTTCCAGAGGGAGGACGGTCGCCGTCGGCGGAATGGCTTCGGTATCCAGGAGTCGCAATCGTTCGGCATATTCCAGAATCGAGGATAACTGCCGCCGAAAGAGTTCTTTTTCGTCGTCGCTCAGGTCCAGTTGGGCCAATTCGGCGACGTGCTCCACTTCTGCCAGGCTTAGCTCTTTCATGGCAAGGGCGTACCTCGCAAGGTTCTTTTGCAAGGCAAACAGTTCTTTATCATCAATTATAGCATGGCTCCAGGCGGCCGACAAACCAGGGAGGAGTGGATACAGGCTGGTAGATAACGGATGCTCGACGCGAGAGGCAGTATCGGTCACGGAACGGACTTCCCTACCCCCGCTCACCTCGTCCCTTCGGAGGTAAGGGAAAAGATCGCCGACAGGACGCTCAAGGCAGGTGACAGCCTGCCGCTGGCTCCACCTGAACCCCCCGCCAATGGGGGCGGGTAGTAGGCGAGGCATTGCCTTCACCTACCCACCCTCGTCGTCACCCTTTAGAAGTCACGAAACATCGCTGGGTCTGCCCCCGCCGCCCGCCGCGCTGGAGGTTACTCTCCCCTGACCAGCTCAGCCAGAATCTGGATCGCCGCTCGCTTGTCCAACGGTTCATTGTTGGACCCACATTTGGGGCTCTGGATACAACTGGGACATCCATCCTCGCAGGGGCAGTTGCGCACCGCTTCGTAAGTGGCTCGCCATAACTCGGTCAGCAGATCAAACCCCTTCTCCGCAATCCCTACCCCGCCCGGAAACGCATCGTAGAGGAAGACCAGCGCCGTGCCGGTATCGGGATGGTATGGCGTCGAGAGCCCGCCGATGTCCCAGCGGTCACACATGGCAAAGAGCGGCAACAACCCGATGGTCGCGTGCTCCACAGCGTGCAGTCCACCAGCTACGTCGAGGCCCCGCCGCTGTACCTTCGTCAGGATGGACGGTGGGACTTGCCACCATAGCGCCACCGTATCAAAGGTCTGGGCTGGGAGGTCCAGGTCTTCCACGCCCAAGGTCTCTTCACGAAACTGCTGGACCCGCCGGTAGCCGATCACCTGCTGGGTGACCCGCACCTGTCCCAGGCTGACTGGCGCCTGGCCAAGCTGCTGATGAGCCACCGCCCGGAGGATACGCACATCGTCGATCTGGCGCGGTTGTGTGTAATAGTCCACCTGCACCGGTTCCAGGATGGCGTGTCCGGCATCCAGGTCCAGCTCTCGCACCAGGAACGACTCGCCCTGGTGGAGATAGATGGCGCCGGGATGAACTCGCACCAGAGCCGATGTGCCTTCGATCTCTTCCAGCAGGCAGTAGTTCTGGGACGCATTGAGCAATGCCACCCGCGAACCGGCCACAACCCGCAGCGACACCTTGCCCGCCGGATAGGCGCCAGCGCGGGGCCACCACCGATCGCTGCGGTACTCGAGTTCGCCGGCGCTTTCCAGTGCGATCATGGCCGGCACGAATCCCGGTCCAAACAACGTCTCATCGTCGCCCTCGGCCAGGCCGGGCGGCAACGGCGGTGGGGGACGGTAGACCGCCTGAGCGGATGGGCGAGCCCGTCGCCCCGGTATCACCCGGCGGGGCATGGCAGCGGGAGCAGCCGCTACCGGCCCAGAGCTCTGGCTTGTTAGCGGTGAGCCTCGGGAGAGGGGGTTCTCATGAGCGGCGCAGGGCAAATGCATCTCCAGGATATAGGGGTTCGAGGGGTCGATCAAGGCATGTTCGTGGGGGCGGCCAAAGAGGTCGCGGGGATGACGCATGAAGTACTGGTCCAGTGGGTCATCCAGAGCAATAAGCGCCGTCAGCGCGCAGCGGTTGCCCCGTCCGGCCCGCCCGGCTTGCTGCCACAGGCTGGCGATGGTGCCGGGATAGCCAACCAGCACCGAGGCATCCAGATCGCCGATGTCAATGCCCAGTTCCAGAGCCGAGGTAGCCGTCACGCCGAGCAGGCCGCCGCCGGGCCGTAGCCCGCGTTCGATCTCACGCCGCTGCTCAGGACGGTAGCCGGCGCGGTAGGCGCGCACCCGGTCAACCAGAGTGGGCGCCTCGTCCTCGAGGATGCGCCGGGCGTAGATCAGGATCAACTCTGCCACGCGGCGAGCGCGACTAAAGACAATGGTGCGGATGCCGGCCTGCACCAGTTGGGCGAACAGCCGTGCGGCTTCGATGTTAGCGCTCCGCCGCGCCGTCCTGGCCCGGTCCACGAAGGGCGGATTCCATAACACGAACTGGCGGGCGCCCTGGGGCGCACCATCATCATCGACGACCACCGCTTCGACGCCGGCCAGGCGGCGCAGGTGCTCGCCGGGGTTGGCGATGGTTGCCGAGCAGGCGATGATCTGTGGCGCCGCGCCGTACCGGGCGCACACCCGCCACAGCCGCCGCAACACGCAACCGACATGCGAGCCGAACACCCCACGGTACACATGAGCCTCATCGATCACGACAAAACGCAGGTGGCCGAAAAAGTCGGCCCACAAGGTGTGGTGGGGCAGGATGCCCAGGTGGAGCATATCCGGATTGGTGAGCAGGACGCTCGCCTCCCGGCGCAGTCGGGCGCGAGCCCCCGGCGGCGTATCGCCGTCGTAGGTGCCAAAGCGGATGTCGGCCAGGGCGGGGTGAGAATCGCGGCCGGCGCGGATCAGCTCATGCAGGCTACGGAGCTGATCCTGGGCCAGTGCCTTGGTTGGAAAGAGGTAAAGGGCCCGAGCCTGCGGCTCGGTGATGAGCGCTTCCAGGACAGGGATGTTGTAGGCCAGGGTCTTGCCGCTGGCCGTGCCGGTACACAGGATCACGTGCTGCCCGGCGCGGATGGCATTGATCGCCTGGGCCTGGTGCGTGTAAAGCCGCTCAGCGCCAATGCCACGCAGAGCTTCTTCCAGAGCTGGGGGCAGGGGCCAGTCCAGCGCACCATAGCGCGCCTTACGGGCTGGCAAATGCTCGACGTGGACCACCTGGCCTCGATAGCCCGGCCGCTTCTGAAGCTGTGCGACAAACGCGCCGACATCCATGGCATCCACAGCCGCCAGACTGGACCGACCCAGGCAGCGGGCCGGTCCAGTTCCCTAGACATTTCAGAAGAGGAGAACGATCCAGAAAACCAGGGCCAGCCCGACCAGCAATCCGATCAGTACCAGGACCAAGAAGGGGGCGACCACGGCCAGGAGCGACGGTCCCATGTCCAGTCCGGTGGTGAACGACACCGCCTTGACATAGACCGCGATGCTCCACACCGTCCCGATCAGGACCAAAATGGTCCCCAGACAGGGGACCGGATTCAACAGGCCCAGCAGTCCGGGGATGACGTAGAGCGAGACCATTCCCAGGAACTCGGGGAGTTTCGCTGTGCCGCCCAGCAAATTGACGACGACCAGCACCAATGCGCCGTACAGCAGCCAACCGGCGATCGCGGTCAGGGCCCGACTGATCCACCCGCCGACCGCCTGGAACAGGGCGCTGATACCCCGAGGCAGCGGCGCCCGAATGGAGGCAATGTCAGAGATCATGGGTACGATTTGGTCCATCATCTCTTTCATGGCCTCCCGGACTTCCGGGTCCTGCATACCTGGATAGAACTGGGACTGCGTCTCAAACCAGCGCTTCATCTCCTCTTCGATCTCGGCCACATTGACCGGCTTGGCCAGCGTAGCCAGGTTCACGGCAAAGGAGACGAGTCCGGCCAGCAGGGAAACGACCAGGATCAGCACGATCCCCCGCAGGAAGAGGTTCGGCCGTTTGCGCCATTCCTCATAGGCCCTATTGTCCAGAATCGTGGCCCGCAGTAGAGTAGCCCATAGACTGCTCATCGTTATCCTCCTTTTACCGCTACGGCGATCAGGGCGGAAACCAGGCACCCGGTCAGGGCCGCCACTACCATGACCAGGAGGAACGGAAGCACGGTCGCCCATACGGCGCGCTCCCACGACAGTTTATGGGCGGTCTTGAGTCCGACATAGGCGCACAGGATCCCCCACACGGCCACGAGATTGCCCGCCTGCACAAACGGGAACAGACGCAGGATGTTGACCGCCTGAGGGGCGACGGCCAGAGCCAGCACCCCCAGCGTCTCGCTCAGGTTGGCCGTTCCACCCAACCAGCGGGCAAATAGGTAGGCCAATAGCCCATAGATCAGCCAGCGGATGACCAGGCCCACCGGCATGGTAATGATTCCCAGCGCCGCGCTGCCAATGTTCGGCGCGCCAAATAGAGAGGGAAAGACTCGCCAGCCCAGCTCATACCACTGCTCAAACTGCTCCAAAGCCTGAGGCGGCATCTCGTCCCACCATGGCATGTCGAGGAGATAAGCATGGACGGTATCCTTGATCTCCTGGAGGTCGGGGGTACTGGCCCATTCGAGCACCGTACCCACCAGGCCGACAAGAGCAATCACGGCTCCGACCACGATGATGAGCACAAGTCCTTTGACGACCGGATTCGAGGATGCCTTCATCTCCTGATATGCTTCTTCTTTGAGCAGCAATGCTCGCCACCCCAGCCGTAAAGAATGTACAATTCCTTCCATTGAACACCTCCTGAATCCTGAGTTCTCAAAAGGCCAGCATGGAATGTGGGGCTCACCTCCCTTCAGAAATAGCGATCTGTACCCCATCCCCAGGAACCGCATGATCCTCCCGCAGGTTCCCAATCTGTGAGAGGGTGGGATGACCGTCCCCTTGCCCATCACACCCTCGCCCGAAGTACGCACTACCCCTATTATACCACATCTCTCCGATCCGAGCCCAAGGGGGACCAACGCGTTGGTTCGACGTGATCCTTGGCTTTGGTGGCTGGGTGGAGAAATGGTATAATCAGCATGTCGGTCGTGGATTTTCGATCCCCTTTTTGCGGTGGGGGCAGGAGATAATCTATGCGCGTGGATGGCCGTAAGTGGAACGAAATGCGGCCGGTCCGGATGACCGTTGGCTTTGTGGATTATGCGGAAGGTTCGGTCCTAATCGAGATGGGGCGGACCCGGGTGCTGTGTAACGCGAGCGTGGAGGCCTCCGTACCACCCTGGCGGGTGGGCAGCGGGGCCGGCTGGATCACAGCCGAGTATGCCCTGCTGCCGCGCTCTACCCAGCAGCGGACCCGGCGAGAGACATCGGGGTTGGGTGGGCGGACGCAGGAGATCCGGCGATTTATCGGCCGCAGCCTACGGGCTGTGGCAGACCTGACCAAGTTGAATGAACAAACGATTATCCTCGATTGCGATGTGCTTCAGGCAGACGGCGGTACCCGGACAGCAGCCATTACCGGAGGCTATGTCGCTCTGGCGCTGGCGGTACGCCACCTGGAGGAACAGGGCCAGGTGGCGCCTGGGGTTCTCTCTTCCCAGGTGGCAGCGATCAGTTTAGGGGTGGTGGATGATCGTTTGTTGCTAGATCTGTGCTATGAGGAGGATTCAAGAGCGACGGCCGATTTTAACGTGGTCATGACCGACGATGGCCGGTTGGTGGAAATCCAGGGGGCAGCGGAGGGCAGGCCCTTTACCCGCCAGACCTTGGATGCTGTGCTTGACCTGGCCACCCAGGGACTTGAGCATCTGTTCACCCTCCAGCGACAGGTGCTCGAAAGATGAGGCGTCAATTGGTCCAGGCATTTCTGGTGTTGGTAGGGATTGGTCTGGCCAGTGTCCTGGCCGTTCTCGCCCTGCATGGATGGGTCGGGGCGCGGTACCGGACCCAGATCCATACCGAGATCGCCCAGGTACCGCCCCGACCGGTGGCCATCGTCTTTGGCGCCGGTTACTGGCCGGACGGCCAGTTGAGCGACGCCTTGACCGACCGATTGGAGACAGCCATTGAACTGTATCAGGCGGGGAAGGTCAATAAATTGCTTCTCACCGGGGATAACCGCTTTGTGCATTATAACGAGCCGGCGGTCATGGCCCAGTATGCCCAGGCGCGGGGCGTTCCCTCGGAGGACCTGGTGTTGGATTATGCCGGGCGGAGGACCTACGATAGTTGCTATCGGGCCAAAGCCATCTTTGGAGTGGAGCGGGCGATCCTGGTCACCCAAGAGTTCCATCTGCCCCGGGCTCTGTTCCTTTGTGACCGGATCGGGCTGGATTCCATCGGGATCGTAGCCGACCGGCATCGGTATGTCTATGCCCGGTGGTACCGGCTGCGCGAAGTACTGGCTCTGGTTCGGGCCTGGCTTGATGTGTCGTTGCTCCACCCATTACCCGTGCTGGGCGATCCGATCCCGGTAGATTGGCATAGTTGCGCCCGAACAAAAACATCGGACTGAAGGAGCCAATCCAGTGAAAGTGGAATTCCTTGGCGCGGTGCGGACCGTAACCGGCTCCATGCACTTGTTGACCGTCAACGGTTCCCAGATATTGCTCGATTGTGGACTGTTTCAGGGACGTCGGCAGGAGAGCATGGAGCGCAACCGCCATCTGCCTTTTAACGCCAGAGCCCTTGACGTTTTGATCCTCTCTCATGCTCATATTGACCACTCGGGGAACATTCCGAACCTGGTCAAGAACGGGTTTACAGGCCATATCTACACCACCCCTGCCACTCGCGACCTCTGCTCAGCCATGCTTCGTGATGCCGGCCATATCCAGGAAGAGGATATTCGTTACGTAAACAAAAAGCGGGGCAAGCAAGGTCTTCCCCCTTTGGAGCCGCTGTATACGGTGGAGGAGGCGACCGAGAGCCTGAGAGGTTTTGTCAGTGTGGGATATGATCGACCCTTCCAGGTAGCGCCGGGGGTGATGCTCACCTTTCGCGACGCCGGACATATCCTGGGATCGGCGATCGTCGTGCTCGATCTGGAGGAAAAAGGACAGAAGAGCCGACTGGTTTTCACCGGGGACCTGGGGCGCCGTGGGATGCCTATCTTGAGAGATCCTGAGCCGGTCGAGGGGGTAGACTATTTGATCATCGAGAGCACGTATGGCGACCGGCAGCACGATCCGATCGAAACGATGGACAGGGCTTTGCGAGATGTGGTGTTGGACACCTACCAGCGCGGCGGCAAGGTGATCGTGCCCGCGTTTGCGGTAGGCCGCACCCAGGAGCTGGTCTACTCTTTACACCGTTTGACCGAAAGCGGTGATCTCCCGACGATGCCGATCTTTGTGGATAGCCCTCTGGCCCTGGACGTCACCGAGGTCTTTCGCCTCCATCCGGAGTGTTACGATAGAGAACTGAATCAGTTCATCGCCGGCGGCAATCATCGGGACCCGTTTGGCTTTCACCGATTGACCTATATTCGCTCTGTAGAAGCATCGAAAGAACTGAATTCCCTGCAAGAGCCGGCGATCATCATCAGCGCCTCGGGGATGTGTGAGGCGGGACGCATTCTGCACCATTTGAAGAACAATATCGAAGACCCACGGAACACAGTACTCATCGTGGGCTGGCAGGCGCCGGACACCCTGGGCCGTCGACTGGTGGAACGTCAGCCGGTGGTCAAAATCTTTGGCGAGGAGTATCGGCTGAGGGCGCAGGTACAGACGATCAACAGTTTTAGCGCCCACGCCGATCGGGAGGAATTGCTGGCCTATGTCCGGCAGCTCGATAAGAGCCGCTTGAAAACGGTCTTTGTCATCCATGGCGAAGAGGCGTCCAGCCTGGCTCTGGCGGAAGGGATCCGAAATCTGGGGCTGGATCGCACCATCGTGCCTGCGCCCGGCGACAAATTCGAGTGGTAAGGGTATCGGCCAGGGGAACTTGTTCCCCTGGCCATGAATCCGTCCTGGTGCAGCCCTTCGTTACAAGCCGAGGATGGCGCCGGCGATCGAGAAATAGATGAACAACCCGGTGGCGTCCACCAGCGTACTCATCACCGGGCCGGACACAATGGCCGGATCGATTCGGAAGCGGGCGGCCAGGAGCGGGAGCACCGAGCCGAGACCGTTGGCCCATATGACAATGGCCATGATGGCCAGGGCCACGGTCAGCGCCAGGTCTGGAGTTGACCCCCACGTCAGGGCGCGGATGAAGGCAAAGGCAGCCATCCCTAACCCCAACAACAGGCCCACCCGCAATTCGTGCCACAGCGACCGGATGGCATCTCCCAGGTCAATATCGCCGATGGCCAGGGCGCGGATGATGGTGCTGGTCGTCTGGGAACCGGCGTTGCCGCCGGTGCCGATGAGCAGGGGCACAAAGAACGAGAGGGCCACGACCGCCTTTAACTCATCCTCGAAGAAACGCAGCACGCTGCCGGTCAGGCTTTCGGTGATAAACAGGATCAGCAGCCAGCCAATCCGTTTGCGAAAGATGGAAAAGACGCTGGTGTCCAGGTACGATCGATCCAATGGCTGGGCACCACCGAGGCGCTGGATGTCCTCGGTCGCCTCTTGCTCTAACACATCCACCACATCATCAATGGTGACAATGCCGAGGAGCACACCGTTGGCATCCACGACCGGCAGGGCCAGCAGGTCGTAGCGGGACATCAGTCGGGCGCATTCTTCCTGGTCGGTACCGACCTGGACCGAGATCACTTCCGGGTCCATGATCTGCCCGATCGGGGTGTCGGGATCGGCCACGATGAGATGACGAAGGCTGACGACACCGCACAAACGTCGGTGCGCATCCACGACGAACAGATAATACACCGACTCGGCTTCCGGTTTCCAATCGCGGATGGCCTGGATCGCTTCGGCGGCGGTCATCCGTGGGCGGAGAGCCAGGAACTCGGAGGTCATCAGGCCGCCGGCGCTGTCATCGGGGTGGAGCAACAGGGGGCGGACTTCATCGGCATCCTCCATGCCAGCCAGCACTGCCTGGGCCTGGTCCGGATCAATATCGCCGAGAAGGTCTGCCGCCTCGTCCGGTTCCATCTCGTCCACGATGCGGATCACCGCCTCTGTGGGAAGGCTGGACACCAGTTCAGCTGCTTCCTCGTCATCCAGCTCTTCGAGGATATCAGCCGAATCAGCCGGATTCAGTTCAGGCAGCAAGGAGACCTGATCTTCGTCATCCAGCTCGGCAAAAACGTCCGCCTGATCTGCTGGACGGAGCGACTCGATGATCTCCACCGCGCTGGTCAGGTCATCGCGCTCCAGAGCAGCACGGACACGCGCCAGGACAGCATCCAGGGCGAATGGTTCCATGGAACACCTCCGGGAGTCCAAACCCCCGGAGGCCCGGGTCTCAGAGAGGTCCTGCCTTCCGGGGGCTAAAGTATTCGGTTGGCAGGTTGAAGACGGGAACCGCGCTTCCTACTACGCGATGCAGGCCCGTCTTCCGATTCGAATTCGTCCATCACCTACAACTACTGATCTTTCCCAGCCCACACAACGGGTTTCTCTCCCACTCGGTTCCCCACCCCACGACGTCTCGTGGAAGCCGAGGGTAGAAACCCATTATATTCTTCCCTTCCTGGTCTGTCAATTTCGCGAGCCGTCATGGTAGGGGTAGTGCAAGGTCCAGCACCCAGTGGGAGTGGAGGCTTGAGCTGGAACAGAATCACGCAGAACTCAGCTAAAGCTTAAGCCGCAGTGGGCTGGCCAACCTACTTGGCAAGCCGTACCCCCGTTTCGGTCAGGCTTGACTCTATGAACATTTGTGCTATAATTAAATCAAGGGGGAGAACATGGATGTGGAGCAAAAGATAGAGGCGTTGGGCGAATCAGCCCAGTTCGATTTGTGCAACGCCTGCGGGGCGGCAACCCGCACCCGCGACGATCTGGGCCGATGGATCTATCCCACTCCCTTGCCCGACGGCAGGCTGGTGCGCGTTCTCAAAGTACTGATGACTAATGCCTGCGAGAAGAATTGCTACTATTGCGCCACCCGGGCCAGCCGGGACATCCCGCGTGTCTCTTTTCAACCGGAGGAGTTGGCTTCCGCCTTTGACCGGATGCATCGCGCCGGGCTGGTGGATGGATTGTTCCTCAGTTCTGGAATCGGCGGCGGGGCCGAACGGGCGATGGACCGCATGATCGCCTGTGTGGAACTGGTCCGTCTCCGATACGCCTTTCGAGGCTACATTCATCTGAAGATATTGCCCGGCGCTTCGGAGGCACACATTGAGCGAGCCGTGCAGTTGGCCCATCGCGTCTCGGTCAATCTAGAAGCGCCGGATGCAGAGCATCTGATGGCCATCGCCCCGCACAAGGACTTTCGCGAGTTGATTCAGCCGATAGAAGTCGTCAAGCGCCTGATCGAGGCTGGTGAAGGGCGATGGGCTCCCTCCGGACAAACGACGCAGTTCGTGGTCGGGGCAGCGGGTGAATCGGATCAGGAGATCCTATCCACCACCGTGCGGCTTTACCAGGAGTTGAGGCTGAAGCGCGCCTATTTCAGTGCCTTCCAGCCCATTCCCGGCACGCCGCTAGAGGGGTTGCCCCCCACTCCCGCCTGGCGGGAGCACCGCCTCTATCAGGCTGACTGGCTGCTGCGCTTTTACGGGTTCACCTTCGACGATCTGGTGTTCGACGCCCACGGCAATCTGCCTCGCCGGGCCGACCCGAAGATGATGTATGCCCGCACCCATCCAGAACTCTTTCCAGTGGAAGTCAACCGGGCTTCGCGCGAAGAGTTGCTCCGTGTGCCAGGGCTGGGCCCCAAAGCGGTGGCCCACATCCTGCGCTGGCGGCGGCAAGGCGCCTTGCGGGAACTCGCCGACCTGAGAAAGGCCGGAGCGGTGACCGAACGAGCGGCCCCCTTTATCCTCCTGGATGGCAGACGCCCTCCCCACCAATTATCGCTATGGGATGAATAGCCTCCCCTGACTGTCCGAACCGGTGCTGCTTCGAAAATAGACGGCTCCCCTCGCGCGGGAGTCGAGGCTTCAGTCGGTCAACCGCCTGAAGGCTCCACTCCCGCCTCCCTTCGAAAATCGACCGCGATATAGGCTCCCGCAGGTTCGGAACCTATGGGAGGGCTGCGTCGCGCGTCCCCACTGGCGGGCGCCTGGGCCGCTGGCCTCACGGGCGCGGCTTCATCCACCGCCCTATTTCATCCCTCGTGGCGCCCCACCGGCCATGGCTGCTCCATCGTTGACGCCGGCGGTTGCGTGGGCGTAATTGTCCAACGCGCGCTTTTCAAGTATAATGCAGGCAGTTGACTTTTGGGGGGATTCCCCGACTGCTCGAGGAAGTATCAACCCTTGACAGATGCCTGAGGGAGGAACCATGAAACCACTGCGACACACAGTAGAACCGATCTGGCAAGAGTTCTCGGGAGAAGCTGCCTGGCAAACGGTCGCCGATCTGAGCCGTTTTCACCGCCTGCAGGCCAGCCCCGGGTATCGGCAGGCCGCCCAATGGGTCTGGCAACGGCTGAGCAGCTACGGAATTGCGGCCGAGATACTCTCCTATCCGGCCAACGAACAGACCCAGTTTTGGGCCTGCCGCAGTTTTCAGGAATGGGATTGCACCGAAGCGAGTCTGCACTTGATTGCGCCTTCCGAAGAGCAAAGGGAACTGGCGGATTTCCGCGCCTCTCCCCTGGCCATCATCCAACGCAGCGCGCCGTTTGACGGAGAGGCAGAGGTAGTCCTGCTGGAAGATGGGGAAGAGGAAGAGGAGTATGCCGGGCTGGAGGTCGCGGGCAAGGTGGTCCTCAGCCGTGGCGACCTGCGGCGCGTGGTTGAACTGGCCGTGCAACAGCGCGGCGCGGTGGGCATCCTGTTCGATGGGATGCGGCCCTTAGATCCTGTGCGTCCCGAAGGGGACCTGGCCGATGTTCGGCAATACACCTCCTTCTGGTGGCAGCCGGGTGACACGAAATGCTTTGGCTTTGTGCTGACGCCCCGCCAAGGTCAGGCGCTGCGACGCCTGCTCAAAAAGGCGACGGAGCCGGTTCGGGTCCGCGCCAGAGTGGTGAGCCGATTGTACGACGGTGCGCTGGAGGTGGTCTCGGCCATGATCCCCGGCCAAACGGACCGGGAGGTGCTAGTGGTGGCTCACCTCTGCCATCCCTTGCCCTCCGCCAACGATAATGCTTCCGGCGCAGCCGCCATCCTGGAGGCAGCACGGACTCTGCATTCGCTCATTGCCGCTGGACGACTATCGCAACCCAGGCGCACCATCCGCTTCCTCTGGGTCCCGGAGATGACCGGTACGTTTGCCTATTTGGCCGGCCGCGAGGCAGATCTGGACCGGATGATCGCCGGGATCAACCTCGACATGGTCGGTGAAGATCAGGAACAGACGGGGAGCGCCTGGTTGATCGAGCGTCCCCCGGAAGCAGCCGCTTCCTTTGCCCCGGATTTACTGGCACGCCTCCGAGATGAGCTGCCAGGACTGAAAGGAATGACTGGCGTCTCGTCCAGTCACACCGGGTCGGCTGAATATCTCCTCTATCGTCAAGCAGAGGTGGCGTTTTCTGGCGGGAGCGACCATTATGTGCTCTCGGACCCCAGCGTAGGCATCCCCACGCCGATGCTCATTCAGTGGCCTGACCGCTTTTACCACACCTCAGCCGACACTCCGGACCGAACCGATCCGCAGAGCCTGGCCCGATCCGGATCGCTGGCAGCCGCCTACGCCTACTGGCTGGCCACTGCCGGACTGGAGGAGGCAACCTGGCTGGGATACGAGATGATGGCCCGTTTCAAGACCCGGCTCGTGCAGGTGGCACAGGCAGCGGTCAACGAACTCCTGTCGCTCAGCGCCGCCGAGGAGATGGCTGAATCGATCTCCCGCCTCGATCGCCGATTGTCGTACTTGCTGGATCGTCATCGGGCAGCGCTGCGGACCTTGGAGCGGCTGGCACCGGTCGAATGCCTGGTGACCGAACTGCATAAAGAAGCCCAGCGCGTGGCCGAACAGGAACTGGCCTGGGTCAAAAACGCATTAGACCTCCACGCGGTCGGCTCGAAACTGGAGGCCTTGCCTTCTCCCCGTCCCAAAACGTTATCGGAAGAGGAGCAGCAGGCAGCGGCTTTGGTTCCGAACCGACGGGTGCGGGGACCGATCTCCTTGCGAGATCATTGGCACCGCCTCGAACGCCAGGAGCGAGAGGCATGGCACAGCCTGCTCAAGGCGCGCAAGGGGCGGACCCATGATACGCTCACGTCCCTGGCTCTCTATTGGGCCAATGGCTCTCGTTCGGTGCTCGAAATCGTAGAGCTTGTCGAACTGGAGACCGGCGTCCGGGATGTAGAGTTGCTGTTGGCCTATTTTCGCATCCTGCGAAAATTAGGTCTGGCATGAGAGGAGCAGTTCGATGCACATTCTGGTGACGGGCGGGGCCGGGTACATTGGCAGCGTGGTCGTCGAGGAACTGATCCGCCAGGGGGAGCGAGTCACCGTCCTGGACAATCTCTCCCAGGGACACCGTGCCGCCGTGCATCCAGAGGCGGCGTTTTACCTGGGCGATCTGTCGGATCGGGAAACCTTGCGCACCCTCTTTTCCCGGCAGCGGTTTGATGCGGTGATGCATTTTGCGTCCAACACGCTGGTCGGCGAATCGATGGAACAACCGTTCAAGTATATCGGTGATAATGTAGTGAACGGGCTGAATCTGTTGCGGACCATGGTGGAGCATGGGGTGCATCGCTTTATCCTCTCCTCCACGGCCAACCTCTTTAGCCAGCCGGTCCAGATCCCGATTGCGGAGACAGAGTCCATTGTGCCTGGCAGCCCGTATGGCGAATCCAAATTCATCCTGGAGCGGATTTTGGATTGGCTGGATCGCATCTACGGCCTTCGGTACGCCTCGTTGCGGTACTTTAACGCCGCCGGAGCGACCTCAGAGCGGGGCGAGGATCATGACCCGGAAACCCACCTGATCCCTCTGGTGCTCCGGGTGGCATTGGGCCAACGGGATCATATCACCGTGTACGGCACCGATTATCCCACCCGTGACGGCACCTGCGTGCGCGATTATATCCACGTTCTCGACCTGGCCCAGGCTCACATCCTGGCGTTGCGCGCTCTGAACGAGGGCAGCCGCACCTACAACCTGGGCAATGGGCTGGGCTATACCGTGCGCGAGGTGATCGAGACAGCCCGGCAAGTGACCGGGCATCCCATCCCCGCCCGTGACGGAGCCCGACGGCCCGGCGATCCGCCGGTCCTGGTGGCCAGTTCGGACAAGATCTGGCGGGAACTGGGTTGGCGTCCGCGCTACCCCGCTCTGCGGGACATCATCCAGAGTGCCTGGGACTGGCACCGCGCTCATCCGTACGGCTATGAGGATGAGGACGGTTCAGGTCCCAGGAACACACCGTGATCGATGGCTCGCTGGGAGGTGCACCTCTTGCGAATTGCAATCAATGCCTGGTTTCTCGATCAACCCGATACCGGCAGTGGACAGTACCTCCATGGCCTGCTGCGGGCCATGCCCGAGGTAACGGCCGACGACGACTTGCTGCTCGTTGTCCCCTACCAGAAGCCTCACTTGGAGATACCGGGGCTTCGGGCAGAGGTCTGGTCGTTCCCGGTTCGGACGACACGACCGGGGGTCAGGCAATTGGGCAAGGTGTCGTTCGAGCAGGTACTTTTCCCCCGCGCCTGCCGAAGGTGGGGCGCCGATGTGGCCCATGTGCCTTACTGGGGGTCGCCGCTGTGGTCTGCGGTACCCACGGTAGTGACCATTCACGACCTGATCCCGGTGCTCCTGCCGGCGTATCGGGGAAATATGGGGGTCCGCCTCTACACCTGGCTGGTGAAGCACTCGGCGCGGCGAGCGGTTGCGATCGTGACCGACTCCCTGGCTTCCCAGCGGGACATCGAGACTCATCTAAAGCCGCCGCTGCCGCCGATCCATTGTATCTACCTGGCGGCTGGAGAGGCCTTTGGCCCGGAACCCCATCCGGAAGATGATGCGATCCGCCAACTCTACGACCTGCCAGAGCGATATGTCCTGTATCTGGCGGGTCACGATGTGCGCAAGAATGTGGCCGGGCTGCTGCGGGCCTTTGCCATTGTGGCTCAGGCCGACAGCCAGGTGATGCTGGTCGTGGGTGGAAAGCTGCCGACACGGAACAGGCTGCCTCTGGTGAACCCTCAGCCTCTGGTCCAGGAACTGGACCTGATCGACCGGGTGCGCTTTATCGGCTGGGTGGAAGAAGCTCACAAGCCGGCTCTCTACCGCGGTGCGGCCTGCGCCGTCTTCCCATCCCGCTACGAGGGGTTTGGGTTGCCGGTTTTGGAGGCCCTGGCGTGCGGAACGCCGCTGGTGACTTCCAATGCCAGTTCGCTGCCAGAGATTGTCGGGGATGCCGGCTTTGCCATAGATCCAGATGACGAGTGTGGCCTGGCCGGGGCGATCCTGTCCTGCCTGGTGGATGAATCGTTGGCAACCGAACTTCGCCATCGCGGCCCTCAGCAAGCTGCAAAATTCAATTGGGCCAGGGCGGCACAAGAGACCCTGGCTGTGTACCGGAAGGTGGCGCGGTGCGCATCTTGATGGTCTCCAAAGCCTGCGTGGTCGGCATCTACCAGAAAAAACTGGAGGAACTGGCCCGTCTGCCCGATATGGAATTGACCGTGGTCGTGCCTCCCTCGTGGCGGGATGAACGGGGCACACTGCACCTGGAGCGCCAATATACTTCCGGCTACGATCTGGTGGTCGAGCCGATCGTTTTTAACGGCCATTTCCATCTCCACTTCTACCCCAGACTGGCACGGCAGATGCGCAGAATACGGCCCGATCTGGTCCATATCGATGAAGAGCCCTACAACCTGGCCACCGCCCACGCCGTGTGGCTGGCACGACGATCAGGGGCCAAGAGTCTCTTTTTCTCATGGCAGAATATCTTTCGGCGCTATCCGTTCCCCTTCCGCCAACTGGAGCAGTACGTCCTCCATCAGGTGGACTATGGGATCATGGGGAATCAAGAATCGACTGAGGTCTGGCGCAAAAAGGGATATCGAGGCCCATTGGCCGTGATCCCCCAGTTCGGCGTCGATCCTGAAATTTTTTGTCCGATACCCAGGCCACCGCGCCGTGAGTTTGTGGTGGGCTATGTCGGGCGTCTGGTCGAGGAGAAAGGGGTTGATTTGTTGCTCGAAGCGCTTTCGGGCCTGGAAGGGGAATGGCGGGCCTCGATCTTGGGGAGTGGACCGGCGCGGGTAACATTGCAGGCTCTCACCCACCAATTGGGAATTGCCGATCGGATCTCGTTCGACGCTCAAATTCCATCGGTGCGGATACCGGATTACTATCGTCAACTCGATGTGTTGGTGCTCCCCTCTCGGACGCGGCCCAACTGGAAGGAGCAGTTTGGTCGGGTGCTCATCGAGGCGATGGCCTGCGGCGTACCGGTCATTGGGTCGGATTCGGGGGAGATTCCGAACGTGATCGGCGATGCCGGGCTGGTCTTTCCCGAAGAGCGGGCCGATCTCTTACGCACCCATCTGGCCCGATTGATGTCCGATCCAGAGTTGCGCACCACCCTCGCCCGGCGGGGGCGAGAGCGGGTTCTGGCCCGGTACACTCAGGCCCAGATCGCGGCTGAAACCTACCAGGTCTATCGGGCTGTTTTGCACGGGTCAACAGGGTCGACAGTATAGAACCTTTCCACCGATCCGGCTGCAGCAACATCTCCCGCTAGTTCGGAGCCTGCGGTAGGTGTGGGAGGGATCTACGGACGCTTCCCTCTGCGCCGGACATGGGAACAAAAGGCGTTCGGGCCGCGTCTCTAAGTTGGCAAGTCCAATCCGCTGGGGTACGACAACGCACGCTGACGAGGCCCATTTCTGATTCAGAAAATGGTGAGTCATGAAGAAACTGGGCATGCATCTTGTTGCTGTGATGGTGACCGGGAGCGTGCTGCTCCTGGCGTGTGATCTGGGCGGTCGTCCCAGCGATCTTCCCTCGCCCACGGCGACGCCACCCACGATCGGCCCCGTCCGTCTTCGGGAAGGCTTTGAAGCAGGCCTGGGCAACTGGCAGACCGGTTCCGATGTGCCCGAGGACCCGAATCGCCCTGGCCAGCCGGTTGCTTGGTCCATCACGCCAAGCCGCGAACAGGCGTCCGAGGGTCAAAACTCGGTCCGGTTCGTCCTCGATGGCGTGGCCGACGATGGAACCATCTGGCTAGTCCGTTCCTTTGACGTTCCACCTGACCAGGACCTTCTGGTGAACCTTGCGTTCGATCTATGGAGTGAAAGTGAGAGCTTTAATACCCTGGCGATGGTCGCCGCCTATGCCGGACCGCGCCCTCCCCAGACGGAGGGGGATTTCGACCTGTCGCAACCGGCAAACCTGGCGAGCGGTTGGCGACGCTACACCTATGACATCCCCACCCGCAGCGATCCAAACGGCCAGGTCTGGGTGGCAGTAGGGATCAGCGTCGTCTGGGAGACCGAGGTGACTTATTATGTAGACAATCTCCAGGTGGAGATCCAGACCGGAGCGGTGACGAGCGGAACTCCGCCAGCGACTTCCTCGACCGGCCAACCGACCCCGACCCGTGGCGGGGAATCCCCAGTCGTCGCGCCGCCCCCGGCCCTGCTGGAGATCGCCAGCCGACAGCAGATTTCCGGGATCGGCACCTACTGTTGGGCCCAACCGACGGGGGAAGAGACGGCGATGGGTGTCTGCGCCGACATGGTCGGCATCCCCACTGCCGAGGAGCCGATCACCACCACCTCACCCTTTACCGCTATCTTCTGGTTAGCTCCGGAAGAGAAGCCCGATGAACTCCAACTGGAAGTCATCTCCGTGACCGCTGAGGACGAACTCAGCCCACGGCCGGCCGGTCAACGGACTTGGTCGTTCCGGTCCGGAAAGAGGTATTCCCTGCCGCGCGAACGCCAATCCTCCATGGAACTCACCCTCGAGCCGGGGCAGTATGTCCTGAGTCTGTATGCGCGATGGTCGGCCTGGGGCAGCGTCCAATATGGCTTTCTGGTGGATGTTCAGGCGCCGCTCGTTTGCACCAGACCGCAGCTCTGGCATACCTATACCCACCCTACCTACGGCTTCTCCTTCCGCTATCCGCCCGAGTGGACGGTCCAGGATTGGTCAGAACTGCCCAACTGGATCTGGCTGCGCCACCGGCAGCGCCCGGATTTGGTCCTGAGCGTGGGCGTTCGCTGGCCCGGAGAGGCGGTGGCCATTCAGCGCACCGGTGTTGGCGCGGGCGAGTTGCATACCGAGGGGAGTGTTGTCTTCCTGGGACAGGAACTGTCGCGGGACGTGCTCATCTACGAGGGCCGGACCAAGGCCGTCCTCTATCACCGGGCGGAGGAGATCGACGTGGGCGGTCTGGTCTTTACCCTCAGTCTGGACGATCGCCGGGCCGATTACGCTGCGGCTGATATCGAGCCGGCGGTCCAGGCCCAGGTAGACCAGATCATCGAATCCTTTGCCCGTCTGCCCCTTCTCCGGGTGGACGAACATCCCATCATCTCTGCCGAGATCGATGGTCCAGGCCATTTTGAGTACACCGACCGCCTCGGCCCGTCGCTTCTGGAGCGGATTGAAGGCCTGCGCGCCCGCGCCGCCGGGCAGAAACTGGCCCGCGCCAACAGCGCTCTGGCTGCCTTTGGCTATCGACTGGAAGCCAGAGACGACCCGAGCTGGAACCGAACCGTCTATGACCTGGTGCACGAGGGCGAACCGCAACCGCTCATCACCGGGTTGTCGCATTTCTGGCCGGTGTCGGTCAACGCCTCGGGCACCGAGTTTATCCTGGCTGCCGAGAATGCGCCCAATGCCATGCCCCCCTACCTGCTGATCCATGCCGACCACGTCGAGCCGTGGGAAGCGGAATCGAACGGCTTCTTGCCGCCAGAGTTCGTCGGCGATGCTCTGGCTCGCGTCATCGTCACCGGATTCCCCACCCTCACCATCCAGGTCGAGCTGGACGGCCAGATCGTCTACCAGGACACGGCGGTCGCCTATGGGGCCTATCTGCCGGTGCAGAACTTGACCACCTGGGATGGCCACTGGGCGCTGGAGCTGGATGACCGCCTCATCCTGGATGGGCAGGACCTCGGTCAGGCCCTGGGCTACGACGCCGTCTTTGGCTTTGCGCTGATCCGGGGCCATCCGTTCTACTTCTTTGAGCAGGGGGGGCGGGTGCGCTTATCCTACGCCGGACGGACGCTGCCCAACGTCTATGAACGGGTCTTTCACAACCAGTGTTGCGAAGCGGCCATCCACAACGTCGAATTCCTGGAGGATGTGGTTCTGTTCCACGCCCTATGGAACGGCACCTGGTATTGGGTCGAGGCTGGTGTGTACGACGGAGAGGAGAGCGGCACCTACCGCTACACCGCGCCCGAAGGTTGGTCGTTCCGCTTCCCGGCCCACTGGAGCCGGCTGGACGAGGAACTGGGATTTGTCCAGGACCCGGCCACGGGCAAGACAGTAACCTTTGCCTCACAGCCCACTACTGCGGTTGAGCTGACTCGGTGGCTGGAGGCTGAGATCGCCCGCAAGCTGGCTGCCACCGAGGCCGACAACACCCTGACCGAGCCCCTTTCGGTGCGCTCGGAGGGCGATCTGACCATCTACCAGTATGCCATCCGCTCGCGCCTGGAAGGGTCGGAGACGCTCCTGCGGACCACCGTCCTGTTCGATGGGCAACGGCGTTATGAGTTTTCCACCGCCATCCCACCCGTGACCGAAGAAGAGTATCAGGCGATGATTGCTTCCTTCCAGCCCGGATAACCTATTGGGGGATTGACCATGAAACAGATCGCAATACTGACATCGATCGGCCTGCTACTGGTTGCCTGTCAGTCGGCGGTCCCGTGGGCTCCCCATTCCACCCCCACGCCCCAGCCCACCGCCACACCCCAACCACCTCCCTCGCTGGCCCACACCGAATGGGCATTGATCTCCCTGTACAGCCAGCCACCGTTGGCCGGCACCCACATCTTGCTCACCTTCGAAGACGAGCAGATGGTGGGCTTCTCCGGCTGCAACCGCTACGGCGGCAAATACACAGCGACGGCCGAGGGCCAACTGACTTTCGACGAGATCGCGATGACCCTCATGCACTGTGAGGACCCGGCAGGGGTAATGGACCAGGAAGGGACTTACCTCCAGGCCCTGCGCGACGCCGCTGCCTATCGCCTGGCCGACGACCATCTGGAGGTTCAGAATGCAGCCGGGGAGACGATCCTGATCTTTGCCCGCCGGCCAACCTATACCGGCGATCCCGCTGCCCTGGTCGGCACCGTCTGGCGGCTGGTGGCGCTGGATGGGCGGTCGCCCGTCGCCGGCTCGGTCCTGACCCTGGCCATTCACGACGAACGGTTGATGAGCGGCGATGCCGGTTGCCGGGACTATTTGGCCACCTACCGGGCGCAGGGCGGCGACCTGACCTTTAACTACACGGCCATGTTGGGGCCGCTCTGCCCCGACGAGGCCCGCCAGGAACAAGAAGGAACCTATACCACCATGCTCGGTTGGACAACCCGCTATCATCTGACCCCGGACCGACTCGAGTTGTTCACCCTGCGGGGCGAGACGCTGACCTTTGAACCGCTGCCTGCAGAAACCTGGCTCGACCTGGAAGGCCCGACCTGGGCTCTGTTGGCCTTTGTCCAGGCCAACCCCGAGGACGAAGCGATCCCGTTGCCCACTGAACCGTTGGCCGGGAGCGAGATCACTGCCCAATTCGCCAACGGCGAGGTGCGCGGCTCGGCCGGCTGCAACCGCTATCACGGTTCCTATACCCGCCAGGGCGACGCGCTCACCTTTGGTCCTGTGGCTGCCACCGAGATGGCCTGCTTCGAACCAACAGGCGTCATGGACCAGGAGAAACGCTTCCTCGACCTCCTGGCCCGGGTGGCGAGCTGCCACATCTACGGCGATCGGCTCTGGCTGGAGACCGATGACGGGCAGATCCTCGTCTTTCGCGCCCTGAAGGAGTAATCCCCTCGACGCTTGGGATCGGCCCCATTCGTTCGGGCGGGTTGCTTTCCTCTTGACACTGCTTTTATTCTCTGATATGATCGTAATCGTGAAACCGTCACGTGATGGGTGATATCCTGAAAGGTAGGCTGGTCATGACCGTGTATTGCGCACGATGTGGTGCACCGAATCCGGAGCTGGCCGAGACCTGCTCCGCCTGTGGAGCAAGGTTGGTGCGCGGGGGTTTCCTGGGAGAGACCGCCCAGGTCATCGACAAGGCAGCCCGGAAACCGATCGGCAGCATTCTGTTGCTGATCGTCTGCCTGATCTACCTGCTGAATCCGATTCTTGGCCTTGAGTTCCTGCCAGACTATATCCCGGTGATCGGGAATCTGGATGAGGCTGCGGTGACCTACCTCCTGTTGCTGGCGATGTCGAGGCTGGGATGGTTTCCCTTCCCTCGACGGAAGCCATAACTCGCTAGCTCAGACCGAATATCCGCTGAGCATTGCCGCCCAAGATCAAGGCCTTGACCTCTTCGGACACCGCCAGGCGCTGGATCTGGCCAAGACGGTACTCCTGGTTGCCCGGCGCGGCGCCAAACCCGGCATCGGTGCCGAACAACAACCGGTGCGGCTCGACCTCCGCCACGATCCGCTCGATGCCCAGAGGCAACGTCCCACACAGGCACAGGATGATGTTCGGGTAGCGCTTGGCCGCAGCCAGGGCTTCCTGCCACAAATCCCTCAGTCCGCTGTGGCCCAAGATCACCGTCAGGCTGGGAAAACGGGCGGCGAGGGTCGCTACCTGCAACGGTGTGGAGTAGGGGGGTGTGCCATCGTGCATCATGATCGGCATCCCCAGTTCAAGGGCCGCCTCGGCGATCGGGTCCATGAGCGGCTCGATGGGCGAGAAGCCCTGCAGCCAGGGATGTAGCTTCAGAGGACCCTTCATCCCCAACTCAAGCCGGCAGCGGCGCATCTCGGCGATAGCAGCTTCAGGATAGCGCGGATCCACGGTTGGGCCGGCGATCAGCCGTTCGGGGCACTGCTGTACAAAGGCATAAAGTTCGTTGTTACAGGCGACAAAGTCGAAAAAGAACCCATCCGACGTGTAGACCATCGCCTTGTCGATCCCGGCAGAGTCCATCGCCGCCAGCAGATCAGACACTGGGACCGAGGACAAACCGAAGGAGCGTCCCCCGGGGGCATGGGTATGGCAATCCACGATCATCTTACCCTCCCTTAGCGAGGATCCTCAGCAGGTTTCCAGCCATGATCGCCGCGCGCTGCTCTTCGCTCACCTGCCAGTATTGAACCTTCATCACCTCCAGGGCCAGATCGGTCAGCGGGGCATCGCTGCCAAAGATCAGCCGGTGGGCAAACCCGGCTTCGACGATACGGTTGACCATCCCCGGCAGACAGGGTGAGATTTCGGCCCAGAGATTGGGAGCCTGAGACAACGCAGTTGGCACATCCAGCCAAAAATCCGGATTTCCCATGTGCCCCATAATAAAGCGTCCCTCCGGGTACCGTTGAGCCAACTCGGCCAGTTGTAAGGGCAGGGCGTTAACCGGCGTCCCGGTGTGCAGATAGACCGGCACATCGAGCTCAATAGCTGCCTCGATGACCGGATGAACCAGGGGGTCGCAGAGGAGAAAACCTTGAATGACGGGATGCAGTTTGACGCCGACGAGTCCCAGCCCAACGGCGCGGCGTAACTCGGCCACCGCTCTCTCTCCGTACCAGGGATTGACGGTGGCAAAACCCCCGAAGCGATCCGGCCAGCGCTTCACCGTCCGCAACAGGAAATCGTTGCCCTCGGCATTGTCCACGGCGATATACCGGTCGGCAGGGACGAGCAACGTGCGATCGATCCCCAGATCATCCATCTGCCGGAGGAGTTCATCCGGCATCAATCGGTAATGAACCCCCTCGCCCACATGACAATGGGCATCAATGAGCAGTTTTCCGTTCAGCATTCTCTCGCTCCCGCACATATGCTTCGATCTCGGCGACCACCGCCTCGCTCACCGAGGGCGTGTGGCTGGTCAGGAGTTCCTCCACTCGCCGGTGGGCCCGCTCCAGCATGGTTGGTCCTGACGAGCCTTGTCGGTTGGCCAAAGGCGAAAGGTAGTACTCGTCACTGCGCATGCAACGCAGGGTGTGGGGGTCCAGTAAAAAGTCGCCCCCTGGCCCAACGCGGGCAATGATCTCTTCGGCCATGGTCTTCTCGTTCACCTGGAAGCCGTGCAGCACCCGCCGGGCGCAGTTCAACAGATCGGCATCAATCACCATCTGCTCCAGCGACACGGTCGAACCGGTCAACAGGCTGCCGAACCCGATCCCCAAGGTAATCCCTCCGAGCAAGCGCATGACCCAGGTGAGCATCTTCTCGGCCCCACTTTGGACATCGGGCAGGCCGGAATCGACGCTACCTGCCGGGCAGTTATGGGGCAACCCGTAGAACTGGGCCAACTCAATGTTGGCTCCCAGCATCAGATGGCGCTCCGGGCAGCCATAGGACAGGTTGCCACTGCGCATGTCCATCGCCCCGGCTGCTCCCCCCAGGATGACAGGCGTGCCTTCGCGGACGAGCTGCGCCACAGTCAGCAACCATAGGTTTTCGGCGTTGGATTGCACCAGGGTGCCGGCGATGGTAAAGGGCGAGGTGGCTCCGGCGATGGGGCACGGGCTCAGGATCAGCGGGATGCCCCGCTCCGCCCCATAGCGCAGCACTTGAGCGGTGTTGGCGTCGAGTTGAAGAGGGCTGGTCGAGGAGACCACACAAGGAAGGGTGGAACCCGGACATGATTCCAGGTTCTGGTCCGCGATAGCAGCCAGATCGGTCCAAATCTGGGCTTCGGCTAGGCTCTGAGGAGCGGCTTGGGTGTGTTTGGCGGAGTTGGCCACGGTAGCAGCCGCGGCGTGCAGGGCCTGAATGGCTTCCGGCAGATCATGCGCCCAGCAGACAGGGCCTACAATGTGGACCTCAGGCAGGGCATCGCCGAGCCGCACAAAGCGCACCAGATCGGCCTGGGTCGAACTGCGAGGAACGGATGCCCCATAATCCAGCACGTTGAGAGCGTGGGAGTAGGTGCCGGGATGCAGATAGCCCTTCTTTAGAGGCAGTTCCTCCCCATGGTGCGACCAAAGAGAGACCTCCCGTGGTGCGGCAGCTAACGCCTGTTCCACCACCTGCCGAGGAAAGCGGACTAAGGAACGCGTCTCGTCTACCGAGATTGCCTGACGCTGCAAGTAACGGAGCAGGTCCTCGTCCCGAAGGACCATGCCCACCTCGCTGACCACGCGGAGCGAGGCCTCGTGAATCTGCTCGACCTCCCCAGGGTGGAGGATCCGGAAATCGAATTGCACCAGCATCACCTCCCGATGTTTTTATAGAACTCATAGTATGTGTAGCGAGTATACCACGTTCTTGCCTGCTTGTCAACGCCTGAAACCGCATTTGACCGGACTGGTCTTTTGGCATATACTTGTGTTATTTCAGGGGCCATATGAATTGCAAGACAGCAAAAGGCATGATATGGTCAGGTTGTGTACGGTCATTCCCTTGTCACAGCGCTATCCGCATCACACCGCTCCGCGGATCTCATTCTGATTTAGGAGGATGCCATGGTTCGAGAGATACTGGATGTCAACACCATCTTTGGCTTCTGGCCCAAGCGCAAGGCGGATATTCGCCTGGAGACTCTGTTGCGCCTGATGCAAGAAAAGGGTATCCGCCAGGCCTGTACCCTTTCAGCGCGGGCGGTGTTCTATGACTTTGTCGAGGGGAACCAGGAGACTCTGGCCGCCGCCCTGGCTCATCCCCAACTGATCCCGGTGGGCACGGTCAATCCCTGCCGCTGGCTGGGCTGTATCGACGAGGCTCGACGGTTGATCGACCAGGGGGTGCGCCTGTTCCGTTTCTTTCCCCAATATCAGGAGTGGAATATCGCCCAGGCACCGTTTCGCAAACTGCTGCGAGAGGTACTGGCCGACTCGGACGTAGCCCTGATGATCCCGGCCGACATGGGGTTCACTGCCATTGGCGACATGGCGGCCACCATTCGCAATCCGGTGATCGTTGAGTCGTTCCGCTACTCGTCATTAGCCGAGGCAATTGTGGTCATGCAAGAAGTACCCAATGTCTTGATCGAGACGCACCTGATCAATTCGCCCAATTGGGTAGAGCTGCTGAAGGCAGAGGTGGGAGTAGACCGGATCGTGTTCGGCTCCAACGCGCCGCTGTCCTATATCTCGGCCGCTACGGCCCAGATTGAAGGCGCTCAGGTTCCTGAAGAAGACAAGGCGCTGATCTTTGGCGGCAACCTGCGTCGTATCCTGGGACTGACGAGGTGATCGGCGATGCGGTGCATTGATATCCATTGCTACTACGGCAAATGGGGATTCCCCATGCCCACCCTGAGCGTGCCTGATATCCAGGCGGAGATGGAGCGCGCCGAGGTAGAAAAGGCAATCCTGATGTCAGCCCAGGCGATCCAATACGATTTCGTGGCCGGCAACGCCGAACTGGCCGAGGCCATCGCCCCGCATCCAGAACTGTTCGGCTATGTCTATATCAATATGCACTACCCCGAACTATCCCTCCAGGAAATGGACAGGTACCTGAAGACCGACAAGTTCGTCGGGGTCAAGTACAACGGCGAGTACTCGCGGGCCGCCGCCAGCGCCCCGGAGAACCGGGAAGTGTTCACGTTGCTGGAAAGGGTCTATCAAAAGCCCCTGCTGCTCCACACCTGGGGCCTGCCCGAACATGGGAATGTTGTCGCCTACAGCCTGCCGGCGCAGGCCCTGGAGCTGGCCCGTGCCCATCCTCGACTCCCGATCATCATGGGACA